>CALBMM010000256.1 GCA_937896535.1 uncultured Pseudomonadota bacterium
GTACGATGAAGGCCCGGGCCTGTTGTGGCTCGGGAGGCATTACGGCTACCCTCGCCGCGAAATTTCGGCGCTTTACGCCCCAGACGACGGAACAACCCGAGGCCGAATTTGAGCTCGCCGGACCCCGATAACGGGGCCGCCCAAGCGGCCCCGGGCGAGGAAAAATCCGACACGATGCCGGAGCGCATCGCGCGTCGCTATGCGATCTCGCGCGTGCTCGGTCGAGGGGGATTCGGCGCGGTCTACGAGGCGCGCGACGAGCTCGAGGACCGCATGGTCGCGGTCAAGCTCATCCGTCGCGACGTGGATGCGAGCTCGGGTCCGCCCGACAGCTCGCGCGGTAGCGCGGCCTCGCGCGGACCGGGCTCGGAGTTGGGGCGATCTGGCGCGCGGCGCTATCAAACCCGCAGCTTCGGGCCGCCCAGCACGCACGGTGACAATCTCGCGCAGGCCTTCAAGGACGAGTTTCGGCTGCTGACGCAGCTGCACCACCCCAACCTCGCGGCGGTCCACGACTTCGGTCGCTGTGTCGACACCGACAGCTTCTTCTTCACGCAAGAGCTGGTGCAGGGCGTCGAGCTCACGGCCTTCATGGCCGATGCGTCGCGCGAGACGATCGTCGAGGTGTTCGTGCAGCTCGCGCGCGCGCTCGACTACATCCACGCGCTCGGGCTCGTGCACGGCGACATCAAGCCGAGCAACGTGCTCGTGACCCCCGCCGACACCATCGACGGCCAACCCGAGGCCAAGCTCATCGACTTCGGTCTCGCACGAATGCTTCGGGGTACCGAGGCGGTCGCGGCGGAGATCGGACCCGACGGCACCGGCATCGTCGTGCTCGGCACCCCGGGCTTTTCGGCGCCGGAGAAGGTCCGCGGTCAGAGCACCGACGCGCGCTCGGACATCTACTCGCTCGCGGCGACGTTTTACACCGCGATCCGTGGCGGGCAGCGGGCGTTCCCCGGCAAGACGTTCAAGGAAGCCTTGCGCGCGCAAAAGGACTGGCGACCCGAGCTCGCCGGCGCGTTGCTGTCGCAGGCCGGTCCGGTCGTCGCCGAGCTCATCGGGCGCATGCTGCAGCCCAACCCCGACGATCGCCCGCAGAGCGCCCGCGCCATCGTGCTCGAGCTGCTGCGGCGCGAGGCCAGCCACCTGCGCGATCGCCAGCAGAGCGAGGCCGATCGTCGCGAGTTCGCACGGGTGCTCGTCGAGCACCTGCCGTTCGTCGACCGGGCGCACTACCTCGAGCTGCTGCTCGACAAGGCCGGCGACATCATCGCCCGTGGCCACGGCAAGAGCGGCGACGACGGCACGAGCCTCGAGCCGGACCCGGCGGCGTCCAGCAGCGCCAACGCGCTGTCGTCGGCGTCGCTGAGCTCGGCGTCGCTGTCGGCCGCGTCGAGCTCGGCCTCCCTCGCCGCGCTCCGTCGCGGCGGCCGCCTCATCCGCACGGTGGTCGTGCAGGCCCCCGAAGGGATGGGCAAGGGGCGCCTGTTCTCCGAGCTACGGCGCGAGATCCAGCTCGGCGACGGCCTGTTCGTCTCCGGCAGCGCGTGGAGCAGCGATCAGTCCGCGTTCGGGCCCTTCGCGTCCGTGATCACGCAGCTGGCCACGGCGCTCGGCGAGCGCTCCGCCGCGGTGCGTCGGTTCAAGAATCTGGTCGCCGCCGCACGGTCGGGCTTGGGCGGGGCCAACGAGGCCGACCAGATCGCCGAGTTCCTGCTCGCGTGCGCCGAGGAGCACCCGTACGTGCTGTACCTGTCGGACCTTTCGCGCGGGCACGAGTCGCTGCGCGTGGCGTTCGACATGTTGTGCCGCGGCATCGACCACAGCGAGGCGCCGATCCTGTTCTGCGCGACCACCGAGCCTCACTCGAAGATCAACCCGATCCTCGCTGCGCTCGGGCGTGACCAGGTCGCCGAGGTGTGGAGCCTGCGGCCGTTCACGTCGCGGGAGATGTTCGCGGTGCTGCACGGCGTGCTCGGCGACACGCCCACGCTCAAAGAGCTGTCGAACATGCTCGACAAGCTCACCGGCGGGCACCCGCTGAGCTTTCGCGAGACGCTGCGCGTGCTGATCGAGGAGAGCATCCTCGTGCGCGAGGCCGACAACTGGGTGCTGCGTGGGGCGTCGTCGGCGGCCGAAGAGCTGCACAAGACGCTCGCCCAGCGCTCCGAGAGCCGGCTCGACGGACTCGGTGCCTCCGGCTGGGAGCTCGGCAGCATCTTGTACCTGGTCGAGGCGCCGATTCCGGAGGAGCAGCTCGCCGAGCTGTCGGACCTGCGCAGCACTCGGTTCAAGCGCACGCTCGATCGCCTCGAGGGCGAGGGGATCGTCAACCGCTCGGTGGCCTCCGGCTCGAGCATGGTGGCGTTGGCCCACGAATCGGTGCGCGAGGCGGTTCGCGGTCGCTACGCCGAGTCGTTGGACGAGACGCGCCTCGATTTGGCCGAGCGCATCGAAGAGCTCGAGACCGACGACCCGAACCTCGCCTTCCTGCGCGCACGCCTGCTCGACGACGCGGACCCGGCGCTGGAATCGGTGGACGCGCTGGAGGCCGCCGCGGATTCGCTGTTCGAGCGCAGTCAGCCGCAGCTGGCGGCCCAGGTGCTCGACCGGCTGATCCGTCGGCTGCGACGCAACGGCGGCAAGGACGGCCTCGAACGGTTGCTGCGCGCACAGCTCAAGCTCCTCAACCAGGCGGCGGGGGCCCTCGACGATCCGCGGACGGAGGTCGCCCACTACGAGGCGGGGATTCTCGTCGCCGAGCTGCTGCAGGATCATCGCGCCCAGGCGTTGTTCTGGCTCGGGCTGGTCGACCGCTACACCAGCTCGGCGATGTCGGACATCGAGGTCGCGCTGGACCGGCTGGACTTCGCGAGCGAGGCGGCCGAGCTCGCCGACGATCGCGTGCTGCAGCTGCGGATCTCCAACCGCCGGGCCGAGGTGCTGCTGTCGGCCGGCGAGATCGAAAAAGCCAGCCGATGGAGCCGCGAGGCGATGCAGATCCTCGATGTCGAGGACGCCAGCGCGGTCGACATCTGTCACATCGTGGGGGTGCGGCTGCGCTGCCTGTCGCTGTCGGGCCAGCTCGGGGAGGCCCGGCGCCTGCACGAGACGGCCAAGCCGATCGCCAAGCAGTGCCCGGTCGTCCAGCGCCAGAGCTACCTTTCGGGGATCGCGTACCTCGCCGTGCTCGGCGGCGACCCCGTGCGGGCGATCCCCGAGATCGAGAAGTCGATCGAGGAGCTGCAGGCCGCGAACCTGCCCCGGCTGCTCCTGACGCCGCTGCACAACGTCGGTGACCTGCGTCTGCGCAACGATGACGTCGAGGGCGCCGAGGCGGCCTTCCGCGAGGCCATTCGGCTCGCGAGCGTCTACGGGTTCGACTACCACGTGCACCTCAACCGGGGCTTTTTGGGCTACGTGATGGCGCGCCGGGGCGATCCGGAGGAGGGCGCGGCGTTGCTGGCCGAGGGCAAGGACGGGCTGCTGGTCACCTCGGGCGAGCACATGGCCGTGCAGCAGCTGCGTCTGCTCGACGCGGAGGTCGCCCACATGCTCGGACAGAGTGCCCGGGCGCGGCGAGAGCTCGAGGAAATGCTCGCCGACTTCCACGCCGCCAACGAGCTGAGCCTGGCCCACTGGGCGCAGGAGGCCCTCGCCCGGATCGAGCGCGACTTGGGGACTGCGTTCATCGAGACTCCAGACGACGCTGGCGCCGACAGTGATCCGGAGCAGGACACCGTCCGCACCAAACCGGTGCGCGACTGACGGTTCAGACCAACGATTCCCAACGGTGCCGAGGAGTCGGATAGGGGCGCACCTTGGCCCCGCGACCGGCCGTGGCGGCGCTGATATGATGGCCCTTGTCCCAGCGATGGACGCTGTCGAGGAACTGCACCCGGATCTGCGGGGGCTCATCGGTCGGACGATCGCGAGCCGTTACCGCGTCGACGCCCTCATCGGCGAAGGCGGGATGGGAGCGGTGTTCCGTGGGCACCACCTCGGTCTGAAGCGGGACGTCGCGATCAAGGTGCTGCACCCCGAGATGGTGCGCGATCCGGAGATTTCCGCACGCTTCGATCGCGAGGCGCACTCGGCGTCCCGGCTCGACCATCCCAACTGTCTACAGGTCACCGACGTCGGGACGACGGCCAAGGGCCTGAAGTTCATGGTGATGCAGCTGCTCGAGGGACGCGAGCTCGCGGACATCCTCGGGGTGCCCATCGCACTCGAGCAGTCGCTCGTGATGGCGCTGCAGATCATCCGCGGGCTCGAGCATGCGCACGACCAAGGCGTCGTCCATCGCGACATCAAGCCCGAGAACGTCTTCATCACGCACGACCACGAGCATCGCGAGGTGCTCAAGCTCGTCGACTTCGGGATCGCCAAGCTCGTCGGCGGCGCGGCCGAAGGTCAGCGCAAGATGACCAAGGCCGGCCTCGTGTTCGGCACGCCGGCGTACATGAGTCCGGAGCAGGCGTTGGGACAGGAGGCCGACGGACGCGCCGACCTGTATTCGACCGGAATCATCCTCTACGAGATGATCAACGGCACGCCGCCGTTTCGGTCCGACGATCCCGTCGCGCTGTGCCGGATGCAGGTGACCAACGAACCACCGCCTCTGCCCGAGAGCGTGCCGCAGCCCGTCGTCGATTTTCTGTGGAAGATGCTCGCCAAGCATCGCGAGGAACGGTTCCCGACCGCGTCCGCGGCGAGGGTCGTGCTCGAGCGCATCATTCCACTCGTCATCCCGACCGACGTGATGATGGCGGCGGGCTTTCAGGCGTCGGCGTCCGGCCCGATCGTGATCCCGGGCGGCTCGGGCCTCAACACGCTGCCGCAGGGCTCGGGTCCGATCTACGTCGGCGCCTCGACCTCGGGTCCGATTCCGGTCGGTGTGGCGGGCTCGGGTCCCATCGTGCTCGGTCGCACCGGGGGCATCACCCGGCCGCCCCACGAGCGCGCGCAGACGCTGGGCCGCGTCACGATGGATCCGCCCATTCCCCGCGACAAGGACGAGGACAAGGAGAGCGGGACGCGCTGGGGTCTGGTGTTGGGCGGGTTGGTGGCCATCGCCATCGCGGGCGCGGGCGCGGCCTACTACCTCGATCTTCTCGGCGGCAGCGGGGGCGCGGGGGCGCGTGCGGCCGTCGGCGGGGCCGATGGCGGCGACACCGACGAAGAGCTGATCGTCGTCGACGACACCGAGGACGAGCGCTACGTCGAGATCGACAGGCTCATCACGTCCGGCAAGATCGACGAAGCCGACGAGCTCCTGGGCAAGCTGCTCGACGAGTCGCCCGACGATGCGGGCCTGGTGTGGCGCCACGGCCTGCTGCTGAGCAAGCGACGCAAGACCCGCGACCGCGCCCTGGGCGAGTACGGCCGCGCGCTCGACCTCGATCCGTCGCTGCTGGACAACAAGGACTTCTACGCGCGCCTGCACGAGCTGCTGCGGGAGCGCAAATACCGGGACCAGGCGCTGGACATCGCGCTGCGTCGCATGGGGCACCAGGGCCACGGATTTCTCGTGGAGCTGGTCAACAGCGACAAGCCCCTGGGCTACGCCGATCGCCACCGCGCGCTCGACGAGCTGGCCAAGGACCCGGCCAACGAGGGGCTCGTCGAGTGGAAGCTCAACCGTGCACTCGACCTGCTGCAGGCCACGCAATCGCAGACGCCGTGCAAGACGTACGCGGAAGCGCTCGAGGTCATCGCGGCCGAGCCTGACTCGTACTACCTCAGCCGCGTCGAGCATGCGCCGCTGCCCGAGCCCAAGACCGGCGACGACCTCACCGACGAAGTGAAGGCGGACCTGCCCAAGTGCGAGGGACTGGCCGAGCGCCGCGAGGACGTCTTGCAGATGCTGGGGAGTCTCGAACCCGCCGACGAGACGGCGGGCGGTACGGGGGGTGAAGAACCGGCGGCCGTCCAGGCGCCCGAGCCCGAGCCGGAGCCCGAGCCCGAGCCGAAACCGAAGCCGAAGCCGAAGCCCTCGGCCAAGAAGAAGACGAAAAAGAAGAAGAAGGCCGCGGCGAAGTCGAAGGACTGCAACAAGTTCCTCGTCGGCGCATTCAAGAAGGGCTGCTGAGCCGATGGCACCGCGGTTGGTGCTCGCGTCGACCTCTCGCTACCGGGCGCAGCTGCTGCGGCAGCTCGAGATCGAGTTCGAGCAGGCCGCGCCCTCGTTCGACGAGTCGGCGCACCGCGGTGCGTTCGGCGAAGGCACCGACGCCGCGTTCGCCCTGCAGATGGCACAGGGCAAGGCCGACAGTCTCGCGAAGGCGCACAACGACGATTGGGTGCTCGCCGCCGACCAGATCGCGGTGCTGCCGGGCCCGCCGCGCCGCCTGCTGGAAAAGCCCGGGACGGCCGCGCGTGCCGTCGAGCAGCTGATGACGCTGTCGGGCAAGACCCACCGTCTGGTCACCGGCGTGGTGCTCCAGCACGCCGCCACCGGACAGGCGCGGACGGCGGTGGATGTGCATCGTCTCACGATGCGCGCACTGCCGCGCGCCGAGGCGGAAGCCTATGTGGCACGCCACGCCCCTTTGGACTGCGTGGGCAGCTATCGAATCGAGGACGCGGGGATCAAGTTGTTCGAGCGCATCGAGGGCGCCGACTACACGGGGATCATCGGCCTGCCGTTGTTGGCCGTCGCACGCCTGCTGCGGGATGTGGGGCTGCTGTGACCCTGCTAGATTCGCCGCGATGGCTCGCGAAATTCGGGCGCCGCATGGCTCGACTTTGACCTGCAAGGGTTGGCCCCAAGAGGCCGCCTTGCGCATGCTGATGAACAACCTCGATCCCGACGTGGCCGAGCGGCCCGAAGACCTCGTGGTCTACGGCGGGACGGGCAAGGCGGCGCGAAGCTGGCGCGACTACGACCGCATCGTCGCCTCGCTGCGCGACCTCGAAGGCGACGAGACGCTCATCGTGCAGAGCGGTCGGGCCCAGGGGATCTTCAAGACCCACGTCGACGCGCCGCGCGTGCTCATCGCCAACAGTCTGCTCGTGCCGCACTGGGCCACGTGGGACGAGTTCAATCGTCTCGAGGCCGCGGGGCTGACGATGTTCGGCCAGATGACGGCCGGCTCGTGGATCTACATCGGCACGCAGGGGATCCTGCAAGGAACCTACGAGACGTTCGCCGCCTGTGCGCGCGAGCACTTCGGGGGCACGCTGGCCGGGCGCTTCGTGCTCACCGGTGGCCTCGGGGGCATGGGCGGCGCGCAGCCGCTGGCCGCCACGATGAACGGCGCCACGGTGCTGTGCGTGGAGGTCGACCAGCACCGGATCCAGCGGCGGCTCGAGACCGGCTACTTGATGAAGTCGACGCCGTCGTTGGACAAGGCGCTGGAGTGGATCGACGAGGCGCGCAAGGCCAAGGAGCCGCTGAGCGTGGGGCTGCTCGGCAACTGTGCGGCGGTGCTGCCCGAGCTCGTACGCCGCGGCATCACGCCCGACATCGTCACCGACCAGACCAGCGCGCACGACGAGCTCAACGGCTACGTGCCCGACGGCTGGACCCTGCGCGAGGCGGCCGAGCAGCGGGCCGCCAATCCCAAGGACTACGTCCAGCGCAGCATCGACGCGATGGGCCGCCACGTGGCGGCGATGCGCGACATGCAAAAGCGCGGCGCGATCGCGTTCGACTACGGCAACAACATTCGCGCCCAGGCGGTCAAAGCCGGGGTCGACGACGCGTTCGAGATCAAGGGCTTCATCCCGCTGTACATCCGCCCGCTCTTTTGTGAAGGCCAGGGACCTTTCCGCTGGGCGGCACTGTCGGGCAACCCGGAGGACATCCGTCGCACGGACGAGGCGATCCTCGAGCTGTTCCCCGAAAAAGAGTCGCTGCGCCGGTGGATCGAGCTGGCCGGCAAGCACGTCAAGTTCCAGGGCCTGCCGTGTCGGATCTGCTGGCTCGGTTACGACGAGCGGGACAAGGCGGGGCTCAAGTTCAACGACATGGTCAAAAAGGGCGAGCTCGCCGGACCCATCGTCATCGGTCGCGACCATCTCGATTGCGGCTCGGTCGCCTCGCCCAATCGCGAGACCGAGGCCATGAAGGACGGCTCGGACGCGATCGCGGACTGGCCGGTGCTCAACGCGCTCATCAACGCGTGTGCGGGCGCGACGTGGGTGTCGGTCCATCACGGGGGCGGCGTCGGCATCGGCTACGCGATCCATGCGGGCATGGTCGTCGTCGCCGACGGCAGCGACGGTGCGTCCCGTCGCCTGGCCCGCGTGCTGCGGACCGACCCGGGCATGGGGGTCGTGCGTCACGTCGACGCCGGCTACGACGAAGCCACCTCTTTCGCCCGCGAGCACGGCGTGCGCGTGCCCGGTCGCACCACGCTGGAGGACTGAGATGGCCTCGGGCCCCCGCTGCGTCTATCACGGAGCCGCGCAAGTGCTCACGCTCGACGGGCCGACCGGGCCGCGGGCGGGCGATGCGATGTCGGAGCTGTCGATCCTCGCGGGTGGATCGGTCGCCGTCGGCGAAGACGGCCGCATCGCGTGGGTGGGGCCGGCGCCCGACGTGCCGGCGGAGTTCGCCGATGCACCGCGCGTCGACTGCACCGGGCAGACGCTGATGCCGGCCCTCGTCGACTCGCATACGCACGTGGTGTGGGGGGGCGATCGCCGCGACGAGCTCGAGCTGCGACTGCGCGGCGCCGACTACGAGGAGATCTTCGCCAAGGGCGGCGGGATCCTGTCGAGCGTTCGCCAGACGCGGGCGCTGCCCGAAGACGAGCTGTACGAACAGTCGCGACGCCGCATCGAGCGAATGCGTCGGGCCGGGACCACCACGTTCGAGATCAAGAGCGGCTACGGGCTCGACCTGCCCACCGAGCTCAAGCAGCTTCGCGTCGCGCGGCGGATCGGCGACGCGGGCGTGCGCGTGAAGACGACGTGCCTGGCGGCGCACGCCGTGCCTCAGGAGGCGCGGCAGATCGACGGGGGGCGCGAGGCGTTCGTCGTCGACGTGTGCGAGCGTGTGCTGCCCGAGGTTGCCGAGTCGGGCTTGGCGGACTACGTCGACGTCTTTTGCGATCGCGGGGCGTTCACCGCCGAGGAGTCGCGGAGGGTCCTCGCCGCCGCCAAGGCGCTGGGGTTCGGGCTGCGCGTGCACGCCAACGAGTTCGGCCACACCGGCGGGGCCATGGTCGCCGCCGAGCTCGGCGCCGCCTCGGCCGATCACCTGCTGCACCTTTCGCCGGACGAGCGCACGGCGCTTCGCGAGGCCGGTGTGGTCGCCACGCTGCTGCCGGGCACGTCGTTGGTGTTGGGCAAGCCGTACGCCGATGGTCGCGCGCTCGTGGAGGCGGGCGTCGCCGTCGCCGTCGCCACCGACTGCAACCCGGGCAGCTGCGCTCTCGAGAACCTCGCGATGGTGTTGGGCCTGGCCTGCTACGGCAACCGGCTGACCCCGGCCGAAGCCGTCTGCGCGGTCACGCACAACGCCGCGGCCTCCTTGTCGCTGGCCGACGAGGTCGGCTCCCTGCGCCCGGGCATGAGCGCGGACATGCTCGTCGTCGCCACGAACGACTATCGCGACCTCGTCTACCACGCGGGCTCCCCGCTGCTTTCGCGCGTGCTGTGCCGCGGCGAGCTCGTGGGTGGGGTCGCGGCGAGCCTGTGAATCCGTACAGCCAGCGCCCGAACGCGACCCGTCGTGTGCCGTTGGGCGCAAGGTGCGGTACGGTGGGATCCAGATGACCGACGCGGGTCTCGAGGAGCTCGGCATCGTGGACGACGCCGCCGAGTCCACCACTGCGGGAAAGCCGCCCAAGGACGCCAAAGCGAGCACGTCCATGGCCGCGGGTACGATCGAAGTGCCCGAAGACGGACCGTTCGAGTCCCTCATCGACCTGCTGCGCCAGGTGTCGTTGTTCGACGGGCTGCTGCCGGTGCACCTGCAGCGGATCGCGTACCTCGTCCAAGAGGTCACGTTCGGCGCGGGAGAGGCCGTGTTTCGCCACGGCGACGAAGGTGATGGTCTGTACCTCATCCTCGAAGGCGCCGTTCGAATCTCGCGGACGGTGTCGGGCATGGGCGAAGAGGCACTCGCCGTGCTGCGGCCCGGCATGTACTTCGGCGAGATGTCGATCGTCGACGACGACGTTCCGCGCTCGGCGGACGCGATCGCCCACGAAAAGTCGCGGTTGCTGCGGCTGCCCAAGGACGATCTGCGCGATCTGATGTTCGTGGACCGCGAGCTCGCGTACGAGTTGCTCTGGCGCTTCGTCCGCACGCTCAGTGCGCGTTTACGCGACTCCAACGATCGTCTGCTGATGCTGACGGTTTCGTCGAAGTTCTGACGCCCCGCCGACTCTTCAGCGCTCGCTGCGAACGCCCCCGACGTGGGATCGTAAGCGGCGAGGGGGATGTCGGATCAGCCAACGAACACGTGGCCGCCCGAGCGGTCGCCCTCGGGCGCGACGCGGGACCCGCTGTCGTCGTTCGACGGGGAGGAGACGTCGGAAGGTGACCAGACGCGTCCTCTCGGGGCGCAGGCCAGCGGCGACAGCGAACGCGCGACGGGCAAGGCGGCGATCGGGGACTCGTTCGGGCGCTACGTGATCCTGCGCGAGCTCGGCGCGGGGGGCATGGCACACGTGTATGTCGCGTACGACCCCGAGCTCAACCGCGAGGTCGCCGTCAAAGTGATGCGACCGGGCGGGCCGGAGGGACGCGACGCGGCGGGCGAGCGGTTGCTGCGGGAGGCCCAGGCCATGGCTCGCCTCGAGCACGTCAACGTCGTGCGTGTCTACGACGTGGGCGTCGTCGACGGCCGCGTCTGGATGGCGATGGAGCTCGTGCGCGGCGTCGACTTCGAGACGTGGCTGGCCGAGCGCGTCCGCGACTGGCGGGAGGTCGTGCGTGCGATGGTGGCGGCGGGTCGAGGGCTCGCGGCAGCGCACAGCGCCGGCATCGTTCACCTCGACTTCAAGCCGCGCAACATCCTGGTCGGCGACGACGGGGGCATCCGCGTCGTCGACTTCGGCCTCGCCCGTCCACCGCGCTCTCCGTCGCAGGCCGTGAAGATCGATCTCGAGGCGTCCGCGGACCCGCTGTCCGGAGACTCGCTGCCCGCCGGTCGACTCATCGACCAGGTCACCGAGTACGGGCTGGTGATGGGCACGCCCGGGTACATGGCACCCGAGCAGCTGCGCGCCGGTGTCACCGACGCTCGGACCGATCAGTTCGCCTTCTGCGTGTCGCTGTGGAAGGCGCTGTACGGGCGCCGGCCGTTCCGCGGCAAGACGGGGGCCAAGGTCAACGCCGCCGTGCTCCGTGGGCACATCGAGCCGCCGCCCAACGGCTCGCACGTGCCCGCTCGCGTTCGTCGGCTACTCGAGCGCGGGCTGTCGCGCGAGGCGGAGCAGCGCTTCTCCTCGATGAGCGAGCTGATCGCCGAGCTCGAGAAGGATCCTCTGCAGCCGTACAAGCGCGCGGGCATCGTGGCGGCGGCCGTGGCCGCGATCGGTGTCGGTGCCTTCGGCTACGTGCGACGTGACGACGGCGATGGTCCGTCGTGCAGCGCGGCCCGAGAGCAGCTGACCGGTGTCTGGGACGACGAGCGACGCGACGCGGTGGAGGCAGCGATCGTCTCCGACGGTCGGCCGTTCGTGCCCGATACGTGGAAGAAGGTGCGAGCCCGGCTCGATGCCTACGCCGACGAGTGGGCGAAGATGCATACCGACTCCTGCGAAGCGACCCACAAGCGCGGAGAGCAGTCCGAGGAAATGCTCGATCGACGCACGCACTGCCTACGCGAGCGATTGTCAGAGCTCGACAACGTCGCCGACCTGCTCGCCCACGCCGATGCCGTGGTCGTCGAGCGTGCCGTGACGATGGTGGGTCGCCTCGGAGCGATCGAGTCGTGCGGCGACGTGGCGCGTCTGCAACGCGAGCCGTTGCCGGAGGACCCCGAGCGCCTCGCGGCGATGGAGCGGGCGCAGGACCTGCTGCTGCGCACGTTGGTCCTGCGCAACGCCGGCAAGTACGCCGAGGCGATGACCGTGGGTAGCGCGGCGATGCTGGTCGCGGAGGACTCCGGCCACCTGTCGACGATCGCGTGGGGGCGCGTGCTTCTCGGTGGCGTGTACGGCGAGTACGGAGACGCCGAGTCTGCCGAGGCGCTGATCCTCGAGGGGATGTACGCGGCCGACCGAGCCGGCAACGACGACCGCCGCGCCAACGCGTTGATCGAGCTGGTCTTCGTCTCCGGCATGCTGCTGGGCAAGCACGAGATCGCCGAGCGCTACGCGGAGATGGCACAAGCCGCGGTGGACCGCATCGGAGGATCACCCGACGAGCAGGCCCGATTGTGGTCGAATCTCGGGGCGGTCGCCGGCACCACCGGCGACGCCGAACGATCGATCGCGCTGTACAAGAAGGTGCTGGAGATCGACGACGAGGTCGAGGGACTCGGCGACGAGAACCTGTCGTCGGTCTACCTGGGGATCGGCAGCGCACTGTTCTGGCAGAACCGCTACGAGGAGGCGCTGCCGTACTACGAGCTCTCGGAGCGCATCCTCGAAGAGACGCTGGGACCACTGCATCCGCGGACGGCGACGACGTACGAAAATCTCGGCACGCTCCACCATGCGCTCGGCAACTTCGACGAGGCGTACCGACAGTTTCAACGGGCGCTCGAGGTCATCGAGCCCTCGGAGATCTCGCCCGAGCGGCTGGGCAACCTCTACAACGGGATCGGGGCGGCGCTCGAGGGGTTGGAGCGCTACGAGGAGGCGGCGCAGTGGTTTCGGCGGGCGATCGAGCGCATCGACGAAAAGGGTCTGCAGCTACCCATTCTCGGAGTGTCGCTGGCCAACCTCGCCGGCAACCTCGTGGTGCAGGGCAAGCCGCAGCAGGCACTGCCGTACTACGCGCGAGGTGTCGAGCTGATGAAGGCCACGTTCCAGCCGGAGTCGATCTGGATCCGCGTGATGGAGTGCAGCGAGGGCTACGCCCATCTGCTCGCCGGTGACTCGGCCCGTGCGCTCGAGCTCATCTCACCGGTCATCGAGATCTACGAGTCGGTCCGTCCCGAGCACGACGTGCTGTACCGGGGCGAGTGCCGGCTCGCGTTCGCCACCGCGCTGGCGCGCACCCCGGCCGAGGCGCTGTCGCCCCAGGCCGAAGCGGTCGCGCGTGGCCTCAGCGCCACGGCATGGGCCGACCGGGCCGAGCGCGATCTCGAGACACAGATGCCTCGATCCAAGATCGGGATGGACCGCCTCGAGGCGTTGCGCGCGGAGCTGCGCGATTGAGCTCGGGAACGATGTCGCAGTTTCGCGCGGTCCTTTCCGGTTGAAACGCGTACCCGCAGTTGGCACCTTGGAATCGTCCCGTGAATGCAGCGTTCGAACCGCCTTCCGAGTTTGAACAATGGCCGCGTCACGTCGAGGTCGCCCCGTACGGCAAGACCCGACCGCAGCGCGTGTACATGTGGTGGGACGCCGAGCGTCGATTCTTGGTGGTCACGGTGCGGACGCGTGTCGTCGACCTGCCGGTGGCCCGGGCCATCGTCGCGGCCGTGGACGTACTCCTCGACCACGAGCGAGAGGCGCTCGATGTGTATGGCGTGTCCGGGATTCACGACTGGCGAATGGTCCGCTCGTACGAAAGCGACGCGCGCAAGTACCAGCAGGACAAGGCCAAGGAGAACCTCGGCGGTCTGACGATCCACGAGCAGCTCATCGCCGCGGACGTCAACCCGTTGCTGCACACGGCGCTGAGCGTGAGCTCGATGGTCTTCGCCATCGTGACGGGCACGCCGATCCGCCTGATCAAGGCCGACCAGCTGGAGCCCGAGCTTCGTGCGCGAGGCGTGTCGCCCGGGCCGCCTTTGCCGTACATGGCCAAGATCAACGAGCAGCTCGCCGCGATGGACTACATCGCGGCCGATCCGCCGTCGCTGCGTCCGTGACGACGAGCGCGGCGAGGTCACTCCTCGAGGAGGTCGGCTCGCAGGTCCTGCGCGTCGAGCAGCACGCGCTTGCGACGACGGGCGTTGCTGCGGTTTTCGACCTCGGCCCGTCGCAGGATTTCGTCGAGCACGGCGGCCGTACCCGCGGTCATCGGGTCGAACTCCACGCCGGTGGCCGGGGGATCCTTGAGGAAGCGGACCACGCGACCGGTGTGCTCGAAGAAGATCGGATCTTCGGCGAAGACCACGAAACGCAGCACGATGCGGGCGCCGACCGGATGGAGCGGGCGGCCCACCACCAGTGCGCCGGTGCGCGACAGGTTCGCCACCGGTGTCATCGTTCGCGGGTCGGACTCCGAGAAGCTCGTGCTGACCGGTACGCGTCCCGCTCTGCGCCGTTCCTTGCTCACCCGTACCCCGACCCGCATCCTACCGCCGCCGCCGGCTCGGTTGCACCAACGTCGTCCGCACGCAAAAAGGCCACCGCTGCGCGAGGGCAGCGGCGGCCTTCTTACGGAACGCCCGCGTACGTGGCGGCGCGCAGCTAGACGCTGAACTTACCGTAGATGAGGAAGGCGACGACGAAGGTGAAGATGGTCAGGGACTCGATGAACGCGAGGCCCAGCAACATCGGGGTGTTCACCTTCTCGGCCGAGTTGGGGTTGCGGCAGATGCCCTCGAGGGCAGCCGCGGCAGCGCGACCCTGACCCATGCCGCATCCGAGGGCGGCGAGGCCCATGCCGAAGCCCATGGCGATGGCGAAGATGCCGTCGGTGGGCGAGGCGACCGCGCCGCCGGCGGCCGGAGCGGCCATGGCGATCGCGGGGGCGAGGAAGGTCGCGGCGATGACGAAGAACTGGTTGATGCGGTTCATTGTGTTGGCTCCGTGGGCACGGGGTCTTCCGTTGGGTCGGAAATCCTAGTGGTGGGCGTGGAGGTCCTCGACCGCCATGCCGATGTAGATGATGGAAAGCAGGGTGAAGATCAGCGTCTGGATGATCGCGACCAGCACGCCGAGCAGCAGGAAGGGAACGGGCAGCAGCAGCGCGATGAGCGAGGCCATCGCGAGCACGACCTTGTGGTCGGCCAAGATGTTGCCCATGAGCCGCATCGCCAGGGAGACGGGCCGGAAGATGTGGCTCGCGACCTCGACGAAGAACAGCAGCGGCTTGAGGAACAGCCAGAAGAACAAAACGATCCCCAGGCCGGATCCCTTCGGGGGGTTCGGTCCCGACAGGTGGGCGACGTAGGCGAAGCCGTTCCGCGCGACCCCGACCACGTTGTAGATGACGAAGATGATCAGCGCGAGCGCGGCGTTCGTCTTGAGCGTGTCGGTCGCGGGCAGCAGGCCGGGGATCAGGCCCTGGATGTTGCTGCAGAAGATGAGCAGCGCGAGCGTGCCGGTCAGCGGCAGGTAGCGCTTGGCGTCCTTCTCCGACATGACGTCGCGCGACAGCCGGTAGACCGCGCCGACGATGCCGTCGATCATCGCGCCGAGCGTCAGGCGCGCGCTGGGCAGCAGACCCTTCTTGGTCTCGGCGCTGGCGATCATCGCGCGGTAGCGAAGCGCCGCGACGATGATGAGGACCGCCGCGATCACGAAGCTCATCACGTGGATGAGGGTGAAGTGCGTGTCCTGGAACATGAGCGCTTTCCAGTCACGTCGGAGACCTTCTTCGAAGGTCTTCTCGAAGTCGTGCCAGAAAGGCAGGAGCGTGTACCAGGTGTCGTGATCGCCCATGGCGTTACGTGGTCGGCCGGCGCTCGTTGGCTGCTTTCGAACTTCGGGTGGCTGCGATCGCAGCGCCTAACAGGGAGATACCGAAGCCGATTGCGACCCCCTCGGGCCGCGCGGGCATGTACCAAAGGATCCCTGCCAGCGCAAGCAAGAGAAACGGCCATTTGAGCAGGAAAACGCCCGGTAGCGCCCATTTTCGGCCCGCGGCGGGACGGTGCTCGGCGGCGTTTTCCACCATCGAAGAGATCGCCTTCGAGAGGAGCCAGAGGTTGGTCACACCGAGCGCCGCGCCGGCCGCGACGCCCAGTGCCATCTCGGATCCGGAGACGAAGTACCCGAGGAGGGTGACGCCGAGGGCGATGACCCCGGACCACGTGATGGCCCGCGGCAGGAACGGGCGCGGGTCACTTGTCGTCATCGGGGTTCGCTTTCTTCGCGGCTTGCGCTTCGGCGGCTTGGCGCCGGAGCGACTGCTGATACGTCTTGGCCGCCCGGACGACGGCGTTGCCCGCTGTTAAGCATCCAAGGGCCACCCCGATCAATGTGGTCCACGGGGACCAGTGGGTGAGATAGCGCTCGATGTAGTAGGCGCCCACCGTGCAGACCACGACGGAGACGACCATCTCGATGCCGACCGACGACGCCTCCGAGTACTGAAACCACATCGCCCGCCCGGGCGGGGGCGCCTCGTCGTCGTCGAGCTCGGGCTCGTGGTCGCGATCGGTCATGCGGTCCGTGGATGGGGGGGCGGCTCAGCCGGCGAGGGCGGCGAACGCTTCGCGCGCGGCGGCCAGGGTGTGCTCGATCGCCGCGTCGTCGTGCGCGGTCGAGACGAAGGCGGCCTCGAACTGCGAGGGGGCCAGGTAGACTCCCCGCTGTAGCATTTGCTGGTGGAAGGCGGCGAAATGCTCGAGGTTGCTGCGCTTGGCGTCGGCGTAGTCGTGCACCGGCGCGGCCTGGAAGAAGCCCGTGAACATCGCGCCCACGCGGTTGCCGCTGAGCGGAACGTTGGCGGCGGCGGCCGCGGCGGCGAGCCCGTCGAAGAGCTTGGCAGATTGGGCCTCCAGGCGTGCGTAAGGGGGATCGCGCTCGATGAGGCGCAAGGTCGCCAGACCGGCCGCGACGCCCAGCGGGTTCCCCGACAGCGTGCCGGCCTGATAGACGGGCCCCAGCGGCGCGATCTTCTCCATGATCGGTCGCTTGCCGCCGTAGGCACCCACGGGCATGCCGCCCCCGACGATCTTGCCCAGGCACGTCAGGTCCGGGGTGACGCCGTAGCGTTCCTGCGCACCGCCCTTGGCGACGCGAAAACCGGTCATCACCTCGTCGAAGATCAGCACGATGCCGTGCGCGTCGCACAGCTCGCGCAAGCGCTCGAGGTAGCCGGGCCGCGGCGGCACGCAGCCCATGTTCCCCGCCACGGGCTCCACGATCACCGCGGCGATCTCCGAGCCTTGGCGCTCGCACAGTTCGGCGAAGGCATCTGCGTCGTTGTGTGGCAGCAGCAGCGTGTCGGCGACGACGGACGCGGGCACGCCCGCGGATCCAGGAATGCCCAGCGTAGCCGCACCCGAGCCCGCGGCGACGAGCAGGACGTCGGCGTGGCCATGGTAGGCGCCGTCCATCTTCACGAACTTGTCGCGGCCCGTGTAGCCACGCGCGAGTCGGATCGCCGACATCGTCGCTTCGGTGCCGGAGTTGACCATGCGCACCATGCCGCCGCGCATGCTCGGCACCATCGAGCACACCAGCTCGGCGAACTCGCCTTCGGCTCCCGTCGCCGCGCCGAAGCTCAGCCCGTTGGCCGCGGCCTTGCACACCGCCTCGATCACCTCGGGATGCGCGTGTCCGAGTAGCGCCGGGCCCCACGTGCCCACGTAGTCGACGAGCTTGGCGCCGTCTTCGGTGTACAGGTATGCGCCCTCGGCCTTGGTGATGAACGGAGGCTCACCGCCGACGGAGGAGAACGCGCGCACCGGCGAGTTCACGCCGCCGGGGATGTACTTGCGGGCGGCCGCGAACAGGGACGAAGAGCGGGCGGCGGCGCGGCCATCGAGCTTGGCGTTGGTCATCTTCCGGCGGGAGCGTACCCCACGGCCGTGCTCGGATCTCGTGGCGACGCGCCGCGGTGACGTGCGGGCGCTCCACTCGCGGCGGACGCCATCGGCTCGCCGATACGCCTGCGTCGACGCGTCCGCGGCCGGCAACGCACGGCGTCGCAGCGTCGTAGTGACGTTGGGGCGGGTTGTTCGCACGCGCCCGATCACGGGTCCGCGATCGGATCGCTACAGCGCGTCGGGCAGGTCCCAGGCGCTGATCGGCTGGCCGGGGGCGACGATCGCGAGCGGCACGTACCACAGCTGACCGTCGGGGCTCACCGAAACGCGGCCGATCGCGGGCATGGTCTGGAAGGCGGTGACCTCGGCGGTGAACGGGCGGATCGCGACGACGTCGAGGTTGCGCAAGCTCGCGTACACGATGCCGGAGAAGGCGTCGTGGCTGAGCGCGGTGACGTCGTCGGCGGTCGTGCCGATGTTGGTGACCTGCCCGGTGTCGACGTTGTAGATGTGCAAGCCGCCGCCCTCGGTCGCGAACAGGTTGTGCGATCCCGAGATCGCCGCACCGGCGGTCACGCGGGCCGGCAGCGGCGCGAGGACCGATTGCACGCGGGTGTCGAGGTCGAGCGAGTTGAGCTCGCCGTTGGCGGAGCTGTTGCCCACGTACAGCACGCGGTCTTCACCCCACGTCAGGCCCTGCGGTCCGGCGTCGGCGGCGGTATTGCCGAAGGGTCCCGTGCCCTGCGTCGGCGTCGCCGCGATCACGATCGGCAGCGGGTTGGGGTCGTCGGCGACGAGCCGTGCCACGCCTTGCGGGGGATCGACGAAGCAGCCGCAGGTCGGGCAGCACGTGTACGCGATCGCGACCTCGCCGTTGCCTTCGATGCCGGGGGCCGGCGGCGTGCCCAGGCCCGCGGTCGCCGGCTCGCGCTCGGCCGCGGTCCCGAGCGTGGTCGGGTCGCCGACCGAGATGCCGGCCGGGGGCGTCAGCGCCTTGAGCACCTTGATCTCGCCCATGTTGAGGTTGGCGACGCCGGCCCACTCCGTGAGCGTGCCGTCGATCTCGAGGCGGCGGACGTAGTCGGTGCCGCTGCGCAGCGTCACCATCCACGCGGTGCAATCGTCGGCGAACTCGAGGTCGCCGATATCGACCGAGAACGGACCGTTGAGGTCCGCCGCGTTCGGTGCCGCCGCGCACTCGGTCGTGCGTTCGCAGCCGCACGCGGTGCCCCAGCACTGGCCGTCATCGAGACACGCCACGGCCCCGCACGGTGCGATCGGGATGCAGTTGCCCTGGTCGTCGCACACGCTGCCGGGTCCGCAGGCCATGTCGCCGCACGCGACGTAGGGCCCGGCGAGGGTGCACGGCTCCGACGGCGCGTGGCACTGCCCGGAGATCACGTCGCACACCTCGCCCGGGGCGCAGGGGTCGGGTACTTGGCCCTGGCAGGTCGTCACGCACACGTCGTCGACGCACGCCTCGTTCGGACCGTTGCAGAACGTGCAGTCGTCGGGTCCGCCCGAGTCGCTGCCGCCGCTGGAGCCGTCGGCCATCCCCGACGTCGTGGCCGTCGACGTGGTCACGCCGCTCGTGTCGCCCGGGCCCGTCGCGTCGCTGCCGACCGAGGTCGTGGCGAGCGTGCCCGAGGTCGGGTCGTCGTCGGCCCCAGAGGCGCCGCCACATGCGGCGAGCAGAAGGAGGGCGTGAACCGGTCGGGCCCGCAGGAGCATCTGCCTGCCATACCACGGCACCGACCGGTTTCGTGCTCAAGCGGCTTCGAGCGTCGCGAGGTTGTCCACGAGGTCGCGCAAGTCGTGGTCCTTGCCCACGACGGCTTGCAGCTGCTTGCCGAGCTCGCGAAGCTTGCCGATCCGCGCGTTGCCGTCCTCGCGGTCGGCCAGACGGAGCGCGGCGTTGAGCTCGGCGTAGGTCAGCTTGCCGGCCTTGGCCAGCTCCGGCAGCCTCGACAGCCACGCGTCGAAGTGGGCCGCGCAGTCGATGGTCTCCCCGGTGAACAGGCCGATCGCGGTGGACAGGTCGCTCTCGTCTTCGAGGGTGTCCATCGTGTGTCGCACGAGGGGGCACCAGGTGTCGGCGGGCGGGGCCGGCTCCATGTACTCGAGCTTCTCGAGCGCGGCGAGCTGGACGTGCGGGTCGGCGTTGCGACCGGCCACGCCGAGCAGCGCGTTGCGGCACGGCGCCGTGTCGTCACCGCAGCGGTCGGCGATCGCCCGGACGATGTGCGCGCCTTCCTCGTCGGCGCCGTAGCGCTCGGCGATCGCACCGAGGATTCCGGTCAGCCCGTCCACCGCGTCCTCGGGGATCTCGCAGACGGCCCAGGCGAACGAGCTGCGCGCGCCGGGGTCGGTCTCCTTGGCGGCGGCCGCGAGCAGGCCGCGATACAGCGGTGCCTTGTCCTCGATGTCGTCGCCGTACGCGTCGAGGTAGCGCAGCGGTCCGGCGTCGAGCACGAGCACCCGCACTGCGGGCGAGTCGTGGGCGAGCAGGTTGAAGACGGTCTGCACGTGCGCCGGCGCCTTGGCGACCACGAAGTTGTTGGTCGCGGTCTGGTACGCGTCTTCGGCCGCGTCGCAGTCGGCGAGCTTGCCCTCGACGATCTTGCAGTCCTTGGCCTTGTCGGCGGCCGCGATGTCCTCGGGCACGTTGCCCTCCGCCTTGGGGCCGGGCAGGGCCGGCAGCGTGGACAGGTCGACGGCCGGGGGGATGCCGGCGACCTCGGGAGCCTGCGCGGCGGCGGCGGCCGGGGCGGTCTTGCCGTCCGCGGGGGCGACCTTGGCGTCACCGGGCGCGGCCGCGGGCTTTGCGGCCTCGCTCGACGGCGCGGACTCGGCTTTGTCGCCGCCGCACGCGAGCAGCAGCGTCGCCGTCAGGGCGGTTGCGGGGAGCTGAAAACGAAAGAGGTGTGCCATCGCCGGGGAGGGCGTCGGCCGGCCCCGAACTGATTCCCACTTTTTTTCGCCCGGGCCCGCTACTGCGTCAAACCGGGCCAGGGCAGCCACGCGTCACTGGGACTGCCGCCGTGGATCGACGGCCAGCCGTCGGCCCAGTCGATGCGGTCGACGAGGTCGACGCGACCGCTCCCCGACGCGTTCGTCCCGTCGCCCGCGTTGAACCACGCGTGATAGACGAAGTAGTCGAGCTCGCCGATCTGCAGGACGCTGCCGTGGCCGGGGCCGACCCACTTGGAATTGTTGGTCAGCACCGGCGGGCCGAGCTTCTCCCACGGGCCGGTCACCGAGCTCGCCCGCGCGACCCCCGTGCGATAGCGGTGGTCGTACACGTTGCCGCTGTAGAACATGTACAGCATCCCGTCGTGCTCGGTGATCCACGGTGCCTCGACCACACCGCCCTCCCACGTGCCGGGGTTGTTGACCAGGACCTGGGTCTGCACGCTGCCGGGCGCGAACGACAGCCCGTCGGGGGCCAGCTCGCGCACGAAGATCGGCGTGGGTTGTCCGACCGAGTTGCCGTCGATCTTGTAGAACAGATACGGCGTGCCGTCCTGTACCCAAAACGTCGCGTCGATGACCCCTTGCGGGTGCTGCACGAGCGGCGCGTCGGTGATCGTGTAGGGTCCCGTCACCTCGTCGGCGTGGCCGACCCCCACGCACAGCACGCCCGCCGCGTCGACCGACGTGAAGTAGGCCAGGAACCGGTCGCCGTGGCGGTGCAGCTCCGGCGCCCAGTTCTTGGAGCCGTTGGCGGCCCACTCGGGCTTGGGCCCGTCGAGGATCGTCGTGCCCGTGTCCTCCCAGAAGATCAGATCGGGCGAGTAGAGGATCTCGAACGGTCCGCCGGTGCAGACCATGTAGTAGCCGGGGTCGGCGGCGTCCGGCACCGCGACAACGCCGGGATCGGGGCAATCGAACGGAAAGATCGGATTGCGGTACGGCGGCTTGGGAGCCTCCAGACCCGGCGACTGCGCAATGGTCGACAAGGCCGACGTGGGCACCGGCACCTCGGGCTGATCCGGGCCCGACCACGAAAGGCGCGCGGACGCGTCGATGTCGATCTCGAAGTACTCCATCACCAGATCGACCGGCTCACCCGCGGTCAGCTCGACGATCGCCTCGTTGCGCGTGACGTAGTGCGGGTTCCAGTCGTCGATCACGAGGGCGCCGTCGATCCACAAGCGCACGCCGTCGTCGGTCTCGGTGACGAGCGTCCACGCGCCGTCGGCGGGCGCGGTCAACATTCCGGAGTAGCGGATCGAGAACCGATCCGGATCGAGGCCCGCGGCGGCCGGCGCCGCGCCCCAGTCGGCGTCGATACCCGGCTCCACCCCGGCGGCGACCGACTCGCGGTAGCGCAAGAAGTACTCGACCCACACGCCGGGCACCGGGTCCGGCGGTGGTTCACCGGAGTCGTCGCTGCCCGATGGCGGCAGGTCGTCGGCCCCGTCGGCGGTGCTCGCCGCGCCCGTGGTGCCCGCGGACGGGTCGGCGACGCCGTCGTCGCTGCCCGATTCGGTGCCCGGTAGCTCGAACGGTGGCGCGTCCGACGTCTCTTCGCCGCACGCGACGAGCGCGATCGCGGCCAACCACACGTGCTTGCGAGTGCCCCCCACGGCATCGATCGCACCATCGGGCCACCGGGGCGGTCAATCCGCGGACGGCCCTAGTCACGGCTACGTAGCGGGCGGCTCGTTCGGGAACGTTTTCGACGGCGCGTGCGACCATCAGGGCGATGGTGTCCGCCCGTCCCCCGATCACCGCCGCGCACTGGCGCCGATTCGCGGGGGATGCCGTCGTGTGGTTGCTGCCGGCGATCTTGCTGTCGCCGATCTACCTGGCGGTGCTGGCGATCTCGCTCCTGGCCGAGGACGGGGGACTGCTGCAGCCGTTCTTCGAAAAGCGCCGCGGCTTTCACGGGGCGCTCGGCGTCCTGCTCGTCGGGGCCGCGATCGCGGTCGCCGTGGTCGGCGGTCTGGCCGCGTCAGCGGCGACGGACTTCGTCGAGGTGAGCTTCGCGGTGCTGATCACGGGTGGTCTGGGCGCGTACCTATGTCACCGCGAGCTGCGGCGGCTCGCCGACCGAGCGGTCGGAGGGGCCGAGCCCGAAGACGGCGTCGACGCGTGAGGGAGTCGGGCGCTCGGCGCGTTCCCACACCCACCATGAACGCCATCTCGACCTCCGTTGCCCTCGCACTCGCCGTCGCCGTCTTCCCGCTCGCGGACGCAGGGGCGGCGCCCCGCGCGAGCTCGTCGACGAAGGAAAGGGCGCCGAAGACGGAGCGCGCCCCCGCGGAGCAGCGAGGAGTCGTGAAGAAGAAGGCCGGGCGGGCGATGGCGCACGGCGTTCCGATCCTCGAAGCCAAGGACAACGCGCGGACGACCACGGCGCCGGTCGAGCCCGAGACCGACGATCTCGCCGACACGGTCACGATCATC
>CALBMM010000257.1 GCA_937896535.1 uncultured Pseudomonadota bacterium
GGGCGACGGGGGCGGTGTTTAGCCGCTCAGAATTACCCGGTCGGAGGACTAGTCGCCGGGGGTCTCGCAATCGCCCGACAGACAGTCCTGATTGGTGTGGCACGGATGGCCGCACTCGGAGCAATGGAGCGGATTGGTGTCCAGGTCCACGCAGCTCTGGGCGCACTGCATGCCGACGTCGTCGCAGCTGTCGATGCACTCGAAGTCGCCGCACAGCTGCACGCCGCAATCGTTGCCGCACGTTCCGCAGTTGAACGGATCGATCCGCGTGTCGGTGCAGCCGGTGCCGCAGTCGGTCAGGCCCGGACGGCACACGCACTGCCCGCCGACGCACTTTTCGGTGTCGTCGCACTGCCGCATGCAGTCGCCGCAGTGCAGACCGTTGGACATCACGTCGATGCACAGGCCGTCGCACTCGACGAGGTCGTCGATGCACGGGCCGACCGGGCCCGTGTCGCTGCCGGAGGTGTCGAGGTCCCCGCCACTGCTCGATGCCGGTACCGTGGTGGCGGCGTCGGTCGCGTCGGTCGAGGCGCTCGTGGATGCACCTTGGCTCGACGACATGCTGCCGCCGTCGTCGGTGGGGGCGCCCGGCTCGGTATCGTCGACGACGAGCGTGGTGACGCAGCCCGCGAGCACGCCCGACAAGGTCGCGCCGATCAGGCCTACCAGGCCGATCAGGGCGAGCGCGCGCGCTTGGCCTCGGCCCGGTGCACCCCGTTGGGCCAGTCGCGAAGGTACGCATCCCAGCACGCCTCGCTCCCGTCCGCGCGGCACAGCGACGCGCTGGCATCGTCGGCGTAGCGGCCCTTGGGAAAGCGTGCGAGGTAGCGCCGCCATAGCTGCGTCTGCTTCCGGCGTCCGTACTTGCGGTGCGCGATGCTGAAGAGGTCGCCGAAGGCGAGCTCAGCATACGTCGATTTTCCTCCGTGGCGGCCGATCTCCTCGAACAGTTTCGCGGCTCCGCTCTCGTCGCCGTCGCGCCACAACGCTTGCGCGCGGACATCGAGATCCGCGAGCGACTCGGTCTGCGCCTTGGCCGGCGGTCGCGTCCGCGGCGGGTCGGTGGTGTCGCCGGCGAGCTGCTCGGGCGCATCGTCTGCGTCGACCTCGTCGTCGAGCACTTCTTCGGGCGCCGAAGATTCGTCGCGCCCCGGCCGGCTCGGCCTCGGCTTGCGCGGATGGTCGGCGCGGCGGGTCGAGGCTTCGACCTCCGAGGTCCGCGTCGCCTCCGAGGCCATCGGCGCCTGCGTGCGATCCTCGGACGCGTCCGCCGTGACCTCGCGCGACGACAACGCCCCGAGCGCGAACGCCACGACGGCCGCGGCCGCCGCCAGGCCCACTGCGACCCCGAGCGTTCGAAAACGGCGGCGAGGGACCGGCGCGGCGGGCGGGGCAGGGGCCATCCGGCGCTGTGCCCCCCACGACTCGATCTCCGCGACGGCGCCGGAGACGAAGCCGGTCCACTGCGGCCCCGGCTCGGCCGCGTCGAGGTCGAGATCCGGGTCGGGCAGCAACGCGGGATCACGGCTGGCGATCACGAACGCTTCGGGCGTGGCCACCGGATCGATCCGGTGCGCTCGCTCCACGACGTCTTGCAGATCCGGGACCGGCAGGGTCGCATCGATCTGCGCGCGCAAGCCGGCGCGGGCGTCGTCGACGAACGGCCCGAGCGCGGCGAGCAGCTCGGCGTCGCGTGCGTCGTTCATCTGCCACCCCCCTTGTTCGTCGGCTCGGTCGGCGAGGCCGGCTCGATCCAGCCTTCCTGGACGAGCACGTCGTGGACCCGCACGCGGGCTCGGTGGGCGCGCACGCGCAGGTTCGCCTCCGTGACGCCGAGCTGCGCGGCCGCCTCGGCGACCTCGAGTCCCTGCAGGTCACGCAGCACGAACGCCTCGCGCAGATGATCGGGAAGCTCGTCGAGGATCCGGCACAGCGCCTGGGCGCGCGTGCGCTGCAGGTGGCGACGCTCGAGGTCGCCGGCGAGCGGTACCGCCTCGCGCACGGCGGTCAGGCGTTGCCGCGTCGCGTCGACCTTGCGCGTCGCGTCGCGGTGCTTGCGGACCACGTTGATCGCGATGCCGTGCAGCCACGTGGACAAGCGCGAGCGTCCGCCGAAGGTGCCCAGGCTCGACAGCGCCCGGGCGAACGTCTCCTGGGTCAGGTCCTCGGCCGACGTCGGCGTGCCGGTCAGGTAGCAGATGTGCTGGTACAGCCTGTGGAAGTACAGCTGGTACAGCCGCCCCCAGGCCTGCATGTCGCCGCCTACGGACCGCTCCACGAGCCGCAGGTCGTCGTCGTCGGGCGCACCGTCGGACGCAGCCGTGCCCCCAGCGGGAGCACCGGACACGATCCGCAGGTTCGAGCTCGGGGACATCGGCTTGGAAACTCTGAGTCCGACAATCCGACCGAGCGTTACATGTTTCGGGCGCCCAGTGCGGTCGCGCGCGCGGCCGGGGGAGTCGCCGCCGCCGCGTCAGCCGCCGAGGAAGTCGACGATGAGCTGCAGCTCGGCGTCGGAGATCCGGGACGCGTCGAACCGAGGCATGTAGCCGAAGCGGTCGCCCACGTCGCCGCCGCCCTCGCCCTGGCGGACCTTCTCGGAGATGTCGCCCGAGCCCTTGCCGTACACGTTCTCCGAAAACCCGTCGTTGCCGTGGGGACCGTGGCAGTTGCCGCAGTAGTCCAGGTACAGCGCCTCGGGCGTGTCCGGCTGCGGGAACGCGTCGAGGTAGTCGTAGATCTTGGCGAGGTTTTCGTACGGGAGGATCTGCTCGTTGAAGGCCGTCATCGCGGAGTCGACGAACTCCAGCCCGGGGCGGCCGTGGCGAACGACCCACTCGAAGTGCTCGGGCGTGTGGTGCCGGATCTCGTAGCCGAGCGGCGAACCTTCACCTTCGGGTCCGTGGCACGCCGCGCAAAAGACCGTGTACAGCTCCTGCCCGGACGGCTCGCCGGGCGCCGCGGTATCGCCGGTGTCACTGCCGCCGGATCCGTCGGCCGTGTCCGGGGGTTCCGCGCTCGTCCCCGCGTCGGAGTCTCCGGCCGAGGCATCCATCGCCGCGGCGGAGTCGGTGCCGCCGTCGCCGTCGGAGATCGATCCGTCGGTACATGCCGAGAGCGTGAGCACCACCGCGACGATTTCCGACAACGAGCACGCTCGACCGCACCAGAGCCTTTGCATGGGCATTGGGTCCGACTTCTGGTCCCCGCGTTACGAAGGATTTGGGTACGATCGCCGCGGCCGTAACGTCGCGGCCGCGATCCCGACTCAACCGACAGGAAGCATGCCGATGACGAAGACCCGCGTGTTCACCCTCATCCTCTCCGTCACCGCGGTGGCCGGTCTCGGGGCCGGCTTCGCCCAGGCGGGCGACGTCAAGCCGTGCGTCGCGACGACCTTCAAGATCGCCAAGGTCAAGGCCGCGTGCGAGTCGGGGGGGCAGGCCGCCGCCAAGAAGCTGATGAAGACCGCGACCGACAAGGCCAAGGCCGCCGGCGAGGACATGAACTGCAAGACGTGCCACTCCGACCTCAAGACCTACGCCATCACCGGCGCGGACACGGTCGCCAAGATCCAAAAGTGGCTGTGAGCCCCGCCGGGGGGCTCCAACGAAAAGAGGCGCCGATGTCGGCGCCTCTTTCGTTTCTCTGTTCTTGCCGGTGACCCCACCGGGAATCGAACCCGGGTTTCTGGGATGAGAACCCAGCGTCCTAACCGCTGGACTATGGGGCCGGTTTGCGCAGCGGCCCGCCGTGTGACGGGCTGCTGGTGGGTTCGGGGACAAGGAATCGAACCTTGATTGACGGTACCAGAAACCGCTGTCCTACCATTAGACGATCCCCGAGCAGGAGGTAGTGGGTATTTGGAAGGGCCGAGAAGATGCGCGAGCGTCTGCGGCTTGTCAACAACCACCGTGCGGGGGGCGAAGGGAGGCGCGGTGTGCGCTTCGTCGCGTCCGATTGCACGGAAAAGTCGGGTAGGTACCCTGCGCCGCGATGCTGCGTCGTCGCTGGTCCGTCTGTGCCGTTCTCGCGCTGTCGCTGGCGACGGTCGGCTGTGAGCCCAAGGAAGGGTCGAGTCCCGGACCGACGCCGCCGGTCACCGACGCGCCCGTCGGCGATCGGCCCGCCACCGCGGAACCGTCGGCCCGGTCGATGCCCGAGGGGCCAGCCGATGCGCCACGGATCGCGCTGGGGACCCATGGCGCGGTGACGTCGGCGGAGGCCGCCGCGAGCGAGGTGGGCTTGGACATCCTCAAGAAGGGTGGCAACGCCGTCGACGCGGCGGTCGGGGTGGGCTTCGCCCTCGCGGTCACGCATCCGTCGGCGGGCAACCTCGGCGGCGGCGGTTTCATGGTCATCCGCACCGCCGACGGCAAGGTCGCCGCGATCGACTACCGCGAGGCGGCGCCCGGCAAGGCCCATCGCGACATGTACCTCGACAAGAAGGGCGAGCCCACGCGCGAGCGACTCGACGGGCCGCTCGCCGCGGGGATCCCCGGGACCCCGGCCGGGCTCGCGCTCGCCCACGAAAAGTTCGGCACGCTGCCCTGGAAGGACGTGGTCATGCCCGCGGTCGCGCTCGCCCGCGACGGGCACACGCTCGACAGCTTCCACGCCGAGGACCTCGCGCGCGGGGCCGAGCGGATGAAGTCGATCGGCGAGGAGGCCTCGGCCGCGCACTATCTGCAGGCCGACGGCAGCGTCTACGAGGTCGGCGACACGTGGACGCAGCCCGAGCTCGCGACCACGCTGCAAGCGATCGCCGACGGGGGCGCCAAGGCGTTCTACGAGGGCCCGCTCGCCGAGCGGATGGCCGCCGAGGTCACCAAGGCCGGTGGGATCTGGCAGGCCAAGGACCTCGCCGCGTACGAGGCCAAGGCGCGCGAGCCGATCGTGTTCGACTACCGCGGCTACGAGATCATCACGATGCCGCCGCCGTCGGCCGGTGGCGTCGTGCTGCGTCAGATCCTCGCGGCTTCCGAGGTCCTGAAGATGAACGAGCACCCGTGGCGCTCGCCGCAGGAGGTCCACCTGTACGTGGAGGCGACGCGTCGCACCTACGCCGACCGCAACCTGTTGCTCGCCGATCCGGACTTCGTGCCGCTGCCGATGGACAAGCTGCTCGACGTCTCCTACGTCACACAGCGGGTCGCGGACATCGACCCGAACAAGGCGACGCCGAGCTCGGAGATCGGCGCGGGCATCCCCGTCGGCAAGGAGTCGCACCAGACCACGCACTTCTCCGTGGTCGACGTCGATGGCAACGCGGTCTCCAACACGTACACGCTCAATCTCGGCTTCGGGGCCAAGTACGTGATCCCCGGGACCGGCGTGCTGCTCAACAACGAGATGGACGACTTCGCGGTCAAGCCCGGCACCGCCAACGTGTTCGGGCTCGTGCAGGGCGAGGTCAACAAGATCGAGCCGGGCAAGCGGATGCTCTCGTCGATGACGCCGACGATCGTCGCCAAGGACGGCGAGCTGCGGGCCGTCGTCGGTACGCCGGGCGGGCCCACGATCACCACGACGGTCGCGCAGATCGTCCGCGCCGTCGTCGACTACGGTCTGACGATCGACGAGGCGGTCGAGTCGCCGCGGATCCACCACCAGTGGCTGCCCGATCAGATCTGGACCGAGGATCGCATCGATCCCGAGCTTCAGAAGGCGCTCGAGGCCAAGGGCCACGAGGTGCGCAAGCGCGGGTCGATGGGCCACGCCAACTGCATCGAGGTCGACCCGAAGACCCGCGGCTTCCGGGCGATCGCCGACGTCAGTCGTGACGGTGGTTCCGCCGTCGCGTACTGAGAGGCTGCCGATGGCACGCCCGCTCGTCGCGCTGTTCGACATCGACGGCACCCTCATCGATGCCGGCGGCGCCGGTCGCCGCGCGATCGAGGCCGCGATGGAGGACGTGGTCGGTCCCGACCACGGACTGGGCGAGGTCCGGTTCGGCGGCATGACCGACCCGGCGATCGTGCTCGAGGGACTGCGGGCCACGGGCAAGCCCGCCGACCACGCGATCGTGGCGCGGGTGCTCGATGCGTACCTGCAGCGGTTGCCCGACGAGTTGCGTCGCGCGCCTCCGCGGATCCTCCCCGGCGTCGGGGACGTGCTCGACTGGCTCGCGACGTTGGCCGACGTCGCGATCGGGCTCGGGACCGGCAACCTGCAGGCGGGGGCCGAGGCGAAGCTGACCCCCGTCGACCTGTGGCGCCGGTTCGACTTCGGGGGCTTCGGCTCCGACCACGCCGACCGCGCGACCCTGATCGGTATCGGGGCCGACCGCGGGGCCGCTCGCCTCGGTCGGGACCGGGCCGAGTGTCGGGTGGTCGTCATCGGCGACACCCCCCGCGACATCGCGGCTGCGCAGGCGATCGGGGCGAGATCGCTCGGCGTGGGGACGGCCTGGCATCCCGCGGCCGAGCTGCGGGCGGCCGGCGCGACCTGGGCCGTCGACGACCTGACCGCGCCCGCGGTCCGCCAGGCCCTCCTGCTGGACTGAATTCGGCCACTTTCGACGAATGAGCGGAAAATGCGGGGGCCGTAGGCCCACCGTCGACCTCATCCGTACATAGTCGGGTCCATGGAGCGGATCGGCGAGTACCTGGTGCGCCGCCTCGTCGGCGAGGGCGGCATGGGGAAGGTCTTCGAGGCCGAAGAGCGCCTCTCCAAGCGCCGGGTCGCCCTCAAGGTGCTGCGCGACGAGCTCGCGCGTTCCGAGGAGGGGCGGCGGCTGTTCCTCAACGAGATGACGATCCTGGCGCACGTCGACCATCCCAACGTGGTCCGGTGTCTGGCCTGCCAGGAGGTCGACGGGCAGCTGGTGATGGTGCTCGAGTTCCTCGAGGGCCAGAACCTGCGCGAGGTCTTGTCGGCGCGCGGGCGGCTACCGTGGACGGAGGCGGTCACGATCGCCTGCAAGATCGCCGCGGGTCTGTCGGCGGCCCACGCCCAGGATCCCGCGATCGTCCACCGCGACCTCAAGCCCGAAAACGTCATCGCGCTCTCGGACGGGCGGGTCAAGGTCACCGACTTCGGGATCGCCAAGGTGCTCGCCGCGCTGTCGCGCACGACCACGCACTCGGTCGGCACGCTGCAGTACATGAGCCCCGAGCAGATCGACGCCGGCCAGATCGGGCCTTGGACGGACCTGTACGCCCTCGGTCTGGTGCTCTACGAGATGCTCGCGGGCCGTCCGCCCTTCGAGTCGCCCTCGCCGCGCGAGCTGCTCAACCTGCAGTGCTCCGAGCCCGCGCCGCCGCTGCCCGACGACGTGCGCCGCGGTCTGCCGAAGGGGGTCGAGCGCGTCGTGATGTCGCTGCTGGAAAAGAAGCCCGAGGACCGGCCGCAGAGCGCGGTGGAAGTGATCGAGGCGCTCGAGCCGTTCTCGGCCGCCGATGACCTGGCGCCGGTGGCCGTCTCGCACCACCGCACCGAGCCCACCCCCGATCACCAGCGACCCGTCGTGATGCGACCGGTCTCGCGCACCGAGCCCGCGCCCGCCGACACGGTGGGCTTGCTGCGTCCCGCCACGGGACCGCGGCGGATTCCCGCACCGGTCGGGATCGGGATCATCCTCGTGCTGTCCGTCGTCGCGGGCGCGGTGACGTACTTCGTCAGGTCGGGGACCGCCGGCGGAGCGGCACCCTCGGTCGATTCCACCGTCGCCGCCTCCACGGAACCGTGACCGTCACGCTGTCCGCCGCCCGCCCGGATGCGCTCGGCCTCAGGCTCGATGGGCTCGGCGCGCCGCGCCCCCACGGCCGCGCACGCCGTCAGGTCGCGTCCGATGGTCGCGAGCTGTGGCGCTTCGACGACGGCGACGTGGCGGCCGGACGCCTGCTGTCCCTCGGGGCCGACGGCATCGGAGGCTTCTTCGCGGGGGGCACCGACGAGGCGGGACCGTGGTTGGCCCGCCTCGCCGAAGCGCCGACGCTGCGCCACGCGTGGCGCGAGCAGCCCGGACCATGGCCCGCGTCGCGCGTGATCGAGGTGGGCCACGCGGTCGCGACGATCTTGGCCGCGGCCGAGCGCAAGAGCCTGCGTCCCGGGGCCGTGCGACCCGACCAGGTCGGCGGTGTCGGAACTGCGGCCTTGCATCTGCGCGCCGACGAGCTCGTCGACGGGCTGTGCGGGGCCGCGCGAGCCGACGGCAGCGAGGGACACTTGCGGTGGACGCCCGCGGCCCAGGCCCAGGGCGAGCCGTGGGATGCCGCGGCGGCGCGGTACGGCCTCGGACTCGTGCTGTACCGATCCCTGTCGGGCGAGCATCCGTTCGCGGGCAAAGGGCTGCGCCGCGGGCTCGACGATCAGTCCCGGGGCGTGGCGCCGTTGCCCGACGAGGTCGCCTCGACGCTGCCGCCCGGCTTGCAGGCGTTGGTGCTGCGGCTGCTCGACCCCGAGCCCGCCCAGCGGCCGCGCGGCGCCAAGGAGATTCTCGAGCGGCTCGACGCCTGCCGACGCACGCACGCGTCGCACCTGGCTCCGATCGCGATCCGCCGGGTGTCGGTGCCGCAGACGACGACGTCGCGACCAGCGTCCGCCCCGGCGCGACCGGTGCCGCCGCCGGCCCGTGCCAGTCGCTGGCTGTCGGGCGTGACGCTCGCGATGGGGGTCGCCGCTGCGGCCGTGGCCGCGTACGGGCCCTCGATCGATGCGCCGCCCCCTCCGCCCGCGGCCCCGTCACCGGGGGCCGTGTCCCCGCTGACCGCCGAAGCCACGTCGGCCGACGATTGCCTGGCGTGCCATCCCGATCACACGACGCAGTGGAACTTGTCGGTGATGGGGCACGCGGCCGACAGTCCGCTGTTTCAGTCGCTCGAGATCCTGATCCAGGAGCAGGGCGGACGCAGCTTCGATTGCCCCGACGGCGCCGGCATCCTGCGTCCGCTCGACGAGCGCACCGCGTGTCGCGACCCGGACACGGGCCTGCCGATCACCGGATCGGGCGGCGAGTTGTGGTGCGTCAACTGCCACGCCGCCGCCGACAACCTCGGCCGCACGGTCCCGGCGTGGGACGCCCGACGGCGCTCCTCGGACACGCGCCGTCCGCTGCGCGACATGCTGCCGGCGTCGTCGATGGCGGGGATCAGCTGCGCGGTGTGCCATCAGACCCACGGCCCCGTGCAGCCCGGCGCCGAGCGACGCGGGGGCTACGAGGGCAACCCGACGTGGCGCTCCACGCAGACCGGTCAGGTGTTCGCGAGCCGACCCGAGGACCGGGCGGGGCAGCCCGGTATCGCCAACAGCGGCTACTGGCTCGATCCGCGCGAGCTGCTCGCCACCTCGAACGACTCGCCGGACACGCTCGTGCCCAGCGGCGTGCACCGACGCCCGTCGGCCGAGGCCAAGACGTATCTGCGATCGAGCGAGTTCTGCGGGGCGTGTCACGACGTGCGGCTGTTCGGCACCGACGTGCTCGGCGTCGCGCAGCGCGGCGAGCACTTCAAGCGCCTGCGCAACGCCTACAGCGAGTGGTCGGACTGGGCCGACGACGAGGTCCGGGCCGGGCGCAACGCGTCGTCGTGTCAGGACTGCCACATGAGCGAGTACCCGGCGGTCTGCGACGCGACGGCGCCGAATGGCGATCCCGCCAACGTCGCGTGGGCCCGCGCCTGTCCGCCGGGCACGAACGCTCGCGCGGTGACGCCGGGCAGCTACCCAGAGGGCGCCGTCTCGATCGGCTCGAGCGTGCGCCGGGTGACGCCGCACTACTTTTCGGGGGTGGACGTGCCGCTGTCGGTCGATCCGAGCGACCCGCAGGTCGACGACGGATCGCTCGACGAGTTCGGCCTGCCGCGCGGTGCCAAGCAGCGCCGCGATCTGCTGCTGGGCGGAACGTTCCGGTTCGAGGTCGACGACATCGTGCGCTCGCGCCGTCGCATCGAGATTCCCGTCGAGATCGAAAACACCGGCGCCGGGCATCGCGTGCCGGCCGGCTTCTCGCAGGAGCGCGAGATCTGGGTGCACCTGCGGGTCACCGACGCGTCGGGCCAGCTCGTGTACGAGGTGGGGCGCGTCGACTCGCCCAGCGAAGACCTGCACGACAAGGTGATGGTGCGGGTCAATACGCGCGACGACATCCTCGACGAGCAGGGCCGACCGCTGGGCATGTTCGGGGCCGACATCGCCGATGGTCCGGACGTACCGCAGTGGGATCCACCGCCCGAGCTCGGCGGCACCGACTTCCGCGGCCGCGGCCTGATCAACTTCCAAAACGGCTTCTTGCGCTGCGTGCAGTGCATCGGCCAGATGGTGGGCGGGCGGTGCGAGCCGCTGCCGGGGCAGGAGAGGTTTCGCGCCGACCGCTTCGCCGACGGGATCTACGACGCCGACACGGGCGAGTGCTCGGGCCGTCTGCCCGGGACGGCATCGCTGTTGGAGACCTACTTCCCGGTCGGCTCGCTCGACGCCAGCCGCGGCGTGCTCAAGGCCCCTGACGCGATCATCGACACCCGCTCGGCGCCACCCAACGTGCCGCTGCGGTATACGTATGATCTGCCCATGAACGGGTCCGGTACCTCGGGTCCGCTGCGCGTGACGGCGCGCCTGATGTTCCGCGCGTTCCCACCGTTCTTGATCCGGGCCTTCGCCGACTACGAAGCCGGCCAGAGCGCGCGGGGGCTTCGGCCCTCCGGCCCGCTCGTCACCGCCGACATGCTCGACCGTCTCGAGGTCGTCGAGATCGCGCGGGTCGAGCGGGAGGTGCCGTGACCGGGCTCGCGGCGGACGTTCGTCGGGTCGTCTTCGCCCATCCGCTGCTGCGTGGCATCGATGCGCGCGGCCAGGACGAGATCGCCGCCGCGGCCCGCGTGCGCCAGCTGCAGCCCGGCGACGTCGTGTTCCGGCGCGGGGACGACGGTGACGCCGTCTTCGTGGTCGTGGCGGGGCACGTGGAGCTCTCGGCCGTCCGACGTGGGGACGAGCGCGTGTCGGTGGTGCGCACGGCCGCGACGTCGGACACCTTCGGCGAAGACGCGCTGCTCGCCGACGGCGCCCCACGGCGGATGACCGCGACCGCGGCGACGTCGGCGACGATCGCCCAGCTGCCGGTGGGGCTGTTGTGGCGCGGGGCCGGGCGCGCCGGCGCGGCCGCCCTCGCCGAGCGGGAGATGCGGCTGTGGCGACGACGGGCGACGGCGGACCTGCTCGCGACGATGGCGGCGACGCGCGAGCTGCCCGAGAGCGAGCGCGAGCTGCTGCTCGACGCCGTCGTGCACGTGACCCGTGATCGTGGCGAGACGATCTACGCCGCCGGCGACGCGTCCGACGGGCTGTATCTGGTCGTCGACGGCCTCGTGCAACTGCAGCAGGCCGCCGCCGACGCGATCGGCGTGCGGGCGTACCTGCTGCCCGGCGACGGCTTCGGCGACGAGGACGCGCTCGCCGGTCTGCCGCGGACGCTGTCGGCGGTGGCGATGGGCAAGTCGCGGCTGCTGCTGCTGCCCACGGCGGCGCTGCGGACGGCGGTCGATCGCAACCCTCGGGTGCTGCAGCGACTGCGTCGGATCGAGACCGATCGCGAGGGCCAGCAAGCGGCGATCATGGCCGAGGCGGACGCCCGCTCGACGCAGCACGTCTTCCACGACCTGTACCGCATGCAGATCGCCCGCTCGCTGCTGGTGATCGACCAGCAGTCGTGCGTGCGCTGTGGCCACTGCGCCTGGGCCTGCGCCGACGTCCACGACGGCGTCGCCCGTCTGGTGCGACGCGGCGACAAGGTGCTGACGACCGTTGGCGAGGTCGAGCAGAGCCTGCTCGTCGTCAACTCGTGCCAGCACTGCAAGAACCCCGCGTGCATGATCGACTGCCCGACCGGCGCGATCGGACGCGATCCGGGGGGCGAGGTCTTCATCCGCGACGATCTGTGTACGGGCTGTGGAAACTGCGCGAAGGCGTGCCCCTGGGAGAACATCCGCATGGCGCCGCGCCATCGGCCCGGGAGCGGTCCTTCGGCGACGGCGACCCATTTGGCGACCAAGTGCGACCTGTGCCGCGACTACACCGGACCGGCGTGCGTGCAGGCGTGTCCGACCTCGGCGATCACCCGGCTCGATCCCAATCGCGACGTCGCCGAGATCGCGGCGCTCGGCGGCGGGACGGCGCAGGGCGGACCGCGGCGACTGTCGTGGGGTGGTGGGCTCGTGGCCGGGGCTGCGGTCGCGTCGGCGGGCGCCACCGTGTACGCGTGGCGACTGCAAGCGGCCGGGCAGCTGCAGCCGGGGCAGGGCGACGGCTGGTGGGCGGGGGTCGTGGCCGCGATCGCGATCGGCTGGCTGCTGACGTACGCGATCCCCAAGCGCGTCGTGCGGCTGTGGCTGCGCCGACGACCCAAGGGGCGGCGCGGGCACGCCGACGCGGATCGGTCGGTCCCGCGATCGAAAGTCCGCCCGTGGTACCTGCTGCATCTGTGCGTGGGCCTGGTCGCGATCGTCGGGGTGGTCGCCCACGCCGGAGCGCGCATGCCCGCCGATCCTTCGGGGAGCCTGCACGCGGCGTTTTGGTTGGTGACGGCCTTGGGGCTCGCCGCCGCGGCGGTCTACCGCCTCGTGCCCCGCACGCTCGCGCGTCTGGAGCGGGTGGGAGCCCTGCCCGAAGACCTGCCGGCACAGCGCGAGGGACTCGTCGACGAGATGTATCGCCGCGCGTCGGGCCAGGACGCGCGCACCAAACGAGTCGTCGCCGAGGTGCTGGTGCCCTACACGCGTGCGCTGTCGGGGCCGCTGGCGCTCCTGCTTTCGGGCCGTAGCCTGGCGCAGGAACGCCGACGTCTCGCGCGGCGGATCGGGGGCGAGACCCCGCTGTCGCCGGCGCTGCACGATCTGGTGCGCACGGTGGTCGAGTTGCGCGCGTGGCCGCTGCGCGTGGGCCTGTCCGGCTTGCTGCGCGTGTTCACCCCGCTGCACGTGCTGGCGACGGGCCTGCTCGTCGCGTTGCTCGCGGTGCACGTGGCCGTGATGGGAGGCGGACCGTGAGCGAGCGTGGCGAGCCGCCGGCGCTGTTCGTCGAGCGGCGGGCTGCCGGGGGCCGTCGCCGTCGCGCACCGGTGCACACGGCGTCGTCGGACGAGTGGCGGTTTTCGGGGGTCGCCGTGGCGGCCGTCGTCGGCGCGCTGGCGACCCTGGCCGCGGTCGGTTTGCTGACCTCGCCCCGTCAGCTGCGCTCGCCCGGACCGCTGGCGCTGCCCCACGACCAAGCCGGGCTGACCTGCGCCAAGTGCCACGACCAGGCCCCGATCACCGACGCATGCGTGGGCTGTCACGGCCCGCACCCGAGCACGCGGCGCGGCCACGCCAAGCTGCGCAAGACGGCAACGATGACGTGCATCACCTGCCACCGCGTGCACGACGACTTCGGCGGCGTTGCGATCGCCGACGACGGCACCGTGACGCGCTTCGGCCCGGGCGCGACCCGGACGCTGAAGACACGCGCCGGCGCCAACGCAGCGGGCATCGTGCCGGTCGTGCCGATCGGCGCCTGCGGGGGCTGCCACGACACGGCCGCGCCCCGCGATCCGATCGCCCGCTGCCTGCTGACCGCCGCCGAAGACTTCGGCCCTGCGGGCCCGGCGATGTGCTTCGACGAGCACCGCACGCCCACCAGTCTCGAGGTCGCCCGCGACCCGAAGCTGCGCGGTCGCATGGCCCTGTGGGCCGTCGCCCGCCGGGCGGTCGCCGAGGCCCCGGTCACGCCCAAGGGGCTCCCTGCCGAGCGTCCGGGGCTGTGGCTGGTCGCGCTCGGGTTGGCGAGCTCGGTCGCGCTGTGGTTTTCGTGGCGCGCCGTCGCGGCATGGCGCAGGCGTCGAGGGGACGCGAGGGCCGAGCCGGTCGGATCCGCCGACGCGGCCAAGCCGGCGACCGTCCGCAAGCTGCCGTTCGTCGACGTGTCGACCTGCATCGGGTGCCACGCCTGCGTCGACGTGTGCCCCTACGACGTGCTCGCGGTGCGCAACTACGTCGCCGAGGTCGTCCGCCCCGACGACTGCTGTGGGCTGACGCTGTGCGAGCAACGCTGCCCCAACGGTTCGCTGAAGATCGCCGAGGGCGAGCCGCTGACGGACCGACCGCGCATCGACGACGCGCTGCAATCGTCGGATACGCCCGGTGTGTACCTGGCCGGGGACGTCACCGGTCTCCCGCTCATTCGCAACGCGATCCACCAGGGCCAGGTCGCCGTCGATGCGATCGTCGCCTCACTGGGGGGGCGGGCCGCGCCCGCGGACGTGTTCGACCTGGTGATCGTGGGGGCGGGTCCGGCGGGACTGTCGGCCGCGCTCGCGGCCCAGGCGGCCGGGCTGCGCTATTGCGTGCTCGAGCAGGGCTCGGTCGCCCACAGCATCCGGAGCTTTCCGCGGGGCAAGCTGGTGTTCGACCAACCGCTGGGGCTGCCGCTGGTCGGCGACCTGTGGCTGGCGGAATCGACGAAGGAGGAGCTGTTGTCGAAGTGGACCCGGATCGTGCGCGAGCAGGCGCTGCCGATCCGCGAGCAGACGCGCGTGACCGCGGTCGGGCGTGATGCCGACGGTGCCTTCGGGATCGAGACGGCCGACGGCTCGCGGCTGCGCGCGCGCAGAGTTCTGCTCGCGATGGGCCGGCGTGGTACCCCGCGCAAGCTGTCGTGCCCGATCCCCGAGCCGTGCGAGGACCGCGTGCACTACCACCTCGCCGACGCGCGCACGTTCGCCGGCCAGCGCGTGGTCGTGGCGGGGCTGGGCGACGTCGCGATGGAGACGGCCGTCGCTCTCGCGGCGCAGCCGGGCACGGCGGTGACCCTCGTCGCCCGCGCCGACGACTTTCGCCGCGGCAAGCAGCGCAACATCGATGCGGTCCGGCGGGCGTCCGCGGCCGGACGGATCACGGTGCGGTGGTCGAGCGAGGTGACCGTCGTGTCCGGGTCGACGCTGCGGATCGACGGCCCGGCGCCCGAGGAGATGGCCTGGGACGCGCTGTTCGTGATGATCGGGTCGATCGCCCCGTGGGACTTTCTCGGCCGGGCCGGCGTGCACCGCGCGCAGGCACCGGTACGCCCCGTGGTCGCGTCGCGGACACTTCCGATTGTTCAATGATTTCCAAGTCATGACCCACACGACGCCAGCTCGGCGGCGGTCGAGGCCACGCGCGCTAGATCGGAAGGGCACGCGGTACGTACGAGGGTCCCACGGGACAGGTGCGTCCCGACGAGGACTACCCCCATGAAGCTGTCCACCGTCGCCCTGTGGTCCACCCTCGGAATGGCCGGCACGTCGCTGGGGGTCTGGACGCTGACGCCCGCCTCCGAAGCCGCCGCGGGGTCGACCAAGACCGAGGCACTCGCCTCGTCGGTGGCCGGTCCGTCGGGTGACGGCGATGCGACCACGAAGCTGCTCGATCTCGCGACGAGCAAGGCCGGTGCGACCTTCGAGCTGTCGGACACCCTGCAAGTCGCCGGTCGCCTCGGGCACGCGACGCTGCCGTCGGGCGAGCCGGCCGAGACGTTCGTCCACCTCGACCTGTCCGGACGGGCGGGCAACGTGGCCGAGACCGCGGCGCCGCTGAACCTGTCGATCGTGCTCGATCGATCGCGCTCGATGCAGGGCCAACGCATGCGCAACGCTCTCGCCGCTGCGCGCGGCATGGTCCGTCGGTTGCGCCCCGGCGACACCGTCTCGGTCGTCACGTACAACACCCGCACGGAGTTGCTGGTCCCCGCCACGACGATCGACGAACGCTCGCGCGAGCAGGTGCTGTTTTCGCTGGCCGAGGTCGAGGCCCGTGGTCACACGTGCGTCTCGTGTGGGATCGAGGCGGGCCTGTCGGCGATGGGGCGCCGCCCCGGCACGATCGCGCGGATGCTGCTGCTTTCGGACGGCGAGGCCAACGCCGGCATTCGCGATCCGGAGGGCTTCCGCGAGATCGCCGAGCGCGCCCACGACGACGACGTGTCGATCAGCTCGGTCGGCGTCGACGTCGACTACAACGAGCAGATCATGTTCGCCGTCGCGCAGGCCTCCAACGGCCGCCACTACTTCGTCGAGGATCCCGCGGGCCTGCCGGCCATCTTCGACGAGGAGATCGCCGACTTGGTCAACACGGTGGCCAACGACACCGAGGTCGTCGTCGATCTCGCGCCGGGCGTGGCCCTGCTGGAGGTCTACGACCGGACCTTCCGCCGCGACGGCAACCGCATCGTCGTTTCGTTCGGTGGCTTCGCGGCGTCCGAGCACAAGACGCTGCTGCTGCGCGTGCAGCTCCCCAAGGGCGACGCGGGGGCGCAGGCGGTCGCCTCGGTCCAAGTCGGCTACGACGACCTGACCCGCGGCGACAAGGGTGGTCTGTCCGGCGACCTGGTCGCCCTGCGCACCGACGACGAAAGCGCGATCTCCGAGCTCGACGCCGTGGTCGAAAACCGGCTCGCCCGCGTCGAGACCAAGAACGCGTTCGCGACCGCCAACGAGCAGTTCAGCCGGGGCGAGGTCGCCGCCGCCAAGGCGACGCTCGCCGAAACGCGCGGTCGGATCCGTCGTCGCCAGGAATCGGCCAAGAAGAAGGCCCCGGGGCTTCAGCGGCTCGACCAGGACTTCGAGACGCAGCTGCAGTCCCTCGAAAAGGCCGACCGCGGCTTCGACGAGGCGGCCGCCGAAGCGCCCGCCGATCCGTCGTTGAGCCGAAAGGGCAAAGCCCAGATTCGATCCAACGTCGACGACTCGTTCCTCCTCGGCCTGTAGCGCGACTGCCCGCGGCGGTGGGCTAGCGGCCACGACGCTGCAGAACGGGGTTGGGGGCTGAAATTTCGTCCAAGGCCGTCTAGCATGCCGGACCCATGTCGGTCGCCGTAGGCAAGGACGTCGAAGCATCGTGCCGCAAGTGCGGAGAGGTCTGGCACGTCATCGTCACGATGGCGGCGGGCGTCATCACCAAGGTCCAGTGCAAGGAGTGTGGGGGCAACCACAAGTACAAGCCCCCCGCCGGTGAAGAGCGCGTGGACGCCGTCGCCGCCAAGAAGAAGCCCACGACCGTACGCAAGACGGCCAAGCGCAAGGCCACCAAGAAGGGCGCCTCCAAGCTCGCGCCGGGCCAGCTGCCCGACGCGCCGCTCGTCGACCCGGACTTGTCGCGGCCGGTTCGCGACTACGACGTGGGCGAGGTCTTCGAGCTCGGCGATCGCGTGGACCACCCGCGCTTCGGCCACGGCGTGGTCGAAAAGATCACCGGCCCCGGCAAGATCAGCATCTTCTTCGAGAGCGGTCGCAAGACGCTGGCGCACAACCGCTGAGCGGCGCGTCAGTCCGCCTTGCTGCCGCCGCGACAGGGGGGCGACTCGGGGATGACCTCGCCGCGCGCCGTCCACTGCGCCGGGGTGTAGGCGTGGATCGACAGCGCGTGGATCGAGCCGGCGAGTTCGTCGGCGAGCACGGCGTTGACCTTGCGGTGTCGCTGCACGAGCGAGACCCCCTCGAAGGCGTCGGCCACCACGACGACCTTGAAGTGGCTCTGTGCGCCCTTGGGCACCGAGTGCATGTGCGACTCGTCGACCACGGTCAGGGCCGCGGGGGCCAGCGCATCGACGAGCTTGTCGTGGATGGTGTCGCGCATCGACATGGCGACGTCAGCCCTCGGCGTCGGCGCCATCGCCCGCGTCGCCGCCTTCGGTGGCGGCGGCCTTCTTCACGGGGTCGGGCAGCGCCGCGGCCACGACCTCGGCGATGTCCATCACCGCGATGTCCTCGTCCTTGTCGAAGTGCTTGACCCCGTCGGTGAGCATCGTCTTGCAGAAGGGGCACGCGACCGCCACCGCGTCCACGCCCGCGTCGACCACCTCCTTGGCGCGGTTGACGTTGACGCGCTTGTCGGCCTCTTCCTCCATCCACATGCGGGCACCGCCGGCACCGCAGCAAAAGCCGTGGCGACCGTTGCGGGGCAGCTCGACGATCCCGCCGCGGTTGGCGGCCGCCAACGCCTGGCGAGGCGCGTCGTAGACCCCGTTCCAGCGGCCGATGTAGCAGCTGTCGTGGTAGGTCATCTTCTTGTCGAGGGGCTTTTCCACCTTGAGCTTGCCGGTCTCGAGCAGGTGCGCGATGAGCTGGCTGTGGTGGATGACCTCGTAGTCGCCGCCGAACTGCGGGTACTCGTTCTTGATCGTGTGGTAGCAGTGCGGGCAGCTGGCGATGATCTTGCGGACCTTCGCCTCGTTGAACATCTCCACGTTCATCTGCGCCACGGTCTGGAAGGCCATCTCGTTGCCGCCGCGACGTAGCGTGTCGCCGGTGCACGGCTCGTCCTCGCCGAGCACCGCGAAATCGACCCCGGCGGCCTGCAGGCAGCGCACGAGGGCGCGCGTGGGCTTTTGCGAGACGTCGGAATAGGCGCCCGCGCAGCCGACGAACAGCAAGTACTCCGCGCCGGGATTGTCGGCGACGGTCGGCACCTCGAGATCGCCGGTCCACTTCATGCGATCGGCTTGCGGCAGGCCCCACGGGTTGCCGGAGTTTTCGATGTTGCCGAAGGCCGAGGTCAGCTCACCGGGCGTACGGCCGGTCTCGTCGTTGAGGACGATGTGCGTCCGCATCTGCACGATCTTGAGCGGGTGGTCGATGAAGACCGGGCAGACCTCCTGGCACGCGCCGCACGTGGTGCACGCCCACAGCGTCTCGTCCTTGATGCGGCCGCCGACGAGCGGCTCCATCGCCTCGAGCTCTTTTTTGATCTGCTCGACCTTGTCCACGAGCGGCTTGGTCTCGGCGGCCGCGGAGGCCTTCTCCCACGCGGCCTGCTGTTGTTCGAGCGCCTTGGCCTCCGGCGTGTCGTCCTCGGGCGGCAGGGGCTCGATGCCCGGCGCGGGCAGGTCGGTCTTGGCCCCGATCTTCTTGAACAGGCTCTTGGCGTCGATGATCTTGAACCCACGGTCCTTCATCTCGTACTTGAGATCGTGGATGAGGTGCATCGGCGACAGCGGCTTGTCGGTCGCGAAGGCCGGGCAGTACGTGGTGCAGCGCGCACACTCGGTGCACGCGTAGTTGTCCAGCAGGCTCTTCCACGTGAAGTCCTCGATCTTGCCGACACCCCAGTTCTCCATGATCGGCGCGGCGTCCGGATCATCGGGCGCGCCGTCGAACAGCTGCAGCTTGGGCATCACCATCCGCTGGCCCTGGTCCCGCAGCAGGATGTTCGGACCCGAGCCGAGCACGTGGATGTGCTTGGAAAACGGCAGGTAGTTCAAAAAGCCCAGGATGACCGTCATGTGGGCCCACCAGTGGATCTCCGAGGCGACGTGGGCCGACTCCGGCGAGAACTTCGAGGTCACCACCCCGCCGTCGACGGCGAAGATGCCGGTCAGCTGCCCGAGGGTCGACGCCACCGGCATCATCGGGTCGACGGCCCGCCCCGCGGCCATGTGCCACGCGTGGTGGCCGTAGTGCGTCATGACCAACGTCATGATCGCGCCGAGGATCAGCATCGCGTCGAGGTTGGCGGGGACGAACTTCGGCTTGACGACGAGCCGGCGAAACAGCGCCCAGCACAGCGCGACGAACACGACCGCGTTCATCACGTCGATCGCCAGCCGCACGAAGCCGTACAGCGTCGCGCCCATGACCTTGCCGAGGTTGAACCAGTCGCCGAGCAGGCCGCCGATGAGCATCTCGGTGGTCGCGATCGTGAGCACGAGAAAGCCCCAGTAGATCGCGAGGTGGTGGAGGCTGGACTTTTCCTCCATCACCTTTCGCTGGCCGAAGAAGAACTTGAACAAGCTGCCGATCCGCTCGCCCCACGACTCCTGCAGCCCCGACGGACGGCCGAGGGCGGCGACCCGCGCAAAGCGCGCTACGTTGTAGAAGAACAACAAATGGGCCGCGACAACGGCGAGGGCGAACGCGAGCTGCTTTTCCATAGTCGGCTCTGGGGTCGGCGGAGGGTCCGCGTCGGACGGCCTACCGAACGGTAGGCGCTGGGTTCATACCACAGCGACGCCGACGCAACACGGCCGTCCGCCGCAGGCACCGCCTGCAGCTTCACCGATTGGGCGCGCCAACGGGCACGTGCGGTCGCCGACGACTGCTACGCTGATCGCAGCCGCGTGAAGGACCTGCTGCTCATCAGCGATCTCCACCTCGGATCGCACCTCAAGCCGCGGATGCGCGGCGAGTTCGTCCACCTCGCGTCCCGCATCGAGCACACGTTCCCACGCTTCATCGACCACTACCTGCGCCAGGGCGACTGGCAGCTCATCATCAACGGCGACTTCATCGACTTTTGGAACGTCGTGCTCCCCGACAAGCCCGGGGAGACCCCCGAGCAGCTCGCCGTCCGCCGCCTGCACGCGGTCTTCGACGCCCATCCCGCGGTCGAGGACGCGCTCGGTCGGGTCCTGACCGCCGGGCACACCGTGATCTTCGTGACCGGCAACCACGACGCCGAGCTGCTGTACGGCGGCGTGCGCCGGGCGATGGCCGAGCGCCTCGAGGGCGCGATGAATCTCTCCGACGAGGAGATCTCGATCACCCGCACCGGGACCGTGCGCCTCTCGGACATGCCGCAGGGCCGGGTGCGATTCGTCCGGTGGTTCCTGCGCGAGGAGGGCGGGGCCTGGATCGAGCACGGCCACAAGTTCGACCCGAGCTGCGCGACGCCGGCGGCGATGAACCCCACCCGCGGCGACCGACTCGTGATGAGCGTGGCCGAGGTCGCCACGCGCAGCTTCTCGAACCTGATGCCGGAGATCGACTACGACGCCCCCGACAAGTTCACGGGCATGGACTACGTGCGCTGGGCGGTGGCTCGCGGCTGGCGCTTCGTGCTGCGGGTGGTGCTGCTGTACCTGCAGACCACGGGTCGGATCCTCGCGCTGTGGGCCGGACCGGGTCGCGTGGACAAGGCCGGCAAGGCCGAGCACGAACGGAGGCTGCAGCGGGTGGCGGCCAACGCGGGCCTGCAGATGAGCGCGCTGACGGCCCTGGAGAAGATGGCACCGCCGCCGAGCGCGACCACCGTGGCGGGCCTGTTCAAGCTCACCTTCGTCGATCACATCCTCGGGATCGTGATCCCGGTCCTGCTCGGCGCCTGGCTCGGCAAGTCGACCGGCGTCGGGGTCGGACTCGGTACGTTCGTCGGGACGATCGTCGCCGCGTGCGGGGTGTACTGGATGCGACGCGGTCGCATGCGGCGAGATGTCGCGCGCGACATGCTCGGCGTGGCCGCCGGGGTGGGCGAGGTGACGGGCGTGCCCCTCGTGCTGATGGGCCACTCGCACCGGGGCACGCTGGAGCGGCAGGGCGACGTCGTCTACGCCAACAGCGGCAGCTGGCTCGACGGATCCCACCTGTACGTACGCCGCGATACGAAGTCGGCACGACTGGTGAACGTCGAGCTGCGGCGCTGGCGCAACGGTGGCATCACCACCGTGGCGCAAATGGACGTGCCAGAGCTCGCGCGCGGGGAGCTTGCGGGCGTGGCGGCCGAACCGGAGCAAGCGATCGCCTGACCCCTCGTCGCCTCGCGATTGGCGGGGGTGGGGCAGGTTGTGCCAAAGTGAGGCCCGTTCGTGTCCAAGAGTATCCTGATCATCGAAGACGATGTTTCCGTCCGAACCCTGCTCAGCAAATCGCTGTCGGCGAAGGGCTTCACGGTGCGGGTCTGCGTCGACGGGCTCGAGGGCCTCACGGAGCTCGAGCGCCAGCGGCCCGATCTGATCATCGTCGACATCATGATGCCGCGGCTGGACGGCATGACCTTCGTGCGCGCGATCAAGGGCAACGAGAAGACGAGTCCGATCCCGGTCATCTTCCTCACCGCCAAGAACGATCCGAAGTCGATGATCGAGGGGATCAACCTCGGCGCGAAGTACTACGTGACCAAGCCGTTCCAGCTCGAAGAGCTGCTGTCGAAGGTCGGCAAGGCCCTCAATCTGTAGGGCCTACGCGCGCGACAGCAGCGGTGAGCGCGAAAACGGCGACTTGGCCGGCGAGGCCACCAGGCCCGCGGCCATCGTGCCGGCGGCGAACTCTCCTTCGAGTCCGAGGCCCGGCAGCGTCAGCTGACTGGCCAGATACAGGTTCTTGAGGCCGCTGCCGTGCGGCAGCACGCCCACGCCGAGCGAGGGCGCGGCGTCGACGAGCCACAGCGGCTGCATCGGCTGCACGACGCCGGCAGGGCCGAGGTCGTCGCGTGGCTTGCCTGCCGCGGCCGACGGCGGTCGGTCGTCGTGGGGCGAGTGCACCATCTTGATGTGGTCGTGGCAAAACGGCAGGACGCCACGCTCGTCGAGCTCGGTCAGGATCTCCTCGCGCACGCGCGACAGGTCGTGACCGGCCTCGAGCACGCGGGTGATCGTCAGGTGCCGCGTCGACTCGTTCGGCCCCGGGGTCACGCGCAGGTACGTGTGACCGACGCCATGCTCGGTCCACTCGTCGTCGTCGGCTTGCCGCGGGAGGCACACGCACATGCCCCCGAGCGCGGGGGACAGTCCACGCTCGTCGATGTCGATGTGCATGACGTAGCGATGGGCGACCGCCTCGATCGCCTGGCGAGCCGACGCGAGCGACTTGGGAATCTGCCCCGGCTCCAGCCACCCTTCCATCAGGTGCGCGGGGTCGGTCGCCACGATCATGTGATCGCAGCCGTACCGGTCGCGCTTGCCCAGCAGGCTCACGCCCGAGATCTTGCCGCGGCGCAGCGTCAGCTCGGCCACGCGCAGCTCCGGCTTGACCTCGCCGGAGTGCAGCTCGAGCCGCTGCAGCAGCGCCCGCCGGATCCCGGCGATGCCGTCGGGGATGTCTTCGGGGCCCGCGGCCCAGCGACCGCGCAGGCGCAGTCCCGCGGCTTTGCCCAGCTGTGCGGGCGAAAGATGCTGCAGCCAGGGCAGGGTGGCCACGGCGGCCCGGCGCATCGGATGTCCGGGGGGCAGCGGCTCGAGCTCGTCGAGGTCGGCGCCCGGCAGCTGCGAGGCGATCCGCGACAGCGAGCGTCGGCTCCAAAACCCGTCGGCGACGAGCGCATTGTCGGCCGACAGCAACGCATCGAGGACCTCGTCGGTCGCCGCGGTCCAACGCCGCCACAGCGTCCACGCCCCGTCGACGTCGTCGCCCGGCCACTCGCGCTCGGCCTCGGCGGTCAGGTTCGCCTCCGCGGGGCGAACGTCCAGGCGTTGGTCGTCGAGCACCAGGTGCACCAGGCCGTGC
>CALBMM010000258.1 GCA_937896535.1 uncultured Pseudomonadota bacterium
CCGAGGACCCCGACCTCGATCGGTGGGTGGCCGTCAAGATCCTGCAGCCGAAACGGCGACGAGGAAGCGGTGCCGAGGCGGCCCGCCTCCGCCTGCAGCGCGAGGCGCAGGCGATCGCGAAGCTGTCGCACCCCAACGTCGTCGCGGTGCACGACGTGGGGACGTTCGGCGAGGGCGTCTTCATCGCGATGGAGTACGTCGACGGTCCCTCGCTGCGAACGTGGACGAGCGCGGCGAGTCGCTCGCTCGACGAGATCCTGCGTGTGTTCATCGAAGCAGGAGCCGGACTCGCCGCGGCGCACGCCGCCGGTATCGTTCATCGCGACGTCAAGCCGGACAACATCTTGCTGGCCGAGGGAGCGCAGCCCCGCCTCGTGGACTTCGGGCTCGCGCGGACCTCCGATCCCTCTTCCCGCGCTCGTGCGAGCTCCGAGTCCGGACCCGTCCGGGAGTCGGGCACGTCGTCGGAGCTTCTCTCGCGACCCGTGACCCTGATGGGAGAGGTGATGGGCACGCCGGCGTACATGTCCCCGGAACACGACGCCGGCCGACCCACGCCCACCAGCGATCAGTTCTCGTTCTGCGTCGCGCTGTACGAGGCCATCTATCGCCGGCGCCCGTTCGAGGGGGGCAACCGCCGCGACCTCGCCGCGGCGCGGCGTCGCGGGGTGACGTTCCCCATGCGTCCGCCCATCCCCCGCCGCCTGCGGGGGATCCTCGGGCGTGGTCTGGCCGTGTACCCCGGCGATCGATATCCCTCGATGGACGAGCTGCTACGAGACCTGCAGCGTCTGAGGGCACGGCGTCGGCGAATCCTGACCGCGAGTGGTGGCGTGCTGTTGGCGGTGGGCGCGGCGGCGTTCGGATGGCAGCAGGCCTCGCAGCCATCGCTGGACCCCTGTGCCGCCGCAGTGGGAGAGCGGATCTGGGACGACTCCGACCGCGATGCGCTGTCGCGGGCGTTCGACGCCTCGGGGTCGACGCTGGCGGCCGACACGTGGCCGCGCTTGCAGGCTCGCCTCGACGCGTGGTCGTCGTCGTATGTGGAAGCGCGGCGAGACGCCTGCGAGGCGACGTTGGTGCGCAACGAGCAGCCCGGTGCCGTGATGGATCTGCGCCACACGTGCTTGGATCGGTACCGACAGGACTTCGATGCCGTCGTCGCGACGCTGCGCGAGGCAGACGACCGCGTCGTGGCCAAGGCCGATGCAGCGGTCGACGCGTTGCCCGACCTCGCCGACTGTGCCGACGTCGCCGCGCTGCAGCGCCGACCGCCGGTGCCCGACGACCCGGCCAAGCGGACGGAGGTCGAGCGGCTGCGCGGCGTGCTCGCCGAAGCCGAGGCTCGCCGCAACGCCGGGCGTTTCGAGGCCGCGCGGGAATCGCTGACCGCGGTCTCGGCGGGCCTGGACCGGCTCGACTACGCGGCCGTTCGGGCGGAGTACGAGCTCGAGCTCGGCCTGCTGTCGCGCGCGATCGGGGAGATGCCCGACGCGGAGCGAGCGTTGCGGCGCGCGGTTCGTTCGGCCGAGGTCGCGGGCTACGACACCTTGCGGGTCGAGGCATTGCTCGAGCTGGCGATGGTCGTGGGCAACGAGCTGAAGCGGTTCGCGGCCGCCGAGGAGGTTCTCGCGCTCGCCGAGGCCGCGCTCGCAGGCGTCGGCGACCCTCCGGGCCTCGGTGCCCAGTTGCGGTTCGTCGAGGCCGAGTTGCTCACGGCCAGAGACCGTGGCGACAAGGCGGAGAAGATCTACGAGGAGCTTCTCGAGACCGACCTGCGCACCATCGGCCGCGAGGTCGTGTTGGCCCGATTGGCGGCATGCGGTGGCGGTACGCGTGACGCGGCGAGCACGTATCGACAAGCTCTGCAGATCGCCGAGGAACGCTACGGCCCCAATCACCCGCGGGTCGCGGACATCCTCGTGGGCCTTTCCCATCCGTTGCTGTCGGCCAACCAACTCGACGAGGCGGACGCGGTGCTGACGCGGGCACGGTCGATCCGCGACAAGGCGTTCGGGCCGGACAGCAAGGCGGTTGCCGAGGTGAGGGGGCGTTTCGGTGTTCTGGCGATCCGTCGCGGGGATCTGGAGACGGGCAAGGCGGAGCTGACGGCCGTGCTCGACGAGCTCGACGCCGATCCCGACATCGTGGATTTCGATCGGGCCGGGGTCATGACGAACCTCGCCATCATCTACTCGCGAGAAGGGGATCAGCCGCGAGCGCGACAGCTGCACCTGCAGGCGCTCGCGGCGATGGAACGAACCGATCCCGACCATCGGCGTCGTGTCATTCCGGCGATGAACGTGGCGATGACGTACCAGCGCGACAACGACATCGAGGCGGCGGTCGAGTGGCTCGACAAGGCCTCGCGCATGTCCGCCGACGGCGAGGGGTTCGACCTCGCGGCGCGTCTTCAGACGGACGCCGCGCAACTGCTGGCACTGCACGGCGACCCGGTGGCAATGCGGGCGCACCTTCGGCGCGCGCTCGACTACGCCGATCGCGACGCGGCCGGGGCTCCCTCGGTGCCGGCCGCGTCGACGCGACTGGCGTTGGCGCGCAGCCTCACCGACGCGGGGCGCGACGAGGAGGCCAGGACGTTGCTCGAGCAGGCGCTCGCCGACGTGGTGCAGCTCGATCCGACCGAGTCGGCCGACCTGGTCGCGATGGTTCGCTTCGAGCTCGCGAAGAACCTCGGGCGCGCCGACGCGGCGTCGGAACGAGCGCGGCGGCTGGCCGCCGACGCCCTGGCCGGACTGGAGCACGCGATGCAGCGGACGATTCCCCGCGGCGATGGCGAAACCGACGGTGCGTCCGAGACCAGGAGCGAAGAGTCCACGGCGGAGCTGCGGGCGCTGTCGGAGAGCATCGGCGCGTGGATCGACGACCGACCGCCGGCGTCCCCGGTGGTACCTTGAGCCCGCCGCTCATGGACCTTCAGCCCGCGATCTCCACCCGGTGGCGACCGACCCGCACGCACGTGTTCGCGGTCGGGCTGCTCGAGTACGACGACGGAGTGCACTGGGCGCTCGAAAAGCGCCGCGATACCGTGCTCTTGGATGCGCTGCGCGAGCGCGGGGTGCCGGCGGACGCGGTGACCTTCGTGCGCGACGCCGAGGCGACCACGCGCGCGTTCGAAGGGCAGTTTCTCGAGCGCATCGAGGCGGCGCGACCAGGCGACCAGCTGCTGGTCTACTACGCGGGCCACGGCGGACGCGACCGCGAGCACGGCGGCGGCTACTTCAAGCTCCGCGACGGTCGACTCCCCACCTCGCAGCTGTTTGCATGGATCGAGCGACACTTCCGCGGAGAGCTGGCGATCCTGACCGCCGATTGCTGCTACTCGGGCTGCCTGACCCTGGACGCTCCGCTGCGGGCGGGCCGGGTCGCGTACGCGGCGATCGGATCGTCGCTGTCGACGCTGCCGTCGACGGGCGCCTGGACCTTCACCAACTGCTGGATCGACGCGATCCGAGGCCACGTCCCGGTCGATCTCGACGGCGACGGGATCCTGCGCCTGGACGAGCTGGCGCGCTACGCCGAGCGTCGGCTGTGCTTTCACGACGGTCAGGTCAGCTCGTTCGCCGTCGCCAATGGCATGCCCTCGACCTTCGAGCTCGGTCCGGCGCGTCGGCGCCCGCATCCGCGACACGGCGAGCTGGTGGAGGCGCGACGCGACGGCAAGTGGGTCAAGGCCGAGCTGCTCGACGTGGCCGACGGGAGGATCGAGGTCCGTTGGCTCGCCGACCCGGCCGACGTGCGCGTCGATCCCACCGACGTCCGACCGTGGCGACCCCGCGACCTCGCACCCGGCACCGCCGTCGAGGTCGCGTACAAGGAGCGCTGGTACGAAGCCGACGTCCTCGCCGCACGCAACGGCATGCACTTCGTGCGCTACACGGGCTGGGATCGCTCGTGGGACGAGTGGGTGCCCGCGTATCGGCTGCGCGAGGCCGGCCGCCGCGACGGCATCGTCTGATCCGGTGATCCGGCTACGAGCCGTCCGCGCCGTTGCCGAGGGCTTCGATCAGGCGCAGCCAGTCCGCGGCGCGCTGCAGATGATCGCGGTCGGTGGCGAACTCGCCGAGCCAGACTTCGGCGTCCGCGACCGAGGCGAACACCTTGCGGGGAAACGGCAGACGACTGACCAGATAGAACGTCGACGCCATCGCCCGGGCGGCCGACGCCGCGAATCCCGACGCCGCGATGACGGTCCCGGACGCACGCGTCCGCTCCGCGAACTCCTTGATGTAGCGGCCGGTCGCTTCGCTGACCTCCGCCGGCAGCCGCTGCGCCCCCAGTACGAGCGAAAACGAGATGATCTTGTCGTCGGCGCCCAGCCGGGCGCGCTGCCAGGCCGAGAACTCGTCCATGGCGGCGACCGACATGTCCTGCTTGAAGTGTGTCGCGAAGATCTCTCCGCGGCGCAGTGCGACGACCCGTTCGTCGGAGCTCGTGAATTCGTCCCGGGCCAGTCGGATCGACACGTCGAGGCGATGGTACTGCCGGGGAGGCTCGCGGTGGGCGCGTCGCGACCACGGTCCAGAGCGTGGTAGGACATCGACGTGGCTCGCCTGGGCACCTGGACCGACGCGCGTCGCGTTTTGACGGAGACGTTCCGGTATCCGGACTTCCGTCCCGGTCAGTCCGAGGCGATCCGGGCCGCGATGCAGGGACGCGACGCGGTCGTCGTCTTGCCGACGGGGCGGGGCAAATCGCTGTGCTACCAGGTTCCGGCGCTCGTGGCCGCGACCAAGGGGCGCGGCGCGACGGTCGTCGTGTCCCCCCTCATCGCGCTCATGCAGGATCAGGTGGCGCAGCTGCGGGGGCGCGGGATCTCGGCCGGGGCGCTGCACAGCCAGCTCGACGCCGACGAGGCACGCCAGACGCTCGCGAAGCTGCACGACGGAGAGCTCGCGCTCGTGTACGTGTCCCCGGAGCGGGCCGCGACCGCGTCGTTTCGACGCCACGTCGTCGACAGCCCGATCGCCATGCTCGCGATCGACGAGGCGCACTGCGTCAGTCAGTGGGGCCACGACTTTCGTCCCGACTACCTGCGGTTGGGCGAGATCCGCGAGGTGCTCGACGTCCCGACGCTCGCGCTGACCGCCACCGCGACCCCGCGGGTGGTCGCCGAGATCCAGTCGCGCCTCGGGCTGCGAGACCCGACGATGGTCACCGGCGACTTTCGCCGCCCCAATCTGCGTTTTTGCGTTCGTCATCCGCCGACCGCCGCGGCGAGGTTGGCGATCACGTGTGCCGAGCTCGCGGCGGCCGGGCTGCACGGTCGTCGCGGTCCCGGGCGCGGCATCGTCTACTGCAGCACCCGCAAGGCCGTGCAGACGGTGGCGGCTGCGCTGCGGCGTGAGGGGTTCGCGGCCGGCTACTACCACGCCGGTCGCACGGCGCTGGCGCGCACGCGCGCCCAGGACGGCTTCGTGGCCGGGCGAACGCGGGTGCTCGTGGCGACCAACGCGTTCGGCATGGGGATCGACGTGCCGGACATCCGCGCGATCGTGCACTACCAGACGCCGGGTAGCCTCGAGGCGTACTACCAGGAGGCGGGACGGGCGGGGCGCGACGGACAGCCGTCGTGCTGTGCGATGTTGTTCGGCGCCGCGGACATGGTGACCCAGCGTCGGCTCGCGTCGTTGTCGGATGGGGGCATGGCCCAGCAGCAGCGTCGCGAGGAGGCCCTCGCGATCATCGAGCGGTACGCTCGCGCGTCGACGTGCCGGCAGGTCGCGATGTGCGAGCACTTCACGGGGCACGACGACCATGCCCCGTGTGGCGGTTGCGACGTCTGTGACCCGCACAGCGACGACGAGGCGTCGGCGATCGAGCGGGCACCCGCGCCCGTCGTGGCGCCACTGCCCGACACCGCCAAGGAGGTCATCGTCGCGGCGGTCGGCCGCCTCGCGCGTCCGGTCGGCAAGCGCAACCTGGCCCGGGCCCTGCGCGGCAGCAAGGCCAAGACGCTCGCGCGTGGCGGCCTGTTGACCATGCCCGAGTACGGCACGCTGTCCGAGCACGACGAGGACTCGCTCGTCGCGGCGGTCGACGAGCTGGTGCAGTCGGGCCGACTCGTCCGCCGTGGCCGCAAGTACCCGACCGTGTGGACCCCCGGCAAGCCGATCCGCGGCGTCGCGGACGAGACGACGACGCCGGCACGACGACGCCGAAGTACCCGTGGCGTCGAGGGGTCGATCGCGCCCGAGCTCGACCGCTACCGCAAGCGCATGGCGGGCAAGCTGCGGTGGAAGGCGTACATGGTCTTTCAGCGCAAGGCGATCCTGGCGATCGATCGCGCGCGCCCGACGACGCTGGCCGAACTCGCGCGCATCCCCGGGCTGGGCCCCGCCAAGATCGATCGCTTCGGCGAGGACATCCTCGAGCTCGTGCGCCGCTACTCGCGGCCGGCGTGACCCCGCCCCGCGCGCGATCGGCGGGCGAGGGATCCCGGGCCCGGCGTCCGTTCAAACCGTGTTCGCTGCCGTGCGACCCGGCCGCGGAAAAAAAGTGCATCCGCCCGGGATCACTGTGGGGGCGACCGAGACTGTGCGAGCAGTCCGATGCAGCGTCCCAACGATTTCTGCCACGCCGACCTTGCCACGCATCTCGGGGCCGCCGTCGCCCGGCACTGCCCTCCGTCGCTGTCGGCCGAGCGCGACGACATCCGGCAGACCGCGTCGATCAGCGTCGCGATGCGCATGCGCGAGCGGCCCGACCTGTCGCCGACCAAGGCGTACCTGCGCCGGGTGGCGGTCAATGCCGTCATCGACGCGGTCCGCAGTCGGGGGTCCCGTCACCGCTGGCACCAGCAGGTCGCGCGAGCGCCCTGCGAGCTGCCGCGCACGCCGGAGGAGCAGCTGCTCGACGCCGAGCTCGGCCAGACGCTGCGCGAGCACATCGAGCGGCTGCCCCAGGCCCGTCGCGACGCGGTCTCGATGTACGTGCGCGGGCACGGTCCGAGCGAGATCGCCGAGCACTTCGGCTGCGGCACCAAGCGGGTCGAGAACCTGCTGTATCGCGGGCTGCGAACCCTGCGGGCCAGCCTCGCGCACGCCGGCTACGGTCCGGGTGTCGCGGCCTGATCCCCGGTGACGACGGCATCTCGGCGCGCGGTTGCGCGAGGCCACGGCCACCGACGGGTGCGGTGGCCGAGCCGGGTGCGCCCAAACGCGCGTTCCCGCTCTTCGTCCTGCCGTCGACCCGCGCGACCGGGCTGCGCACCCCTCGGGCGAAGCCGCCGTGATCGGCCGCGCCGACCCGCCCTGCCGCCCGGCGCGATAGACTGACGCGGTGGCTTGTTCGACCTCGTGGCCCCGCGCGGGCCTTCTCCTCGTCGCCGCCCTGACGCTCGCGTGCAGTGACGACGGGGTCATGATCGATGCGACGACCGGCGAGTCGGTGACGGGCTCGACCGGGATGATGCCGCTCGACACCGAGAGCGCCGACGATACCGGCGAGCCGACGGGGGACGATGGTCCGCTCGACGCCGGCTGCGTGGCCGAGTCGTGCGACGGCGTCGACAACGACTGCGACGGCCAGATCGACGAGGGCTGCGACTGCATCGACGGCACGGTCGAGGACTGCTTTGCCGACGACGCGGCGCTGATCGGGGTGGGCGAGTGTGTCGCCGGGTCGCGCGAGTGCTTCAGCGGAATGTGGACCCAGTGCACCGGCGAGGTCCTGCCGACCAGCGAGGCGTGCAACGGCCTCGACGACGACTGTGACGGCAGCGCCGACGAGGACTACGGCGAGGTGGTCTGCGGTGAAGGCATCTGCATGAACACCGTCGACGAGTGTCCCGACGGCGAGCCGGTCGAATGCGTGCCCGGCCAGCCGGCCCCCGCCGAGATCTGCAACCAGCTCGACGACGACTGCGACGGCGATGTCGACGAGCTCGACTGCTCCTGCCTCGAAGGCGAAACGCAGGATTGCTTCTCGGGCCCGGCGGGCAAGGAGAACACCGGCGAGTGCATGCAGGGGACGCAGGCCTGCGTCGACGGTACGTGGGGACCTTGCGTCGGTGACGTGACGCCGGTGCCGGACACGTGCGACGGGCTCGACAACGATTGCGACGGCACGGCCGACGAAGGCGATCCGGGCGGCGGCAACTTCTGCAACTTCCCGCTCCCGGGCCTGTGCTCACAGGGGCAGACCGCATGCACGGACGGGTCGGTCGTGTGCGAGCAGGTCGTGTTCGCCGTGCCCGAGGCCTGCGATGGCCTCGACAACGACTGCGACACCGGCGTCGACGAAGGCAATCCCGGCGGAGGGGTGGCGTGCGCGACGGGCCTTTCGGGGCCATGCGGCACCGGCAGCACGCAGTGCCAGTCCGGCGCGCTCAACTGCATCCAGACCGTCTTCTCGACCACCGAGACGTGCAACGGCGTCGACGACGATTGTGACGGCGGCACCGACGAGGGCAACCCCGGTGGCGGCGTGGCCTGCAGCACCGGATTGCTCGGGGCCTGCGGGACCGGTCAGACCTCCTGCAGCGGCGGCAGCCTCGATTGCGTGCAGACCGTGTTCTCGTCGCCGGAGATCTGCAACGGGATCGACGACGACTGCGACGGGGCGCCCGACGACGGAGCCAGCGGCGGCGGATTGTCGTGCCCGACCGGCCTGCAGGGCGTGTGCGCCACCGGTATCAGCGATTGCTCGGGCGGCTCGCCCGTGTGCAACCAGACCGTCTTCTCGAGTCCCGAGACCTGCGACGGGCTCGACAACGATTGCGACGGCACGCCCGACGACGGCAACCCCGGTGGCGGCGGAGCCTGCAGCACCGGACTGAACGGGGTGTGCAGCGCGGGCACGCTCGTGTGCAGCGGGGGGGCGCTCGTGTGTCAGCAGAACGTGGCCGCGTCCAACGAGGTCTGCGACGGACTCGACAACGACTGCGACGGCACGCCCGACGAGAACAACCCCGGCGGGGGAGGGGCGTGTGCCACGGGCCTGCTGGGCGTGTGCGCTCCCGGCACCCAGACGTGCTCGGGCGGCTCGCTGATCTGCATCGGCAATCAGACCGCCAGCCCCGAGGTCTGCGACGGACTCGACAACGACTGCAACGGCACGCCCGACAACGGCAACCCGGGCAGTGGCGCCTCGTGCAGCACCGGCCTGCAGGGCGTGTGCGCGGCGGGGACCCAAAACTGCAGCGGCGGCACGATCGTCTGCACACAGAACACGGCGTCCACCGCCGAGGTGTGTGGCGACGGCCTCGACAACGACTGCGACGGCGTCGCCGAAGAAGGCTGCTGCTTCCAGTACCTGCTCGACGGCGGCTTCGAGGCGGGCCAGTTCGGCGGGGTGTGGACCGAGAGCTCCCTGCTGTTCGGCACGCCGATCTGCTCGGTGGCGTTGTGCAGCGCCGGCGGCGGAAGTGGAGCCCGCTCCGGCACGTTCTGGAACTGGCTCGGGGGCAGCAGCACCGACCAGGAGGTCGCCTTCGTGAGCCAGGACGTGACGATCCCGGTCGGCACCGCGACGCTGTCGTACTACTTCGAGATTCCGGTCTGCGCGACGGTCGGGGCCGACTTCTTCGAGGCGCGGATCGACGGGATGGTCCTGTACTCCACCGACATCAACAACCCGGCGTGCGACCTCATCGGCTACGTGCAGCAGTCCTACGACGTGTCCGCCTTCGCCGACGGTGGCACGCACACGATCGAGTTCTACTCCGAGACCTACGCGGTCGACCCGAACAACCCGACGAACTTCTTCGTCGACGACGTGTCGCTGCAGGTCTGCAACCCGGCCTGATCGGCGTCACGGGTCGCAGGTGACCGACTCGCCGCGTGCGATCCGGTCGCGGCAGACCGTACGGGCTCCCTCGGCGTCGCCGCGCTCGGCGAGCAGTACCTGCAACCGCTGCAGCTGCACCGCGACCGGAACGTCGTCGGTCCCGGTGCCCCCCTCGAGTCGCTCGAAGAAGGCCCGGGCCCGCGCCGGCTTGCCGGCTTCGGCGTAGGGCAGCACGATGTCGCCACGGATCGCGATCGCGAGCTCGCGCGCCGGGTCGCCGCTGCCGTAGTCTCCCGCCTCCACCCCTTTTTGGGCCCGCACGAAGTGATCGAGCGCGCCGGCGGGGTCGCTCGATCGCATGTCGCACCACGCGAGCATGTAGTGGCCCCACACGGTGGCGGGGGTCGACGGAAACGTGGTGACCTTCTCGAAGAGCCTGCCGGCTTGCTCGAACTGGCCGCGATCGAAGTAGTGCTCCCCGAGTGCGGCGTACACGTCGGGCACCAGCGGGCTCATCGGGAACTCGCGGATGAGCTGCAGGTACGCCTGCTTCATGTCGTCGAGGCGGTCGTCGAGGCGTGCGCGCTCGGCCTGCGCGAACAGCTCGAGCTCCGACTTCGAGGCGCCGGCCGGCGGCCCGTCGGAAGGACGTGCGATCGGGCCCGAGCCGCCCGGGGCGGGGGCCGGGGTCTGGTCGTCCTCGGCGTCTTCGCGCGCATCGTCGACGGCCTGGCGGGTGACCGCGGCGAGCCCAGCCGACCGAGGGGCTGGGCTGGCCTCGGCGGCCTCGGGGGTCGCGACGGTCGGGCCTTCACCGTCCGGCTCGTCGTGGAGCAAACACCCGCTCAACAAGACCACCCACGCCAGCCGTCGCATCGTCACCTGCGGACAAACGCATCGACAGCGTCGACGGTTTCGGCGCGGCCGAGGTTTGTGACTCCGATACACTGCCGGGCGTGCGATGGCTCGTGGCGGCGATCCTGCTCTGTGGCTGCGCGGACTCCGGGTCCACGCCCGGTGACGACGGCACGTCGACGAGCGAGGGGACCACGACGTCCCGCGGGTCCAGCGATGGCGACCCGGGCACGAGCCCGACCGGCTCGAGCGCGACGTCGGGGGCCGACGCGTCCTCCAGCGGTGGCGACGAGCCATCGCCGTACGATGCGGCCGGGCCGTTCGCGGTGGGGGTGCAGTCGCGGGTCGTCGCCGGAGCCGGTCGCGACATCCGCACGACCACCTGGTATCCGACCGAGCAGGGCGGAGCGACGACGGCGCTCGCCGAGCTGTACGACGAGCCGGACGCCACGACCCTCGCCGCCCTGATGGCCGCCGCGCCGCCGGATTGTGTCCGCGCCGAGATGGACGCGACGCTCGACGCACCGGTGGCGGCCGGGTCGTTTCCGATCGTCATGTTCTCGCACTGCCTGTCGTGTCTGGGCGTGTCCTCGAGCTTCGTCGCCGAGCGCCTCGCCAGCCACGGCATCGTCGTCGTCGGGGTCACGCACACCGACGACACCCTGTTCGATCAGCAGGAGGGCAACGTGGCCGATCTGTCGGCGCGGTGGCTACAGGTGCGCAGCCAGGACGTGCGCATGGCCTTCGACGCCGCGATCGCCGACGGTCCCGTCGCGGCCGTGGTCGACCCCCGCCGCGCCGGCGTGTTCGGCCACAGCTACGGCGCGGCGACGACGGGCAAGGTGCTCGCCGACGACGATCGCTTCGTCGCCGGCGTGGCGCTCGCGGCCCCCGTGCAAAACCCGCTGCTGCCCGGCGTCATGACGGCCGACATCGCCGAGCCGATGCTGTTGCTCCTCGCGCAGGAGGACAACTCGATCCTCGAGATCGGCAACAACTTCATCCGCGACAACGCCGCGGCGCTGCCCGGGGGCAGTTGGCTGGTCGAGGTCGCCGACGCTGGACACTGGAGCGTCTCGGACTTGTGCGGGGTCATCGATGCGTTCGCACCGGGCTGTGGCGAGGGGACGCGCCAGGGGGGCGGCGAGCCCTTCACGTACATTCCGGCGCAGGCCGGCCGACAGATCGCGGCGACCTACGTCACCACGTTCTTCGCGCTGCACCTGCTCGGCGATGCCGCGGCCGAGGACGACCTGCTCGTCGCCGCGCCCCCCGAGCTCGTCACGGTGACCCGCTTCGCGCCGATGTGAGGCTCAGCCGCTCGTCGTGCCGTCGGTCGGGTCGTCCTCGGGGGCCGTGGCGTCCATGCCCTCGCACGGCTTGGCGTCGTCGATCTGCTTGCGCGACATGACCGAGTACGTGCCGAGGTCGAGGAACTGGTCCTGCAGCGGCTCGAGCGGGATCGCGACCTGCACGGGGCCGAACGTGCTGGTGCCGGCGAAGGGCACCCCGATCTCGATCGAGGCGTCGTAGCGAACGTCCGGCTCGATGGAGATGCGGGCCGTGTACTGCACGGCATCGCCCTCGCGATGCAGGCACGCGCCCTCGTACGTGACCGCGAACGAGCCCGGGGCCGGGTCGAGCACCAGCTCGATCGCGACGAGCGGGATGTCGCCGACGGGGCGACGCTTCGGATCGTCCTGCGGCATCGCGAGCTGCAGCTCGAGGGTCTCGCCCACTGCGAACGGCTCGAAGCGGGCCTCCTGCGTGTCGAACTCGTGCTCGATGGAGTCGATGAGGCCGATGCCGAACGCGTCGGCCGTGTCGACCTCCACGTCGGGATCGAGGGTCAGCGTGCCCGAGACCCGGATCCGTCCGCCCTCGGGGTCGGGCACGAGCGCGTCCTCGATCACCTCGGCCGTGGCGACGACGCGGTAGTCGAGCGCCGCCTGGGCCCGCAGCGCGATGGTGCCGGCGCCGTCGAGGTCGACCGTTTCGGACATGACCTCGTCGTCGTCGTACAGCGGGGCCTCGATCTCGAAGTCGATGACGGGCCGCCCATCGTCCTTGCACCCGGCCAGGCTCACTGAACCACCCATCCAGCACGCGATCGCAGCTGCGCGACGAATCGTTCCCCGACGTTCCACCATCGACAGGATAGTGCCTGCGCCGACCGAAACGATCGCGGCTCCTAGTGAAAAGTCAGCGCCGTGCGCGCTTTTTCTTGGGGCCCAGGCCGAGCGCGGTCGCCTCGGATTCCGAGAGGAGTGCGACGAGCAGGTCTCCGACCGTTCTGTCCGCTTCGAGCGGGTGACGCATCGGAACCGTCGGGTCGAGCCCGTAGTGGTTGCGTCGGCCTTCTCGGACCCGCGTGATCACGCCCGCGGCTTCGAGCTCGCCGACGATCCGGTGAACGGCACGCTCGGTCACGCCGACGTGCTCGGCCATCTCCCGCAGCGTCGCGTGCGGGTTGCGGGCGATGGACACCAGGACATGAGCGTAGTTGCTCAGGAACGTCCAGACGTGGTCGGGCGCGTCGTTCGTCGTAGCGTGGTCGTGGGCCGACGCCATCGTGGTGACGATGGCAAGAATCGAATTTCCTGTCCACCGAGGCGCGCCGGGGGGACGAATCCGACGAGATCGGGCACGCCCGCGTGGTAAGACGCGAACGTGCGCGCGAGAGCATGGCTGGCCGGTCCGATCTTCTTGTTCGCTTGCGGTGACGACGGCTCGACACCGATGGTGGCGACAGGCTCGACCTCGGAAGCGAGCTCCGACGGCACGACGGGATCTCCCCTCGGGACCGACGGCCCGGGGCTGACCACGGCGGTCGACGACAGCACGAGCTCGGACGGCGGCTCGTCGACGGGCGAGCCGCCGCCACGGCCCGATCCGCTGGTCTGGGTCGACCAGTGCGCCGCCGTGGGCTCGGACTTCAGCGTGCTGCATCCGCGGCTGCAGTGTGCGGGGATCGTGGTGCCGTTGGACTGGGACGACCCCGAGGGGGAGACGATCGAGGTCGCCGCGTTCCGCATTCGCACCGAAGCCGCCGATCGCAAGGGCGCGATCTGGCACCTGGATGGTGGGCCGGGTGGCAGTGGCATCTCGTTTCTGTCCGACACCCAGTCGGTCGACGAGCTCAACGCGGCGGGCTGGGACGTGATCGTGCACTCGCATCGCGGCACCCTGATCCCGCGTCTTTCGTGCTTCGGCCAACCGAACGAGGCCTCGTGTCGAACGGACCTTCAGTCGCGCTGGGGCGATGGGCTGCGGCACTTCAACACGGTGCAGGCGGCACATGACCAGGCGGAGGTGATGCGCCGGGCCGCCGTCGACGACGACGGGCTCGCGATCGTGTACGGGGTCTCCTACGGATCGTACTGGGGGCAGTACTTCCTCGGGCTGCATCCGGACGTCGCCGACGGCGTCGTTCTCGACAGCATCCTGAGCGCGTACGATTCGGTCGCCGACCAGGAACCCGACATCGACGGTCGCATGATCGCTCTGCTCGATGCGTGCATCGCCGACCCCGTGTGCGGTGCCAACGTCGGCTACGGGTCGGGACAGGCGTTCGCCCAGGCCGTGATCGATGCGTTCGATCAGGGCGATTGCGGGACGCAGGACCTGGGCACGTGGTCGGAGTCGGGCTTTCAGGGCGCGTTCGGCAACCTGCTCAATACCTCGATCGCCCGCAACTATCTGCCGCTGCTCGCGGCGTTGCTCGCCCGCTGCACGCCCGAGGACACGCAGCTGGTCGAGGATGCGATCGACCCGATCTATTTCGCCGCGTTCTCGGCCTCGCCGGGCGGGGGGGTCCTCGCCGATCCGGGCGTGCCGGATCCGAACCGCTACGGCGTCGGCAACGATGCCTTCTACGCGCCGGTGATGTTCCCGGTCGTGCTCACGACGACGATGCTCGCCGACAACGAGGAAGTGATCCTGACCGACACCCCGTTGGCGACCACGAGCCTGGCTGCCGCGGTCGCCGCGGCGCACGAGAACTGGGCGGACCTGCCCAACGTGGAGTTCGACCCCGACTTCGTGCCCACGATCCCGGTGCTGCTGCTCAATGCCACGTACGACCTGCAGACCCCCCTGCCGTGGGCGCAATCGGTGGGCGAGCAGTACGGCGTGCCGGTCGTGGAGATCCCCGATGGTCGCCACAGCGTCTTTTCGCCCAGCCCCGGTTCCGAGACGACCGACGGCTCGCCCTGCGTGCGATCGTTGGTCCTGTCGTTCGCGCAGGCGCCGTCCGAACCCCTCGACGACGCGTGCCTGGCCGAGCTGCCGCAGATCGACGTGAACCTGACGCGACCCGACCTCGTCCCGATCAACGCGGCGGCCTTCGGCGTCGACGACCCCTGGTCGCTGCTGAACTGATTTCGGCGACAGGACGAGACCTCCCACGGCTGGAGTGCCACGAGTCGCGGCACGGATTGCATCCGGGAGCACGCGTGGGCGCACGCGGGCGTGACAAATCCCCGATGAGACCGCACGGCGGCGGACGCGACGTGCTATCGACGGGCGAGCGGTAGTCGATCGAAGTGGGACGAGTGGACATGCGTGGAGATGCAACGAAGAGATGGGCGCTGGCCGGCGCGCTGACGCTGGCGGCGGCGTGTGGTGACGACACGACCGGGGTCGAGGGCACCGACACGGAGGCGACGACGACCGGCGGCACCGGGTCGACGACCGCGGTCGTCGACGACTCGGGGAGCACGGACTCCGGGACGTCCGATCCGACCAACCCCATGCCGTCCGACACCGGGCTCGAGCCCGTCTGTGGCGACGGCACGATCGACGACGACGAGGATTGCGACGACTCGAACACGGCCGACGGCGACGGCTGCTCGGCGACGTGCACGGTCGAGGACATGTTCGTGTGCGACGGCGAGCCCAGCGTGTGCGTGCCGGACTGCGGCGACGGCGTGATCTTCGGCGACGAAGAGTGCGACGACGGCGACATGGGCAACGGCGACGGGTGCAGCAGCGCGTGCACGATCGAACCCGGCTGGTCGTGTGGCGGTGAGCCGTCGTTGTGCGGCACCGGCTGCGGTGACGGTACCATCGCCGGCGCCGAGGGCTGTGACGACGGCAACGCCGAAAGTGGTGACGGCTGCTCCGCCTCGTGCCAGCTCGAGTCGGGGTGGTCCTGCGAGGACGAGCCGAGCATCTGCACGACCGAGTGCGGCGACGAGGCGATCATCGGTCCCGAGGAGTGCGACGACGGCGAGGCGATCGACGGCGATGGATGCTCGGCCCAGTGCCTCGTCGAGACCGGCTGGTACTGCGACGGCGAGCCCTCGAGCTGCGAGACGGTGTGTGGCGACGGCATTGCTGCCGGGACCGAGACGTGCGACGCGGGCGGGCTCGCCAGCGGCGACGGGTGCTCCCCGGTGTGCCAGGTGGAGTTCGGGTGGACGTGCGATGCCGGGGCGCCCTCGAGCTGCGCGCTCACCCAGGCCCTCGCCGGCGTCGCGCTCGGCGGCGAGGGCGGCTGCATTCTCACCGAGGCGGGCGACGTCGGCTGCTTCGGCAACAACTCCGAGGGCGAGGTGGGCGTCGGGGTCGCCGGCGTCCAGTACTTCATGCCGGCCCACGCCTTCGCGGGGGCGGTCGCGGTCGCGGCGGGCGACGAACACTTCTGCGCACTGACGGCCGCGGGTGACGTGTGGTGCTGGGGCGACAACGTCCAGCAGCAGATCGGGCCCAACGCGCTCCCCGGCATCGACGAGCCGCAAGCGATCGAGGTCGGCGGCATGCCGCCGATCGTCGTGCTCGGCGCGGGCTTCGACCACAACTGTGCCATCGACGGGGCGGGGGCGGTGTGGTGCTGGGGCGACAACGACAACCGCCAGCTCGGCCAGGGCGGCGCGCTCACGGCCGACGATCCGGACCCGACGGAGGTCGCGTTGCCCGGCGGGCTCGGGGCCACCGACCTCGGACTCGGGGCGGACCACACGTGCGCGGTGCTCTCGGACCAGACCGTCGCGTGTTGGGGGGACGACGACGCGGGCCAGCTCGGCGACGGCGCGTCGGGGACCGACAGCGGTGACGCCACCGTGGTCCCGGGCCTGACCGGCATCGTGGCGGTCGAGGCCGGCCGCGACGCGACGTGTGCGATCGACGAGCTCGGGCAGCTGTGGTGCTGGGGCGAAAACGGCGACGGTGAGGTCGGCATCGGCACGAACGTCGACAGCCCCACCCCGCAGCTCGTCGCGCTGCCGACCGCCGTCGACGCGGTCACCATGGGCACCGACTTCACCTGCGCGCTCCTGACCACCGACGAGGTCCTGTGCTGGGGCGAGGGCGACGACTTTCAGCTCGGCTACGGCGACCTCGTCGATCTGACGACGCCGTCGACCCCGGTGCAGGGTCTGCCCCCGGGCGAGATCGTCGACATCGAGGCCGGCGCGCGGTCGGTCTGCGTCATCACGGCGGCCAGCCAACGGTGGTGCTGGGGCACCTCGGTCAGCGGCCACCTCGGCATCGCCACGCAGCACCAGCTCGAGCCCACGGCACCGCTTTCGTTCTCGGGTCCGGTCGTGCAGCTCGCGCTGTCGCCCTTCGAGCTGTCGGGGGTCACGTGCGCCGTGCTGGCCGACGGGACCGTGGAATGTGCCGGCGACGGTACGTTGGTCTCGGCGAGCTCGACGACGGGCGCGGTGAGCCTCTTCGGCCCGATCACCCATCATCTGTCCGTGCCCACGCCGATTCCCGGTCTGGCGGACGTGTTGGAGATCGGGGTGGGCGACTCGTTCATGTGCGCCCGCACGTCCACGCAGGTGCTGTGCTGGGGCGACAACAGTCAGCTTCAGCTCGGCCAGGGCGATACCTCGACGACCGACATCGCGCTGCCGACTCCCGTGGTCGGGCTCGGGGCCGTCGACGAGCTCGAGGTCGGCGACCAGTTCGCCTGCGTGCGCACCGGTGGCACCGTGCAGTGCTGGGGCGACAACGACAGCCTGCAGACCGGTGAGGGGTCGAGCACCGCCGACGAGAGTCTGCCCGTCACGGTGGCCGGGATCGCCGACGCCATCGATCTCGAGCTCGGCGAAAACCACGCCTGCGTCCTGCGCTCGAGCGGCGTGGTCAGCTGCTGGGGCGACGACGGATCGATGCAGCTCGGTGACGACGACGGCAACGCGTCGGACTCCGCGCTCCCGGTCGACGTCACCGGTCTACCGGGCGCCGTCGATGCGATCGCGGTGGGCCTGGACCACGCGTGCGCGTTGTCGGCCGCAGAAGTCTACTGCTGGGGCGACGCGATCACGGGCCAGCTCGGCCAGGGCAATACCAACGACTCCGACACGGCCGTGGTCGTGTCCGGACTCCCGGCCGGCGTCGTCGACGTGGTCGCCGGCGAGCAGTACACGTGTGCGCGCACCGACCTCGGGGAGCTGTGGTGCTGGGGCGAGGGCGAGTGGGGCAACCTCGGCAACGGCGGCCCGATCGTGACCGGGCAGGACAACGCACTGTCTCCGGTGCCGTTCGGCGTCGCGACGGGTATCACGGCCGTCGAGGCCGGCACGAGCCACACGTGCATCGACGCCGGCATGGGGTGGCAGTGCGTGGGCTTTCGCAGCACTGGCCAGCTCGGCGACGGGACGTCGCTCGAGCCTCCATTCCCCATGCCGTCGCCGATGGGCCTATAGCGGTCAGCCCACCCCGAGGATGGTGGTTTCGAGGCGGACGTACGACGCCTCCATGCCGTGCTCCATCCCGCTCGCGAGCATCGCCGCGCGCGTGTCCGCGTCCGGCAGGCTCATGCGCGTGACCATCATCGTGCCGTCGCCGTCGGGCGTGAACGTGGTGGTGATGCGATTGTCCGGCGTGGGGTCGGGCAGAAACATGCGCTCGACGTGCACCGAGCGGTGCGGCGGGTCGAGCTCGAGGATCTCGCCGGTCAGGTAGAAGCCGTTGCCCTGACCGTCGCTCCATTCGTAGCGGATCTTGCCGCCCAGGCGGTTTTCGTTGATGCACACGGGCATCGTCCAGCCGTCGGGACCGAGCATCCACTGCTGGATGATCTCGGGTTCGAAGAAGGCGCGAAACACCTCTTCGACCGGGGCGGCGAAGCGGCGGGTGACGACGACTTCCGTGTCGCCGGACAGCTCGAGGGTCATCTTGCTCATCGGTCGGTCTTGTCCTTGTTCGGGTCCTTGGTCTTCGCGAGCAGCCGGTCGAGCCGGCTGAAGTTGGTTTCGAGGGCCTCTCGGAGCATCCCGAGATAGGCCTCGAGATCGTCGAGGGCGCCGGCGGCGAGACGACACGGCCGTCGCGTGCCGTCGATGCGACGGGTGATGAGGCCCGCCCCCTCGAGCACCTTGAGATGCCGCGACACGGCCGGCTGCGAGATCGGCAGCGGCTCGGCGAGCTCGCCGACGGTGGCCTCGCCCTGCACCAGGCGCAGCAAGATCGCGCGTCGGGTCGGGTCGGCCAGCGCGGCGAAGGTCGCGTCGAGGTCGTGGGCAGCGGCCACGGCTCTCTATATACATCTTGTTATATAACGAGCAAGTTAAATTAAGGCGCCGTGGACCGAACGACGCGGATCACGCGAAGGACGAGTCGTCAGCCTGGACCGCCGAGGTCGACGCGGGCGAGCACCGGGTGCGAGGACTTGGCGGGGAGGTCGCCTTCGATCTCGTCACCGCACAGCAGAAGACGGCCGGCGTCGTCGAGGTCGGCCTGGCGCAGGATCACCGAGGGGGGAAACTCGAACTCGAGCTCCCAGGCGGCGTCCCCGGTCTCGGTCAGCCCGAGCAGCCATCCTCGGTCGTCGGCGTCACGGCCCACGAGGATCGGCGCGCCTTGCCACATCACGATCGCGGTCCAGGCCAACGACGCGTCGCTGTCGTCGACGACTTCCCACTCCGGACGCGCGGCGATGCCCGGACCGTGGCGGGCGACGAAGGCTCCGTAGGACGGTCCGGCGGCGTTCGGATCGCGGACGATGCCCACGGTCCACACCCGACCCATCGGATCGACGGCGAGATCGAGCATCGTTCGCTGGAAGCGCCAGTCCACCCACGCGACGAGCTCGCCGCTCGCGGTGACGTGGGCCAGTGCGGACTCTCCGGTGAGGCCGGCGACCATGCTGCCCTCCGCCGTGGGACGCAGCTGCCATCGCGAGGCGTAGCCGCCGCACGGCAGCGGCGGCGAGTCCACGAACACGCCGTTGTCGATGCGGATCCGACAGTCCGGGAAGATACCGCCCACCACCGACGCATACGCGTAGCCGCCGGCCATCGGTGCGAGGTCGTCGATCGCGACCAGATCGGTGGCCAACCACTCCCCGTCGAGGGCGGTCAGCCCGGTGTCGTCGTCGCCCACGCCCGCCCAGCTGTCGGCCCAGCGGAAGCTGCCGGGGCCCGTGCGGTGCATGCCGGAGACCTCGCGCTGCTCCAGCGTTCGGCTTGCGGTCGTGATCCCGTCTTCGTCGAGCGCGAGCACGAGCCCGCCACCGAGTGGCGACTCCGGGTTGGTGTCGAACGAGGCGACCGCCCCCCCTTGGCCGTCGCTGATCACCTCGCGGCAGCCGCCGCCGAGCAGCTCTTCGAAAGGCTCGGCGATCCACACGACGTGGGGGTCGACCTCACAGTCGGCACCACAGCCGTCGTCGGAGCCCGAACCGCTGTCGCCATCGCCGGTCTCGCCGTCGTCGAGCGGCCCAGTGGGTCCGGTCGAGCCGGAGTCGGTCGTGTTCAGCGTCGGATCGACGTCGCCGGCGGGCGAGCCCGACGTCGCGGCGGACGTGGTCGCGTCGGTTTCGCCGGTGTCGTCGCCGGTCGCGTCGGGGGGTTGGGACTCGCCACAACCGGGGACGATGCACAGCGTGGTGACGATCAGCAAAGGGCACAGCAAGGACCTGGAGTCGCGCATGGTGGGTCGTTCCTCAGAGCTCGAACTTCATGAACAAGGGATGGTGGATGTCGCTGCCCACCGGGGTGAGCTCGCCGGAAAATCGGTAGCCGCACGCGAGCAGATTGCCGTCCGTGTCGATGGCCGTTTCGTTGACGTAGATCTGCGGCATCACCTCCTGCGACCATCGCCACCGCGTCGTTCCGTCGAAGTCCAGGCCCCGCACGTGCATGTACTCGCCGTACCCCTCGTGGCCGAACACGATCGGGCCGTGGCTCGTCATCGACACGGAGGTCCAGACCACCGGCCCTTCCACGGCGTCTTCGAAGGGTGGCGGCGCGGCGAGGTCGAACGCATGGCGGGCGACGAAGCCCCCATAGACGTCGCTGGGATCGGAGCCGATCGCTCCGACGACCCAGAGGTTGCCGTCCGGATCGACGGCGGCATCGAGTCCCACGCGATTCCAGCGGCCGTCGACGCTGCCGTAGGCCAGGCCGGCCGGGTCGACCCGCCGGACGCGGTACGCGTGCGGCTCGACGTAGTAGCGGTTGCCGAGATCGTCGAGGAGCAGGGCCTCTTCGCTGAAGTTCGGCGCGCACGGGAAGGGGAGCGAGTCCGCCATGGAGTCGGTCCCGCTCCGCACGACGCACTGAAACGTCGGCGTGGTGCGGACGACGTACTGCAGCGCGTCCGGACCGCGGACCATCGCGCGGATCTGGTCGACGTCGAAGGCGAGCATGCCGCCGTCGAGGTTGGTCAGGCCGGCGTCGGCGATCCCCACTTGTCCGCTCGCGGCCGCCCAGTCGAACAACCCCGGCCCGCGCGTGGCGAGGTCGACGTACGAGACCGCCTCCGCGCCGCTGCCGCGGCCCGTGACCTGCCCGCTCCCGTCGACGGCGAAGACGTCGCTGTAGGTCTCCCAGCCGTAGCCGAGGTACGAGGCGAACATCCCACCCTCGCCATCGCCGGTCACGCTCTGGCAGAAGCCGTCGCCGTAGTTGTCGTCCGCGATGGTCGTCCACAGCAGGGTGGGGGTCCCGCCGCCGCACTCGGCCCCCTCGCACCCGCCGGTGGAGCCGTCATCGTCATCGTCGCCGTCGACGTCGCCGTTCGTCGTCGCGCTCGCCGTGGCGTCGGCGTCGTCCGTATCGCCGTCGGCGGCTGCCGTGTCGGTCGTTGCGGCATCGCTGGATCCGGACGAGGCCGGCTCGTCGGTGTCCGTCGCGGTGTCGACGTCGTTGCCCGCGGGCGAGCCGCAGCCGCACGCGACGACCCATGCAATCCAAAGTGATCTTCGCATCACCCGACACGAGCGGGCGCAGCGAGAAATCGATCGCGGCAAGACGCGTGAGAAAGGTCATCGGCCGGCGGAAGGCGCCGGCTCGGCCTCGTACACCACCTCGCCGTCGAGCAAGGTCAGCACCACCCGTGCGTCACTGATCTCGGGCGCCGCGATCGTCCGCAGGTCGCGATCGAGGACCACGAGGTCGGCCTGCTTGCCCGTGACGAGTGATCCGGTGCGCGCGTCGTGCCCTTGGAGGTAGGCGCCGGCCGTCGTGTAGGCCGCGAGCATCGCCATCAGCTCGACGCGCTCCTGCGCGACGAAGGCGGGGCCGTCGGTCGCATCGGGCGAGCGGCGGGTCAGGGCGGTCTCCATACCCCGCAGCGGATCCATCGACGACACGGACCAGTCACTGCCGGCGGCCATCACTGCGCCCGTCTTCATCACGCTGCCGATCGGGTACAGCCACCGCGAGCGGGTGGGTCCGAGGAAGGGGACGGTCAGGTCGGTGATGTACGTGTCGGCGTAGGCCCACAACGGCTGGAAGCTGGCGACGACGCCGAGCTCGGCGAAGCGACCGAGGTCGGCGGGGTCGATGACCTGCAGGTGGGCGATCACGTGGCGTCGTGCACGGGCCGGGTTGGTCGCCTGGGCGTGGGCGATCGCATCCAGTGCGATCCGGATCGCCCGATCGCCGATCGCATGGGCGTGCACGTCCAGGCCGCGGGCGTCGGCGGCGAGCACGAACGCGGTCAGCTCCTCGGGCGACCAGTTCGGTTCGCCGCGGTGATCGAGGCCGACGTAGTCGTCGAGCATCGCCGCGGTGTGGGCTTCGATCACGCCGTCGACGAACACTTTCACCGATGTGGCGCGCAGTCGCTCGTGGGCGATCGCGTCCCGCCGTCGCACGATGGCGTCGAGTTGTTCGACGCCACGTTCCGGGTCGGTCGACTGTGCCGCGACGACCCGGGCGGTCAGCTCCCCGCGCTCGGCGAGCGTCACGTAGGCGGCGAGTACATCCGGACTGGCGTTGGCCTCCTGCAGCGACGTGATCCCGAACCGGTTGGCCATGGCGAGCCCGCGCCGCAGGCCCTGCAGGTGATCGTCGGCCGTCAGGGGCGGCAGGTGCTCGGCCACGAGCTGCATCGCCGACTCGCGCAGCGTGCCGGTCGGCGCACCGGTGGGGTCCCGCTCGATCCGCCCGTCGGTCGGATCGGGCGTTTGCGCGTCGATGCCGGCGCGTCGTAGCGCGGCGGAGTTGACCCACGCCGAGTGGGCGTCGGCCGAGGTCAGGTACACGGGCCGGTCCGGCGCGAGGGCGTCGAGCCGGGCCGCGGTGGGGTTGGCCCGGGGAAACAGGGTGAGGTCCCAGCCGCCGCCGACGATCCACTCGCCGTCTTGCGAGTCGGCACACTCGACCACCCTCGTCTCGATCGCCGTGACGGACGTCGCCTCGTTGAGGTCGCACTGGCCCAGCTCGATCCCGCCGGTGACCGGATGCACGTGCGCGTCGTGAAACCCCGGCAGGATCATGTGCCCGGCCAGGGACCGCACCTCGGTGTTCGGTCCCCGGTGGGCGAGTGCCTCGTCGCGGGTGCCCACCGCGAGCAACGTGGTGCCGCCGATCGCCACCGCCTGGGCGAGGGGGTGGGTGTCGTCCATCGTCACGACGGCGGCGTCGACGAGGATCAGATCGGCCACGGCCGTCGGCACGCGGGTCGAAGGTTGGGCACCGACGCGTGAGCAGGCTGGCGCCGATGCGAGACCGATGGCGATCGCGAGGCCGCCCGCGAGCTGGCGCCGCCGGTCGGATTGCGCATGACGAGGGCACCGCACGGTCGGCACGACGATACCTTGGACGCTGCCTTCCGAGCGCCGAACGCTCATCGTGCCGACCCTTGCGGCGCAAGGTGCTGTGTTTCGTTCGCGAAACGCTCACGTGCCGAGAGAGCGTGGATCGGAAGGTGCGCGCACGACTAGTCCTCCGACCGGGTAATTCTGAGCGGCTAAACACCGCCCCCGTCGCCCCCACCGTTGTTGCGAGACCTCGCAGTATCCCGATACAGCTTCGGCCTCGCGCCGCGGTGGAGGGCGACGCTGACGGCGTTTATCCACTCAGAATTACCCGGTCGGAGGACTAGCGCGCTCCGGTCGGTGCGGTGGGTGCTAGCTTGCGACCATGCACGAGGGAACGCTCGTCCTCATCGCGCTCGTGGTCGCCTCGTCCGGGTGCGGCAAGGACAGGCCCCGCACCGACAGCCCCAACGTCGTCGAAAGCGCTGCCGCCGATGTCGAGCAGGCCATCGAGGAGGCGCCGCAGACCGCCGAAGCGGTCGCGGACGAGGTCACCGATGTGGCCGAGGACGTCATCGATGCCGCCGGTGGCGCAAGCAACCCGCCACCGAAGTCCAGCGGCGAGGACGACGACGACGCGCCGTGACCGTGAGGGCGCTTCCCCGTCGCCGCGAGCGCCCGTAGCATGAATCGGCGTCTCACCGATGCCCACCCCGTCCCGATCCGCGGTCCCGTGTCGATCGAGCCATCGCACGCAACGAGGACACGTCGTCCCCGGCGCGCATCCGATCCATCAGGGCTTCATCTAGCGCGGGCTCGGCCAGCCGATGCGCGGCCAGGCTCGCGAGCACGGCGTCACGCGCGAGGGGCCAGCGCGGGAGTCGAACCCCTCGCCCTCACGGACGCGGGTGCCGACCCATGCCTGCTCGGGCAGCGACGCGAGCAGCTCGTCGATCGCCTCGGCGGAGATCACCGCGCGCTCGACGAGGTCGCGAAACAGCCCCGGTGCGATCATGGCTCGTCGGCGGCCAGTCGCGCCGGCAGGCCGAAGCGAGGGAACAGGGTGGCCGTGTCCAGGAAGTTGTTGACCCCCACGATGCGGTCGTCGGCGAGCTCGAGCACGATGAGCGCCCACGCGGCGTAGCCCCCGTCCGGATCGCACCGATACTGCGCGAACGCGGGCAGCCCGTTGGCGGCGGTGGGGACCAAGCGCGACCCTCGACAGCCGTGTCCCGGCCCGAGCAGCCACCGACGGATCTCGGCCGGACCCTGCAGCCACAGGGCGTAGGGCGGCATCGACAGCGCGGCGTCCTCGCGCAGCAGCGACGTCAGCTCGTCGACGTCGAAGCGCTCGAACGCCGACACGTAGCGCGCGACGAGGTCACGCTGTGTGTCGGTGAGCGGCCCGACCGCGGGCGCGTCGACCGACGCCAGCTTCGCGCGAGCCCGCTGCAGACCGCTGTTGACCGCGGGCACGGTGGTGTCGAGACACTCGGCGATCTCCGTGGCCGAGCACCCGAGCACGTCCTTGAGCAGAAGCGCCGCGCGCTGCGTGCCGGGCAGCTGCTGCAGGGCGGCCACGAACGCCAGGCGCACGCTCTCGAGCGACTCGGCGCGCGCGTGCGGGTCGGTCGGCGCCACGGCGGCGTCGGGAATCGGTTCGAGCCACGCGTCGGCGGGGAGTGTGTCGAGCGGGCCTTCGATCGTGCCCGCCGGGCCGAGGCTGGTCGGTCGGGCACGTCGCTTGCGCTGGGCCAGCAGGTCCAGGCAGACGTTGGTCGCGATCCGGTACAGCCACGAACGCAGTGCCGCACGCTCCTGCAGCGACGGCAGGTTTCGCCACGCCCGCACCATCGTCTCCTGCACGGCATCGTCGGCATCGAAGACCGACCCGAGCATGCGGTAGCAGTGCCCGGTCAGGGTCGTGCGGTGCTGCTCGAGGTCGGTGGTCGCAACCATCGTGGGCCACCGAGTCTATCAGCGCTCGCCGCGGACCATCGCGCCGACGAAGGCCCGCAGCCGCCGGTCCCGCAGCACGAGGCCGCCCCACAGCAGGGCGGCCATGTACACGGGAAAGAGCGTGTGCGACAGCCACGGATTGCCGACGCGCCAGTGGGTTGCGACCGCCCCGCCGAGGTAGGCGGTCCACAACAACGCCCCGAGCACGCTGGTCCGGGGAATCACGTAGAGCACGGCAAACACCATCGCGATCGCGCCCACGCTCACCAGCGACGGCCCCGACCAGCCGAGCGAAGCCGACGCCTCCACGGCCATCGGGTGCTCGATGAGCTTGATCGTCGCGTCCCAGGTCAGAAACGCGATCGTCAAGCCGCTCATGGTGCGGCCGCCGATCGTCGCCGCCTTGGACGGGGTGGCAAGTGCAGTACGGTCGGGGGAGGAGGAAGTCGACATGCTGATGACCTTTCTTCGTCGCGAGCGTGTGGCGGCGCGAGGATCAGTGCTGTGCCCGCGTGGCGTTGAGCATCCAGTGCACGCCGAACTCGTCGACGACCACCCCGAACACGGCCCCCCACGGCGCATCGTGAACGTCGACGATCACCTTGCCGGAGGCCGCCAACGCCTCGAAGCTGCGCCGAAGCTGCGCCGGATCGTCGAAGTCGAGCGCGACGGACACGGCCCCGCCTTCGGCCCGAGGTCCCACCGAAGGCCCATCGCTGAGCATCAGCAGCGCCTCACCGACCTGCAGCGTCGCGTGCATCACCAGATCCCGCTGCGCCTGCGCGCACGAATGGTCCTGGTCCCCGAACCGCTGCACGCTCTGCGTCGCGGCCCCGAGCGCCCGCTCGTACAGCGCCATCGCCCGCGTCGCCTGGCCATTGAGGATGAGATACGGAGTCGCCGATTGGATCGTCATGCCCCCAGGACTGGCGGGGGCACGAGGAATCATCGGTCGCGGGCGAAAAAAAGTGCGAGGCCGGGCAGGGGGGCCGTTTCCGTCGCGCAGGCGCCCGGCGGGCGAGACTTCGGCGCCCGAAAACGGAAAGACCGCCCAGGGGGCGGTCTTTCAGAGAGCGGGAGACGGGGATCGAACCCGCGACATCCAGCTTGGGAAGCTGACACTCTACCAACTGAGTTACTCCCGCAGTTGGAGGGCGACGTCCATAACACGCCCCCGCGGCGCCCGGCAATACGCACCGGCGGCCCCCAGCAACCCCCTGCAACCCCCTGCAACCTAGCGTCGCCGCGCCCGTGACCCGGTGCGGACCCGCGGTTCCCTGCCGGAGCGCAAGCTACGCCTCCTCGCCCAGGCCAGACCGCGAGCGGCCAGGCCCAGCCCCGTGAACGGGGTTTGACCAGCCAGCCGCGGGGCCGGCCCGAGGCCTTGGTACCTTGGCGTCATGCGATTGCCGGTGCTGTTCGGGCGCAAGTCGAAGACCAAGCCGATCGAGGGCGGTCGGGTCGAGCGACGCAAAGTGTCCGGACTGCGGCAAGACGACCGAGTTCTACGAGGTGTCGGTCCAAAAGTCGTACACGGCCTACCACTTCGTCGAGCTGTGGAGCTCCGAGGACACCGCGTTCGCTTGCAGCGCGTGCGGGGAGGTCGTCGACCTCGACGACACGGCCGCGCCGGAGCTGACGGCCAAGGAGCGGGCGCGACGAGATGCGATCGCGAAGAAGGAAGCGGAGCTCGCCGCCAAGGAGCGAGAGCTCGCCGCGCTCGAGCGCAAGCGCAAGAGCGAGGCTCGCGAGGCCGCGCTCGACGACGAGCTCGCCGACATGAAGAAGAAGCTCGGGCTCGACGGCTGAGCCCGCGACGTCTTGCGCGACGGCGCGACGCGGGGCAACGTCGGCTCGTTGAGCGCATCCTCGGACAAGCAACGGTTGCGGCAGCGTCTGCGCCTCGCCCGAAGTCGGCGCAGCGCCGAGCAGGATGCGGCCGCCTCCGCCGAGATCGCCACGCGCCTTCGGACCGATCCCTTGTTCGTCGCCGCCCGATCGATCGCCGCCTTCGTGGGCGTGACCGGCGAGCCGGATACGCGACCCGTGCTCGAGGCGGCTCTGGCCGACGGCAAGACCCTGTGGCTGCCCCGCGTGCTCGATGGCCGGCGCGGTCTGACCGAGCTCGTCGCCGTCACAAGCCTCGACGTGCTGCAGCCCCGCGCGTTCGGCTTGCTGGAGCCGGGCTCCATCGCCGGCGAGCGCACCACCACCGCGATCACGGCCGAGCTCGGTGTCGATCTCGTACTGGTGCCGGGCCTGGCGTTCGGTCGCGACGGCGCACGGCTCGGGCACGGTCCGGGCCACTACGATCGACTGCTCGCGCCGGTCCGCGACGCCGATCCGCCGCGACGGTGGGGCGTGTGCTTCGACGACTTCGTCGATCCCTCCGGTGCCGCGATCCCGATCGAGGCGCACGACGTGCCCATGCACGCGATCGTCACCGAGCGCGCCACGATCGCCTGCCGCTGAAGCTCGCGCTCCGCGCTCGAGATCGCGTGCAACGGTGGTCGAGCGGTTCGCGAGAAAAAAAGCGACATCGCGCGCGCGAAGGTCTTGCCGCCGTCGTCGTGGGCGCGGCTACAGCGAACCTCGTTGAGTCGACCCGGCGAAAGTCGCAAACGCAGCTGGCCTCACAACAACGACGACTACGTCTACGACAACGGCTCCGCGTGTGCGACGGCGTGCGCGTGGACGCGCCCGACCCCGGTGCTACGCCGATCCCATGCAGGCCCTCCCGCAGATCGAGCGCGAGCTGTCCGCGTGGGCAGCGGCGCGAGCCGAGCTCGCCCTCGCCCAGCGACTCGCTTCCGACGACCCCACGAGTCCGGTCAACGGCGCTCGGATTCAGCGTGCCAACGAGGCCGTTCGCGAGACGGTCACGCTGCTGCGCGCCGCCATGGACGCACGCGGGGTCTCCCGCGAGCAACTGCAGGCCCTTCTCAAGGACAACTAGCTCCGCCCGTTCCCGCCCTCCCCAGGAAAAAGTCGCGGCCCCACCGACATCTCGGGGGTCGTCGGCAGTCGCGTCAAAGAGCTCGAGCTCGGCGTGTGCTGCCGACGACCCGGCCGCGCGATCGACCGACCGACAATCTTATCGAGGTACCGCGAGGCTCTCGACCACGGCCTCGACGGTCATCTGTGCCAAGGTCGCGAGCGAGCGCTCGCCTTCCTCGGCCGTCGCATCCGCCGGCGTGCCGCAGTACGCCCGATCGAGCCCACACTCGGCGAAGTCCTGCGCCCCCGCGGCGATCCGCTCGTGCAGCGGCACGATGTGCGGCGGCAGTCCCTTGGCGGTCGCCGTGTCGACGAGGTCGGGCCGGATCGCGAGGATCAGGCTCGTCTCGTACTGCCCGGCGTGGCACGAGCCGCTCTGGAACTCCTCGGTTAGCCGCTGCGCGTTGCGGCGCCGCGTCTTGTCCGAGAACACGAGGGGCTCGCCGTGCTGGGCCTGAAACTCCGCGGTGACCCGGCGCAGCGTCGCAATGTGCCCGGGCTCGAGGTGGGCGTTGGTGATCGCGACGCGATCGAAGCCCATCTTCTTGGCCTGGCCGCACGCCTGTAGCACCAGCCCGCCGATCACCTCCTCGGAGATCGTGGTCGTCCCCGCGAAGGTCGCGGCCCAGTCGGTCACCCCGTAGTGCAGCGGAGGAAACCACACGGCCTCGATGCCCCGGACGGCCAGCCCTTCGGCGGCCCGTCGCGCGACCTCGGTGGAGATCATCGTGTCGGTCGACAGCGGCAGGTGCGGGCCGTGGGCCTCGGTGCTGCCGGTCGGGATGATCGCGACCTTGGTCCGGGGCAGGGCGAGGATCGCCTCGACCTGCGTGTACGTCAGCGCACCGAGCTCGTGGGCCTTCGCCTCGCTCATGTCGCCGACTCGCTCGCGGCCCGCTGTCGCAGCACGCCCCGCTTGATCTTGCCGGTGTCGGTGCGCGGCAGGTCGTCGACGAACACGATCCGGCGCGGTGCCTTGAACGGCGCGATCGTGTCCTTGGCGTAGGCGATGATCTCCTCGGCGAGCGCGTCGGAGGCCTCGTATCCCGCCGCCAGCTCCACGTACGCCATGGCCTTTTCGAGGCCGGCCGCGTCACGGTAGCCGACCACACCCGCCTCGTGCACCGCGGCATGGCCCAGCAGGCAGTTTTCGACCTCGACGGGCGAGACGTACACGCCCGAGCACTTGAGCATGTCGTCGCCGCGACCGCAGTACCAAAAGTACCCGTCGTCATCGACGTAGAACTTGTCGCCACCTTTGACCGCGTCGCCGCGGAACGTCTCGCGCGACTTGTCGCGCATCCGCCAGTAGCCGACGCCGGCGCTCGGACCCTCGATCACGAGCGTGCCGATCTCGCCGGGCGGGACTTGCTTGTCGTCGTCGTCGACGAGCGTGTACGAGTAGCCCTCCACGAGCTTGCCGAGGCTGCCTTCCTTGACGTCGCCGGGGCGATTGGTGATGTACACGTGGAACATCTCCGCCGAGCCGATGCCGTCGAAGATCTCGACGCCGAAGCGGTTCTTCCAGTCCCGGTACACGCGGGGCGGCAGCGCCTCGCCGGCCGAGATCAGCGAGTGCAGGCTCGCGAGGTCGGCCTTGGACTTGCCCTCCACCTCCATGAGCTTGGCGATGTTGGTGGGCACCGTGACGAACTGCGTGGCCTGGTACTTGCCGATCAGCTCGAAGTACTCGGCCGAGTCGACGCGGTGCGGGGTGAGCACGCACTGCCCGCCCACCGAGAAGGGAAACAGCATGTTCGATGCCAGCGCGTAGCCGAAGAACAGCTTCGGCGCGGAGATCGTGATGTCGGTCTCCTTCAGCCCGAGCGTTCGCTGGGCGTACGCGATCGTGTTCCACACGAAGTCGTGGTGCATGTGCACCACGCACTTGGGGTTGCCGGTCGAGCCCGAGCTCGACAGCCACGTGGCGAAGTCGTCACGGTAGGTCGGCTCGGTGACCGCCTCGCTCGACTCGCGGGCGACCTCGGCGGTGTAGTCGAGCGTGCCCTCGGGGACGGCCGCCCCGGTGCGATCGAGCACGATGACGTGGTCGGTGTGCGGCGCGGCCCGCCAGACCGGCTCGACCGCCGGCCACACCTCGGCGTCGACGATCACGGCCCGCGGTCGCGCGTACTCGAAGTAGTACGCGTAGTCCTTGGGCTGCAGCCACGTATTGCACGGCACGGCCACGCAGCCGGCGCGGAGGATCCCGAAGTAGGCCTCGACGAACTGCGGCGTGTCGAGCAGCAGCAGCTGCACGCGGTCCTCGATGCGCAGCCCGAGCCGGCGCAGCAGGTTGGCGACGCGACACGAGCCGGCGACGAGGTCGGCGTACGTGTGCGTGCTCGGCTCGCCGTCGGCCGAGCCTGGCTTCGGGTGGTAGTAGACCGCGACCTTGTCGCCGCGGCCTTCCTCGACGCGCGCGTCGAGGAACCACTGCGCCATGTTGAGGCGATCAGGGACGACGATCGGTTCCATCGTCACGGGCTGCTCCCGCCGATCCCTACTTCTTGCCCTTGAGCATTTCCTGCATGCCCGGGATGTCGCCGAGCGTCGGCATCAGGACGATCTCGATCCGCCGGTTGAGCTCCTTGCCCTCGTCGGTGTCGTTGGACGCGACGGGGTCCCACTCGCCGAAGCCGGCGGCGCCGAGCTGGTCGGCCGGGTAGCCGTCGTCGATCATGACCTTGACCATCTCCACCGCGCGCGCGGTCGACAGCTCCCAGTTGCTCTGGAAGCGGGCGGTCTTGATCGGGACGTTGTCGGTGTGGCCGGACACGAGGAACTCGCGCTTGCCGATCGACTTGAGCGCCGGAACGATCTGCGCGACGGCGGCTTCACCTTCGGGGCGCAGCTTCGTCTTGCCCGAGTCGAAGAGGATCGCGTTGGACAGCTTGATGACCATGCGGCCCTCGCGGAACATGACCTCGAGCGTGCCGGCGTCGACGAGCTCCTTGAGCTGGGCGAACAGGTCCCGGTAGACCTTGAGCTCGGCCTCGCGCTTGGCCTTTTCCTTGCGAAGCTCCGCCAGCTCCTTGGCGGTCATGCCTTGCTGGGCGGCCAGGTCTTCGATCTGCGCGTTGAGCTGGGTCAGCTCGCCCTCGAGCTCGGCGATCTTTTCTTGGTAGGTCTGGTTTTGCGCGGTGAGCTCGGTGTTCTCGGAGCGGGAGGCATCGAGCTCGCCCCGGACCTTGGCCAGCTCGGCTTCGGTCTCCGCGAGCTTGGCTTCGAGCTCCTTGCGCTTGCAGCCAAAGAGGGAGAGGGAGGCGAAGAGAGTGATGAACGCGGCGCGGCGCATGGGTCCGGGAGGCTACCAGCCCGGGCCGGCCTGGGGCGGCGAGGAGCGGCGCGTGCGCAACGTCGCGACAAAACACGGTTTCTTGGCCCGAGGAGACCATCTGTGTAGGATGAGGTGCGAGAGTACGGGGCCGGGGTGCAAGGCTCCGGAATTATTGGAAAAATGGCAGGAAAATCCAAGCCCAAGCGCACCTCTTCCGGTTCTCCCGGCGCGTCGCCGAGCCTGCCGCGACCCTGGAGCGAGTTCCTGGGGATCGCGCTGTTGGCGGTCGGGGTGCTCGTGTTGGGCGGGCTGTGGTCGTACCAGGCCGGCGACGGGACGCTGATGGGCCCGGTGGGGCACCTCGTGGCCGGAGCGCTGTACGCGGCGTTCGGGATGGCGGCGTATCTGGTCGCGCTCGGCGTCGTGGCCATGGGGATCAAGGCCCTGCGTGGTCAGGGCATGGAGGTCGGCCTCGGCGAGGGGGTCGGCTTCGCGGTCGCCACCGCGGCGGGCTGTGTGCTGCTGCACGTCATGTTCCCCGGCTACCGCGTTCACGGCTTCACGGCCGGCGGGCTCGCGGGCGAGCTGATCGGCGAGGTCAGCCTGGGGATGTTCCACCACGCCGGGACCTACCTGGTCGCGACGACGGTGATGTGTCTGGGCCTGCTCGCGTCCACGCCGCTGTCGTCGGCGCATCTGCTCGGCGCCAGCCGCTGGGTCGCCAGCCGCAGCCGCCGCGCCGTCGCCTACCTGTGGGGTGGGGCGGTCGAGCTGGTCAAGACGCAGCGCGACGCCGCGATCGCGGCCGAAGACGAGCTCGCGCAGACCGCCGACGGTGACGAAGAGGACTGGGAGACCGAAGGCGAGTGGGACTACGCCGACGGCGAAGAGGAAGAAGAGGAAGACGAAGAAGAAGGGGAGGACGAGGAGGACGAGGGCGAGGAGGACGAGGACGGCGAGGAGCTCGAGGCCGCCCCGAAGAAGTCCCGTCGCAAGGCTTCCGCGTCCCAGTCCAAGGGCAAGGCGAAGGCGACCGCCGCCAACGTCAAGAACAAGAAGCGCGGCGCGGCCGATGCGGCGCCCGAGGAGATCGACGTCGCCGAAGCGCTCGGCGAGGAGCTGTCGACCGAGTCCCGCAAGAAGAAGGGCAAGGCCAAGGCGGCCAAGGGCGACGACGAGGCACCCGAGGAGGAGGTCGAAGAGCCCGAGATCGTGGTCGGCACGGTCGACGACGCGCCGAAGTCGGCCAAGACCGACGACAAGAAAGAGTCCGGCAAGAAGGCGCCGCCTCGTCCGGAGCAGCTTTCGGTCGCCCAAGCGCAGGCCAAGGCCGCGGCAGCGAACGCGAACGCCGCCGCGAACGCGCCGGCCAAGCCGGCCCGGCAGCGCATGCCCGGGGTCATCCGTCTCACCGACGGCGACTTCCAGCTGCCACCGCTGCGCTTGTTCGAGTCGGCCGAGAAGGTCGAGACGGAGTTCGACCGCAAGTTCGTGCTCGAGCAGGCGCAGCGCCTCGTCACGGCGCTCGGCGAGTTCCGCATCAAGGGCAAGGTCACCAAGATCCACCCCGGTCCGGTCATCACGCGCTACGAGTTCAAGCCCGAGCCGGGCACGAAGCTGTCGCGCATCGAGTCGCTGGAAAACGACATCGCGATGGCGCTCGAGGCGATCCGAATCCGCATCCTCGCGCCGATTCCCGGCAAGGCGACGGTCGGCTTCGAGGTGCCCAACAAGACCCGCGAGACGGTCTACATCAAGGAGATCCTCGACGACGAGGCATTCGGCAACGGCAAGAAGCTGCCGCTGGCGCTCGGTCAGGACATCACGGGCAAGACCCGCGTCGCCGACATGGCCAAGGCGCCGCACTTGCTCGTCGCGGGCGCGACGGGCTCGGGCAAGTCGGTCGGGGTCAACTCGATGATCTGCTCGTTGCTGTACACGTGCAGCCCCGAGGACGTTCGGATGATCATGATCGATCCGAAGATGCTCGAGCTTTCGATCTACGAAGGCATCCCGCACCTGCTGCTGCCGGTGGTCACCGATCCCGAGAAGGCGGCGCTGGCCCTGCGCTGGGCGGTGCAGGAGATGGAGCGGCGCTACGCGTTGCTGTCGGAGGCACAGGTTCGCGACATCGCCGGGTACAACAAGAAGCTGCCCGAGCTGACGCGCATGTGGGAGGCGGACGTCGCCGCCGCCAAGCGCATCGCGGAGGAGGCGGCGGCCGACGCCGTGGCCGACGGCGAGGACGGAGCCGACGCGGCCCACCTGCCGGGCGTGCGCTTCGACGCCGACGGCACGCCGATCTACGACACGATCGGCGGCGAGGACCTGCCGGACAAGCCGACCAAGCTGCCGTACATCGTGGTCATCATCGACGAGTTCGCCGACCTGATGATGGTGGCGTCCAAGGAGGTCGAGCAGTGCGTGGCCCGCATCGCCGCCAAGGCGCGCGCCGCCGGCATCCACCTCATCGTCGCGACGCAGCGTCCCTCGGTCGACGTCATCACCGGGACGATCAAGAACAACTTCCCCTCGCGCATCGCGTTCCAGGTCACCTCGGACGCCGACTCCCGCACGATCCTCGACCGCAAGGGCGCCAAGCAGCTGCTGGGCATGGGCGACATGCTCTACATGTACCGCGGCCAGGAGGTCGCGCGCGTGCACGGCTGCTTCGTCTCCGAGGACGAGATCCTCGAGGTGGTCAAGTTCATCAAGCGCCAGGCCAAGCCCGTCTACAACATGGAGATCGTCAAGAAGCAGGACGACGACGGCACGGAGGAGCGCCCCGAGAACATGGATCCGCTGTACGACCGCGCGGTCGAGATCGTGGCGGAGGCACAGAAGGTCTCCACCTCGATGCTCCAGCGCCGGCTCGGCGTCGGCTACAACCGCGCCGCCAAGATCGTCGAAGCGATGGAAGAGCAGGGCGTGATCGGCCCCTCGCGCGGCACCACGCCCCGCGAGGTCTACGTCTCGGCCGCCTGACCCCACGGCCCGCGGCCGGCGGGCCGGCGCGGGTGGTTGCCGGATACCCCAACGGCGCAATAGTGTCTCTACCGAGGTGACCCCTCGGTGTCAGCGTGCGTGTCTCGTCGTCGGCCTGGTTGTCGGGCTCGGGGCGGGCGCCTGCGCGCGCAACTCCGCCACGGGGGGACGCACCGGACGGCTGATCTCCACGGAAGTGGAGCGGGAGTTGGGGTCGTCGGCGGACGATACGTTGCTTCGCCAGGTCGGCACCTTGTCCGAGCCCGCCGAGCTCAAGCTGTTCTTGCGTCAGGTCGGTGGGGCCATCGCGGTGCAGACCGGACGCAATGGCTTGGACTGGCAGTTCCGGATTCTCGACGATCCGGCCGTCAACGCGTTCTCGGCCCCCGGCGGCTACGTCTACGTCACGCGGGGCATGCTGGCCCATCTGAACTCGACGTCGGAGCTTGCCGCGGTGGTTGCCCATGAGTGCGGACACATCGCGGCCCGGCACGCGGCGGTCAACTTGCGCATGCAGCAGAAGGCCGACTTCCGCGTCGCGCTGGTCCAACACACGTTCGACCCGCTGCGCCGCCACGCGGCTGCCACCGCCGAGACGAACGCACGCGCACAACTGCTCGTTCATCGGCGGGAGAGCGAGGTCGAGGCGGACCGCCTCGGTGTGCGCTACGTCGCCGGGACGGGATACGACGCGAGCGCATTCCTCGGTGTCATGGAGGTGCTCGCATCGACCGACCCCGGGGTCGGCAAGCTGCCCGCGTGGGCGCGTACCCACCCGCTGCCGCAGGTTCGCAGGGCGGAGATGGTCGCAGCACTCGACGAACTCGGGCTGGCCGCTGTCGAAGCCGCATCCACGGAGCCCGAGTTCCTCGACCGCCTCGATGGGCTGCCCTACGGCACGGATCCACGACGCGGCTACATCGCCGGAGGCTGGTACGTCAGCGCGCGGTTGGGCCTGGCTCTCGAGTTCCCCGGTCAGTGGCAGACGGCGGGCGGAGATTGGGGAGCGAGCGCGCTGTCACCGGATGGCCTCGCCCACTTCGGGTTCGCGCCGCGGTACTACGAGTACACCTCCGCCGAACGGGCCACGAACGCGTTCTTCGTCACCGGGCACTTCATGCGCGGAGACACGCTCAGGTACGACGTGTCCGGATGGTCCATGCACGTCACCTCGTGGTCGTCGGTGAGCGTGCTCGCCGGCCGATTCGACGGACTCGTCGCGTTCGTGGAATTGCCGGGGGCCGTCGGCGTGCTGCTGAGCTTCGCCCCCGCCGCGCACTGGCCCGCGTATCAGGACGCAGTGTTCGCCTCGTTCAAGAGTCTCCATCGGCTGTCCGCGGAGGAGCTCGAGAAGATCGTGCCCGCGCAGTTGCGCGTCGTGACGATCGACGCACCCACCACGATACGGCAGTGGGTCGCGGGCCATCCGCAGGCCGTCGACCTCGACGAGCTTCAGCGGCTCAACCGCATCGACGACGAGGAGATCCTCGTCGTCGGTCAACGCCTCAAGACCGTACCGGCGTTGGGCGAGCCAGCGGAGGCGACGACCGCGAGCCCTCCGGAAGCGGACGCGAGCCCGGAGGCCGCGAGCCGGGAGGCGACCGCGAGCCCTCCAGACGCGGCGGTGCCCGGGGCGCCAGCGGCCGGGTCAGCCGGCGGCGACGGTGTCCACCACGCAGACGACGGCGACGGCACAGGCGATGAGGGTCACGAGCAGGAGCATGGAGCCAGGGGCGCGGCCAGGACCCGCGAGGAGGGGTAGCTATTCCCTCCAGGTGGCGGCCCGCATCCTCTATATGGACGAGGCCCCTATTTGGGTTGGACCGGTGCGGTCTTTGGGACCGTTTTCGTTGCGGGGCACGCGCGTTTTCCAAACGGAAAGAAACGGATCCGGCCCGTGGTACGTCCGATCCGTAAGTCGTGGTCGGCCCCCGGCGTTCCGACGCTCGATCCCCTAGACTGCCGCCCGACCGAACCCCCCGCGGAAAGCAATCGAGACGATGCCCGGAGCCCTTGCCTGTGTTCTGTCCTACGGCCTGACCTGCGCCCCCGGCGAAGTGGTGCAGGTCCCGCCGCCGACGCCGCTCGAGCCCCCGCCCACGATCGGGGAGCCGGCCGATCCCGGCGAAGACCCGGTCGACGCCGACGACTCGGCCCCCAAGGGCGCGGCCTCCCTGCTGCTGGCCAAGGTGCAGAGCTTCTACGACGGCACCTCGGACATGTCGGCCAACTTCACGCAGACCTACGTCCACCCGGTCTACGGCACCAAGAAGGTCTCCAAGGGCAAGCTGCGGGTCAAAAAGCCCGGCAAGATGGTCTGGGACTACGACGCCAAGGAAGCGGCGGACGTGTGGGTCGAAGGCAAGTCGGTCGCCGTGGTCGAGCACGACACCCGGCAGGTCATCAAGAAGGACGTGGGGACCTCGGACTTCGCCGGCGCCGAGAAGTTCTTGTTCGGGGGGCGTCAGCTGCTCGACGACTTCCAGGTGAAGATGGCCTCGGCCACCCTCGAAAAGCGCTACGGCCTCGAGGGACGCAAGGCGATCCAGCTCAAGCCCAAGAAGACCAACTCGCACTACCAGCAGCTCATCCTCGTCGTCGACGAGTCGACCGGGCAGGTGGACGCCTTCGTCGTGCTCAACGCCGACAAGAGCACCAACCGCTTCGTGCTCTCGGGCATGGCCCGAAACAAGGGGCTGTCGGACTCCGAGTTCAAGTTCAAGAAGCCCGCTGGCTTCGTCGAGATCAAGGGCTAGCCGCCAGCCAGCGCGATCACAGCGGGTAGCGCGTCTTGCAGCTGCCCGCGACGACGGCCACGTCCCCGTCGAGGTCCAGCGTGTCCTCGAACGGGACCGAGCTCTCGCCGCGCCAGTCGTCGAGCCGTCCGACGGTGCGCAGGGCGACCTGTTGCTCCAGCGTCGCGGGATCCAGGATCAGGATCGTCCGCTCCGCGTCGTGAAAGAAGGTCTTTTCGCACACGTCGAGCTCGTCCTCGTCCGACCCGTCGTCCTCGTCGTCGCACAGCACGCCGTAGCCATCGCAGCCGCGGTCGATGCGAACCCTCGTCCAGGTGTCACTGTGGATCGAGACCCTGAGCTCGACCGCCGTCGCCATGCACCCGAATGCGTGGGCGGTCACATCGACCGCGCGCACGCCCGCCGCGTCGGCCGACACCACCGCCGTGGCGTACGGGCCGTCCTCGTCCTCGGACGCGAGCGTGACGACCCACGGCGCATCGCCGTCGCAGCGTGGCTGCCCCCAGTCGTCACAAAGCTCGAGGCGGGCCTCTTCGTCGGTGGTGGGCGTCGTTCGGAGCGAGACGGGATCGGAGTCCCGCGCTTGCAGGGCAGCGGCCATGCGGCCGTGCAGCGCGAGCCAGCCGTCGAAGCGCTCGGCCGCGACGACGCCCGCCTCGAGTCGCGGACACTTCGCGGACGCGGCCTCGGCGGCGGACGCACGCGCGGCCTTGCGCCGGGCCGCCTTCGTCGGTCGCAGCGTGGCCGAGCGACGATAGTGCGCGAGTGCGGCCGCGGTGTTCCCCCGCGCGTCCTCGAGCAGGCCGAGGTTGTACTCGGTCATCGCCTGCAGCGTGTGGTCGGGGCGGGCGGCGAGGGACGCGAGCAGGTCACGTTCCGCGTCGTCGAGCACGCCCGCGCGCAGGTGCGCGTAGCCTCGCCCGGCGAGCGCACGCGCGTCGTGGGGCACGATCGTCAGCGCCGCGGTGAATGCCTCGACGGCCTCTGGATGGTCGCCGCTGCGCGTTCGCCTCTGCCCCCGTCGGATCGCCTCGGCGTACGCCTTGGCCTGGGCGCCCGTGGGGGCGGGCGGCGTCTGGGCTTTGGTGACGGACGCGGCCGCGCTCGCCGACGATGGGGGGCCCGCCGCCGGGGGCGACACGGTGGTGTCCGACGCCGTGCTCGTCGACGGGTCACCGGGCGTGGTCGCCGTGGAGTTCGGATGCGCGGGGGCCCCGGCCGGCTCCGAAGGCACGGCGCTCGCCGGTCGTGGCGAGGGCTCACATCCCGCGAGCGCGACCGTGCAGACCGTCACCGCTCGCCACCCGCACACCGACCATGACCGAGATCGCATCGCGGATCGAGTCTACTGCGGCGCAATCTCGCCGACCAACGGTGACGTCGGAGCCGGACGCAGCGGTCCGCTGCGCGCGACGGCGGGTGCCGGTGGTGTGGTCGAGGTGCTACGGTCGCGGCCTGCCGTGGACACCATGATCGAACGTGCGCTCTCGCTGACAATGGCCCTGACGCTCCTCGGTTGTCCGAGCTCGGACGACGCGACCGAAGACACCACGGGCGCCGAGGGGTCCAGCGACGGCACCCCGACGACGGGACCGGCCACGACCGGTGCCGAGTCGACCGGCGACGAAGGCCCCTCGGGTCCCGAGCCGGGGCCGCTCGCCGACGGCGAGTCGTGTCCGGACAATCTCGAGTGCATGTCGCTGTTTTGCGAGCTGTACACCGACGTGCTCGACGACAAGATGGGCGTGTGCGCGCCGGCCCCGACTGGCGGCAATACGCGCATGACCGCGACGGTCTGGGACTTCACCACGCGCATGCCCGTGCCGGGGGCCGAGGTCATCGTCGCGTCGGCCGTGCCGGCGTCGGCCGATCCCACCACGGTCATGGCGATCATGTCGGGCACCGCCGACGATCAGGGCCGGGTCGACACGACCAGCGACATCCCGATCCTCGCGCAGATCGGCATCCTCGCGTTGGTGTCGGCCCCGGGGGCGTACCTCACCGGCACGGGGCTCGCCGCCCCGAACGACGACGGCCGCTACCTGCCGGGGGTCGACAATCACGACATCTGGTCGGTCCAGGAGGCGGACTTGCTCGCCTGGACCCTCGCGCTCGAGGGGGATCCGGAGATCGCGGCGGGTCTGCTGCCGCTGGGCGACGCCGGCGGGGTCGTCGGGCTCGTGCGCGACGCGGCGACCGGCGAGCCCGTCGCCGGCGTCACCGTGGTCTCCGAGTCCGGGGGCTCGGACGCGATCGTTCGCTACTTGATGGAGGACGACACGTTCGGGGCCGAGGCGACGAGCACGACCGGGATCTACGTGATCTTGGACCCAGAGCTCGCCGAGGAGTTCAGGCCGATGATGGACGGCGTCGCGGTGGGCGGTTCGGGTACGGCGGGCTCGGCGGGTGGAGCAGCGTTCACCTTGATCATGAACGTCAATCCGCCCGCGTAGCGGACTTTGCGCCAGGGCCCCGACGCTCGCCGCTGCGCCGACCGGCCAGCGCCGCGAGGGTGTGATGTTTAAGTCGCGAGGCACCCCTTGGCGCGCGCAGGCCGTTGCGGTATCCCCAAGGCCCGTCGGTAAATCGACTGACCGGTCAGACAGGAGAACATCGCTTTGTCTTTCAAGCACTTGAACCACGTGTCGCGAATCTCTCTCGGACTGTGCGTCGCGCTCGGATCGGCGTGCGCCTCCGACGACGACGGTGCGGGCGATGACCTGATGGCCGAGGACGCCGGCAACGACGACGGCATGACGATGCTGCCCGACGGCTGCGACTTCTTCGTCGAGCCCGGCACCGACGATCAGACCAGCGTGCAAGAAGCATTGATCGAGGTGCAGGACGATCAGGTCGTGTGCCTCGGCGCCGGCACGTTCACGTTCACGCGCCAGCTGACCCTCGACGCCGCCGGCGTGACGCTGCAGGGCGTCAGTCGCGACGAGACGATCCTGGACTTCAGCGGCCAGGTCTCGGGCGGCAACGGACTGCTCATCACCGGCGACAACACCACGGTGACGAAGCTGCAGGTCAAGAACACGCCGGGCGACGGCATTCGGGCCGACCAGGTCGACGGCATCAACTTCGTCGACATGATCGTCGCGTGGGATGCGGCCGAGTCGACCGCGAACGGTGCCTACGGTCTGTACCCCGTGCAGGCGTCGGCGGTCCGCATCCAAAACAGCATCGTGTACGGCGCCCGCGATGCCGGCATCTACGTCGGCCAGTCCACCGACATCATCGTCGAGGACTCCGAGGCGTACGGCAACGTCGCGGGCATCGAGGTCGAGAACTCGACCGGCGCCGACGTGCGGCGCAACCACGCCCACGACAACTCCGCCGGCGTGCTCGTGTTCAACCTGCCCGGCCTCGACGTCAAGGACGGCAAGCAGGCCAACGTCTACGAAAACATCATCGAGAACAACAACACGGCCAACTTCGGCGAAGAGGGCACCGTGGTGGCCCTCGTGCCGCCGGGGATCGGCGTGCTGATCCTGTCCTCGGACGACAACGAGGTCGCCAACAACACGATCACGGGCAACGGCTCCACCGGTGCGGTGGTGGTGCTGTACACGCCGCTGTTGTTCCCGCCGCCCAACGATCCGGAGTTCGACGAGTACGCCGAAGGCAACTGGATCCACGACAACACGTTCTCGGGCAACGGCGAGGCGCCCGACGAGCTCATTCAGGCGCTCGTCGGCATGGACCTGCCGACGCCCTCGATCATCTTCGACGGCTGCACCGACCCCGACAAGACCGACGACGGCACGCTGGCCAACTGCGTGTCCAACAACGGCGACGCGTCGTTCATCCAGGTCAACATGTGCAACGCCGAACTCGACCCGTCGACGGACATCGAGCCCGCGACGTGCGAGTACACGCCGCTGCCCCGCCGCTGAGGAACCCACCATGTCGTCATCCCTGACGCCCATCGGGGTCGCGCTCGTCGCGGCCCTGGCGGCCGGTTGCGCCGCCGAGCAAGAGCCTGCGCCGCGTCCCGAGTTCGACTCGGCCGCGGTGCCGTTGCCCGTGCTGTCCGAGTACGGCTTCTTCCTCGGCGACATGGCGGACCTGCAGCCGGCGCCGGGCGTGTACGAGTACGACGTCAACGCGCCGCTGTTTGCGGACAACTCGCACAAGGGCCGGTTCATCTACCTGCCCGAGGGCGTGCAGATGACGATCACCGAGCAGGACG
>CALBMM010000259.1 GCA_937896535.1 uncultured Pseudomonadota bacterium
GCGTTGTACAGCCTGTCGTCTTCGAGGATGAGGTGCGTACCGCCGATGATGTTGACGTTGTAGCGGATCGCCGCCTGCCCGAAGAACTCGAGGTATCGATCGGTGAACTCGTCGAGCCGCCGCGCGGACACGCCCGGTCGTTCCTCGCCGAACAACACCTGCAGCTGCGTGGTCAGCAGCTCGGGGTAGACGAGGAAGTCGCAGCGGTACTCCGCCGCCGTGTCCATGTAGAACTCGCACTGGCTGCAAAACTCCTCGAAGCTGTGGATCGTTCGCAGCTGATACTGCACCGCGGCCACCCGCACCGACTGCGCGAGCGACCGCTCACCACGCGGCGAGTAGTTCGGATTGAGCCACTCCATCAGCACCGCGTTGCCGTGGGACTCGGCGTCCGAGGGCAGATAGCCCGGTAGCGTCCGGCGGATCGAAAACCCGTTGGCGAGCTGCGCCGTCAGACCAGGATCGCGGATCTCCTTGGCGACCACGCGCGTGACGTACTCGGAAAACGACAGCTCCGAGGCATGACGGTGAAACCGGGAAGCTCGACCGCCGATCATGATCGACCGCAAGTTGCGGTCCACGACCAGACGCTTGCGCTCGTCGTACAGGCGCCGGGAAAGCCGCATGCCGCGACACGCCGGATCGACGGCGATGTCGATGCCGTACAGCACGTCGCCTTCGGGGTCGTGCGTGGTCAACATGCCACCGCCGGTGACCTGCTTGAACGTGTGCGGGTCTTCGAACGTCGCGCCTTCGACGATCAGGCTCGACGAGGTCGCGACGATCTGCGCGTCGAGCTCGACGACGATCTGCCCTTCGGGGAAGGTCTCGAGCTGGCTGCGCAGCTGGGCTTCGGACCAGGGCGGGATCCCGGGAAAGCAGCGTTCCTGCAGGCGGGCGATGCCTTTGAGGTCGCCGACCCGCATGCGTCGGATCTGCAGTCGCTCGTCGCGGTGTCGCTTCGATCGCGCGCTTGCCTTGGGTGCGCTCTTGCGGCCGGGACCCGCGCTGCGTTTACCGGACTTCGACGTCGCCATGGCGCGCAGTATCCACCATCGAGCGGCGCGGTGCTCGCTCGCGCGCAACGCTGGATCGTGCGAGCGGGGCGCGTGGACGAAGTCATCACCACGCCATTGGCGAAGACCTCGCGTGCGCTGACGAACGAGCGAATGTCGGCGCGCTCCGACGCTTTCGTGGTCGTCGTCGTCATCGGCCCCGCGGGTCTCGACAAAGGCGAAGTCGAGCGTCGAGACGGTCGGCGCGGATCGAACCCCCACCACAACGACGAAGGAACTCCAACATGAACAAGAAGATGCTGACCATTGCCTCGCTGGGACTGATGACCCTGGGCCTCATGGGCGCCGCCAAGGCCGACGACGGCAAGCTCGAGAGCAAGTCCGGCAAGGACGTCACGTGCACCGCGAAGATCCAGATCAAGAACGGGCTCGACCAGACCGTGCAGATCGACAGCCTGCGCATGTCGTCGAGCTCGGACAAGGGCTTCTTCACCGAGTACACGCTCGGCGGCAGCAAGTACCGTCCCGTCACCGGTGCGACGGTCTCCACCCCCTCGCTCGACGTGAAGGTGCCCGCCGGCCACAAGCTGGCCACCGAAGTCGTCTACCGTACGCAGAAGACCGCGGGGAAGAACCCCACCTTCTCGGCACCGAAGACGCAGACGTGGGGTCCTTCCGCGATCCAAGCGGGCTGCTCGCTGGCGGGCCAGACCCTCAACGTCATGATCAACTAGCGCCTCGCGTCGGCCTGCGCACGAACGAGCCGGAAGGTCGACGATCGATGACGCTGCGATCCATACGTCGCGAGGGGCCGTGATGCCCGACGTGGGCGGGACCAGGAGTGGTACGCCTGGTCCCGCCCCACGGCGACCGGGGTGCGAAGGACGCGCGAGCGGTACACCACCGCCGCGGACGTCCGACGCACCTTTTTCGTCGTTGGGACCCGGCCCGCGACGTCGCCCGGCAGCCGATCCGGCGACACGTGGCCCGCGGTATCCGGGAAGCTCCGGTTCCTGCTACATCGTCACGGTCGTGAGTACCGACGACGAGACGCTCGTGGCGAGCGCGCTCACCGGACACCGAGACCGGCAGCGCCGTCTCGCGCACCGGCTGCTGCACTGCATTCGCCGGGAGGTGGCCGTCATGCTCGCCCGTGCGGCCCGGCCCCACGGCCGGGACCCTCGTCAGGATGTGCTCGACCTGTCACAAGAAGTCTTGCTCGGGCTGTTCGAGCGCGACGCCCGGGAGCTGCGCCGGTGGGATCCGGCGCGCGGCCGCAGCCTCGATAGTTTTGTTCGACTCGTGACCCGAAGGCGCGTGGCTCGGATCCTCGGTCAGCGCGTCGGCAATCCGTGGGCGGACGATCCGACCGACCCGGTCGACCTCGACGCCGACGACGACGAGCCGCTCACGCGGCGGCTCGAGAATCGGCAGGAGCTCGACAGTGTGCTCGTCGCCCTCCATGCGAAGATGACCGTTCGCGACCAGGAGCTGTTCGAGCTCGTGTTCGTCGAGGAGCTCGATCCGGCGGACGTGGCGACGCGGATGGACATGACGCGCGCGGCCGTGAACGCTTGGAGTTACCGCATGCGCAAATTTGCCCGCGCGGTGGCCATACAATTCGACCCGGTCGAGTCATCGGGGGACCCGACGACGCCAAAGGAGAAACCGTCCCATGGGGGATGAGTTGATGCGAGCACTCGGCCAACAACTGCGGATCGACCCTCTGGCGGGGGACGATCCGGCGTCGGCCGAGCTTGCGGACGCGCTGCTGCCCCTCGACGAGGACGAGGAGGCCCGGCTCGTCGACGAGATGTTCCGCCGCCTCGACGCGGGGGAGCTCGCGGCGGGCGCTGGCGACGACGACGATGACGACCTCACCGAGGGCGAAGCCGCCCCGGCCGAACCTGCGCACGCGGCCCCAGTCGTGTCGCTCGCCGAGCGCCGACGCTCGCGGGTCACGGCGTTCGTGGTCGTTGCGGCCAGCCTTGCCGCGGCCTTGCTCGTGTGGCTCGTGATGCGGACGCCACAGCGACCGACCGACCCGCAGGTCGCCGAGCTTCCCGAGTACGTGATCACGGAGCTGCACGGCGGTACCGCCAAGGTCCGCGCGGCCCCGCAAGACCCGCCCTCGGCGATCGAGGTCGCGTCCGATGCCACGATCGACGTGGTCGTGGCGCCCCGCTCTCCGGTGCGGCCGCCCCTGGCCGTGGTCGTGCGGGCCGTGGGTCCCGATGGCACGGCGACCCTGGTCCGGCCCACCGAGACCCCGAAGGTCTCGGCCGAAGGGGTCGTGCGCCTGCAGGCCCCGGCCGCGTCGCTGGGCGCGACGTCGCCGGGGACGTGGGAGCTGCAGCTGCTGGTCGGCCCGCCCGACACGCTGCCGGCCACCGCGAAGGCGGCCGACGGGCGAGGTCCGTGGGCGCGAGTGGCGCTCCAGGTCACGGTCGCGCCGTAGCGGGTAGCATCCCCGCTCGGTGCGGGTGCTCGGGTCGATCCTTCTGGCCGCGGTCGTGGCCTGCGGTGCCAAGACACCGCCGCAGGAGGCGGGCGTCGCGGCGGCAGCGGTGGAGAAGGTGCAGACGCCGACGGTGCTCGTGGCCCAGTGCCACCAGCTCGATCCGGACGGAACCTGCCGGCTTCCGCATCACGCAGCGGCGATCCAGGTGTGGATCGACGTTCACGGCAGCACCGCCCTGTCGGTGCGGGCCGACGACGCGGTGCCCACGTTCACGCGCCGGCGTGCGGACGGCGGCGTCGGGCTTCGCATCGACGTGCCCCCCGATGCCACGAGGATCCAGATCGACGGCGTCGACCCGGCGTGGGAGACCCCGTTCACCCTCCCGATCCGGCGGTGGGATTCGCCCCCGGTGATCACCGAGGTCCGCACGGACCTCGAGCGGGGTGAGTTGGACGCGGCGAGGGCCCGCCTCGAAGCCGCGCTGCCCGAGCTCGAGGGCGACGCGCGATTGGCGGTGGTCGAATGGCTGCGGATCGTGTCGTTCAAGAAGGGTGACGCGGACGCCGGCTTGGCATGGTCGCGAGAATCGATCGATCTCGCGACGAAGCTTTCTTCTTGGCGGTACGTGGGCCTCGCCGCGACGGCCGTAGTGCACACCGCAGCCGCACGGGGTGATCTGGCCGAGGCGCGAAGAGGTCTGGCGCATCTGGAGGTGGCGGCGGCGCATCTGCCCGAGGCGCAGATGCTCAGCGCATTCGCCCAGGCCCTGGTCGCGAGGATGCTGCAGGAAACCACGGCGTCGTTGGACGGCTACGCCGAGGCGGCACGACTCGCGGACCGCCTCGGGGATACGCGCACCCAGCTGGCAACGCTCGAGGGCTTGTCGGTCGGCCTCGCCGAGCTGTCGCGCGACACCGAGGCGCTCGAGATCGCCGAGCGCACGCTCGCAATCGCCGACGATCCGACGGTCGACTGCAAGCTCCGGGCAGACGCCCTCAACAACGCGGCGTGGGTCAATCTCTTGCTCGGCACGTCGGGCCTCACATTCCACGATCCGGAGCCGCCGTTGCTGCGCTCGCTGCTGCTGGCGGACCCCGATGGCGAGTGCCCCGACCCTCAGCTCGCCGCCAACAGCCGCATCAACCTCGCCCGCGCCGCGCTCCTGGCCTCCGACCCGGCGAGTGCACTGGCGTGGATCGACGAGATCGAAGACGTGCCGCCCCGGTTCGAAGGTTGGGTGCACGAAGTCCAGACGCGCGCCTGGGCCAAGATGGACCGGTGGGATCTCGTCGACAGCCCCCTGAGCCAGGTCGATCCGGACCTCCCGCTCGAGCTGCGGTGGAACGCCTGGATGCGCAACGCGGAGGCCTCCGAGCACTTCGGCTTCACCACCGCGGCGATCGATGCCTACGAGGCCGCCGAGGCATTGGTCGACGAGTCCCTCGTCGCGATCGGGGTCGACGGCGGTCGCGAGTGCTTCGTCGCCGGTCGGCAAGCGAGTGCGCGCGGCCTCGTCCGGCTGCTGACCGAGTTGGGGCGGCCCCAGGAGGCGCTGTGCCGGGCCCGCCTCGCGCGCGGTCGCACGCTGCGGCCCCTCGATCGGATCAGCTTGCTGCACGCCGCCGACCCCGACAAGCGCGCGCGTTGGGAAGCCGACGTGATGGCGATCGCGGCGGAGCGACGGACGCTGGCCAAGGACGCGGCGGCCGACGCCGAGCTGTCGCTCGACGAACGAGAGCGACACCAGCGATTGCGCCAGGAACGAGAGGACAAGATCGGCGACCGCCTCGACGAGGCGTACGCTGCCCTCGGCGCCGCGCCGCGGGTCGGCACGTGCGACGACCTGCCCCTGCTACCGGCCGGCGAGATCATGCTCGCGTCCTTTCCCCTCGACTCCGGCTGGGTGCTGTTCGTGCACGACGCGACGGCGACGACGGCACGCTTCGTCGACGACCCGCCCGAGGGTGACCGACGCGCGTGGACCGAGGCGGCGTTGGGGCCGGATGCGGCGAGACTCGAGGCCGCGTCCCGGATCCGCGTGCTCGCGATCGGGCGCAGCACGGCCGTGCGTTTCCACGAGCTGCCCTACGGCGACGGCGTGCTCCTCGACGTCGCGCCCGTGACCTACACGCTCGACGTGGCCCCGCGTCCCAGCCACGGCGTCACCGACCGACGCGCCGTGGTCATCGCCGATCCCTCGGGCGACCTGCCGTTGGCCCGCGAGGAGGCCGACGTCGTCACGAAGTCCCTGGTCGACGCGGGCTGGTCGGTGACCCGCCTGCAGGGCGAACACGCGAGCCGGCAGACCGTGGAACGGGAGCTCCCCAAGGCCTCGCTGCTGCACTACGCCGGCCACGCCGAGCACGGCGGCACGGCGGGATGGGATGCCGCGCTCGTGCTGCACGAGAGCGACCTCGGGGTCTACGACGTTCTCGCCCTCGAGCGCGGACCCAAGGCGCTCGTGCTCGCCGGCTGCGACACCGGCCACGTCACCCACGACACGCTGGAGGGTGGGATGAACCTCGGCCGCGCGTTCGTCCTCGCGGGCGCCGACTGGGTGGTGGTCGCCGACACCCAGGTCCCCGACGCGGTCTCCAAGCAGCTCGCCGAGGCACTGTACGACGGCGTCTCCGACGAGGGCTGGGACGGAGCGACGGCGTTGCGCCGCGCGCAGCGAAAACGACGAACCGCCCAGCCCGACGATCCGGACTGGGCGGCGTTTCGCGTCGTCGTGCCGTGAGGGGCTAGTCGACGATGAGCGGGTCCGTCATCGGTCGCGAGACGCCCGCGAGCTTGATGGTGATCGTCCCGGACTTGATGTCTCCCTGGATTCGGCTCGGATCGAGCTCGAGTGGCGTGGTGTCGTTGGTGTACAGCTCGACGCGATCGAACGTGAAGCGCTCCGGCCGATCGTCCGCATCGCTGCCGATGATGTCGACGTAGACGTACTCGACGTCGTAGCCCGCCCAGCAGCTGTGGAGCGAGGCCGCCACCACGTAGTCCGTGATCGTGCAGGTCGGACAGCTGATCGACTCCGGCTGCGGGGTCAACACCGGCGCGAACGGATCGACGACGCCGAGGCCGCACCCGGATGACCCCCCGTCGGCCGTGTTCTCGTCGATCTCCTCGCCGCACGCGTTGTCACACGCCACGGTGGCGCCGTACGTGATCGGCTCCGGATCGAGCGTCGGCACGCTGGCGAGGATGTCGTCGATGCCGATCGGATTCGGCACCTCGCAATCGAGTCCCGACACGTTCGAGCAATTGGCGCTCGAGTCCTGACACGCGGCCTCGATGGCCGAGCAGACGTCGAGGCGTCGGATGGGGACGGCGGCCGTGTCGGTGAGCCGCACTTGCGACATCCCTGAGCCGCTCTGACCGTTGTCGTACAGGAGCTGCATGACCTCGGCCGCCGACAGCGTCGGCGCCTGGGCCCACACCAACGCCGCCGCCGCGCTCGTGGCCGCCGCCGATGCCGAGCTCCCGCTCACGGTGGGCGTGAACTGGTCGCCGGCCACCACGTGGGTGCCGGGGGCGAGCAAACGTGGCCGCGAGTTCGGGCGCGACTTCGGCATCGCCGCGATGCCTTCGAGATCGGTGCCCCCCACCGCGAACAGCAACGGCTGGTACGACCCACCGCCGATCGCCGCCACGGGAACGTCGAGGTCGTCGCAGACCGTCTGGCCCGGCGCGGCGCGGCGCTCCCACCCGGCCGGCAGCATCGGGCCTTGGATGCCGCACTCTCCCCCGTCGTTGCCGGTCGCGGCGACCACGAGGGCACCCTTGCAGCGCGCGTAGCGGATCGCATCGTAGACCGCCGCCTCGGCCGCCCTCATCTGACCGACGGGAACGTCACCGCCGAAGATCTCCGGCTCCCAGCCCAGCGACAGGTTGATCACCAAGTTGGGGTTTCCGGCGTTCGGCGACGCGTCTTCCCAGTCGTCAACCGCCTTCATGATGCCGAAGGCGACGTCGCTGAAGCGACCGAAGTAGCCGCCGTGCATGTAGTCGGCTTGGCCGGGTGCGACCAGTGGGAGGCCGAGCTGGCGCCGCACGTAGATCGCACAGTCGGTGGGCTTGCCCGGACACACGAGGTCTTCGATGATGCGCCCCATCGTCTCGCCGTGCTGCGAGCTGGGTAGGCCGTTGGGGGCGAGCGGCATCGTGTCGACGACTGCGACCACGACCGGCGCACGCTCGTCGACGCCATCGACCAACCCGAGCGAGGTACCGTCGACGCGACGAACGTTCTCGCGGAACTTGTCACGCAATGCGGGCGCGAGGGCGTCGGACATCGGATCGCTCTGGGGATGGATCGCGATGCAGTCGGGGGTGACGCCGGAGTACCCCTGTCCATTTTCGAGGTTGTTGACGTTCGTTTCCTGCGCCGGAAGCAAGCCGTTCCACTCGTAGACGCAGTACTCCGTCAACGTCCCGTCCTCGGCATCGGGGAACAGACGCTCGCCCACCCACTGACCAAACACGGGGCAGTCGGCCGGGCCGGAGTAGCGAGCGACCACGCGGTCGAGCGAGCAGACCTCGGGCGGCGCTGCGGGGAGCACGCGGGGGACCGCGTCATCGGCCGCCTCGTCATCGATGGGGCCAAGGTCCGGTTCGACGGCACACGCGGTGCCGAGTACCAACAACAACACAGAAAACGCAGGGAGTTTCATCGACTTGTGTTCCAGCGAGGGGAAGCCTGCCCACCGACGGGAGGTGCAGACCCTGGGACGTTTTTGACGGTGGACCACACACGACGGCCCACCTCGCTACTCCCATTGCCGACGACGACCCCGTCGATGACGCGGGAGATTAAGAAAAAGTACGGGGCGCCGGTAAGAAAAAACCGCGGGGCCCGACACCGGGGTTTCATCCCTGGTGCCGAACCCCGCGGGCCCGGTCCCCCCGGACCGGAAACTACTCGTCCTGTCCCTGGTCGGGGTCCTGCCCTTCGCCCTCGCCGCCCGGCCGAGACTTCTGCTTGCCCTTGCCGGCCTTCTTGGCGAACGCACGGAACTCCTCGCGCGACAGTACGCCGTCACCATCGGTGTCGGCCTTCTTGAAGCGCTTGGTGGCTTGCTCGGCTTGCGCCGCGTCGTGACCGGCGACGAACTCGTCTTGGCTCAGGACGCCGTCGGCGTTCGTGTCCAGTTGCGCGAAGCGGTCCTTGGCGCCTTGCTTCTTGGCTCCTTCGGCCGGGCTCGACACGGTTGCGGTGCCGACCGTCATGACCGTGGTCATGGTCAGGAACAGTGACGTGAAGTGGATCATGGATTCGTTGCTCCGCCCACGCCCTTGGCGAACCCACGCGAAGCGATGACGGATCGCGTGCACGCGATCGTGCAATGCACTTTCGCCGTCATCGTGCCGATCGACGAGGCCAAGGGAGTGGGCAAGTCAAGGAGTCACATGAAACTCGCACTCATCACTCTCGCAACCGTCATCGCAGGCGCGGCCCTTCCCATTTCCCAAGCCCACGCCGGCAGCTGCAACTCGGCGGCGAAGATCACCTCGGATCTGTGGAAGGAAAACGACGTGGTCGTCAAGAAGCTCGGCTGTGCCGTCGTCATCGCCGCCAGCGAAGGCGCGGTGCCGATGAACGCGTGCCTGGACGCGGCGGACAAGTTCGCCAAGATGACCACCGACATGATCAAGGCGTGGAACGACGCCAGCAAGAACAGCTGGGCCAAGATCGGTCCGCGTCGTCTCGACTTCGGTGAGTCGCAGCAAGGACGTCTGGTGAGCACCGGTGGCCGCATGTTCGTCAGCCCCGTGCCGGCCAACAAGAACACGCTCGAGATCACCCTCGAAAAGCTCGACGGCAAGTCCAAGACGGAAGTCACCGTGTGCTCCAACGACCACGGCAAGGACCGCAAGGAGTGGACCTTCGAGGTGCCCAGCGGCAAGGACAGCATCGGCCGCAAGTGGACCAAGACGATCAAGAACGCCAAGGGACGGATCTACACCGTCCACCTCGACGGCAAGTCTCTGAGCGACACGATGCAGTACAAGCTCAGCACCAAGTTGCGCTGAGCTCGACGCCCCCCTGCGGTCGCGAGCACGGTCCCGCTCGCGGCCGCAGGGTTGGAGGCGGTGCGGCCGGAAGGCTCTGGCGTCGTCTGCCACGACCCGCTCAGGGGCAGGTCGCGGGCTCGGCCTCGCCGACGTCGAGGATCGCTGCGGTCGGCGACAGCTGCGTGAAGTAGTCCGCCGCGAGCCAGGCGTCCGAGAGTGCGACGTCGGCGAGCCGGAACTCGTCGAGCCAGCCCACGAGGCCGCCGAAGTTCTCGACCTGGCCCAGCCGCATCTCACGGTCGCCGGAGCGCAGCGTCATGCCGGTGATGTCGGTCGTGTCGATCGGCTGCCCGTCCACGAACAAGGTCATCTCGCCGGCGGCACCGTCCCAGCGCAGCGCGGCCAGAAACGGTGAGCCGAGCGGCGTGAGGCTGCCCGAGGCCGAGACCGACAGCACCGTCGTCTCTTCCGTGCCGACCTGACAAAACAGGCTCGCGGTGGGCTCGCCCGGCAGCTTGCGACAGCGTGGGTACAGATTGTCGCCATTGAGGCGATCGAACAACGAGCCGGGGGTGACCGAGTTGTCGTCGACCCGTGCCCAGACGCTGACGGTGAAGGAGGTCAACTCGCCCGCCCATGGCGTCGGGACCTCGATGAAGTCGTCGTCGCCGTCGAGCAGCAATGCACCGCCGACCACACCCGGCACGTTCGCCTCCGGGCCCATCCCCCCGAGCGCGGCGCCGTGCGTGACGTTGACCGTGCTGTCGATGACCGGCTCTGCCTCGTCCGCGCTGAGCGGATCGCCGAGGTGCCACACGCCGAGGTAGTGCGACGCCCACACGTCGCGGCCGAGCACGACCGGGGCCGACGCGGGATCTCCGTAGTGCACCCAGACCGTGACGGGGTCGGGCACGGTGTACCCGGAAAGACCCAACCACACCATGCGCGTGGCGGGGTCGTCGGGACCGGCGTCGATCTCGTGGGGGACGATCTGGCCGCGGTCGTCGGCAAACCAGATCTCGTCCCCGGCCGCGACGACATCGGGGTCGTCGATCGCGAGCAGCAGCGGGTACGGATCTGCGCCGTCGGGCAGCTGCACGGTGTCGATCAGCAGCGACTTGCGCTCGCCACACGTGGGGATCGTGCCCGAGCTCGACGCGGTGGCCGTGTCGCCGCTCGACGTCGCCGCGACGGTGTCTTCGTCGGAGCTCGGCGTGGTCGTCGCCGTCGTCGTCGAGGTGCCCGGCAGCTCGGCGGGCACGCACTCGCTCGCGCCCGTGTTGGCCCCCGGGGAGCGCCGCAACCCGCTGGGGCACACGCCGTCGGGGTATGCACAGTCGCCGTCGGCCAGACACACGCCGCCGGTCGCGATCCGGTCACACGAGGTGTCGTCGACGCACAGGAACGTGCCCGCCGACGGACAGCCGACCGCAGCGCACGCCACGACGCCGAGCGCGAGCCCGACCGCCGCCGCGTGCAACCCCCTGCGCATCCATGCGAAGCGTACCGCAACCCGCGTGCGGGAAGCGCCTACGCGAACAGCTCGTCGATGCCGCCGTCGAGCTCCCCGAGCGAGCTACCCGCCCCCACCGCCTGCATCGCGGAGATCAGCACCCGCGTGGGGTGGTCTTCGGTCGCCACGATGTGTCGTCCGCCGCTGGCGTTGAGCCCACCGGCGCGACCGGCGATGAGGACCGCCATGTTCTCGGACGAGTGCACGTTCTGGTCGTTGCCCTCGGGGTCGTAGCCGTGGCCGCCCTCGAAGCACAGGCTGATCGCCGTATTGTCGAGCAGTCGCCTGCCGTCGAAGTCGGTCGTGTCGCGCAGCTTGGCGACCAGACGGGCCCAGTGGTGGATGTTCCACGCGATGCCGTCCGAGAACGCCTCGAGCTTGGACACCCCCGCCTGCGCCCCGCCGTGGCCGAGCTCGTGCAGGTCGTTGGTGTGCCCCGTGACCGGGTACATGTTCAGCCAGCAGTGCCCGTACGTGTACTGCAAGGCGACCACCCGGGTCAGATCGCACGTCAACGCCATCGCGATCAGATCGGTGTGCACGAGCGCGCGAGTCTCCTCGTCGCTCCACGCCGCGGTCGTGTCGTAGTTGGAGCCGGACGTGGTCTCGGTCGCGTTGCCGATCGGCGGGTCCTCGCCGGGCATCGGGGGCAGCTCGCACGATCCCTCCGGCAGCGGCTCGAGCTCTTCGATGCGAAGCTCGAGATCCCGCAGCTCGTCGAAGTGCTTTTCCATGCGCTGCTTGTCGGTACCACCGAGCTTGCCGATCAGCCGGTTGGCGTCCTCCTTGACGAGATCGATCACCGAGAGGCGACGACGCAGCTGGAACTCCGCTTCCGCGAGCGCGGCCGCATCGGCGTCCGGCGGGGTGAAGCCGGCGAACATGGACTCGTACAGCAGGCGCGGGCTGACGAACGGAGTCACGCCCTGGATGTCGCCGCCCACACTCTCGTACGACAGCGTGCCGCGCTCGCCACCGGATCCGTTGCCGCCACGGTACGAGGCGGCCTGCACGCACACGGGCAGGAGCCGAAACGGGGTGTCGCCCGCGATCGCATCGGCGACGACCTGATCGGACGTGACCGCGAGCGAGGCGTTGCCCGAGCCCCCGCGCGAGCCCGACAGAAGCGGCGCCAGCGTGGACTCGTGAAACTGCACGCGCCGACCTGCCGCCGGAATCCCGTTGCCCGTGTCCCAGGGGATCTTCATCCCCGACACGATCGAGACCTCGTCGGTGATCCCGTGCTCGGTCAGCGGCGCGATCGCCCGCTTCGTGTCGTAGCCCGCCCCGATCGTCTCGGGCACGAACAGGTCCGTCGTCTGCCCCGACGGCGCGTACATGCCGTCGGTCATCCCGATCGAGCATCCGGCGAAACACACCAGGTACCGCAGCGGCGTGGTCGTGCCCCCCGCGAGGCCGACTTTGGGCTGCATGATCTCGAGCGCCGGCACGGCCATGGCGACGCCACCGAGGCCGCGCAGGAACGAACGACGAGCAATGGGTTTGTAGCCGGGCATCTCAATTCTCCTCCTGGCGACGGAAACGGAAGGTGTCGCTGGTCACGAACCGGCGCAGCAGATCGTCGAAGCGGAAGTCTTCCTCGCCGATCGACTCGCTGACGGCATCGAGAAAGTTCTCGTCGAGATCGTCGAGCGCGTAGCGGCCGATCGCGAAGCGGTACAGCTGCGTGGCGACGCAGCGGTTGAGCATGCCGGACTCGATCGCGAGCTCGGCCAGCTCCTTGGGACCGTTGAACGCGCCCACCCCCGCGATCTCGCCATCGCCGGAGATCGGGCACTCGGGACGATCGGTGTCGTGCTCGCGGAAGCGGCCCGCGGCATCGTAGGCCTCCAGGCCGAAGCCGATCGGATCGATGGCGGCGTGACAACCGTTGCAGCTCGAGCCCGAGACCTGGTGTGCCGCGTAGCGCTCGCTCTTGCACTGCGTCGCCGGATCGCCGGGCGGCTCGTCGACGTTGACGTCCAGGTCCGGCGGCGGCGGCGGGATGTCCTGGCAAAACAGACGCGTCTGGACCAACAGCCCGCGCTGCACCGGGCTCGTCTCGCCATTGGCCGTGCCCAACGACAGGAAGCTGCCCTGCGAAAACAGCCCCATGCGCCCCGAGTCGCCGTACGGCACCCACGCCGGACCATCGCCGTCGGGCGCGGGCAGCCCGTAGTGCTCGGCCAGCAGCGGCCCGATGTACGTCTCGTTCATGCGCAACAGGTCCTGCCAGGCCAGCTGCTCGTCGAAGATCACGCGCTGCATGAGCGCGCGCGTCTCCTCCTGCATCGCCTGCGCGATGTCGTAGCTGTGGGGCAGGTTCTCGTAGCCCATCCACAACGAGTGGAAGCGGGCGATCCGATCGACGGCGCGCGGGTCGGCGAGCATGCCCGACAGCTGGGCCCCGATCCCCTCGGACGTGTCGAGCTCGCCGGCCTCGGCGGCGTCGAGCAGCGCGTCCGAGGGCAGCGTGCCCCAAAGAAGGTAGGACAGCCGCGTCGCGACCTCGTAGCCGGTCAGACGAAACAGTCCGGGCTCGCCCTCGACCGGCTGCCCGAGCTCGACCCGGTACAAGAAGGACGGCGACTGCAAGACCGTGCGGATGACGGACTCGACCCCGAGGTAGAAATCGCCGGCTTCGATCGCCTCGCCCTGCAGCGCCGTGAGCCCCTCGAGCTCCTCGGCCGTCAGCGGTCGACGAAACGCGCGGCGTCCGAAGGAGCTGACGAACGAGGCGAAGCAGCTCGCGTCGTCGGCCCCGGTCGGCGTGCAACCGACGACCGTGTCGCGTTTTTGCGCGTCGGCGAGCAGGCGAGACGCCGCGTCCGCGGCCAGCAGGTCGGCGGCCTCGATGAGCGCGGTCGAGGGCACCTGCAGCGTGTAGTCGTTGTCGAACGGGGTGCGCAGGTCTTCGGGCAGCAACAGGTTGCTGGCCCGCGTCTCGTCGAGCAGCAGGTCGCGCAACGTGTTGTCGTACTCGAACGCCGTCAGCCGGCGCAGGCCGATCGGAGCGACCTGCTCGGGGTCCGACGGCGGCTCGGCCCCGGGGCCGTCCTCTCCGCCGTCGGCCGGACCCTGGGAGTCCGCGGCCCCGTCGGGCAGGTCACCGTCGTGGTCGCCGAGCCCGTCGTAGCAGCCGCCGAGGACGACGGTGCTCGCCGCGACGAGCGCCCGCACGGCGGCCATGGCCTGATGAGGCTTTCCCGTTCTCACGAGGACTAGTTGCGGGGCGTCGGGAAACGTCCCGCTTTTTTTCGATCCCCCTCCGCTTTTTCGCGATCGACCCCGATCGGCGGCTCGGGGGCCCAAAACCGCCCGTGATACACTGAAAAGCCGGTGAGTGAGCCCGCGGACGCCCAACTGCTGACCGCCTGGCGGGCCGGCGATCGGGCGGCCGGGCAGGCATTGATGGCCCGCCACTACGCCACCGTGCTGCGGTTTTTCGAGCTCAACGCCAGCTGGGTCGCCGAAGACTTGGCCCAGCGTACGTTCATGGCGGCCATCGAGCGCGTCGACCAGGTTCGCGACGCCGGGGCCTTCCGCGCCTACCTGCTGGGGATCGCCCGTCGCCAGCTCGCGATGCACCTGCGCAAGCTCACCGCCACCAACGCGCTGGCCTCTTTCGATGCGCCCCAGCAGCCGCGCGAGCGCACGGGCATGAGCACGCTCGTCGCCCGCAACGACCAACAGATGCTCGTGCTGCGCGCGATGGCGGCCATGCCCCGTGCCGCCCAGGCACTGCTGATCCTCTATTACTGGGAGGGCGTGCGCACGCCGCAGCTGGCCCAGATCCACGGCCTGACCGAGAGCGGCATTCGCAATCGACTCGACCGCGCCCGTCAGCGCCTGCGCAAGAAGATGCAGTCGCTGTCGCATGCGGGGGCTTGGGTCGTGGGCGCCGACGATGAGAGTCTGGACCTGTTGATGGAGTCGGTGCTGCCCGCGTCGGGGACGCTGCTGGGCCGACCCTCTCGCCCACCCGGCTGACCCGCCGGTTCCGACGACGCACGTGGACGCCGCGACCGACATGACGACTGGCCTTCCGACGGGCGCGCGCCTGGGTCGGTACCAGCTCGTCAAGCGACTCGCGCTCGGCGGCATGGCGGAGCTGTACCTCGCGCGGCAGCTCGGCGGCGCCGGCTTCGAGAAGGTCGTCGCGATCAAGCGCGTGCTGCCGCACCTGGCCGAGGACGCCGAGTTCGTCGCGATGTTCCTCAACGAGGCGCGACTGGCCGCGGGGCTGGACCACTCCAACATCGCCCACGTGATGGACTTCGGCAACGTCGGTCGCGAGTACTTCATGGCGATGGAGTACGTGCACGGCCGCAGCGCGTACGATCTGCTGCGCGCCGGCCGGATGCCGCTGGACTGCGCGCTGACGATCGTGTGTGGGATCGCGTCGGCGCTGCACTACGCCCACGAGCGAGCCGGCCCCGACGGGCGGCCGCTGGGTCTGGTGCACCGCGACGTGTCGCCGTCCAACGTGCTCGTCAGCTACGCCGGCGACGTCAAGCTCGTCGACTTCGGCATCGCCAAGGCCACCGCGCAGTCGACCGCGACTCGCACCGGACGGATCAAGGGCAAGCTGGCCTACATGGCACCCGAGCAGCTGCGCGGCGAGGAGATCGATCGGCGCGCCGACATCTTCTCGCTGGGCATCGTGGCGTACGAGTTGACCACCGGAAAGCGCTGCTTCTTCGCCGGTGGCGAGTTCGCGCTGATCAACCGCGTCGCCGAGGGCAAGTTCGATCCGCCGTCGGTGATCGATCCGGACTACCCGCCCGAGCTGCAGGCGGTGGTGATGAAGGCGCTGTCGGTCGATCCGCAGGATCGGTTCGCGGACGCCCGACAGCTGCGACTGGCGATCGAGGACTTCGCCAACGACGCCTCGGTGCGGATCTCCTCGGTGGCGCTGTCGGACTTCATGCAGCGCTCGTTCGGGGCGCAGGACTATCCCGTCACCGAGACGTTCCCAAAACCCACGCACGTGGCCACGCAGGTCGACTCGGCCAAGGTGGCCGCGCCCGCCGAGCCCAGCGCGCTGCGGCGGATCGCGACGCGATGGCCCCGGTGGTGGGTCGCCGCCGCGTTAGTCGTGGGACTCGGTCTGGGGATCGTGGTCTCGCGCATGCTCGGTGGCGACGGCGAGGACGCACCCGCGGCTGCGGCGAAGTCGACGGCGCCCGTGACCGCACCGGCGGCCGTGGCCGAGGAGCCGACACCGGACGACGACGAGCCGACCCCGCCGAACGCCGACCCCGCCCTGACCGACGGCGACACGATCGCGGATCCGGCCCCGCCCCCCGCGCCGGTCACCGACACCGACGAGTCGTCCACGTCGAACCCGACGAGCCCGAAGGCGGCGAGCGGGCGCCGGCGGACCAAGCCCAAGAAGAAGTCCAGGACCTCGAGCACCAAACCCGCGAGCGGGGCCGAGTATTTGCCCCCGTCGCGCCGTGAGGGATGATGTCGACCTCCGTGATCGCCTCGCTGTTCGTCGTCGCGCTCGGCACCGTCGGTCCGGAGCAGATCCCCGCCGTCCCCGACGAGCCGGCGCCGACGACCGAGCCCATGGCGCAGCCGCAGCCCGAGCCGGACGTCGACCACGCGAAAATCGCCGGCCAGCTGTTTTCACAGGGTCGCTTCGCCGAGGCGGCCGCCGCGTTCCAGCGCGCGTTCGAGGCGACGCAGGACCCGGCCTTCTTGTTCGGTCGCGCCCAGGCGCTGCGTCGCGCCGGCAACTGCCATGCCGCGATCGAGCAGTTCGAGGTCTTCATCGCGCTCGATCCACCCGCGCGCGACGTGGCCGAGGCCCGCGCGGTCATCGACGAGTGCGAGGAGATTCTGCAGATCTCGCCCGCACCAAAGCCGGCGCCCCAGCCCGAACCGACCGTGACCGACCCGGTCGCCGCGCCCGACGAAGACGACGGGGCTGCACCGACGCCCTGGCATCGCGACGTCGCCGGCAGCGTCTTGCTGGGCACGGGCTTCGCATTCGCCATCGCCGGCGGTGCGCTGCTCGGGGTCGCCCACGCGCGCGGCGGCGACTCCCCCGGCGAGACCGAGTCCGACCACGCGTCACGTCGCGCCCAGATCCGGGCCATGGCCGCCGGCGGCATCGCCATGCTCGCCGGCTCCGGCACACTGCTCGTCGCCAGCACCCTGCGCTACACCGCGGTCGCGCGGGGCTGGGGTCGGGCCGACGATCGGTCCGCCCGCGTGCGTCTCGTGCCAACCCTCTTCGGCGCCGCCGCGGTCGGCCGGTTCTAGCAGTCCGCAGATCCTGCGCACCCCTTTCGTGGGGGAGTTGCTATGGCGCCGTCGGATGAAACGCAACGAGTCGATCAAGACGATCATGTCCTCGGCCGTGGAGACGGTGAACCTGTCCAACAAGGTCAGCGATGTCCGCAAGCTCATGTCCGAGAAAGGAATCCATCACCTCCCCGTCACGAACGGCGACAAGCTCGTCGGGGTGCTCAGCGCCACGGACATGATGGCGCTCAACTTCTCCGCCTACGGTGCCGACCAGCGCACCGTCGATGTCGCCCTCGACCACGAGTTCTCGATCCAGCAGGTGATGAAGACGGACGTGGTCACGCTGCCCGAGACCGGCACCGTGCGTGACGCAGCTCGCGTGCTGCAGGAAGGCAAGTTTCACAGCCTGCCGGTCGTCGACGGCAACCATCGCCTCGTCGGCATCGTGACCAGCACCGACCTGATTCGGTACTTGGTCGAGCAGTACTGACGCCCCGCCCATGCGGCGCCCGACGGCACCGATTCGGGCATCGGGCCGTCACACCGTCGATCGCAGGTCTCTATCGTTCGACTTCCGCGCGTCGCGTCGACCCATCTTCCCGTGGGTCCGCGAGGCGCGGCTCGCAGACGATGAGACGCCACAGATCCCTCTTCCCCCTTCTGACCCTCTTGTCCCTCGGCGCTTGCACGTCGTCCGCCGAGGGACCCGATCCCGATCTCGAACCGCAGGCCGACGCTCCCCGGGCCGCGATCAACCTGTCGTCGCGGCAATTGACCGTGATGACATGGAACGTCGCGTTCATGGAGTTCGACGTCCAGTGGGCGATACCGGTACCCGGCGGACTGAACTTCCGTCCGCAGACGGGCTACTCCGACCTCGAGTACGAGGAGCGTGCGGTCAAGATCGCCGAGTCGATCCTGCGCGCCGACGCCGACGTGGTCGTGCTCAACGAGGTCTTCTCCGACGACATCCGCGACATCCTCGTCGACATGCTTCGGACCGAGTATCCGAACTTCGTCGCCAAGCTCGAGTCCGACGTGGTGCCCGAGGGCTACATCGGCCCCCTCGCCTGGATCGAAGACATCCTGCCCGAGGGCGTGACCAGCTACACGCTGCCGCCGATCGGCAGCGGGCTCATGATCTTCTCGCGCGTCCCCTTCGCCGAGCTCGACAAGGGCATGAACGAGCTGTGCAGCGACGTCGACTGCGCGATGTGGGGAGAAAACGACGGCCACGAGCTCAAGGAGAAGGAAGTCGGCTTCCTGCGCTTCGACGCGTGCACCGGCCTGGACTGCATGGCCAGCAAGGGCGTGGGCGTGGTCAAGCTCGACACCCCCGCCATGCCCACGTACGTCGCGTTCGCTCACCTGCAGGCCGATGGCGGGCACGACGACGAGCGCGAAAAGCAGCTCGGCACCGTCTCCACGCTTCTGCACGAGGTCGCGTCGAAGCAGGATCTGGAGTCGTCGCCGGTGTACTTCTTGGGCGACCTCAACATCGAAGGCGACAGCAGCGAGTGGGCCGACCGCTTCGATCCGGCCGGGGTCAGCGGGGACGGGTTCTTCGCCTGCGGCAACGATCGTCCGTGCAACCACGATACGGGACGAGTGCTGACCGATGCCTGGGGCTTCGAAACCTCGCCCAAGGACCCGGGCAACTCCGGCCAAGGCGGCAACCGGCTCGACTACATCTTCCACAACCACCTCGAAGAGCGGCTGTGCATGCAGCACGTGATGCTGCCGTACTTTGCGTTGGAAGACGGCGAGAGCTGGTACTCCGATCACCGGGCGGTGATGGGCGAGTTCGCGGCCGCCGCGGACTGGTGCAGCCCGAACCTGGCGCATCCCGACGCGAACCTACGCCCGAACGTGCTGCAGTTCGGCGCGTTCGACTGCGACAACGGCGACAACGACCCGACCAACGACTGCATGCAAGACGTGGTGATGGGACCCGCCCAGGGCGCCAAGATCACCAACCCCGGCAACGTGCAATGGTTCGTGATCGACGAGCCCGGCTCGTACTCGATGGACGTGCAGTCGCTTTCGTCCAACGCCAGCGTCGACTTCGACGTCTACCACGAAAGCGATCTGTCACGGCCGCTCAAGCCGTTCAACGAGGGCGAAAAGCACCCCGAGTTCGGCTGGTCGTTTCCGATGCACGACGGGACGTACTACATCCGCGTCTACCCCACCAAGGATGGCAAGCGTGATCGCGAAGTGGCCAACGTGGACTACGAGCTGCGGGTCCACCAGCACCTGTGTCGCGAGCCACTCGACGCGTGCCCGGTCTACCCCGGCATGAAGATCCCGCAGCCGTGGCCGGACTCCACCCAGACCACCACCCCGGTCGACGAGCTGTACTACCGCTTCAAGACCTCGACGGTGGGCGAGGGTCGGTTGCTTCCGCCCGAGCAGGGGGGCGCGAACTTCCCCGACGTGGACTTCTTCCTCGAGACATCCTTCGCCGATGCCGAGTGCTTCGACGAACCGACGATCTACGAGTACGACGACGTCAACCTGCCCATGAACATCGTGCGGGTCTTCCCGTTCGACGGCGTCACCCACGACACCGACGACGACTACGACGACAACGCCGAGTACGACGAGCGGTGGCAGGGGCCGCAGATCCCCGGCAAGAAGGTCGACGACCTGACCGAGTACTTCGTCCGGATCCCGCGCGACTGCGCCAACGCGATGGGCTCGTCGGTCCGCTACGAGACGACGCTGACCTATCTGTGGCCCGGCAACCTCATGTGCGACGAGCAAGCCGACGACTCCGGCGTGGGCGAAGACGATCACATCCGCATCGACTTCACGTTCGACCAACCCAACGGGCCGTTCCCCTACTCGCCGCCGTGCGAGAACAACTGCGACTACTACGGCGTGTTCGACGAGGCGTGGCCGCCCGACCTGCAGCAGCCCGGACAGGACGAGCTCGGCCCCGACCCCGACCTGCACGGTTGGTATGTCGACCGGTTCTACCCGAACATGTTCGAGTCCGAGGGCGATGCGAACGATCCCGACATGCGCCTGTGGGTGCAGTTCATGTCCCCGGGAGGGTGGGACCCGCAGGGTCTGCCGCCGCTGTCGGCCGCGCGTGCCGAGAAGGAAGCGCGCTTCGTCTTCGGCGACGACGACGACTGCGACATCCACAAGCAGCAGATCGGCAACGACAGCTGCAACCCCGACTACTGGTACGTCATGCGGTTCTTCCAAAACCACCGCGGCGACGAGTACAAGTAGGCGCCACGCGCCGAACCCGGGCCCTCACGCCGCGCGCGTGGGGGCCCGTCGTCTTTTGTGGCGTGCGGGGTTGGGTGATACTGGGGCCGTGTCGGTCGTCCGTGCGCTGCTGTTGTTCGTCCTCGTCGTCGATACGGGCTGCGACCGTACCGACCACAGCACCTCGGATCCGCCGACCCGAGCGGATGCAAAGCCCGGCGCCCAGACGAAGCCCCGGACGAAGGCGGACTCGAGTCCAACGGCCGAGCCCGAGGAACCCGGACCGCCAGCCGCGCGCGGCGGCACCGACGAGCTGCACGAGCTCGAGGGCATGACCGAGGCGCAGCTTCTCGCCCGATTCGGCAAGCCGGATCACGAGCGGGCCTTCGAGATGGCCGACTGCTGCCACGAGTTCGAGATCGAGCTGTACAACACGTACCCGCCCGACAAGGGTCACGACCACGTGCAGATCCACGAGTGGACCTGGGACTACGACGGCTACAAGCTGACCGTCTGGACTCACGAGTCCGGCGACGAGTGGGTCGCGCTCGACACGATCCGCTACGCCGACGGCGTGGAATTCTGAGCCCTGGGCCCGCTTGGGCGCCGCCCGAGGCGAAAAATCGGGAGTTTTGCCGATGGGCGGGCGAGCGGCAGCCGGGGATGATCGCCGGACAGGGAACACAACGCGATGCGCAAGACGTGGATGGGTCTGGGACTTTGGGCGGGGGCACTTTCGGCGACGACCGCGTCGGCGGCGACGGTCGAGATCTCCGCGGGTGACGACGTCGAAGCTGCGATTGCGGCGCTCCAGCCCGGCGACGAGCTCGTGCTCGGCGGCGGCATGTACACGGTGACCGAACGGTTCTCGATCGACCTGACCGGGACCGAGGCGATGCCGATCGTCATCCGGGCCAAGGACGGCGAGGTCCCCCACATCCACCGACCGAACGCCAACGAGAACCTCGTCGACATCGACAACGCCACCTACGTGGAGCTGCGGGGGATCGAGTGGTCGGGCGGCTCGGCGGGGCTGCGGATCTCCGGCGCCGATCACCTGACGATCGCCGACTGCGACATCCACGACACGGGCGACGTGGCCGTGCGCGCCAACGACGGCGGCGTCACGTACGAGAGCCTGCACATCGTCCACAACAACATCCACGACACCAACGCCACCGGCGAGGGCATGTACCTCGGGTGCAACAATGGTGGGTGCGCGGTGGCCAACTCGGTCATCGAGCGCAACTGGGTCCACCACACCAACGGACCGACGATCGAGCAGGGCGACGGCATCGAGCTCAAGGAAGGCAGCTACGGCAACGTCATCCGCGACAACGTCATCCACGACACGAACTACCCCTGCATCCTGACGTACAGCTCGCTGGGCGGCGACGCGAACGTCATCGAGGGCAACGTGATGTGGAACTGCGGCGACCACGGGATCCAGTCCGCGGCCGACGCGACGATCCGCAACAACATCATCCTCAGCGCCGTCGCCGATGGGATCGCGATGCAGCCCCACCAATCGGGCGCGCCGTCGAACTTGATGGTCGTGCACAACACGATCGTCATCCCCGACGGACGGGCGATCAGCGTGTCGGGGGCGACCGGTCCGGTCACGATCGCCAACAATGCCGTCTATTCGATGAACGACTCGGCGATCAACCTCGGCGGGGACACGTCGTCGATCGTCGTGGCGGGCAACGTGGGCATGGGGGGTCTGGGCGGCGGCGGCGGCGGCTACACCGACGGCAACGTCGACGCGGACTTCGTCGCCGCGATGTTCTCCGGCGGTCCACCCAACGACGTCTTCCCCGCCGACGCGGCGCTCGTCGGGGCCGCGGACCCGGCCTACGCGGCCGAGTACGACTTCAACACGCTGCCCCACAACGACCCGCCCGACGTCGGCGCGTACGCGTACGACCCGGCCGGCAATCCGGGATGGGCGATCGCGGCGGAGTTCAAGGGGTTCCCCGACGACGTGCCCGGTGGTGACGACGGGGGCTCGGACGGCGGAGGATCCGATGGCGGTGGCTCCGACGGCGGCGGCTCCGGCGGCGGCTCGGCCGACGGCGGCACCGGTGGTGGCGGTGACGCTGGCGGCGACGGGGACGGCAGTGGAGGCTCGGGCGGTGTCGACGGTGGGCTCGACGGAGGCGACGGTGGCGACGGCTCGGCCGACGACGGCGGTTGCGGCTGCCGAACCGACGCGACGCCGCGCGGGGGCTGGCTCATGCTGCTCGGGCTCGGCGGGCTCGGCCTGCGACGACGCCGCGACTGAGATCCAGCCGCGGCGTCGGGATCGCGTCGTGAAGACGCGGGCTCAGTCGCAGCACAGCGTCGTGTTCAGGTACGTCCCCCACGCGGCGCCGAAGCTCAGCGCCCCCTCGGCCCACGCCGTCTCGTCGGTGCACGACTGCGTGTCGTGGGTCTCGGCGTGCAGGGCGATGTGGAGGGGCTCGCCGCACGCGAGGCCGAGGTCGGCCAGCGGGATCGTCAGCGAGAAGAAACCGTCGGCGTCGAGGTCTTCGGCGTACGGGAACTGGCCCGGGACCATCGCACTGCCGTTGTTGGGCGGCAGATTCGTCCCGGCGTACACGTGGACCATGTCGAGGACCCACGGCGCCGCCGCTTCCACGTCGATCGTCAATGCGTCCGCCGTGGCGGTGATCGTCACGTAGCCGGCTTCGTGGTGCTGGCCGGCGATCAGCTGCACCTCGAGGGGCTCGCAGACGTTGCTGCCATCGTCGTCTCCGCCATCGTCCGCACCGCCGTCGTCGTCCGCACCACCGTCGTCGTCCGCACTGCCGTCGTCGTCCGCACCGCCGTCGTCGTCCGCACCACCGTCGTCGTCCGCACCACCGTCGTCGTCCGCACCGCCGTCGTCCGCACCGCCGTCGTCCGCACCGCCGTCGTCATCGTGCGCACCGCCCTCGTCCGCCCCAGCACCATCGTCGTCGCCAGCGCGCATCCGGTCGTCGTCATCGCCGTGACCGCCGTCGGCCCCGGCATCGCCGGCCGAGTCGGCACCGCCCTGCCCTCCCTGGCCGCCGTCGTCGTCGGCCCCGTCGGTGTCGCCGTCGAGCGATCCACCCATCGACTCCGCTTCGTCGGCGACGAGGTTGCCGCAGGCGGCGAGGACGAGCGCGAGGGAGAGGAACAGGGGCAGCTTGGTCATCGGCGAGGAGAAGGAGCAACGCACGTGCCCCGCCAAGACCCCAAGGATCTGCGCCGCTTACCCCTCAAACACGCGAATTCGCGCAGCTACGGCCCGGCTACGACCATTGCCGTGGCCACCGAATGACATCCACCGACATGTGCGACGCGACGCGTCAATCGGTCTTCGGCTTCGTCGCATCGCGCAGACGCTTGTGCCACGAGCACGCCGAGCGATCGCCTGTCATGCACCCGAGCAATGCGTCGACCTTCGCCCCTTCCTTGTCGCCACTGTGAAAGCGCGTGCCACTGCGCTCGTGGTAGGCCCGTGCGTCGGTTGGATTGCGCTCGAGGTAGGCCGTCCACGCCGCGATCAGCTCGTCCCACCGTCCGTTGGCCGCGAGCGACTTGTCCAGCTCGATCATGGTTCGAAGTCGTCCGGCGACGCCTGCACCTGGCGCTTGTGCTCGACGATCGTCTCCTCGGGCGGGCCGGCCTCGAAGCGCCGCTTTCCGGAGCCGGGAACGATCGCGTCGGCCAAGGCGCGGTCGCGAGCTGCCGCCTCGGCGCGACCCGCCGCCTCCGACTGCTGCGCCTGGTAGGCCAGACGCTTGGTCATCCAGTCGGTGGCCGCATACAGCTCCTCGTTCCACGGATCGAGCCGACGCAGCGTCAGTAGATCCTCGCCCGCCAGCGTCAGATCCGACAGCTTTTGCCGTGACCACATCCGGACGCGAAGGCAATCGTACTCCTGCGGGTCCTGCCGCAATCCCTCCTCGGCCGCGCGCAGCGACTCGAGATGCCGATCCTGGACGTAGAGGATTCGCGCGCGCAAGCACGTGAAGATCGGGTCCGCGCCAGCGGTCTCGGCCCGCGCGCACTCGGCCAGCGCCGCGTCGTACTTCTTCTTGCCGAACAGATCGCGACAGCGGTCGTAGGCGGGGATCCCCTGCAGCGCCTCGAGCTTGGCGTTGGCGCCCACCGGCGCGGTCGTGGCCGCCGTCGTCATCGCCTCCTGCGAACCTCCCCACCGCCAGCCCTGCGCGAGCACGTACGTCCGACGGACGTCGAAACACTTCGGACACTTGTCGAGCGCCGCCGCGTACTCGCGCTCGAGCTCCGCTTCGTCGTCGTGGCTGCGCGCGATCGACATCGCCCATTGATGCGGGACCACGGCCTTGGGCCGCAAGACCATCGCCGCGGCCAGATCCTTGCGCGCGTCCAGATGCAGCTGCTCCATCCCGCGAAGCTGGACATCCAGCGTCTCGGAGACGAAGCCACCGCCGCGCACGCGCCACGCCATCGCGTCCAGCCACAGCCCTCGCGCGGCCCGGGCCGCGAACGACTCGGGTGATGCCTCGATCCACGCGTCGAGCTTCGGGCGCAACGTCTCGCTCGGCACCGCGAACGACTCGAGCGCCTGTCTGGGCCATGCCTCGTAGTGGAAGTCGTTTTCGAACTTCGCCTCGAAGGATCCGATCGCTTCGTCGAGCTCGGCGTAACGCTCCTGCAGCAGCATCGCGAGCAGGACCGTGCTGTCGGGTCGTTGCCGTGGGTAGCCGTGCGCGTCGGTCCCTTCCTCGCCGACCAGCGGCACGCCTTGGCCGATCTCCGGCAAGACCGGCATCGGGGGCTTGGCCGCGGGTGCCTTGCGCGGCGCATCGCCCTGCGACGCGGTGCCGCGTTGGCCTCGCGGTTCGTCGTCCATGCCGGGCACGCGGTCACACGCGAGCGTGACCCACGACGACATGACGATCGCGACCCACCGATGCATCACCGGATCATACGTGCGGCCCCTGGGCCGGAAGACGCACGACGAACAAAAATGAACAATTCTCTGCTTGACGCGTCGATGAAGCCGCCGCATACCAAGCGGACGGAAATCGTCATGAACGCCATCGACATCGATACCGCAGCGAACAGCCGGCAGCTTCTTGCTCTGCTGAGCCTGCGCTTGCGTCGACGTCTCGTCGAGACCTTGCGTCTCGCCCTGCGTTCGTAGCGATTTTCCACCAATCGCTGCGCCGTACCGTCGCGCCCATCCCTCGATGGCGCGCCGACGCGACGTCGTCGTAGCTCAGCCCGGAAGAGCACCGGCTTGCGAAGCCGGAGGCCGCAGGTTCGATCCCTGCCGGCGACACTTCCCATGCCCCCGCTCGGGGCACGCTCACTCCGTGCCCCGTCGGGGAGCGCCACATATGCGGACGTGGACAAACTGGTAAAGCCGCCCGGCTCAGACCCGGGAGATCTGCGGGTTCGACTCCCGCCGTCCGTACCGCGCACGCCCCTGACGGGGCGTGCTCGTTCGATCGTGCACGGCCTCAAGACGACGAGCGTAGCTCACCAGTGCGTAGGGCAATGAGCCACGCGTCGAGGTTGGACTCCGCCTCGGGGGGCGGATCCGGTGGAAGGATCGAGCGCGACAATGCGTCATCGAGTCGCGTGAACGCACGATCCAAGAGGGTCGGCACTCGCTCCGCAACGGCGGCCGGCAGGGGTTGGGACTCGCCCGCACGCTTGAACGTGATGAGCTCGTGCGATTCACGGAATTCGTACTGGTCGCACAAGGCCGTCAGATCGGGGATGCACTCGCCGGTCTCGAGCAGATGCACCCCTGTCAGCACCGTGCGAAGCACGTACAGCACCTTCTTGGCCTTCGGCGGCGACGCTTCCACCACGGCCGCGCGCTGCGAAGAGGCGAATCCTCGGTAGTGTCGATGGTAGCGCTGCGACAGCGCTGCCAGGCCGAGGTTGCGAAGCTCGGCGAGCTCTGGCGAGCTCCGCAAAGGAGAGGCACTCGTCACCCGCTCGAGCATGTTGCCGTCGCCCTTGATCAAGCCCCGAACCGCGACCGCGACCTCGTTGGAGGTGTAGTCGATCTCGACACCGTCGATCACCTCCAGCCGATTGGCCAGCTGCGGGGCCGGATGGAGTCCGAGCATCGACGCCGTCGGCGCCACGTGAATCGCCTTGAGATCGAGATCGCTGTCGGGCGACGCGAATCCGTACGCGTGCGCGCCCGACAGGTGCACGACGAGATGGCGTCGTTCTGCGCTCTCGTGCGCGAGCACGCGGTCGGCCACGGCCACCTGGTGTGTGGTCAGTGCGTCGGTCATGTCGTGTGCTCCGAGGGACGTGGTGGTACGGGTGCATCCCGTCCCCACGGCCCCGGCTGGTCCGCCTGGTAGCGACGCGAGGCTTCGAGCCGGATCCGACGCAGTACGTCGTCGGCACGATCGAAGTCCGGTGTCGCGGGAAGCGGGCTCTCGTCGCGCGCCGCATCGAGATCGCGGGCGGCCTGCTCGGTCCAATCCAACGCAACTTCCAACGCCACGTCGCCCTGCTTGATGCGCAGCAGTCGCTCCCGCAGCTCTCCGTCCGCGACGAAGGCCGGCGCCCCCGTCCTCAACCAGGCGACCGCGCACGAGACGATGCGCAGCAGGTTGTAGGCGTTTTTTGGCCGAAGCTCGCGTGGCAAGTCCAGGTCGTCCGACGAGGTTCGGGCGAAGGCCGCAAACGCCTCGAGTGAGCTCGCCTCGAGCAGGCCCTGGTCGAATAGCGAGCGGTACAGCTGTTTGATGTGTTGCCTGGCCCGCTGCCGGCCGGCATCGCCCTCATCGAGTACCTCGGCCGCGAGGCGAGCAGCCAGACGATCCAGATCGGCATCGGGATCGTCGCGGAGCCACTGCAGCACCACGACCCGATGCGCCGCGAGTCGATGCGACTGCCGCAGCTTCTTGGCCTGCGCCAGGGCATAGCGCCCGAACGAGCCGTAGATCTCCCGCGACACGAAGGCGTCACGGGCGTCGCGCAGCCACTGTCCCATCTCGTCGACCACACGGACCTCCGACACGAACAACGCCTCGAGCGTGTTCGGGTCCGCCCGAAGCGCTTGCGCGACCGTCTTGCCCACTTCCCACAGCGTGCAGTTGCCGTCGGCGCTGATGATCGTCTCGGGCGGCGGCACCAGCCCGTCCCGCCACGACGCGGGTAGCACGAAGACCCCGCGCACGTCCGTATCGGACGTATCCGAAGACAATCCCCACGCGCGCGACCCGACCGTCGCCTCGAAGACCGTGCACGGGCGCAGGCTCGCTTCGGCCCACGCCCGCCGGACGGCGAACGCGAGCTCGCCCTGCTTGCGCGGCACGATGTCGACACGCCGGTAGACGACCTCCCCCCGACCGACGACGTGCACCTTCACCCGCCCCTCGCCGAGGTGCTCGACCACACGCCCCACGACGCCCTGCGGGATCACCCGATCGGACCCTTGCACCGAGTGCGCCACGGTGGTGGTCACCTGCGTGCCTTGGGGCAGCGGCACTTGCCGCGGATCGATGCTCTCGAGACCCGCAATGGGTCTCGCCTGCGAATCGTCGCCACCCATTGTCGTGGTCCCGCGAGCGCGACACGGCGCCGCCAAGGCGATCGTAGCACCCGAGCGCGCTTGGTACCCTGCCGGCCATGCGCACCATCGTGTTCGAGCGGCGGTTTCGGGGTCCGGCGGACTCTGCCAACGGGGGGTACGCGTGCGGGGCGTTGGCGGCGATGTTCGACGGGGCGGTGGAGGTCACGCTGCGGGCACCGCCGCCGCTCGATCATCCGATGACGTTGCGGCGACTCGAGGACGGGTCGGTGGTGCTCGAGGACGACGGGCAGCCGGTGGCCACCGCGCGGGCCGCCGAGCTCGAGCTGCAAGTGCCGCCGCTGCCCGACGCCGCCGCGGTCGACGAGGCGACCACGCACTACACGGGACTGACCAAGCACGCGCTGCCCGAGTGTTTCGTGTGCGGGACCGGGCGCGAGTCGCCGGACGGCATGCGGATCTTCCCCGGCAAGCTCGCCGAAGCGTCGCCCGCCGTCGCGCCCTGGACTCCCGATGCGTCCGTGTGTGACGACGAAGGCCTCGTGCGCGCGCAAGTGGTGTGGGCCGCGCTCGACTGTCCGGGCTACTTCGGCGTCGCGCACACCGGCGAGTTCGCACTGCTCGGACGCATGATCGGTCGGGTCGATCATCGCCCGCGGGCCGGCGAGCGCTGCACGGCGATGGGCTGGGCGATCGCGCGCGACGGTCGCAAGCTCCACGCCGGCAGCGCGCTGTTCGACAGTGACGGCCGGCTGTGCGGTCTGTCGCGCCAGGTCTGGATCAAGCCCAAGTAGCCGCGACGGGGTGCGGTGGCCGCTTCGCGCGGGCCCGTGGCATGCTGCCGCCGATGCGCCGTGCGGGGTGGGTGGGACTGATCTTGGTGATGGCGGCCTGTGGCGGGGGACGTCGCGGTCGCAGCGGCACGGTGCCGACGCAGCCGGACCTTCCACCGCTGCCGGAGTACGTGGAGATGTGCATCTCGAAGGCGGTGGTGCTGCCGAGCAAGATGACCGGCAAGGCGTGGGACGGCATCGGCCACCTGCGTCGCAAGGACGCCAAGCTGCTCGGCGACATGGCCGGTGCCGCCGCTGGCGGAGGTTACGCCGCCGCCGTCTCGGCCGCCGGTACCGTGGGCGCCGCGATCTTCGACAAGGTCAAGGGACCCCCGGACCTGCGCGTGCGGGTGCAGCTCGGCCGCGAGTACATCATCCGCACCGACATGATCAAAGACGCCGCGATCGCGGCGTTCGGTGCCACCGAAAACAGCTGCGCCGTGCTCGAGCGCAAGGAGTACGCCGAGCGGCTGCAGTTCTTCGTCGAAGACATGGACATCGGCAAGCCCGAGATGGTCGGCACCAAGTCGTTCGTCGGGATCCCACCGGAGTCGATTCGCCAAGGCACGTGGCAGATCTACGGCTTCGAGAGCGTGGTCGAGATCGAGATGACCTTCCAGCCGATGGAAAAGCCCGCCAAGCGCCAGCCGCTGCCCGAGGAGACGGTGCCGCCGCAGGGACCACCGGACGAGGAGGTCGGCGGCGAGCCCACACCCACCGTCGAGCCCACCGAGCCCACCGAGCCAGAGCCCAGCGAGCCCAAGCCCGAGCCCGACATCAAGAAGATGGACTGGTAGCCGCGAGTCGGTCGCGCACGTCCATCAACGCGAAGCCCAGCAGGTTCAGACCGCGCCACCCCGCGGGTCGATCGGCGTCGGCGTGATCGCGACCCAAGCCGATTCCCCAGATCCGATCGCGCGGGCTCGCCTCGACGAGCACGCGACCCACCGTGGACGAAAGATACGCCCGCAGCTCTTCGTGCTGACCGAACTTGTGCACGTTGCCCTCGGTCACGATCTGCACGCGGTGGGCGTCCCACGTGGGACCATCGAAGCCACGCACCTTGCGACCGAGCGCCTTGATCTTCCCCGGATCGTCGGCCGCCAAGATCTCCGCGAGGACCTCGTGGTCACCGAACAGCCGCGCCTTGCCGGCCATCATCCAGTGCTCGGCGGTCGGGTACGTCTGCCCCTCGACGACGAAGGCCTGCGGCCACCACTGGCTGAGCACCCACTCGCCCACCGCTGCGCCACCGCGCGGGGTGTGTCCCCAAAAGTGCACGAACTTCGGCGTCGCCCCGGCGGCGACGGCCACTCGGAGCGCCTCGACATCGCGGGCCGCCAACGCATCGGTCATCGAACGCAGGCTACCTACGTGGGCGAGTCTTCGTCGAGCGCGCCGTCGGGCGGATAGTGACCGGCCTTCTGCATGGCGACCTTGAAGTCGGGCCACACCAGCTCACGCCACATCGCGTGAAAGACCAGGCGCCGTCGAATGCCCGTGCCGGCGCCGCACACGAAGTCGAGCGCCCCGGGCGTGTCGCTGACGACCGTCTCGCCCTGCTCGATGCGCACGTGGAAGTAGTGCGGCGTCGCCTGCTTGGTGATCGTGAAGCGGTACGACACGTCGCCGACCTCGACGCCGTCGGCGGTTTGCTCGCCCACGGGCTCGGACCGATACAGCAGTCGATCGCCGTCGACGTCGAACAGGCGCGCCCCCGTCTTCTCGAACCACGCACGCGGATTCTTGCCGGAGGTCAGGCGGTAGATCCGGCGCCCGAACCGATAGTGGGTGCCGTCGACCACATGGTGGCTATGCGCGATGACCACTCCCCCGGCCTGGTGCAGCATCAGCCCCAGCGGTGTGTCGGGCAGCTTCCAGATCCCACATGCATGGGCCGTGAGGCCCGGTACGAACAGGCCGGCGCCTACTCCAGTCAAACCCGCCAAGACCGTCCGACGTCGCATGGGGCGAGTTGAACGTACGGAAGCGCCGGAAGATTCAGGCCGCGGCAGGCGAGGCACAACTCACGCGCCACGAGCGCAGCGCTCTGGAACCGGGCCGGACGTGCGGCAACGAAGCGGTGTCTTCTACGGGCCCCCCCGACGGTCCGTGCGACGGACGCGACGGAACCCGGACATGCCCAAGCCCACGATCTCGATCCTCGCCCTGCTCGCTTGCACCGCCGCGTGCTCGGCCGACGACGCCGACCCCGACACGGCCGATCGCAGCGCGCCCGGCTACCTGCAGATCCACGAAGCGGTGCTGTCGGTCTCTTGCTCGGCCGCCGCCTGCCACAGCGGCACCGGCATCGCGGGCCTGTCGTTCGACGACCCGCAGGCCTCGTACGACCACCTGCTGTCGGCGCAGCCCGTCAACGCCAACGCCCACGACGCCGGCATGAAGCTCGTGGTGCCCGGCGACGCCGACGCGTCGTTCTTTCTGACCAAGATGCTGCAGTCGCCGCGCGAGCTTTCGGAGGCCGGACTCGGCGGCGCGATGCCGCTGGGTGCCCCAGAGATCCCGGGCCCGCAGACGCTCGATGCCGTCCGCGCCTGGATCGACGCCGGCGCGCCGTACGACGGCGGTGACTTCGAGGCCGACCTCGTCGCCGCCGACGACGGCGACCTGTACACCCACTGCGACGCGACCGACGAAGCGGGCATGCACGCGTGCTTCGGTCCCGAGCCCGACCCCAACACCACGCTGCGGCTGTACACCAAGCCGATGCAGATCGGGCCCGGGGAAGAGGTGCTGTTCTGCAACGCGCTGCCGTTCACGGCCGAGCAGGACCTGCTGTTCAACGCGGTCCGCGGCGCCCAGATGCGCGGGGGTCACCACGCGGGCGTGTTCGTGTCGATCAAGCCGCTGGACGACCTCGACCCGCAAGCGTGCGGCGACGACATGAGCCACCTGCGCTACACCGCCGCCGCCGGCGGTGCGGGCGGCAAGTTCACGGAGCTGCCCCCGGGCGTCGCCCTGCGCGTCGTGACGGGTCAGCAGCTCGTGATCCAGTCGCACTACATCAACTCGACCGACGTGCCGATCACGGTGATGGACATGGTCGAGCTCGACTACACCACGCCCGAGGAGAGCCCGACCGTCGTCGAAGCGTTCGCGATGCTCTACGACGCGCTCGCGATCCCGGCCGGCGCGACCGGACACAGCCAGCACACCGACTGCACGCTGGAAGAGGACATGGACATCTACATGCTCCTCGGCCACACCCACGAGTACGGCGTGCTCTTCGAATTCGAGCGTTTCCCGGGCGGTGACGGCCCCGCGGAGAAGCTCTACCACGCCACCGACGGCAAGCTGCTGCGCGAGAGTCCCGAGATCAAGAACTGGGACGACCCGCTCAAGTTCAAGGCGGGCGACATGCTGCGCGTGACGTGCCAGTGGGACAACACCACCGACCACGAGATCGGCTGGCCCGAAGAGATGTGCGTCGCGCTGATGTACTACGGGCCCGGTCGCGGCTGGCTGACCTGCACGCAGGACGACGGCGTCCCGCAGGGTGGCACGACCGAAGAGCCTCCGACCGACGGCTGCGTGACCGAGGGCGAGCCCGGCAACGAGCTCGGCGTGGGCAAGTACTGCACGGCCACGGGCAACGAGTGCGTCGGCAACGGCGAGTCCACGGTGTGCCTGGCGCAGTTCGACGACCGCGCCCCCTTCTGCACCTATTTCGGCTGCGAAACCGACGACGCCTGTGGCGAAGGTGCGGTCTGCAGCGACCAGGGCGCCGCGAAGGTGTGCCTGCCCGTCGCATGTGCGTGAGCTCGGCGCATCGCGCCTGGCTCCTGGTCGTCGCGGCCGCCCTCGGGGCCTGCGACGACGCGGCGGGCACCGACGCCACCGACGACACCACCGGGGCCAGCGCGCCGACCTGGCGTCCGCTCGTGTCCGCCTCGGCGTGGCAGCTCGCGACTCCGGCCGACGATCCGTTCGCGGCCGAGCGTCCCCCGACGCAGACGTGCGATCTCGCCGGCGTGACCGTGGAGGCGCTGACCGACGGGCCGGCGCTCGAGGTCGACACGGGGCTGTGCGACTGGGCCACCGTGCAGCAGGCCGCGCTGTCGTCGGCCGACGTCGGTGACCACATTCGCGTTCGGCTGTGGCACGACGAGCTCGACGCTCCCGAAGCACCGACGACCGGCACGGTGTTCGTCGTCGTCGACGGCGAAACGCTCGTGCAGATCGACGTCGAGATCCCCGCGGCCGCCGCCCTGGTCGTCGAAGAGGTCGAGCTTCCGATCGCGATCGAGCTGTCGACGCCGGTCTACGCCCACGTGCGCAACCACGGCTCGAACACGTGGTCGATCGCCGAGATCGCCGTGCTCACCGACTGACCGCGGGTGGTCGCGTCGTGTCTCGCGGCGCGAACGCACGTCGTACCGCGCTCGTCACAAAAGCCGTGCGGCACCCTTGCGCGACGTGGCATCGTCGCACGCGCGTCTTCCCGACGCAGGAGCCCCCGTGTCATCGAACATCATCGCGTCGCTCGTAGGCGTCTTCGTCGTCGCCTTCGCGACGGCCGCCAGCGCGGCCCCCAACGATCCGCCCGGCATCATCGGCGGAGCCCCTGTCGCCTCGTGCTCGTGGCCATCCACGGTCTTTCTCGAGAACTGCACCGGCACGCTCATCCACCCGGAGATCGTCGTGTACGCCGCCCATTGCGGCAATGACCGCGAGCGCGTGTGGTTCGGCGAGGACATTTCCTCGGGCATGGCCCCCGAAGGCCAGGGATTTTCGGTGGACACCGAGTACTGCATCACCAATCCCGAGTGGGACACCGCGACCGAGATCGGGCCCTCGCGCGCGGCGGACTTCGGTTTCTGCAAGCTGGTGCGACCGGTGCTCGAGGTGCCGATCGTGCCGCCGCTGGCCGGCTGCGAGAACACGATCCTCACCCCCGGGCGCGACGTGACGCTCGTCGGCTACGGCGGCACCGATCAGAACACCTTCGGGGTGAAGTTCGAGGTCGACACCGTGCTGCACTACATCGACGACTTCGGCGCGGCGGTGATCGGTGGCGATGGCCAGAGCCCTTGCGCGGGCGACTCGGGCGGGCCGGCGTTCGTGCAGCTGCCCGACGGAACCTGGCGCGCCTTCGCGATCGTGTCGGGCCCGAACTTCGGCAACTGCGGCGACGCGATGTGGTTCGCGACCATCCCCACCGCGATCCCCTTCATCGAGCTGCACAGCGGCATCGACGTCTCGGCGTGCCACTTTGGAAACGGCGGCTGGAATCCCAGCCCCGCGTGCGGCGACTTCCCCCTCGATCCGCGCGACGGCACGGGCAAGTCGTGGGCCGACGGCTGCAGCGGCGGTCCGACCCTCGACTGGAGCACCGCGTGCGGTCCAGCCTACGACGCCTCCGAAGATCTCGTCGGGCCGACCACGACGATCACCACCCCCGAGGATCGCGCGCGCTTCGACACCGAGGGCGACGCGACGACTTACCCGCTCGTGGTCGAAGCGACGTCCAGCGACATGGTCAGCGGCGTCGCGAATGCCTCGCTGATGATCGACGGGAACCCGGTCGAGGGCTCGGTGCGCCTGGGCGCGCCGTGGACGTGGGACCTCACGATGCCCGAAGGCGTCTGGGAGATCGTCGTCGTCGCGAACGACTGGGCCGGGAACGAGGCGAGCTCCGAGCCGGTCGTGATCGGCATCAACATGGACCCGCCGGAAAAGCCCGAGCCGTCGACGACCTCCGACGGTGACGGCAGCACCGGGGACCCCCCGATCGATCCCGCCGGCTCCGGATCCACCAGCGCCGCCGGCGACACCGGCGACACCGGCGGTACCGACGACCCGGGTGCGTCGACGTCGTCGGACGACGGCGGCTGCAGCTGCACGGCGGCGCCGACCGGCGGCGGGGGATGGTGGCTCGCCCTCGCGTTCCTGCCGTGGATCCGCACGCGACGACGTCACGCGACCCTGTCGGTCGGGCTGCTCGCGGCGTGCTCGAGCGATCCCGCCGCGACCACGGACACCGAGACCTCGGGCGCGAGCGACACCACGACCGCGACCTCCGCGGACCCGGCGACGACAACGTCCACGTCCACGTCCACGGATCCGATGGGGACCACCACGGAGACCTCGGGCACGAGCACGGGTGTCGCCCTCGACTCGACCGGACCAGGCTGCGAGATCGGGACCGAGCAGTGCGGATGCAGCGACACGTTCACCTGCAACTCGGGGCTCATCTGCCGACTCGACGCCTGCGTGCCGTGCGACACGGGGACCTTCGCGTGTCCCTGCCACGACGATGAAGGCGCGGGCGAGGGCACCTGCGACGAGGGCCTGTACTGCTTCGGAGGCCTGTGCGCCGCGCCGCAGCCGTGCCCATACCTGATGGACGGCACGTGCGACGAGCCTCGGGGCAGCGGCCGGTGCCTGCTCGGCACCGACACGTTCGACTGCTGCGCGACCGAGCCCGGCGTGTGCGAAGAGGCGAGCGCAGGCGGGCGCTGCCCGGACGGCTCCGATCCCGACGACTGCGGCGGCGGCAGCAGCAGCGACTCGGGCGGCAGCGGCGACTCGGGCGGCAGCAGCGACTCGGGCAGCAGCAGCGACTCGGGCGGCAGCGGCGACTCGGGCGGCAGCGGCGACTGAGGCGGCAGCAGCGACTCGGGCGACGTGTCGCTTGACCGCGGTGAGCTGGGGATCGAGCGAGCACGCGTAGCCCCATGTTGCCTCCGACCGGCTCATCCTGACCCGGTCGGAGGACCAGCGCGGCTTGGTCGCGACCACGAAGGCCGTCGTCGCGTCGGCGCCGTTCGGGAACGCGATCACCAGCTACGGCCTGCGGTACAGCCCCAACGTTCATTCGAGCTCGAGCCTCAAGATGACGGCTCGACTGTCGCAGACGAGCAACGAGCTCGGCGCAAGGCTGACGGTGCGCGTGGGCCTGAAGGAGTTCGGGCTCCCCGTCTCGGGGCGCGCCGACGTGCGGGCGGTGCTCACTCGTCCGGACGGCAGCGAGACGTTGCGATCACTCGTCGAGATCGAGCCAGGGATCGGCGGGGTGGGCCGCCGGTATGGCGGTCCAGCCGGGTCGATCGTCGTGGCGCAGCAAAGCTGACCCTGCCGTCGGATGTCTGCCACCAGGCCCCGTCGGCGACCACCAGGTGCAGATGCGACCTGCGTCGGCGCGAAAGCGCGGCACAACCGTGACGAGGCCGGGTTCGCCGCGGCGGGCAGGCGGACGGTCGTTTCGCCGGCGTCGATGGCCTCCGCGTCCACGGCGGCGTCATTCGGGATCGTCGGGGTCCGGCCCGAGCAGATCCTTGACGTCCCGCACCCAGCCATCGAATCCGGTGATCGTCGACCGCACGAGCGCGTCGTCTTCGGTCAGCGACTCCAGGACGACGCACAGGGCCTCGCGGGCGCGGCGCAAGCGGCTCTTGACGGTCCCCTGGGGGACGCCGAGGACGTCCGCGATCTCGGCCGTGGCCAGCTCTTCCCAGTAGTGCAGCTCCACGGCGATCTGCAGGTCGATCGGGATCCGGCGCAGCGCCTCGGCGAGGAGGCGGTGCTCTTGGCGCTGCACCGCCACTACGCTGGGCGATGGATCGAACGCATGGATCGCCGTCTCGCTCGGATCGACCTCGCGCGCTGCCCGGGTGGTGCGTCGCATCAGGCGGAGGATCTCGAAGCGGGCAATGCCGTACAGGAACGCGCGGAAGCTCGCGGCGTCGCGCAGGGTGTCCCGCTTCTCCAGACACGCGGCGAAGGTCCGCTGGACGAGGTCACGGCTGTGCATCGGCGCCTTGGCCCTGAAGAACCGGAACATCGCGTCGAAGTAGCGCTCGAACAGTGCCTCGCCCGCGGCCGCGTCGCCTGCGACCCAGCGCTCGAGCAACTCGGCATCGGAGTCCACGCGGATGCGAGGATACCAGACCGCCCCACGAACGACGGGGGGCACAGTCGGCCGCAGGTCGCCGGTGTCCGCAGGCCGGCTTCCGCCTCTGCTCGTCGTCCTCAAAAGAACCGCCGGAAGCCGAAGAAGATGCCGATGCCCGGAGTGTAGACGTCGATCGCGGGATCGGTCTCACCGAACGAATCCTCGTCCTCGACCAGCACGTCGACGCCGTCCTTCTCGAAGTAGATCGCGTTGCCGTGCAACCGCAGCTCGGGCACCAGGGCGAACTTCTCGCCGATGGGGACCGTGCCGCCCACCTTCAAGGCCCAGCTGAAGCCGAGCAGGGCCTTGCCGTCGATCTCGCCCTCGCGGTGCGCCGTCGCGCCGTCGAAGACCTGACCGCCGAACTTGGGCGTGATGTCGTCGAAGCTCAGATACTCGAACAGGAAATCGGTGCCGAGATAGAAGTTCTTCGTGACGAAGCCGGTCAACGAGGGCCCGAAGGTGATCCGCATCCGCGTGCCGGTGGAGTTGTCGCTGTTGAGGATCCCGCCGAGTCCGAAGCGGGCACCGAGGAACACGCGGTCGGTGAAGCCGTAGTCGACGACGAGCGCCTGGCCGAAGCCGATCAGCGAACCGTGCGCGAGGTACTCGTCCGGCTTGGCACCGAGGTCCTCCGGGTCGCCGAGATACAGGGCGCGGATCAACACGCGGGTGTAGTCGAACTCGGCTCCCCACGCGATCGAGATCCCGCGGCGATCCGCCTTGCCCTCGTCGCCCGAAATCATGATCGAGGCAACCGGAGGAGCGACGGCCGGCGACCGAGGCCGGGCCTCGCAGCTCGCCCGCGCAGTGCACACCTCGGAGTCCGCGCAGGGTGGGTTGCACGCCGACACACACGTGCCGGCGTCACAGACATAGCCCTCGCGACACGCGGGTCGACACACCGCGGGGCCGTCGGATGCGGGAGTCGCCGCTTCGGTGGGCGGCTCCGAAGGGGGCACCGGCTCCGTCGGCACGACGAGGACGGCGAACAGCAGGAGAGGGGGCATCGGTGACGAAGCCACACCCGACGGCCTTCGGATCACCGACCCGCGGGCCGATCACCCAGCGACGCCTACGATCGGTGATGGTGACGCGCAGCCGCGGTGGTACGATCGTCGCCCGAGGCCGCCCCCATGGCCGACGCACGCCCCGATTCCCGAGACCTCCACGCGCGGTGGGTGGCCGCTTCCGTGCGGCGAGCCCTGTTCGCCGGCGACGCCCGGTTGCCGAGCGTCCACCACTACGAGATCCGCGGCTACCTCGGGGCCGGCGGGGCGGGGCAGGTGTTCGCCGCCTACGACCTTCGCTTGCGACGAGAGGTCGCGCTCAAGTGGCTGCCCGATGGCACGTCGGAGAGTGCGTTGACCGAGGCCCGCTCGGCCGCGCAGGTGCGTCACCCCAACGTGGTGCAGGTCTACGACGCCGGGCGATCGCGCGATGGCGCCTTCATCGTGATGGAGCTGATGGAGGGGGGCTCTCTGCAGCACTGGCTCGAGAGTCCCTCGGCGCGAGCTGCCGGTGCACGTCGCCGGGCCTACGCGTGGCTGCACGCGGTGACCGAAGGTCTCGCGTGCGCCCACGCCGAAGGGTTGCACCACGGCGATCTGAAGCCGGCCAATCTCCTGCTCGATCGCTCCGGCCGCGTCGCGATCGCCGACTTCGGTCTGTCCCGTCTCGGGCTCGGCACGGCGCACGCGGGCACGCCCGCATACATGGCGCCGGAGCAGCTTCGCGGCGAACGGGCCGACGCGAGCACGGATCGCTTCGCACTGTGCGTGACGGTCTTCGAGGTGCTGTGCGGACGGCTTCCCTACCGCGCGTCGGATCTGCGGCGATACGCCGAGACCGGGGAGCCCCCGCCGCCCCTCGAGTTTCCGCGCCACGTACCCCACGGCCTGCGCCGCGCGCTGCGGGCGGGACTGTCGGTGGAACCGAGGGAACGGCCCTCGGACCTCGGCGCCCTGCGAGCCGCGTTGCGCGTCGCCCTGCGACCGGCGACCGGGCGCTGGGTCCTCGTCGGAATCGGCGTGGTGGTGCTCGCCGTCGTTCCCGGGGTGCTCGCGAGCACCCGAGGCGTCTCGGAAGCTCCGCCCGCGGTCGTGGCCGATCTGCCCGCCGACGCGCCGGTGGTGCTGTGGATCGACGATCACCCCGAACACAACCGCGACGAGGAGCTCGAGCTCGCCGGCGCCGGGATCAGGGTCCACGCCGTCACCACCTCGGCCGAGGCCCTTGCGCTCGATCTGCACGACTACGCCGCCGTCGTCACCGACGTGGGCCGCTTCGAAGACGGCACGTGGATCGAGGACGCCGGCATCGAGCTCGCCCGCACGCTGCACACGCGCTACCCCGATCTCCCCGTCTACGCGTACACGACCCCGCCCCGCGCCGCAGCCGTCGCCGCCACCGGCGTCGTCGCGAACGCCACCGGCGACCCGCGAGACTTACTCCGGTGGCTGGCCTCGGCTCCGTAGCGCTCCCCCGCCTCAATCGTTGATCACACCGAGCGTGATCGGGTCCGGCTGGTTGATCGGGATGTTCGTCAGAGCGCCGTTGCCCGCACCGAGTAGCGCGCCTTCGCCGGAGATCCGTCCGCCGGCGATGACCTGATAACCGATCCCATTGGCATCCGCGCTCGTGCTCGAGCCCACATGGATGAGCGAGCGATCACTACGGAACCCGATCTCGTTGCCCTGCGCGACCGATCCATCTGTTACTCGCAGGAACGCGCCACTATAGGCGGCGAACCCGTACACATTGTCGACGGCCGTACAGTTCGACACCGTCACCGCAGAGCCCGAGAGAGCGGCGAAACCGGTTCCTCCCCCACTTGCGATCGCGCCCAGTAGGTAGCAATCCGACCCTCGCTGGCAGCGAACTCCGTAGGCCACGTTGCTTTCGAGCACGAGGCCTTCTTCGCTCGTGACGGATGATCCGACGACGACTTCGACGCCCGTTGCCCATCCGCGCAACTCGGTATCACTGAGATTCCGGAGCGCCGAGCCGCGGCCGACCCGAACGCCCTGGCCATCTCCACCACCCTCGAGTGTGAGGTTCTCAATGCGTTCAAGAACCTGTCCCTCCACGGCGATTCCATCGGATCCCGCCGGAAAGCTCAGTGTCACCTGGGCGGGATTGTTGCCCTCCCCACGGATCGTCAAATGCGAGGCGTTGTCGCTCTCGATCCGGATCGTCTCTTCGCATGCGTAGTTGCCCAGTGCGAGAGACACGGTGATCGAGCCACTGGCGGCGACTCGATACTCGTCCAGGGATGCGAGCGTCGCAATCAATCCGGAACAACCATCGGCGCTGGTGACGGGGAATATGACGTCATCTCGGATGACGCGTGCGTCGAAGGCTTCGCGAATGGCGTCGAAGTTGGCGTTGAACGACTCCGCGAGGACCGGCTCGCCCGCCTCGAAGCGGTTCGGTATGTCGAGAGCATCGGACGACAACGGGATGCCCAGTACGAAGGTGCCGAGCAGTGCAAACGCCGCGCGTCGCCGCGCGACCGCGACACGGTGTGCGCGCTCGAGACGTTTCAGTCGCACCCTCACGTCGTCGGTGTGGTGTTTGGAAGAGAAGCGGGCGGTGGTGTTCATGGGCGTTCTCACTGGAAGCAGGCCTGATCGAAATGATGGGTCGAGAAAACGGCCGGCGCACAACCGTCGGAGGTGTCGCCCGTGGAATCCGCGGTCGGCTCGGCCGACGTGACCTCAGTACCGCGGTCGTCGCTCGAGGAACCGGCGGTATCCGACGTCTCGCCATCGGCGGCGTCGGTTTCACTCTCGGGGGTGGCGATGTTCGTAGGATCGAAGCAGCCGCCCGCCAGCACGCACGCGAGCGAGGCAGCGGCGCAGCTCAGTGCGAGAGAACCTGGTCGAGACCACGCGTTCGTGGGGGACCCCCCGTACGCAACGAGTCGGTCTCTCGTGTCGTGGGAGTCGACGGGGATGGATGGGCTTTGCCCGCGCGCAGTTCGAAGATGGGATTTCGGGGCCACACTGCCGTAGCCACACAGGCGTGGTGCCGGATCACCGCCAGCAACAAAAACGCGGTGTCCCCCTCTCCTGGGGACGGCCCGTCGTTCGCCGCACACTCCGTGCCCCACGCCGTGGTGCCGTGGATCGTGACACCGGCGGGCAACGGCGCGGTGGGCAGGAAGGTGGCGCCCGACGGCGATCCACCGACCGGGGGTGACTGCGTCCAGTCGATGCGAACCACCGAGTTGCCGCGGTCGAGACCACGTACCCGAAGTCGGATCTGGGTGCTTGCGCGATGTCCATCGGGATGGCAACGAACCGCGTCGGCGCGGGCAGGGCCGTCACCAGCGCATCGAGGTTGACCCGTGCGCGAGGGACCGACCGCTATGGTCTCGCGATCGATGCCCGCGACCATGCCCTGCACGTTCTGGTGGAAGTCCGTGTTGTCCTCGAACGACGCCGGGTTCGCCCCCATGCCCGTCACGTCGACGTGGTCGGCGTTGGCGATCCACGAATGCAGTTGGGCGGATAGGGCCGGTGTGGCGGTCCAGACGGGTCGACCGTCGTGGCGCAGCAAGGCGGGCTGTCGCAGCGCCTCGGACGGTGACGAAGGTGGCGAGGGCGCGACGGCATACCGCGCGGCCACGTGCTCGGGCGGACGCGTCCTCGCCGCGCACGACGGATAGCAGTGCACACCGTCGTCTTGACCGAGCAGAAGGTGCCGTCCGCCGCACGATCACGGACCTGCAAACGCACGCCATCGATCTTCGGTTGTGCCGGCGAGCCGTCCGTCGCCGATAGGCTCGATGAGTTCTTCGACGTCATCAGCGAAACGACGAGCGTCCTTTGTGGAGTAAGCCCGTTACGGAGTGCCTCGCTCACCAGCGCGTCGCGGTGGTGTAGCGGCGGGGCATGAAAGCAAGGAAACGGCACGGGCCGGACGAACGGAAGAAGTGGGCAGCGCGCTGGCGAGCGAGGCACTCCGTATCGGGCTTACGAAACAACGCGGGCACGCAACAAGTCGCCGGACAACCGAACGCGGCCCGGGTGGAGGGTTGGCCACCGCAAACGCAGGTCGTGACGTCGGTCGCGAAGACGTGCGCGAGCAGGCGCGCTCAACGAAGCCAACGATGACTAGGCCTCCCCAGTACGACGATCCCAGCCGTCGCGACGACCCACCAACTCCTACCAACCACCTCTTCAGTGTACCTCAGTCTGGACGAGGGCCACACGCGCGGGCGCACGCTCGCTCCACGCCGTCTGCGCCTGCCGCCGGACTCGCACGTGACATCCACGCCGTACGTGTCGGGTGCGGCGCAGCAACCACGGATATCGACATCGATCTCGGCCTCGAGATCCCCACGTCCTGACCGCGCCGGCGTTCACTCGAGGTGCGTGACGTCTTCGGGCGTCCCGGTCCACGCATGGCGTCGCGCTTCGTACACGGACACCGTCGGGGCCGGGAAGTCGGGATCGGCGAAGGCGCCTACGGCGATCGCGATCACGTCCGGCACATCGCGCTGCCGGTACAGCACGGTGCTGCCGCACGCGGGACAGAAGTGAAAGTCGATGACCGATCCTTCGTCGCCGGTGCGCGTCCACGTTCGCCACTCGCCGACGATCGTCACCGTGTCCGCCGCGAATCTCGCCTGCACCGCGAACGTGCTGCCGGACCGCCGCTGGCACGCCAGGCAGTGGCACATCGAGATCCGGATCGGCTCCGAGGTCACCTCCGCGGTCAGCTGACCGCAGCTACAGCTCGCGAAGCGCTCGATCACCGCCACACTGTGCCACGAACGCCGCAGGCCAGCTCAGCCCTGGTGCGCGGCGTTGCCTTTGACCTTCGGGTCGCACGGCTCGACCGCCGCGAGCTCGCCGCGGACCATCTCGGTCGGCTCGATCGGGGGTGCCTCGATCTCGCCGTCGACCATCTCGATGGGGTCGATGGGGTCGATGGGCTCGATGGGCACCTGCACCGTACCGCCGAGGACCGGGAGCGGGTCGGGCTCGGGCACCTTGATCTTGCCCTCGACCATCTGCAGCGGGTCGGGCTCGGGGGCGACGAGCTCGCCTTCGATCATCTCGTTGGGATCGATCTGCGGCGGGGGCAGGTCGTAGGTCGGCGCCGCCTTCGGGGGCACGACGGCCTCGCCGGCGGAGTGGACCGGCAGGTCGTCGTCGACCTCGATGCGAGGCTTTTGCACGCGGTCGTTGTCGTGAGGCGTACACGCGGCCAGTCCCAACCCGGCGGCCAGGCCGATCCCGGCGGCAGCGGCGGCCCGCGACCGCGCGCGCACCTGGGTCAGCGGAACGACGCTCGTGTCCGGCGACGAGAAGTGGATCTTGCCCTGGCGGTCGCGCGCGTAGGACACGCAGACCTTCTGGCCGGCCACGGAGCGCAGGAAGTCGCGGGCCTCGCCCTCGGTCATCTGCGACAGGTTGTGGACGTCCTTTTGGCAGTGCGCACAGTGTGCGCGCTTGGCCGAACGGTCGAAATCCGTGGCGTCGAGGTCGATCGGGCAAGGACCGGTGATCGGCAGGTTTTCCGACTTCATCGCCCGGCTCGTCACGCACGAGCCCCGCGCTTGGGTCTGGCGGACGGGCGCCCTTTTCCTCCACGGGCACAAACGGTGGGTTTTCGCGGGTTTCGGGGCCAAGATCGAGGGCGGCTGCGGCCATGGCCCCGGGTATGAAGCGCGCTCTCGTCGTCGTTGCCGCGTCGGTCGGACTGGTCGCATGCACGCCGCCGACCGCCGCCGAGCCCCCCGACACCGACGGCGCGACCTCGGCCGACGGCGGACCTTCCACCGGCCCCGACCCGTCCACGACCGGTGGCCCCGGCTCGGCGACGACGACGACTGCGTCGCTGACCGACGACACCGGACCGGACACCGGCTCGGCGACCGACACGACGACGGGTGTGGGCACCGACGGCTCGAGCAGCTCCGGCTCCGGCACGGACGCCGGCACCACGACCGCGACGAGCACCGGCGCTTCGACCGGCTCGGGCACGGGCTCGGGCACCACGACGTTCGCGACCGCCGGCGACACCGACACCGGCTTCGTTTCCACCGACTCCGGCGACACCGACACCGGCTTCGCCACCGACTCCAGCGACACCGACACCGGCGTCGCCTCCACCGACTCCGGCGACACCGGCACCGGCAGCGGCAGCGACGGTGGCTCGACGACCGGCACAGATCCGGCTCCGCCCCGGGGCTGCGCGGCCGACTGCGCGGCCGGTTGCACGCAGACCCTGCTCGCGCCCTTGGTCGGCCACACCGACCTCGTGCACTCGGCCGTCGCGCGGGCCGCCCTCGACGACGCGGACCGCCTCGTCGTGTGGTCCGCCGCCGGCCCGCAGATCGTCTCGACCCACGAAGGTGTCGTGCAGGCCGAGCTCGCCGGCGACGTCGTCGCGTACGAGAGCGCCGAGACCGTGTACGTGGAGTCGGCCTTCGACGGCAGCGTGCAGGGCACGATCGACGTGGTCGGGGCGAGCTGGGGACTGTCGCGCGACGGCACGTACGTGTGGGTCGCCGACGACGCGAGCATCCGCGTGCACGCGATCACCGGCGCGCTGTCGTGGGAGGTCGCCGGCAACTACGCCGCCGCCCGCGTGCTGCCCACCGCCACCGCGGTGCACGTGTACGCCCCGGCGGGTGGCGCATTCGTCGAGCACATCGATGTCGCGACCGCGGCCGTGCTCGCCCTGCCCTTCGACGGCACCTTCGACGGATGGTTTCACGACCACCCGAGCTTCTGGTCGCTCGAGGGCGACGCCTTCCGCCTCTACGACGATGCGGGCGTGCAGATCGCCTTCGACTTCGGCGACCCCAGCCACGGCTACGGCGGCTGGATCGTCTTTGGTGGCTCGTCGGTGTCGATCGCATCGACCTCCGATGTCGGCACCACCGTCGAGACGGTGCCGGACGCGGTCGTCGACGGCGCGGCGATCATGGGCAAGGAGCTCGGTGGGGACACCTTGCTCGTGGATCTGCAGGCGGCGTTGCCGACGGCCCAGGTCGTCACGCCACCGTGCTGCGTCAGCGACGTGACGAGCTGGAGCTTCGCGTACGCCGACGGGATGTGGCTCGTCGGCGGAATCGCCGGCGAGGTCGGCGACGACATCGGACAGATGCTCACGCCCGGCGAGCTCGTGGGTACCGCCGGCTCGGAGGCGGGACGGCTCGCGGTGTGGACGTCGCTGGACCAGACGTTGGTATGGGACGTCGACCTCGCGTGCGAGCTGACCGACCACGGCGCGTTCGACCGCCCCAGCACCGATGCGCTCGTCTCCGCCGACGGCACGGTCTTGCTGTCGCTGCAGCGGCTGGGCATGGGTGGCTTCAACCCGCCGGTGCTGCGCCTGTACGACCTGCCCGCGGGCACCCCGGGCGACCTGCTGCAAACGGGTCTGTCCACGAGCTCACACGTCGGCGCCGCGATCTCGGCCAACGGCAACCTCATCGCGGGGCAGACGACCAACACCGGCACGTCGAGCACCACCGTGCACGCGATGCCCGGGTGGGTGCAGTGGGCCAGCGGCAACTGGGCCCTGACCCCCGCCGTCTCTCCCGACGGCACCCACGCCGTACGCAACGACGCGGGGGCGCAGGTGCTCAACGCGACCTACGAGGGCTCGCTGAGCTACGTGATCACGCCGGCGCTGCAGGACGTGTTCCCGGGCGTGACCCACGGCTTTCTCGACGACCAGACCCTGCTCGTCGCCCACTACATGTGGGTCGCCGGTCCGGTCGTCTGCTGGCAGCCCGGCGAGTGCGACGTGCTGACCGGCGTGGAGGTCACCGATCTGTCGGGCAACGTGATCGCGACTTCGCCGATCCCCGACCCGATCGGCTTCGTCCGGGTGTCGAGTACCGAGGTCTTCCTGCCCAGCCCGCCCGCGATCTACGACGTGTACTCCGGCGCGTTGCTGTGGTCGGGCGCGCCCGGCCCTGCGGCGCCCGTCGGGCCCGATCACGTCGCCCACACGGTGGGCAGCGACCTCGTCCTCACGAAGTGGCGCTGACGGCCGCGAACGTCGTCTGACCGCCACCGCCACCAGGCGAGCGTCACAACGGTGCGATACTGCGGCCGTGGGGGGCACGGGCAGCGAGACGGTCGACGCCGAGGTCGAGGTGGGCTCGGCCGCGACGGTCGGCTACGAAGCGCGGACGCCCGACAAGCCGACGCCGGCCCCCGGCGCCAAGCTCGGCCGCTATCTCGTGATCGACGAGATCGGCCACGGCGGCATGGGTGTGGTGCTGCGCGGCTACGACCCGCGACTGCAGCGCGAGGTGGCGCTCAAGGTGCTGCGCCACGATCGGCTGTCCGAGCGCGCGCGTCGACGACTCGTGCGAGAGGCCCAGGCGATGGCCAAGCTCAGTCACCCCAACGTGGTCGGGGTCTACGACGTGGAGCTCGACGCCGATGGTCACGTGGTGATCGCGATGGAGTACGTGGCCGGGACCACCCTGCGGCAATGGTTGCGTGACGCCGAGCGCACGCCGGCGCAGATCCTCGAGGTGTTCGTCGCCGCGGCCGAGGGGCTCGCCGCGGCCCACGCCGTGCCGCTGCTGCACCGCGACTTCAAGCCCGACAACGTGCTCGTGGGCGACGACGGGCGTCCGCGCGTCACCGACTTCGGCCTGGCGCGCGCCCCCGGCGACGAGCGCTCGCTCGACGGTGCGGTCGCGTTGGATGCGTCTTCGTCCGGATCTCGCTCCGGGACCGACTCCATGTCGGGGATCTCGGTGCAGGTGACCGAGGTCGGCATGGCGATGGGCACGCCCGCGTACATGTCGCCCGAGCAGGAGACCACGCCGGACATCGACGAGGCGGCCGACCAGTACGCGTTCTGCGTCACGTTGTGGGAGGCTCTGGCGGGCCAGCGACCCTTCCCGGCCAAGACGCGCGACGAGCTGCGTCGGGCCAAGCGCGCGGGCCCGCCGGCGTTTCCCCGCGACGTCGGGGTGCCCGCACGCGTCGGCGAGGCGATCCGCCGGGGACTGTCGCCCGACCCCCGGCAGCGCTGGCCATCCCTGCGCGAGCTGCTGCGCGAGCTGCAGACGCCCGTCCCTCGACGACGTCGCGTCGCGCTCGCGGCCGGAGCCGTCGGCGTGATCGCGATCGCGACGACCATGACGATCGTCGCACGCCGCGAGCAGGCGGCGACGTGTCGGGGTGCCGAGGCCGCGCTTGCCTCGGTCTGGGACGACGGCATGCGGGCGCGGGTGCACGCCGCCCTGCTCGACACCAAGGTGCCCTACGCCGAGGACGCATGGACCCGCGTGTCGACCCGGCTCGACGAGTACGCCGATGGCTGGGTGCAGATCCACGAAGACGCTTGCGAGGCGACGACGCTACGCCGCGAGCAATCGACCGACGTGCTCGACCTGCGCATGGGATGCCTTCAGCAGGCCAAGCGCAAGCTGGCCGCCGCGACCAGCGTCCTGTCCAATGCCGACGCGGAGGTTGCCGCGCGCGCCCCCGCGATCGTCGGGGACCTGCCGAGCTTGGCCCGCTGCAGCGACATCGATGCGCTGCGCTCCACCGTTCCACCCCCGCCCGAGGGCGCCGAGGCGCTCGTGGCGGAGATCGAAGACGAGCTCGCCCGCGCCCACGCGCTGCTGACGGCCGGCCGGATCCGAGACGCCGAGCGGGTGCTCGAGGCGATCGACGAGCTGCACGCGCAGGCCGACTGGGCGCCCGTGGCCACCAAGATCGAGCTCCAGCGCGGCTTCGTGCTCGACGCGGCCGCACGCTACGAGCCGGCCGCGGCCGCCCTGCAGCGAGCGCTGCGCACGAGCCTGCAGTTCGGACAGTGGCGCGAGGCCGCCATGTCCGCCCGCGCGCTCGTGCAGGTCCACGGCGCCTCGCTCGCCGACGAGTCCAGTGCCCTCGCCTACGCCGAGGTCGCCCGCGGCGTCCTCCCGCGGATCGACGACGCCCACGAGCGCGCCGAGCTTCACAACTCGCTCGGCGCCGCGTACCGGACCGCCGGTCGCTTCGTCAAAGCCGAGGCCGAGTATCGGCTGGCCCTCGAGGTCGAGGCGGGCCGAGGCGAAGCGGGTCGGCTCGCGGCCGGGCCCATTCGCAACAACCTCGGGGCCGCGCTGTTCAGCCAGGGTCGCTACGCCGACGCCGAGGCGGAGCACCGGCTGGCGCTGCAGCTGGAGACCGAGCGACTCGGTGCGTCGCACCCCGGCGTCGGCAAGACGCACAACAACCTCGCCACCACGGCGCAAGCCCTCGGCCGGCTCGACGATGCCGCCGAGCATCTCGATCGCGCGCTCGAGATCCAGAGCTCTGCGCTCGGACCGGAGCACCACGACACGCTCGGCACCCGCGAGAACATCGCGATCCTGCTGCGCGCGCGCGGGGAACCGGAGAAGGCCGAGGCGGCGTTTCGGGCGTGCCTGGACGGCTACGTCGCCGCCCTCGGCGAGACGCACCCCGACACGAGCAAGGTCCGTCAAAACCTCGCGGGCATCCTGGTCGAGCGCGGCAAGATCGAGGAAGCGACCGCACAGTTGCGGCTGGCGCTCACCCACGCACAGCGCGAGCTGTCCGCCGAGCACCCGATGGTGCTGAGCATGCGCTACAACCTCGGCACCCTGCTCAACAAGCAAGGCGATGCCGAGGGCGCCGAAGCGGTCTGGGCCGAGGCGCTCACGAACGCGCCGGCGGCGTTGGGCCCCGACCATCCCCACGTCGCGGTCTTGCACCTGGCGCTGGGGCGGTCGATGTACCGACGGGGTCGCCGGGCGCAGGCGCGTCCCCACCTCGTCGCGGCGTACGAGAACCTGCGGGACTCGACGACCGTGCCGGCCGACGACGTGGCCGAGGCCGAGTTCGCCGTGGCCCAGATGCTCGACGACCCCGACGAGGCGCGGGCGCTCGCCGAGCTCGCGCGCGGGCGCATCGGTGCGCTCAACGACGAGCTCGCCGCCGAGATCGACCGTTGGTTGCGCCAACGCGGGGCGTAGCGCGCCACCCTCGCTTGGCAACACCGCGACGTCGGAGCGGACGATGGCCCGGTATCGCCCGAGCTGGGCGACTTCGCGCGTCTGCCTGCGTTCGTCCACGAAGCTCCCCGCGACCCAAACGCGGTGGTTTAATCCCCTCGTGCGCCCCCTGTCTTGGTTTTCATTGGCGGCCCTCGCGTTGCCGGCCTGTTTCTCTCCCTCCTCGAGCGAGGACACGGACGCCGAGGGCACGGGCACGGCGACCGGCAGCGGCTCGACCGGCTCGGCAACGACCAACCCCAACCCGTCGGACTCGGGCGTGGTCGACTCGTCCGGCGACGACCCGACCAATCCTCCGGACACCACGGCGACCTCGACCGGCGACACGTCGTCGTCGTGCATCGACGCCTCCGAGTGCAACGATGGCCTGCTGTGCATCGATGGCGCGTGTGCGCCGTGCACCGCCGCCGCCGACCCGGACGAAGCGTGCAACGACGCCGACCCGGCGACCCCGGTGTGCGATCCCGCGGGTACGTGTGCCGCGTGCGTCGCGGGCGGCTGCGCGATGGAGACGCCCTACTGCGATCCGCAGGTCGGCTGCCTGCCGTGCGACGAGCACAGCCAGTGTCCGGACTCGGCGTGCCATCTGCTCGGGCCCATGGCGGGACAGTGCTTCGATCCGTCGACGGTGATTCCGATCGCCGACGAGCCTGCACTCGCCGCGGCCATCGAGGCGACACAGCCGGGTGACCAGGCCGTCCTCGTCCTCGCCCAGGGGGACTATGAAACCCCGAATGGCTACGTCTTGTTCGGCGACGAGATCGCGATCGTTGGCGAGGACGGTGCAGTGATCACCACCGTCGATGGTGCCTCGAACATATTCATCTTCGGCGGCGACGGCCAGATCGTGTACTTCAGCAACATCGTCATCGACAGCGGCCCCTTTCGGGCGATCCGCTGCGACGGTCCAGGCCGCATGTGGCTCGACGACACCGCGATCACCAACTTCACCGTGAGCCTCCAAACCTCGTGTGAGACCCACGCTCGGCGCTCGCACCTCCAGGGATCGCAATTTGCCATGAACGTGCTCAGCGGCTCGACGTTCCTGGAGAACTCGACGATCGTGCCGGGCACGTCGGCCGGACTCTCCGTCGACATGGGCACCATCGACGTGCGCTACTCGAACATCGTCGGTGGCACGGGTCCGGCGCTGACCTGCACCGCCGCCAGCGGAGGCGAGGTTCGCAACTCGATCCTCGCGTCGATGCCGGGCTTCGACGCCGTCGGCCCCGACTGTTCGCTGCAGTTTTCCGGCAACGCGGTCGGCCCGAACGGTTCGGGCGTCGACGTCGGGCCCTACGACGCGACATGGTTCGTCGACGCGCCCGGCGGCAACTACCACCTTTCGGCCGCCGGTGAGCTCGCCTTCGACGGCATCGCCCAGTGGGAGCCGGGCGATCCCACCGCCGACATCGACGGCGACGCACGACCGCAAGTAGGTCCCGGGTTCGCGGGCGTCGACGAAGTGCCCTGACCGGTCGGGGCCCTGCCCCGGTCAGCCCGGCTTGCGCAGCCAGCGACGGATCTCGTCGAGCTGCGGGGCGTACTCGGGACCGGCCTGCTCGTAGTCGGCCATCGCCGACGTCGCCAGCGCTTTGGCCCGCTCGCCCGCGTTGCCCTGCTGCCACAGTGCCTGCGCCGCGGCAAAGCCCACCCACGCGCGAGTGCTGGCTTCGTTGTCGGTGCTCGACATCCGCGCCAACGACCGCTCCAGCAGATCCACCGCCTCGTCGATCCGCCCCTGCGCTCGCGCGATCTCGCCGAGGCCCGCGAGGGAGAAGACCTGCAGGTACTCCGCGTCCGGCTCGGCTCGCTCGAACGTCGCGATCGCCTCGCGGTAGACCTGCTCGGCCCGATCGAGCTGCCCATCACGGCGCAGCGCATCGCCGAGCACATCGAGACTCAAGCCGATCTGCTGGTGCTCGGCTCCGTACACCTTCGTCTTGACCCGCAGCGCCTCTTCGAACTCCGGCACGGCGGCCCCCGCCTCGCCCAGGCGCACCAAGACCAGACCGAGATTGTTGCGGAAGATCGCGGTGTCCAAGCTCTCCTCGCCCCGTGCGACGCGAACGTGCGCCAAGCCCTGCTCGAGCGTCTGTCGCGCCTCCTCGAGACGACCCATGCGCTTGAGCGTGAGGCCGACCGCGTTGTCGATGCTGACGAGGTCGGGAGCCTGCTCGCCCAACGCCGCGAGCAGCAGCTCACGTGCCTGCTGCAGATACTCGAGCGCCATGTCGTTGTCACCGCGCTCGCGCGCGATCCGCCCGAGCACGACCAGCGTGTTGACGTTGTTGGGATGGCCCGGCCCGAGCAGCTCGCGACCGAGCTCGAGCGTCTCGTCGGCCAGACGCTGCGCATCGTCGAGCCGATGCAGTCGGTAGTACGCGCCCGCGAGATCGGACATCCACGAGATGTCGGCCGGCTCGTACGACATCCCTTCGGCCGCGGCGAGGTCGCGCGCCTGTTCCAGGGCCGCCGCCACGTCCTCGTACTTGCGCTCGACCTGGCGAAGATCCGCCAGGGCGCGCAAGCAGTCGATGCGATCGGCGACCCGATCGCCGCGCCGCTCCGCCACCGCGTTGGCGCGCGCCAAGTACTCGTTGGCGCGCGACAGGTTCGACAGTCGGCGGCCCTCGAGGTCGACGAGACGCAAGAGCCCGCGCAGCACCCCCCAGTCGTCGCCCGCCGCCTCCGCCCGCAGCGTCGACTCCCACGTCAGGTCACGACCCACCTCCGGATGACCGTTGTTGGTCTGGTACATCGCCTGGGCGAACAGCAGATCGGCTTCCACCGGCGCGTACCCGAGCTCGCGCGCGCGTGGCAAGAGCTCGTCGATCGCCTCGCCGTAGCCGCCGAGATCGCCCGTCATCACGCGAGCCTCTTCGGCCGCGAGGATGCGGCGCATGCGGGCGACCTCCTCGCGCGCGACCGGGTCGTCGGGAGGGGGCACTTCGGCCCGCAGCAGCTCCACGTCCGCACAGGTCCGCAGATCGGGCAGCTTCGCCACCAGCTGCGGCGCCATCGAAGCCACGCGCGGATCGACGTCGGACAGGACCGACACGGTCGCCTCGAAACGACCCCGGGCGCGATCGAGGCACGCGTTGCGCAGATCGAGGACGAGATCGGACTGCGCGCCGGACACCTTCGTCGCCCGACACGCATCGACGCGTTGCTCGCTCCATCGTCGCGCGAAGGCCTCGAGCCGAGGCACGACCCGTTCGGCGACGTCGCCGGCGTACGCCTTGCCGACGGCGCCGAACGACTCGCGCAGCGACTCGGCCCGTGTCTCGGTCCACGCCTCGGCCATCGAAGCCGCGGCGTCGGCACAAGGATCGGGATCGTCGCCCACGCGGACCCCGGCGAGCCACGCCCCGGCGAGCGCCCCCACCCCCAGGGCCCCGATCGCGATCCGATTGCGCCATCGTCGGGGATCGTTGCCGAGCGCGCGCAGCAGCGCGTGCATCGACGGAAACCGCTCGTCCGGATCGACCTGCAGGCCCTGCTCGAGCGCGCGCCGCACCCAGCCGGGGAGGTTGCCCCGCGGCGAACGATACTCGCCCGAGAGCACGCGGGCGCGCAGCTCCTGGAACGTGCCACCGTCGAACGGACGTTCCCCGTACAGCGCCTCCCACAGCGCCACGCAAAACGAGAACTGGTCCGCCCGCGCGTCGACGGGCTGACCCATCATCTGCTCGGGCGCCATGTAGGCCGGGGTGCCGAGCACCGCCCCCGTTCGGGTCAGCGGATCTCCGAGCCTGCCCGATTGCGACGGTGCGCTCGCGACCTCGAGCTTGTCGGCGCTGACGGTCGAAGGGCCTGCCGCGCCGGCCAAGCCGAAGTCGAGCACGACCACGCGCTCGTCGGGGGTCACCATCGCGTTGTCGGGCTTGAAGTCGCGATGCACGAGTCCCGCGTCGTGCGCGGCCTGCAGGCCACGCCCCGCCGCGACGTACAGCGCCAACAGCTCCCGCCAGTTGGAACCGTCGGCGGCGCGCCGCTGGGCGACCTCCTCCTTGAGCGTGCGTCCGTCGATGAACTCCATCGCCACGAACACCGCCTCGTCGATCGAGCCCACGTCGTAGACGTGCACGACGTTGGGATGAACCAGGCGCGCCATCGCCTGCGCCTCGCGGAGCAGACGAGCGTGGCCGGCGGCACGACGCTCGCGATCGGAGCCACGCGTGCGCAGGACCTTGACCGCGACACGACGGTCGAGGTCGGGATCGTAGGCGGCGTACACGACGCCCATGCCGCCGTGGCCGAGGATGTCGAGCACGGCGTAGCGGCCCAGCAACGAGCCTCGGGTCAGAACGTCGTCGCGCCGCGACCGGACCATCGACAGCCCGGCTGCCGTCGGGTGGTCCTCGGGCAACGCGGTGGGCAACGAGCCCGGATCGGGCGGCAAGGTCTCCGCGTCGTGATCCGACAGGCTCAACCCGCTCATCGTACGCCGGCCACCGAGGGTGGACGAGAGGCCCGCCACGGCGTTCGCGGGCTGCGCGCGGTCGCGCGCACCGAAAGAACGTGATCCTGATCTAGGCTTGCCCGGCCATGTCCACGACTCACGAGATCGACAACCTGCGCGTCAACGGTGAACGACTGTGGCGTTCCCTGATGGACCTCGCCCGGATCGGTGCCACCGACAAGGGCGGCGTGTGTCGCCTGGCGCTGACCGATCTCGACAAGCAAGGCCGCGATCTCGTCGTCGGCTGGGCCAGGGAGGCGGGACTGACGGTCACGATCGACAAGATCGGCAACGGGTTTCTGCGTCGGGCCGGACGCAACGACGCCCTGCCGCCGATCGTCACGGGCAGCCACATCGACACGCAGCCGACCGGTGGCAAGTTCGACGGCAACTACGGCGTGCTCGCGGGCCTCGAAGTGATCCGCACGCTCAACGACCACGGCATCGAGACCGAAGCGCCGATCGAGGTCGCGTTCTGGACCAACGAGGAAGGCTCGCGCTTCGTCCCGGTGATGATGGGCTCGGGCGTGTTCGCCAAGGCCTTCACGCTCGAGCACGCGTACGCGGCCACCGACACCGCCGGGCGCACCGTCGGCGAAGAGCTGAAGCGGATCGGCTACGTGGGTCCGCAGGAGCCCGGCGATCACCCGATCGGCGCGTACTTCGAGACGCACATCGAGCAGGGACCCGTCCTCGAAGATCACGACGTGACGATCGGCGTGGTGCCGGGCGTGCTGGGAATCCACTGGTACGACTGCACCGTCACCGGCATGGAGGCGCACGCCGGACCCACGCCGATGGCGCTGCGCAAGGACGCGATGCAGGTCGCCGCGGGTCTGATCCAGGAGGTCGTCGCGATCGCACACCGTCACCCGCCCCACGGGCGAGGCACGGTGGGCATGCTTCACTGCCATCCCAACAGCCGCAACGTGATCCCGGGACAGGTCAAGTTCTCGATCGACCTGCGCAACGCCACCGACGAGCTCGTCGGCAGGATGGACGCGGACATCCGCGCGGCGGTGAAGAGGGCCAGCGAGTCGTCGGGCCTGCCCGTGGAGATCGAGCTGGTCTCCGCCTATCCGGCGCAGCCCTTTCACGAAGAGTGCGTCGCCGCCGTGCGCGGGGCCGCCGAGCGGCTGGGCTACTCGAACATGCCGGTCGTCTCCGGGGCCGGTCACGACGCGGTGTACATGGCCCAGCTCGCGCCCGCGGGCATGATCTTCATCCCCTGCAAGGACGGGATCAGCCACAACGAGATCGAGGACGCCAAGCCCGAGCACATCACCGCCGGCTGCAACGTCCTGCTGCACGCGATGCTCGAGCGCGCGAAGGTCGTTTCGTAGCCGCTGCTGCCGAGCCGTAACCGGCCGCGGTACGGCGACGATGCAGCGGCATGGACTCGAGGGAGACGATGCTGGCGGCCCGGCAGCGGTTCTTCGCGCGGGAGGGTTTTGCGCCCGACGGGGGCTACGACGAGTCCTGGTCCGAGGCCAGCTTCGGGCCGTTTCCGTACGCGACCTACAACCCCCCGGCACGTGCCGCCGCCCTGCGCGTCCACGATCTGCACCACGTGGTGACCGGTTGGGGCACCAGCTGGCGCGAGGAGTCGCGGATCAGCGGGTGGGAGCTCGGCAGCGGCGGCGGGGGCCGATATCCGTACGCCTGGTTCATCGCGCTGTTCGGGCTGTTCGTCGGGTTGCTGGCCCTGCCGGTCCAGACCTGGCGCGCGTTCGTGGCTGGCCGCGGCAGCGACAATCTGTATCGGGTCCGTTCCGTGGACCCGTGGCTGTCGCGGCGGGTCGAGGAGGTCCGCGCCACGCTCGCGGCCCGACCGCGGCGCGCCGGCTGGCGCACGGCCCTGGCGTTCGTCGGCTACAGCCTGCTGGCGATCGGGCTGGGGGCGGTGTTCGTCGCCGGCGTCCCGGTGCTCGTCGCCCTCGGCGTCGCGCGTCGGATGGGGCGCTGCCGCTGTCACTTGGCGGCCTCGGCCGCCTGAGCCGGTGCCGGTGCCGGTGCCGGTGACGGTGTCGGTCCACGGCGAGCCGCACCGAAGAAAAGCAGGCGCCGCCGGGAGCGAGGCCCGTCCTCGCGCAACGACGGGGATGTAGCCATGAAGACCAGCGAGACCTTCACTTTCGTATCCGGCGAGATCGAAACGGCGTTCGAAACCGCGGATGCCACGCACCCGATCATGCTGCTGCGTGAGATCGACGCAGCCGAGACCCTCGTCGATGGCCCTCTGCCCCCGCCGCCGCCGTTCGGCGTGATCGTGCACTCCGTGCCTCCGTCCGCGTGACGAGCGACCCAACGGCGGCGTTTTGTCCCTCCTCGGACACAAAACCGCGCGTGCGTGTTTCCATTCGCTTCGTGACCTCTCGTTTCTTTGCCCCTGCGCTTTTGCTGTCACTTCCACTGCTGACGATCGGCTGCCCGTCCGACGACGACGGCAACGGCTCGACCTCCGACGGCACCGGCCCCACGTCCACGGACCCGACCACCGCGGGTCCCGGCGACGCCACGATGACCACGATGTCGACGGCGACGACCACGTCGACCACGACGGACCCGACCACCGGCACGACCACGGACCCGACCACCGGCCTGGCCGACTCCACCGACACCTCCGCGAGCGCGACGGACTCGGGCTCGGGCACGGACTCCGGGTCGGACTCCGGCTCGACGGGAAGCGCCGGGTTCTGCGAGCCGATGCTGGCCCCGCCCGGGGCGTGCGACATCGCCGAGCCCCCGCCGCTGCCGCTGGGCTGGGCCGCGGCCGGCTCGTGGTCACCGCCCTCCGGGCCCGACGATGTCCTCGGCGAGCCTCCCTCCGCGGGTGGCTTCATCCCCATGCCCGACGGCGGCGGCGGCCCGCCGATCGAGTGCAGCATCTTCCAGCAGGACTGTCCGGCGGGGGAGAAGTGCATGCCGTGGGCCAACGACGGCGGCTCGAACTGGAACGCGACGCGGTGCACGCCGCTCGATCCGATGCCGGATCCGATCGGGGCACCGTGCACGGTCGAGGGCAGTGGTGTGAGCGGGATCGATAGCTGCGACGTCGGTGCGATGTGCTGGAACGTCGACGACTTCAACAACGGCACGTGCGTGGAGATGTGCTCGTGCTCGCCCGTCAATCCGATCTGCAATACGCCGGACACCGCGTGCGCGATCGCCAACGACGGCGTGATCGCGGTGTGTCTGTCGGCCTGCAACCCGCTCGATCCGTCGACCTGTCCGGCCTCCGAGGGCTGCTATCCGGTCGGTGACCTCTTCCTGTGTGCGCCCGATGCCTCCGACGCCGGGGGCGCCGACGGCGACCAGTGCTTCAACATCAACGCCTGCGACCCTGGTCTGGCGTGCGTGGGCGCGGCGGCCCTACCGGGCTGCTTCGGCGGCGTGGGCTGCTGCACGCCCATGTGCGAGGTCGGTGACGACACCCCGTGCGGGGCGGGCACGAGCTGCACGTCATGGTTCGTCGCCGGACAGGCGCCCGATCCCTGCTGGGACGATCTCGGCGTCTGCGTCGCCCCGTAGCCCGAGGCGCGAGCCGCATTTTTCGGCAAACCGAACGCGCGCCCGTGGCACCTCACTTTCGTGGGGCAATCGCGGGTGCGCTTCAGTGGAGCGGTGCGAGTCTGCGCCGTGTCGGGAACCTTCTGGGCCGGCGCGCTCGAGCTGGGACGCGACGAGCTGGTCGTGCTCGGTCCGTGGCAGCTCGAGCCCGGGCAGGCCGTCATGGTCCAGCTACGCCTGCTCGGCATCCCCGTGTCCCTGACCGCGCGCGTGTGCACGTCCGAACCGATCGGTGCGACCGCGGTGACCTCGCTGCGGCTGGGCGCGATCGCGGCCACGGACCGGGCGCTCTTGGCCGCCACGATCCGCGCCGCGGTGGCGCGTCAGCCTCGTCGTCCGCAACCGGCCCGCGCCGTCGCGCTCACACCATGATCTCGGTGAGCTCGCCGTGGTAGGTGGGAAAGCTCGCCGGATCCGCGCCGACGCCCTGATCGCCGTAGTAGCCCACGTCGTCGAAGCCCATCGCCTGCGCGAAGCTGGTCAGTAGCCGGTTGTGCGGCACGCGGATGTTGGCCCCCGGCTCGCGCAGTCGCAGGTAGCGACCCATCTTCAGGCACCCGCCCGCGCCCCCGGCGATCACGGCCGGGATGTGCTCGGCTTGCGAGTCGTGCGGACCGTGCCCGAACTCGTTGTGCCAGTACACGATCGTGTTGTCGAGAATGGTCGACTGCCCCGACGGATCGAGCGGGTCGGGCATGGCGTCGAGCGCCTCGAGCACGGACACGAAGCGAGCCGTCTGCCACTGCTGCCCCAGCGCGTACGCGCGCTGCATGATGTCGAAGCTCGGGTGGTCGAAGTTGGCCCAGTAGTCGTGGACGAGGTTTTCGTGGTAGCGCCACTCGCCGCCGTAGTCGCCCCCGAACGCGCCGGCGAGCCCGAGCGCCTGGATCTCGGGCAGGTCGCTTTGCGGACACACGTAGTCCGAGCCGATCCGCAGCGTCGCGCAGCGGGCTCGGTCGCACGCGAACGCCTGCGCGATGACCTCCGCGTGCAGCCGCGTCGTCAGCTCCATCTCCTGGTAGGAGTTGCCTCCGGCCGACATCGGCACGTCGGAGCCCGACGTCATGCAGGCCGCCGGCGGCATCGAGCTGAGGTTGTCGATGAGACGGTTCATCGCCTCGGTGTGCTGCTGGAGCTTGATGTTCTCTTCGCCCGTCAGCTCGAGCTGCAGCTTGTCGATGTTGGCGATCGCGAGCTCGAAGACGCGGCGCTCGGCCGACGAGTAGTCGACGAAGTCGCCCGGGTCCGGCGGCATGAAGTCGGGCGGAAACGCCTCGGCGAACAGATCCGCCGGATTGTACGTCGACTGGCGGACGTTGCCGTTGTCGTCGTAGCTCAGCTCCTTCCACGACCCGTCCGAGCCCGCGCCCGCGCTCAGCAATGCCGGCGCCGACAGGCGGCCGTGCATGTAGAAGTCCAGCGAAGGGTGCCCGGCCGAGATTCCACCGTCGGCGGTCGTCGACGCACCGGTCAGCCCGGTCGACTGCTCCTCGTGGCCGTGGTGCTGCGGCGCGACCTCCCAGCAGATCCACTGGTCGAGACCGTCGAGCACGGTGATGCGATCGCGCCACGACTCGAGCGGAGACAAGAACGCGTTGTCGTAGCCGAACGTCAGATCCGACAGCGCCATGTCGGCGTTGCCCGGCTCGGCGCCCGCGGCCGTGCGTGGGATGAACAGGTTGCGGTCGGTGCCGTGGTAGGTGCGAACGCCCAAGAAGCGGACCGGGACCGTGCCCGTGCGGGCGGCGGCCCGGCCGTGCATCAGCGCCTGCGCGAATGGAATGGTCGCCGCGCCCAGACCGAGCGAGCGGAGCATGCGTCGTCGCGTGAGCCGGATCATCACTGACCTCCCTCGGTGCGGTAGCGCTCGATGAATGCGTCGTGGCGCACGAAGGCGACCGCGAGCTCCTCGAACGAAAGGTCGGCGGCCACGAGCGCGGCGAGCGTCTCGTCGGTCCACTCGACGTTGCCGAGGTCGTGACCGACGAACACGTGGGCGAAGCGGCGCACGAAGCACTCCTGGAACTCCTCGTCGTCGACGAGCGCGCGCGCCAGGTCGGCGGCGCCGGCCACTTGCCCGATCCCGGGCACCTCGACCGCGGGGTCGATGGGATTGCCGTTGGTGTAGGCGCCGCGCACGGCCCCGGAGTTGTCGAACATCTCGAACGCCAGGCCGATCGGGTCCGGCACGAGGTGGCAGCCGCCGCAGACGGGCGCGGCGCCGCGGGCGTCGACCACTTCGCGCACGGTCGCGTCGGGCCCGGCGAGCATGTCGTTCTCGGCTTCGACGTCGAGGCCCTCGGGCGGCACGATGTCGCGGCACTGGGCGTCGCGGAAGATGCCCATGCCCCGTCGCACCACGTAGTCGTCGCGCTGCGTCGCGTGACTGGTCAGCCACGCGGCTTGCGTCAGCAGTCCAGCACGCACGCTCGAGTCCAGCTCGATGCGCGCCAGGCCGCCGCCGGGGTGCGCCACGCCGTACAGATCGGCGAGCTCGGGACTGGCCCACGTGTACGACGCCGTGAACAGGTCGCGCAGCGAGCCCTTCTCGGCCACGACGATCTGCTCGACGAAGGCGTCGTACTCCTCCTGCATCTGACCGACGAGCGTCGCCGAGATGCCCGAGCTGTCGGCGGCCGAGGACAACCGGTCCAGTCCGAGCCACTCGCGGAACAGTCGCTGCCACAGCGGCGCCGACTGGGCCATCAGCCGTCGCACCTGCGCCTCGCGCTCGTCCGGATCGGTGAGCGTGCCGGCTTCGGCGGCGGCGAGCAACGTGTCGTCGGGCGCGCGGTCGGTGAGGGCGAAGGCGATCGCGGAGGCGATCTCGTGGTTGGTGAGGACCACGGTGCCCGAGGCGCCGGGCTCACCGAACTCGGTGCGGTACAAGAATCCCGGCGACAGCAGCACCGCGCGCACGAGCGAGCCGAGCGCGTAGTCGTAGTCGTGGGCCGCTTCGTTCGCGTCGAACAGCGCGCGGTAGCCTGCGATCTCGTCGCCGGTGACCGGCCGCCGGTACGCCCGGGGCAAGATGTCCGCCAAGAACGTGTCGATGCACTCGGGCGTGCCGTAGTTGCCGCAGCCGGTGACCTCGGCGCCGCGCGTCGCCGCCCAAGCCGCGAACTGGCGTGTCACGTCGTCGACGACGTTGACGTTGCCGACGTCGATCACGTCGTTTTCGGCGATGTTGGAGATCCCGTGGTCGGTCGCCCCGCCCGGCAAGGTGCCGGCCGGGATGTCCGGCCCGAGCAACGCGATCGCCTCGTTGCGAAACTGTGTCGGGCTCAGTCGCCAGACCCGCGCATCGAGTCGCTCGCCCGGTTCCCCGAGCGGTCCGCCACCACCGTCGCCGTCACCGTCGCCACCGTCCGCGGTCGCCGATCCATCTTGCCCTTCGACGGAGTTGCGTCCGCCATAGCAACCGGCTCCGAGGACGAGGGCCGTCACGGCCGCCCCGACCATCCATCTGCCCACCACGTCGTCATGGTAGCGAGCCCGCGTCTGCACAGGGCAGCTATTGCCGGGTGGGCCGCTACACAAATCGCCGTGGGATCGTCCGACGCACGCTTCGTCGGGGGGGTCGACGCCCCCAGATCCCGGGCGCACCGGACATCGTTGGCGTTACGACGCGAGCTTCTCCGAGTGACCGGCCGCCGTCAGCCGCAGAACTCGCCCGTGCCGAAGTTGTAGCAGGTCATCGGCGGTGGACAGCCGGCGCCACCGCTGCAGGCGAGCGCACACACGGCGCTCGCCATGCCGTTGACGGTCGTGTCCATGCACGCGGGCGTGGCCGTGGCGACGGGCGACGCGTCGCAGTCGACCGCGGGGTTGGTGCACGGCGTCGTGCAGAACCCGTCGATCGGGTTCATCGCCATGTCCGTGATCGTCAGGCACATCTGGGCGCCGCAGGCCGAGTTGTCGAGGCAGTTGGCGTACATCCCCGCGTTGGGCTGCATCCCGTTGGGGTTGGGATTGCCGTCGCCCCCGGAGCTGTCGTCGCCGCCGGGATCGCCGGTCGAGCCCGACGGATCGGCGCCCGTGCTGCCGACGAGGCCATCGTCGGAGCTGCCGAGACCATCGTCGTCGTCCGAGGACCCCTCGCCGGTATCGCCATCGCTCGTGGCCCCCGCGGTCGTCGGCGAAGAGGCGGACGTCTGGCCGGAACCGGAGTTGAACGGGTTGTCGCCCGTCTGCTCGGCGGTGCACGCCGAAATCAGCGCCAGCAGCCCACCCCACCGCCAGCCTGCCCACTGCGTCTGCATGTCGTGGGCTGTGACACCTGTGCCACCCGGTTTTTCCGACTCCGCGGCAAAGGCGCGCGTTCTTTGCTTCTACGGGCGCGAAGACTGCGTTCGGCCCTCGACGCGGATCGACCCCACACCCCGACGTCGTACAGTGCTCGCACAGGCCCGCGATGCACGACGACACGGACCCGGTTCGCAAGAGCTTCGCTCGCGCTCGCCGCAACGAGCTCGGCAAGCGGTTCTACGCGGTCCTGCTCGACGCCAGCGACGAGATCGCGCAGCGGTTCGCGCACACCGACATCGAGCGTCAGGTGCAGCTGTTCGAGCACGGCGTGCTGATGCTGGTGCAGTTCTCCCGCGGCGACGCCGTCGGCAAGATGGCGATCGAGCGCCTCGGCCGTCTGCACAGCCGTGCCGAGCTCGACATCGACCCCGACTTCTACACGCCGTGGCTGAGCTGTCTCGTTCACGTGCTCGCGGAAGTCGATCCGGAGTTCGACGACGAGCTTCGCGATCAGTGGATCGAGACGCTGCGCCCGGGGCTTCAGCACATGATCGGCATGTACTGACGCGGACCCGCCCGCTGGCCGACATGTCCTCCGAGCCCGATTCCGCGCCGGTGCGATCGCCGTGGGGTGCGATCGAGACGATCGTCGGCGTGGTCGGCATCCTGCTGGGGTCGTTCGCGTGGCTCGCCAACGCGTTCCGCGGCTGGATCGCCGCGGGAGCGGTCGCGGCGATCGTGGTGATCGCCTGGCTGCTGTTCGTCTCGGGCGCGCGGCGACGTTGGACGCCGCGACGACGGGCGGGGGCGCGGCGGATCGGCGCACCGCTGCTCTTCGTGGTCTTGACGGCGTCGGGCCCCACGGCGAGCAGCGCCTACCTGCGCCACGAAGAGCGGCGCATGTTCGACGAGCTCGACGATCCCGACATCGACCTCGAGCAGTGGCTCACCGAGTACACCAAGCTCGACAAGTCGTTTCGGCGCGAGGGCTACAAGGACGCGTGGATGCTCGCCCGGATCGCGCACGCGCGGCGGACCGGCGACGAGGCCACGCTGCAAGCGATCGCCGCCGAGATCGACCGCGACACCGCCACCGAGTACCCGGGCGCCAAGGCGTCGCTGGCCGAGGCCGCCCCGCCTACGCGGCCGCGTGCTGGCACTGCTGCAGCATCACCGGATCGTGGGCGTTGACGATCCGCACCTCGTCACCGTGCTCGCGCGCGAGGTCGACGAGTCGCCGCTGGTTGGCCACTCGCAGGGCGCGATCGTGGTCGACCACGCGCTGAAACACCGCCAGGCCCAACGGTGGCCGCCGCCCCTGGAGCTGCCAGCGGTGAAAGAACGCGTCGCCGGCGTGCAGGATCCAGCCGTCGTCGGTCCGCACCGCGACGCCACAGTGCCCTTCGGAATGCCCGTACAGGGGGACGAGCAGCACCTCGCCGTCGGTGTGCTCCACCGCCCGCACCGCGTCGAAGCCGAACCACCGCTCGCCGGAGATCTCGTGGGTCGCCCACTTCGGGGCTTGGGCCAGTTGCTCGCGAATGTAGCGAAGGTGGCCCCGCTCGGCCGCGTTCTTCTCGGCGACCGAGACGTGGATCTGCGCCTGCGGGAAGTCGGCGATGCCGCCGGCGTGGTCGACGTCGAGGTGGGTGACGACCACATGGCGAACGTCGGCCGCGGAAAAGCCCAGCGACTGCACCTGGTGCAGCGCCGTCTCCGACGGCCGAAGCTTCGGGCGAGACGCGGTCAAGAACATCCGACCGAGCCGCTTCGGATCGGCGATGTCGCCGGTGCCCAGGCCCGACTCCACGAGCACGAGCCCGGCCGACGTCTCCACGAGCAGGCAGTGGCACACCAGGTGCCCCCGCCGCAGCCACGACCCCTCGCCGTTGACCAGGCGCGCCGCGCCCGGACACATCGTCCCGCAGTTGAGGTGGTGGATCTTCAGAACGAGGCGCCCTGCGAGATCCAGTTGATGATCAGCTGCAGGTCCGGGTCGTTCTCGCTCGGGAAGATCTCGACCGGATGCGGGTCACCGGGTGGCACGCCCGCGAGCGGACGCACCACGAACAGCGACGACTCCGGCGCATTGACGCACACGCGCAGCGGGTCGTTCTGCGGATCGGCGCAGTTGGTCCCGGGCCCCGTGAGGTTGTCGTAGACCAGGTTGGGCGCCAGGTTCCAGTCCGACCAGTAGGTCATCGTGGCGTCGTCGAGCTTGCAGCCTGCGCCCGGCATCGGGCTCGTGCACGCGGTGTGGCAGGCCACGCAGCCGCGGTTGGTGAAGATCGGGTAGATCTGGGTGGTGAAGTCCACCGGCAGGTTCGCCGGCGGATTGGCCCCCTGCTCGACCCACTCGCGCACGATCACCATCTGCGGATGGTCGGGGCCCGGGAAGATGTCGACGGGGTGCACCTCGTTGAACCGCGGAATGTTCGCGGTCGGCCGCATGATGAGCAACGACTCTTCGGGCGCGTTCGTGCACACCCGCAAGCGTCCGCTCGACAGTCCCGGGTCGGTGCCCCAGTTCGGATCGTTGAGCGGCACCGCGGTGTCGCAGGTGGTCCCCGGCCCCACGATGTTGTCGTAGACCGCCTGCGGGCTGAGGCTCCAGTCGGCGAAGAAGCCGTCGCGCTCGCCGTTGACCGCTCCGATCCCACCGGTGGAGTGGCACAGCAGGCAGCCCCATTCCTGGAACATCGGGTACACGTCGACGCCGAAGTCGCGCTGGATCACCTTGTTGTTGCGCGTCATCGAGACCACGCCCACCGAGCCCGACGAGCTCAGTCGCACGTTGCCCGGATCGAAGCCCGACGCCTCGATGTAGACGTTGCCCTGGCCCAACCCGGTGGAGTTGCGCAGCCGGAACAGGACGAACTTGCCCGACGTGTTCTGCTGCGAGGTGGTGCCGACGTACTCGCCGCCGGACTCCTCGAGCCAGCACACGTGGAACGGGTACGGATCCGTGTCGCCGGGGTTGGCTTCCACGTTCGCCGTGTCGGCGCCGCCGTTGCTCATGACGATCGACAGCGCGCCCCGCGACATCAGGTCGGTGTAGGGCGTGACGCCGTCTTCTTCGTACAGCGTGCCCACGACGGTGGAGCGGGTGAGGATGAACGAGCCCACGCCCTCGTCCGCGGCGGCGCAGCCGGGTGAAGCCACGCCATCGGCCCCGGGGCTGCACAGCACGTCCCACGAGGTGGGCGCGGGACCGAAGTCGTACAGGCCGCAGTCGATGGCGACCTGGCCGAGCCACTCGTACGAGACGGCTTCGAGGTCGTCGACCTGCGGCGAGGACAGTCCCACCGTCACCTGATGGACGGTGCGAAAGGCCGAGTTCATGTCGCCGGCCCAGTCCTCTTCGATGTCGACGGAGACGTCGACGAGCGAGCCGGGCGGGATGTCGTCGATGTTGTACTCGCCCGAGGCCGGCGTATCCATGAAGGCCAGCGGCGGGTCGATGTTCTGGATCGTCAGGTCCGCGCCGGTGACCGGCGTGGGCGTGACCTGGTCCATCGCGTACACGACCCCCTCGAGCGTGATCGAGACCGCCTGGCACTCGCCGGAGTTGACGAGGCAGATCCCGCTCTCGCACTGCTCGTCGGCCGTGCACGGGCTACACAGGTTGTCGACGCACGCCGGTGTCGCGCCGCCGCACGCGGACGTGTCGGTGGCGGTGCACTCGACGCAGACGCCGCTGTCGGTGTCGCACGCGGGGTTGGCCGCGTCGATCGTCGCGCACGTGCCGACCGGCAGTGCGCCGCAGCCCACGCAGCCGTCGTCGAGGCAGTAGGGCATCTCGGCGGGACAGCTGGTCGCCGGCGTGCCCGCCGGTTGCCCTTCGCAATCACTGGCCGGTCCGGTACCGCTGCCGTCGGGCTGCTCGGTCGTGGTGGGCACCGTGCCGTCGGTCGAGGTCGGTGCCGTGGTGCCGGTCCCCTCGGTCTCGGTGTCGGTGCCGCCGGGCTGCGAGTAGCAGCCGTAAAGACCGAAGACGGAGGCAGCCGCGAGTGCGGCGGGAAATACGAACGCAAGACGTGACATGTGAGGAGCTCGCGACGACGCGCAGGCGACGGGGAAAGGTACCGCGGGGCGCCGTCGCTCGTCACCCGCCGCGACGTCGACGACGACGACCGCCCCGTGCGAGCTTCGCGCCAGGGCGTCGTCGCGCTCGCGTCAGTTGTTGGGCGCGCCGTCGTCGATCCAGTTGCGGATCATGTTGCGGGTGGCGGCCGGCAGCTGGGCTGCGCCGAAGGGCATCGACACGCCCACGCTCTGGGTATTGTCGAGCTTGTGCATCAGGTAGCTGTTGGCCGAGCTGCCGGGCTCGATGAAGTCGAGCGCCGGAACCTGGCCCGAGGCGACGTTGACGAGGTTGTTGCGGGCCGTATTGGCGGTCACGCCGCTGAAGACCGGCGTCACGAACCCGCCCTGGGCGGCCGGGGCGTGGCAGCTGCAGTTGGCGTTCCAGACCGGCATGATCTGGGACGACCAGCTCGCGACCGGGGTGCAGTTGTTGGTGTTGAGCTGGCAGCTGCCGTTGCACGACAGGTTGCCGCCGATGAAGCCCGGCAGGCCCACGCAGGTCTGACCCCCGAGGTTGCCACCGTCGCACTGCTCTCCCGTCTCGATGACCCCGTTGCCGCAATCGGAGCAGCTGCTGGTCACGAACCCGTCGCAGTTGGCGTTGCAGAACAAGCTGCCGCCGTCGAAGCCCTGGCTGGCGCACGTCTGACCGTTGAGGTTGCCGCCGTCGCAGACCTCGCCGGCATCGATGGCTCCGTTGCCGCAGTCGTCACACAGGGCGCCGCAATCGTTGACCGCCTCGCCCGCGCACTGCGAGTCCCAGCTGGTCGTGCAGCAGAAGGAGTCGAGCGCGCACACGCACGCCTGCACGACCGGGTCTTCACAGCCGGGCGTGCCGTTGGCGAAGCAGCAGTCGGTCTCGTTGAAGCAGCTGCTCGTGTCGAAGTCGCACGAGCCGTTGCACGCGAGCGCGCCGCCGTCGAAGCCGAACGAGCCGCAGCTGGCCCCGCCGAGCAGCGCGCCGTCGCAGTTCTCGCCGCCGTTGAGCATGCCGTCGCCACAGTTGCCGCAGCCGTTGGTCTGGATCGTCTGGCAGTTGGCGCTACAGCCGAGCTCACCGCTGTCGAAGCCTTGCGTCTGGCAGGTCTCGCCGGCGAAGTCGTTGCCGTCGCAGACGTCGGACCGCTCGACGAGGCCGTTGCCGCACACGTTGCACTGGGCGCCGCAGTCGTTGACGGCCTCCTCGACGCAGATCCCGTCCCACGAGTTCGCGCAGCAGAATCCGTCGAGCGCACACACGCACGCCTGGATGCCCGCGTCGGCGCAGCCCGGCACCCCGTTGATCGTGCAGCAGTTGGTGTTGGTGAAGCAGGGGCTGGTGTCGATCGCACACGTGGCATCGCAGCCGAGCTGGCCGCCGTCGAAGCCCTCGTCGATGCAGCTGTCGCCGCCCAGATCGGCGCCGTCGCACAGCTCCGTGCCCTCGACCACCCCGTTGCCGCACATGAACGTCACGCAGGCGGTCGTGTCGAAGGCGCAGTTGGCCGCGCAGCCGATCGTGCCGGCGTCGAAGCCCTCCGACAGGCAGTCGGCGCCACCGAGCTCGGCCCCGTCGCAGTCCTCACCGCCTTCGATCAACCCGTTGCCGCACGAGCCGTTGAAGCAACCGGAGATCTCGAACAGGCAATCCTCGTTGCACGCGAGGTCGCCGCCCTGAAAGCCCAGGCCCATGCAGTTCTGACCGTCGAGCTCGACGCCGTCGCACTCCTCGAGTCCTTCGACGACCCCGTCGCCACACACCGAGTTGATCGGGCCGGTGGTCTCGCCGGTCGGATCGGTGCCCGAGCCGGTGTCGCCGGGCGGCTCGCCCGTGGAGTCCGCCGACGTCATGCTCGTCATGCTCGTCTGGGTGGTCTGGGTGGTCTGGGTCGTGGTCGGCCCGTCCGAGCCCTCGGTACCGCCGGTCGAGGCTTCGCCGCTCTCGGTGTCGGCCGGCGTCGTGTCCTCGGGACAGCCCGACAGCGCGAGCACGGTGAACACGGCAACCCTTCGAAGCCCGAGCCGAATCGTCATGATGAGGCGGGATGGTGGCCCCGGGTCCGGTAAAGCGCAAGGCGACCGTTACCTGGCGGGTAATGGCCCGGTGCCCCGGCGCGGCGCAAGGTACGGGCATGAACGACACGCTGCGGAGATTCGAAGCGGCCCCGGTGAAGTGGGTCGAGGTGGAGCTGGGTCGGATGGCGTACCGCACCTTCGGGCGCGGTCCCGCGTTGGTGTTCGTGCACGGCTGGCCGCTGTGTGGGGCGACGTGGCGCGACCTGGTGGCCGAGCTTTCGGACGAGTTCACGTGCATCGTGCCGGACCTGCCCGGCGCGGGACTGACGCCCTGGTCGGACCGCACGCGCGACATCTTCGTCGACTACGGGGCCGCGCTCGCGCAGCTGGTGCAGCGGCTGGACCTGGGCGAGGTCGGCTTCGTCGGACACGACTCCGGCGGCACGATGGCGCGGGTGGCCGCGGCCGAGCTCGGTTCACGGGTGCGAGCGATCGCGCTCACCAACACCGAGATCCCCGGCCACGAGCTGGATCTGATTCCGTTCCTTCAGAAGGTCGCCGCGCTCCCGGGGGCGACGACGATCTTCGGGTGGCTGTTGCGCTCGCGCTGGTTTCTGCGCTCCAAGCTCGGGTTTCGCGGGGCGTTCGCCGATCTCGACCGACTCGACGGCGAGTTCGCCGACGCGTGCCTGCGACCGCTGCGCGACAACGTGGCCGGGGCGATGGCCGCCCTGCGCAAGGCCGACCTGTCGTTCGTGCACCGCCTGCAAGCCGTGCACGATCGGATCGACGCCCCGCTGTGCTGCGTGTGGGGCGACCGCGACCCGTTCTTCTCCGTCGAGGGCGCGCAGCAGATGGTCGACGCCTGGTCGGCACCAGCCCAGCTCCACGTGGAGAAGGGGATGAAGCTGTTCGTGCACGAAGAGGCAGCGGGGGCGGTCGCCGATCGCTTCCGGCCGTTCCTGCGGCAGCACCTGTCGGCGAGGCCCGTCGCCCTGTCGGGCTGACCGTCGCAGCTGGTACGGTGGGCCGCGGCGTCGCGATGCCGCTGCCCCGATGACGCCGCATCGTGCCCGGCTGCTGCTGCTCCTCGTCATCGTGGCGGGCGTGGCGATGCGCCTGCCCTCGCTGTGGGTGGGACTGGGCATGGACGACTTCGCCCAGCGCGCGATGATCGACGGCTCGTTCGCGGTGGCGCGACCGTGGTGGGATCTGTTCGGGTTCACGCACGGCGGCCCCGACGAGCTCGCACGCCTGCAGGCGGCCGGGTTCATGCCGTGGTGGTCACACTCGGCCCTGAAGATCGCCCCGTTTCGACCGCTGGCGAGTGCGACGATCTGGGTGGACGTGCGGCTGCTCGGCGACGAGCCGATGCTCGCGCACGCGCACTCGCTACTGTGGCTGACGGCGATGCTCGCCGCCGCGGCGTGGACGCTTCAGTACGCGCTGCCGTTTCGCGTCGCCGTGATCGCACTGGTGCTGCTGTCGCTCGACGAAAGTCACGCGTATCCGACGGCGTGGCTGGCCAACCGCAACGCGCTGATGGCCGCCACGGCGTCCTTCGTCGCGATCGGGGCGCACCTTCGGTGGCGTCGCGAGTCCGCGCGCGGCTACGCCTGGCTCGCGCCGATGGCCACCGCCGTCGCGCTGCTGTGCGGCGAGTACGGACTCGGGGTCGTGGGGTACATTTTCGCGTACGAGGCGTACGGCCGTCGCAGCGCGCTGCCGAACCGGGCGCGCGCGCTCGCGCCCACGCTCGTGGTGCTCGTGGGCTGGGGCGTGCTGTACACGCTGGCCAACGCTGGCGCCCACGGCTCGTCGATCTACCTCGACCCGATCCGCGAGCCGGCCGCCGCGCTCGCGGCCGCGGTCCAGCGGATCCCGATCTTGCTCGCGAGTCTGTGCTGGTCGCTGCCGACCGGCGCGTGGTCGCTGACCGACGCGGGACTGGAGCGCCAGGTCTGGCTCGGGGTCGGGGCGCTCGTCGCGTTGTTCGGGTGGAGTCGGTTGTGGGAGGTGTCGTCGGTCGACCGTCCGGGATGGTGGGCGCTGGGGGCGATCGCGGCGGTCGTGCCGGCGCTCGGTGGATTTCCCTCGTCGCGACTGACCGTGCTCGGGGCGCTCGGGATCTCGGTCGTGCTCGCATACGTGCTCGACCGTGCGTACGAGACGGTGCAGACCGCCAAGGGCACGCCGCGGGTGGTCTGGGGCGCGATCGCGCTGGCGATCGCGATCGGCCACGGGGTGCTCGCGCCGTGGCGAGGTCTCGACATTCAGTCGGCACTGGCCACGCAGCACGCCGCCGCGCGGCGGGCGGTGCAAACGCTGCCCATGACGCCCCAGGAGGGTGCCGGGCTCCGGATCGTCGTGCTGTGTGCGAGCGATCCGATGACCCTGCTGTATCCGCCGCTCATCCGCCATCACGACGGCCTGCCGGCCCCCGCGGCGTGGTGGGTGCTGTCGCTGATGCCGGGCCGACACGAGCTGCGCCGCATCGACGAGCGCACGCTGCAGCTACGCCCGATGGATGGGCCGATGCTGCAGACCGTGGTGTCGCAGCTGTTTCGTCGTCCCCCGCCGCGATTGCCCGAGGGCACGCAGGTGGATCTGGGTGGGATGCAGGTGCAGGTCGTCGCCGACGACGACGGCTATCCCACGGTGGTGCGCTACGTGTTCGATCGTCCGCTGCATGACCCGTCGCTGCGCTTCGTGCTCGCGACCGACCGCGGCTTCGTGCAGTTTCCGCTCGGCCCCGTCGGCATGCAGCTGACGGTGTCGTCGGTCTCGCAGCTGAGGGGATAGCGATGCAGATCCCCGCCGATGCCGATCCCACCATGTTGCGCGCGCTCGCGCGGACGCACGCCGCGGCCGACGATCGCGACGAGGTCTTCGAGGCGATCGCGGAGCATCCGGCCGCCGACGCCACCGTGCTCGACGAGCTGCTCGCGCTCGCCCCGGCCTCGCCCGCGGTGGCCAACGCGGTGACGATGTCGCGGCGGGTCGCGGAGTCGACGCTGCGACGGCTGCAGGCCACGGCGCCGTGGCCGGGCGTGCGCGATCACGCCGAGATGGGCTTGCTCGAGCTCGAGCTGACGCGCGCGGATCCGGCGACATTCGCCGCGATCGTCGCGCGGTACGCCGACCATCCCTCGCTGTCGCTCGGGGTGCGCTACCGGATCTCGACGCATCCGAGGACGCCCGACGAACTGCTGCGGGTGCTCGCCGGCGACGACGATTCCGCCGGCGAGGCCGCACGCGCGCGCCTTCGATCGTCGGAGGGCTGACCGGGACCTCGCGAATGCGCCCGCCGCGGTCGTGTGCGAGGCCCCGGCGGCCGACTCGGCGTAGCCCTGCGAAGCTGCAGTCGCCCCGGGCGTGCACGCCCGGTGCGTGCACCCCTGCCGGTGCTAGCTTGCGCGCATGCAGCTCGATGCGACCTTGCGCGATCGCTGGCGCCGCGATGGCGACGCCTGGCACCTCGAGATGCCCGAGGGGTGGCTGCAGGGGCGCTCGATCTTCGGAGGTCTGACCGCGGCCGTCGGCGCCTCGCTGGCGTACCGTCACCTCGACGATCCCGACCGGGCGCTGCGAACGATCTCGACGCAGCTGCTGGCGCCGACCGTGCCGGGCCCGGTGGTCGGCCGGGCCACGACGCTGCGTGAGGGCAAGAACGCGACCTTTTGTGAGGTTCGTCTGCGCCAGGGCGACCAGGAGGTCATGGTCGCCCACGCCGTGTTCGCCAAGCCCCGCGACAGTGCGCTGCACGTGGCCGGGCCGCCGCGGCCGGAAACCGTCGACGTCGACACGCTCGCCGACCTGCCCTACCTGCCGGGCATCATCCCCGAGTTCACCCAGCACGCGCAGATGCGCTGGGCCGCCGGCTCGCCGCCGTACACGGGCGCGACCGATCCACGGTTCGTCGCGTACCTGCGCTACCGGGTCCCACTCGCCGACGCCGAGGGCATGCTCGCGCTGCTCGACACGTTCCCGAGCCCGTCGCTGTCGATGATGAAGACGCCGGCTCCCGCGAGCACCGTCAGCTGGACGGCCCACCTGTTGCGCATGCCGGTGCAATCGGACGGCTGGTACACGTTCGGCTACGAGACGGTCGCGGGCGCCGACGGCTTTCACACGGTCGTGGGCCATCTGTGGGGACCCGACGGCGCGCTCGTCGGCTACACCGAGCAGCTCGTCGTCATCTTCGGCTGAGGCGATGTCCGCCGGTCAGCCGGGCGCGAGCTTGTCGAGCATGCAGTAGCCCACGTGCGACCACGGCGAGCCCGCCGGGGCCGGCGTGGGCAGGCACACCCAGCCGAGGCCACACGTGGACGGCACGGTGCTGTCGCACGGACGCACGCACGTCCCGACGTTCGACTCCACCTCGGGCACATCGAGGCAGACGAGGCCGTCGTCGCACATGACCCCGATCTCGCACGGCTGCAGCTCGCCCTGGAAGCGACGGGTGGGACCGCGTGGTTCGCAGACGAACGACAGGGGATCGCCCACGAGCGGGTCCGAGCACGTCCACCCGTCGCGACACTCGTCGGCGACCAGCGGATCGCACAGCGTGGTGCAGATCGGCAGGCGGACCCGCGTCGCAGAAGGTGCCGCCGCAGGCGTGGGCCGGCCGCGACCAGGCGGCCACGGTCCACACCACGAGGACTGCCGCGAGCCAGCACCAGGCGGAGGTCCGCGCATCTTCCGCGAATCTCCGGCCCGACGGAGCGACGGAAGCCAACATATCACCGGTCATGACCGATAATAGCTACCATTAATCACGCTGCCCCTGGGGCGGGGGAAACGTGACACGACCGACGGGCAGCCGGTCAGCCGGCTACTGAAGCCAGCACGCGCACAGGATCGGCAGCTGGTCGGCGCACATCTGCAAGCCACCGTCGGAGTGCCAGCCGACGCCGGTCGCGTGGCCGTTGCCCGCTTGGCCCATCGCCTCGGTCGTCGACCAGTTCATGCAATCGGGCGAGCCGGGCCCGAGCCCGCCCGTCCAAAACAGCGCCGCGTCCACGGGGAAGACGCCGCCCTCGACGAGCGTGGCCGCAAACTGTCCGGCCAGCAACGCCACGGAATCCGCGGCCAAGAACGTGCCGTCGGTCGAGTAGACCTCGCGACCCGTCGGCAGATCGATGTCCTGCAGCGAAAAGCCCGGCACGTTGACGAGGCCGCGGACCTCGTCGCAATCGCCGGCGCCGGCGTTGTCGCACTGCGCGTCCACCCAATCGATGATCTCGCCATCGCCCGCGGGGAGCTTGAAGTCGCCTGGAAAGGAAGCCAGCGACGAGTACAGCCGGATCGCCGAGTCGGGCAGGCTCTGACCGCCACCACTGGTATCGGCGGCGGACGTGGCCGTCCCCGTGTCGGCCGTCGTCGTGGTCATCGGCGACGAGTCTGCCGTCGCCTCGGCACCGCCCGAGGTCGGGCTCGTCGTCGCGGCCGAGGTCGAGTCCGACTCGGACTTGCTCGGCTCCGAGAAACAACCCACCCCCAGTGTCAGGCAAAGACCGCCGGCAAGCCAATCGCGCATCGTCTCTACAATACCCGCAATCGCAGCCGGAGCGCGTGATTCGGGTCTCAGCGTCACTGCGGCGCGGTCTGAAGCGGCTCGTAGGCCAGCAGTGCATCGAGCCCGTCGGCGTGCTCGGCCGCGATCCAGTCCGGCGTGCGCCCCACCGTGCTGATGCGAACCTCGTCGATGACGCCGTCGAAGAAGCGGATGTCCGCCGAGCCGATCGCTCCGATCGCCGCGGGCGCCGTGGTGATCTGATTGGGCATCCCCACGCCGTTGGTCTCCGTACCCGGCGGGCCGCCGAGACCGTCGATGTAGATCTCGGGGGGCAGCATCGGATCGCCACCTTGGTACGCGAGCGCGACGTGCTGCCACTGGTCGAGCGTGACGTCCTGCGCCGAGCGCCACGCGGCGTACGTGGACGTGTAGCCGAACCCGAACCGCAGGTTCTCGGTCGGACCGTCGGGGCTCGAGCTCGCCACCGACAGACTCCAGCCGTTCATCGACGTGTTGACCGAGGAGATGTCGAGGATCCGGCCGTAGCCGCCCTGGCCCCACCCCATCGGGCGGATCCACGCCGACAACGTCGCGCGTCGCTCGAACAGATTCAGTAGCGGCAGGGATGGATCGGGGCGCATGAACGCGGCCGTGCCGTCGAACGATCGCGCACGACCGATCTGCCCGTCGGCATCGAGCGTGCCGTCGTCTTCCAACAACGTCCCCGTGACGGAGTCGATCGCGTCGGGACCGAGGTGCCACACGGCCAGAAAGCCGTTGCTCCACACCGCGGCCGGGTCTTGCGTGTCGGCGGCCGCGGGCTGTCCGGCGTACAGGAACAGGCGCGTGCCGTCCTCGAGCGTCGGCACGCGCACCCAGATCTCGGCCACGCCGTCCTCGGGACTGAAGACCTCGATCTCGTGGGGCAGCAGCGTGCCGGCCGCGTCGACGAAGCGGACGTCGGCACCATCGGGCGCGGCCTGGCTCAGATCGAACCGCCGCGCGTCGAGCAGCACGCGCACCGGGAAGTCGTCGAGCGTCGCGCCGGTCCACACCACGGTGATCGGCACGCGGACCGCCCACGCGCAGTCCCACCAGTCCGGGCAGTCCGATCCCGTGGTGCCGCTTTCGTCGACGGCCGCGCCCGTGCTCGAGTCGGCGACGCCGGTGGTCAGCGACGGTTGCGTCGTCGCCGTCGCGGTCGTCGTGGTGACCTCGCCGCTGGTCGAGGTGCCCCGCTCGCCCACGCACGTGCCCGCGAGCCCGTCGCCGGCGAACTCACCGAAGCGCTGACCCGACGGACACGCGTCGTCCGGAAACGAGCAGTAGCCTTCGGGCTGGCAGATCCCCTCGGCGCACGCGTCGTCGTCCAGACACGCGAAGACCTCGTTGCCCCCGCACGAGACCGCGACGACGACGATCGCGCCGAGCCCGACTCTGGTCGGTAGCCCCACCCCGGCTCACGATACCGCGAAGCGGCGATCGATGGCGGTGCGCGAGCGAGCGTGGCCGGTCGCGCGTTCGCGCTCAGCCGCCGGTGCGGCGCGAGAAGTGCGGCGACGCGGCGATCTGCGCGACGAACTCGGCGAGCCCGACGTCGCCGGCCGCCAGCGCGGCCCGAGCGTCTTCGGCCACGCACGCGGTCCCACCGGCGCCGCCGAACACGTAGGCCGCCGACAGCCCGCTGATGCAGTCGGTCACTTCGGGCAGCTCGGCGAGCGTCTCGCTGAGCCCGGTCAAGCCGTCGAAGGCGGCGTCGGGGTCGGCCAAGAGCGCGCCGCTGGCATCGATGGGCAGGCCGCTCTCGTCCGCGCGATACCGACCCGTCTCGTCGAAGTGCTCGAACGCGAACCCGATCGGGTCGAACAGCGCGTGGCACCCACTGCACGCCGGACTCCCCGCGTGCTGCTCTTCGTAGCGCTGGCGCGTGGTGGTGGCCCCCGGGCTCGGCGGCTCGATCGGCGGGATGTTCTCGGGCACCGGCGGCCGCTCGTTGCACAGCAGCCGCTCGTACACCAGCAACCCGCGGCGCGTGGGCGACGAGGCCTCGGCGTGGGAGTTGGCCGCGAGGATCGATCCCTGCGCGAGCAGGCCGACGCTCCACGACTCCGGTCGCGTGACCGCTTCGCCGTCGGCCGCCGACTGGCCGTAGCCGTAAAAGCCCGCCAGCGCCGGATCGAGCACCGTGTGATCGGACAGCAGCAGCTCGTCGACGCCGCCCCCGCTCGCGAGCACGCTGTCGATGTAGCGCCGCGTCTCGAGGCTCATCGACTCGCGCACCGCATCGAACTCGGGCGTGTTCGGGCGCGACTGCAGATCGACCCGCTCGTAGTCGAGCCAGTCGACGTAAAAGCGCGCGAGCACTTCCTTGCCCGCCGCCGTGCCGAGCAGCCGTCGCGCCTGCTGCACGCGCACGTCCGGATCCGCCAGCGCACCCTCGGCGGCCAGTTGCAGCAGCTCGGCGTCGGGGGGCCCGCCGGCGAAGTCGTAGCTGAGCGCCGAGGCGAGCTCCCAGTCCTGCAGCCCACGGCCGTCGTCGTCGACCTCGCCGAGCTCGGATCGGTACACGACGTGGGGCGACTGCAGCATCGCGACGAGCGTCCATCGGATCCCGGTCGCGAAGTCCGAGCGCGACTGCACCGAGACCTGCAGATCGAGGTAGCGTTGACGCTCGGCGTCGGTGAGCGCGCGCCGAAACAGCCGCGCGCCGTAGTCGTCGACGAAGCTCGAGGCACACGCAGCGTCGCCGGTCGCCGCGCAGGGCAAGATCTGCGCGAAGGCGGGGCTGGTCGTCACGAGGGTCGCGACCTGCTGCGCCGTCTCCTCGAGCTCCTTGGCGGTCTGCTCGGTCACCGTGAGCACGGCGGCATCGTTGGCGAACCCGAGCGCGGAGACGGTGTCGGGCCCGAGCGTGGTGCCGGCGAAGTCGGCGGAGATCTCGGGGAAGACCGCGCGGATCGTCTCGCCGAGCTCGTAGCGCGTCAGCCGACGCAGCATCGGCGGCCCGATCTTGGATTCTTCGCAGCGCTCCTGGACGCCGTCGGGCGTGCCGCCGTCGCCGTCGCCATCGGCCCCACCGTCGCCGTCGCCGTCGCCGTCACCGCCTTCGGTGTCGGCCATCGTCATGTCGTCCTTGCCGCCGTAGCACGCGGTCGTCAGGCCCACTGCCGACAGCGTCAGGATTCGGATCTTCGTCGACGTCCTCATGCCAACACCTCGTCGATCACCGCCGGCGTCACGCCGCCGAGCGTCGCGCCGGGGACCCCCATCGCCTGGGCCAGCGTGGCCATCAGCTCGAGGTTGGTGCGCTGCACCGTGACGGTCTGGCCGGTCACGATCTCGCCGGAGCCACCGCCGATCAGCACAGCGGGCAGGTAGCTTTGGTGCGGCGCTCCGTCGAGCCACACCTCGGAGGCATCGGAGTTGTGGTTGGCGCCGTCGGAGACCTCGCTGCACACGTAGATGAGCGTGTTTTCGAGGACCGAGCGCGTGCCGTCGGGGTCGGACGGATCGACCGTGCTCGCCAGCACCGACACGAGCTTTTCGGTGATGCGCTCGTAGAACCAGCGCTGCACCTGCGCGAACTCTCCGCGACCCGCCGCGTCCCACGAGTGCGAGATCGGGTCGTGGTGGTTCTTGGCAATCCCGGGGCCGCCGGCAAAGCCCATGTTGACGTCGGCGTTGACCCACAGGTTCTGCAGCGTCAGCACCTGCGCCGTACCGCACGTCAGTGCCGCCGCGGCCACTTCGAGATGGCCGTCGAGGACGCGGCCGAAGTTGGCGGGGTCCATCACGTTGGCGCCGGCGAGCGCGTCGACGGCCGGCAGCGTGGGCGCCTCGTCGCACGTGATCAGGTTCGGCATGCCGCCGCCGGCCTTGAGCGCGCGGACCGACTCGAGGTGTACCTGCAGCTTGTCGTGCTCGGACGACAGATCCGTGACCGCCGCCTGCAGCTGCTCGAGCTCGGCCTCGGTCAGCGCGAGCGCGTCGCGACGGAAGTCGGCCTCGTCGTCGTCGCCCGGATCGGGCGAGCCCGCGCCGAGCGAGCCCAGCAAGTCCTCGGCCGCCACGGCCGGATCTTCGGTCGGGCGCACCCACGAGCCGTGCTTGACCAGGAACGCGTCGGTGTAAAAGCCGGCGCCCTCCGGATAGGGGATCGCCCCGAGCACGTGGGCATCGACGCCCAGGCCCTGCGCGATCACCCGGTCGATCGAGTCGCCCGTGCCGCCGTCGGCGAAGCCGGTGAGCGTGGCCCGGATCGCGGCGTGGTTGCTGGCGCCGTCGTTCATCGAGATCCCTCGCACCATGGTGACGAGGCCGGCGTGCGGGGCGAGCGGGGCGAGCACGCTCGATGCATCGAACAGCCCCGCGCCCTGGCCACCGGGATCGACGTGCTCGATCGGCCAGCCGTGGGGCAGGTAGATGATCATCAGCCGCTTGGGCCGATCACCCGGCGCGGCGCCGGCCATCGACGCGAGCCGCGTCGCAAAGGGCGCCGCGAGGCCCATGCCCATCGCCGCCAAAAAGGTGCGGCGACGCAGTCGATGCGTGCGATCCATCGTGACTTTGACTCCGGCTCCGACGCCGGCTCCGACATGGACGTGGACGGGCGCGCGGCGAAACGGATGACAAAAAGTTCGCTTGCTCCCCCACGCCCGTCGGCGGCACTGTTGGCCAGGTTTGGTGGAGCGACGCACGGGCCGGGCCGCACGAGCCTCGGCCGCGTTGGTCCTCGCGGTCGGGCTCGTCGGCACGCGCGCGAGGGCACAGGCGCCCGATGCCGCCGAGCCGCCCGCGTCCGACGAGCGGGCGGTGGTCACGCCCGCCGCGTCGACCGTGGAGGTCGCGCTCGATCCATCGACGTCGGGGCTGTCGGTGGGCGCGGTCGACGAAGCCCTCGGCGCGTACCTGGCCGACACGGGGCTGACGGTGCGCGTGACGGCGCAGGCCGAGCCCACGCCCGACGACGTTGCCGACGCCACGACGATCCGCGTGTGGTTGTCGCGCACCGACGACGCGAGCTTGCGGATCGATCTATGGCTGCCCGGTCACGACGGCGCGTGGACCCGCGTCCTGCCCGATGCCGGCGATCCGGCGCTGCTCGTCGAGGAGCTCGGCGTGGTGGTGCGCGGCATGGTGCGACCGGGTCCTGCGATCGAGCCCGAGCCGCCGCCACCGCCGCCCGCGGAGGCGGATCCCGTGCCCGCACCCGCGCCCACGCCCACGCCTGCACCCGAGGCCGCACCACCACGAACCCCCGCACCGCGAGCGGTGTGGGACGTTCGCGTCGGCTATCGCGGCGACACGGTCTCGCGTCAGATCCCCTGGCACCACGGCCTCGAAGTCGGCGCGGGCGTGCGGGTCGATCGGCTCGCGATCGCGGAGCTGACGTTGGGCTGGATTCCGCCGCAACGCGAGGCGGGTGTCGCGATCCAGCGGATCCCGATCGACGTGGGCGCCGGCTTTCGTCTGCGCCCGGACGCGCGCGTGCGGTTCGCGGTGCTCGGCCTGGTCACGGTGGAGCCGCTGGGCTGGTCGGGCGCGGCCGCCGGCTTTGCCGCGTCGCCGGGGTGGACGGTGCGGTTGGGGTTGGGCGCCGCCGCGGACCTACGTGTGGGTTTCGCTCGCCGGTGGTTCGGGTACGCGCGGGCGACGATCCGCGGCTGGCCGGTCGACACCGACCTCGTGGTCGAGACCTCCGCGGGCCCACGAGCCCTCGCCGACGGCCCCGGCGTGACGGTGGCGGCGACCGCTGGACTCGGCGTACGTTTTTTCTTCATCCGAAATGGTCCCCCCGACGCCACTTCGCGATCGGACACCCAGCCCTGAGATCCCCGTGGGAGTGGCCCGATCGACCGACAACGCCGCGGCCGGGAGCTCCCTGGCCCCGGCCGAGGCGCACCGCCTGTGCGGACGCGTGGCCGAGGGTGACCGCGCCGCCGCCGAGATCCTCGCCACCGCCGTCATGCCCACCGCCCGCACGATCGCCCGCCGACTGACGCGGACCCGCAGCGACGCCCAGGACGCGACGCAGCTCGCCGTGCTCGAGATCCTGCGGGCGGCCGGCACGTACCGCGGCGAGGGCTCGCTGCGCGGCTGGGCCAAGACGATCGCGGTGCGCACCGTGGGCCGGTGGTGCGCGCGCGTGGCCGCGCGCCGTCCCGAGGCGCCGCTCGATCCCGACACTGTGCCGACGCCCCACGACGACGCGGCCGGCGAGCTCGCCGACGGGCTGCCCCGCGGGGTCGCCGAGTACCTCGCACAGCTGCCCGCGGCGCAGCGCAACGCGATCCTGCTGCGGCACGCGTACGGCTGCACCGTGCCCGAGATCGCCGAGATCACCGAGAGCCCCGTGCCGACCGTCAAGTCGCGGCTCAAGGCCGGGTTGGACGAGCTGCGCCGCGCGGTGCGTCGTGACGTGCAGCTGGGCGTGCGCGCCGGAGGTGCCTCGTGACGTTGTCGCTGGACGACGCGCGCTGGCGGGCCGCCGTGCAGGCGCGGCTGTTGGGCGAAGCCACGGCCCAGGACGACGCGTTGCTGGACACGCACGTACCGGCCGGCGAACCCCATCGATCCGAGCGTGCATTGCTCGATGCGATCGCGGCGCTCGGCGACGAGCCCGACGACGAGTCGCCGCTGTCGGCCGACGACGACCGGGCGCTCGCCGGGGCGCTCGCGGCCTTCGATGCGACCCCGGCACGCGAGCCGGCACCCGTGGTGGCTGCACCGGCACGTCGACGCTGGGCGTCGATCGCATGGATCTCAGGTGGTTTGTCGCTCGCCGCCGCGGCCGTGCTCGTGCTCTTGCAACCCGGGCAGGACCTCACCCCGCGCGCGCCGACCTCGATCGCCGCCGCCCCGGCGCCGACGCCAAGCCCCGACGTCGCGGCCGACGAGCCCGCGCCACCGTCGGCACCGACGTGGACGATCGTCTCCGGATCCGCGACCGCCGTCGCCGACGCGGCCGCCTCCGCCCGCCTTCCCGAGGGCGTGCAGATGCAGGCCCGCGACGAGACCTGCGCCCGCCGGCAAACCGCCGACGTGTGTCTGGCCGATCGCTCCCGCTTCGAGGCCCGCGGCGCGGGAGCCCTCGCGCTGCTCGAGGGGCGCGCGCGCGTGCAGGCGCACGAGGAAGCCGCTCCGTCGATCGACGTGGGCGAAGCGAGCGTGGTGGTCGCCCCGCACTCGGTCGCGGTGATCGAGCGCAGCGTGGGCGGCTGGTCGATCCGGGTGGACGATGGATCCGCCCAGGTCGTGGCCTCGCACGAGCGACGCACGTTGCACGGCGGCGAGACCCTCGCGATCGACGAGGACGAGCGCGAGCCGGCCCCGCGTGCGACCGAAGGCGGCAGCAAGCACGACACCGCGGCGATGCTGCGCCAGGCCCGACTGAGCTGGTCGGCCGGCGATCACGAGGCCGCGCTGCAGACGTACGCGCGCGTGCGGGCCGCCGCGCCGGGCAGTC
>CALBMM010000260.1 GCA_937896535.1 uncultured Pseudomonadota bacterium
AAGATCGACTTCGGCGTGACCTCGGTCTACGACATCTCGCCCTCGCCCTCGGTCATCGTGGCCAAGCACCGCGAGCAGCAAGTGCTCTTGCAGGCGCTTCGGCGGATCCCGCTCGAGTCGCAGGTGGTCCTCGAGCTGTATTTTTGGGAGAAGCTGACGGCCGCCGAGGTCGCGCAGGTCGTCGGGGTGCCGGAGGGGACGGCCAAGACCCGCATCCGGCGGGCCAAGCAGCTGCTCGAGCAGGAGATGGGCAAGCTCATCAGCTCCAAGGACCAGCTCGACAGCACCGTGGCCAACCTCGACAGCTGGGCCGAGGGGCTGCGCGACCAAGTGCTCGCCGACGGCTGAGAACCCCGAGGGACCGAGCGTGTCTCTTGCCCGCGCCGGCAGGCGAGTCGGCGCGAAGGACCCCGAAGTCATTGAGATCAAAAACGAAAACCGCCATCGATAAAAGATAGCGAGCGGTCACTTTCTAAGTTACACCTTTCATGGTCCCCCGGAGCCCCCCATGAAGACGTTGATCCAAGGCGGCCTTTTCTTCGATGGCACCGGCGCCGCGGGCATCGAGCGCGACGTGCTCGTCTGCGACGGCGTCGTCGCCGAGCCCGGGACTGCCCCGGTCGAGGTCGACCGGGTGATCGACGCGACCGGCAAGTGGGTGATGCCCGGCTTCATCGACTTGCACACCCACTACGACGCCGAGATCCTCACCGGTCCGGGCCTACCGGAGTCGGTGCGTCACGGAGTGACGACCGTGTTCATGGGGTCGTGCTCGCTGAGCACGATCCTGTCGAGCCCCGAAGACTGCGCCGACTTCTTCTCGCGGGTCGAAGCCCTCCCGCGCGAGTGCGTGCTGCCGGCGCTCGAAGAACACAAGACGTGGACGACCCCGGCGCAGTACGTCGAGGGCCTCGAGCGTCGACCGCTCGGTCCGAACGTGGCGTGCTTTCTCGGCCACTCGGACCTGCGCACGTCGGTGATGGGCCTCGGTCGCGCGGTCGATCCCAAGGCACGCCCCAGTCGCGACGAGCAGGCCCGCATGGCGCAGCTGCTCGAGGACGCTCTCGACGCCGGCTACCTCGGTCTTTCGACGATGACCAACCCGTGGGACAAGGTCGGTGGCGAGCGCTACCGCTCGGCCCGTCTGCCGTCGACCTACGCGACGTGGGGCGAGTACCGGCGCCTTCATCGGATTCTGCGTCGACGCAAGCGCGTGCTGCAGAGCGCCCCCAACATCACCACCAAGATCAACGTGCTGTTGTTCCTGGCCGCGAGCGCGAGCTTCGGTGTGCGCGACGCCCTCAAGACCACGCTGATCTCGGCGGCGGACCCGAAGGCCAACAAGCTGCTCTCGGACGCGATCACTCGTGTCGTGTCGGTGACCAACAAGGTGCTGGGCACCGACTTTCGCTGGCAGACCGTGCCGATGCCGTTCGAGGTCTACGCCGACGGCATGGATCTGGTGGTGTTCGAGGAGTTCGGGGCGGGCGAAGAGGCCCTGCATCTGGCCGACGAGGTCGAGCGCGCGCGCCTGCTGTCGCGGGACGACTATCGCGAGAAGTTTCGTCGCGACTACGACCGAAAGTTCTCGCCGCGAGTCTGGCACCGCAACTTCCACGACGCCGAGATCGTCGACGCGCCCGATCCCACCCTCGTGGGCAAGACCTTCGGGGAGATCGGCGACGCCCGCGGCGTGCATCCGGTCGACGCGTTCCTCGACCTGGTCGTCGAGCACGGTCGCAAGCTGCGCTGGCGCACCACGATCGCCAATCACCGCGCGCGCAAGCTCGTCGAGCTCGCCAGCCACCCCACGGTGCAGGTGGGCTTTTCGGACGCGGGCGCCCACGTGCGCAACATGGCCTTTTACAACTTCGCGCTGTACTACCTGCGATCGATCAAGCAGGCGCTCGAGGCCGGCGACCCGGTGCTGCCGCTCGGCCATGCGATCGCCAAGGTCACGGGCGAGCTGGCCCAGTGGTTCGGCATCGACGCCGGGTTCGCGCGGCCGGGCGATCGCGCCGACCTCGTCGTCGTCGATCCCGCCGGTCTCGACGCTCGCCTCGACGGCTACCACGAGGCACCGATGGAGATGTTCGACGACCTGCCGCGCATGGTTCGTCGCAACGACGACGCCGTCACCGCCACGATGATCTCCGGCCGTGTCGTCTACGAGCAGGGCCGCTTCGCCGACGGCTTCGGCCGCGACTACCGCTGTGGCTCCTTCCTCGCGGTGGGGGCCAAGACCCCGCCCGTGCTGCACACCGATGCCCGCTCCCACTCCCAGACCCCGGCGTACACAAGCCGAGCGTCGTGAAGCGACGACCGGCAAGCTCGTCGACGCGACGATCGCTTGCCTGGCCGAGCGCGGCTACGCCAACACGTCGGTGGCCGCGATCTGTGGCCGGGCCGGCGTGTCGCAAGGCGCGTTGTTCCGCCACTTCGCCACGCGGGCGGACGTGATCGTGGCCGCCGCCGACGAGATCACGCGACGGCATCTGGCCCAGTTCACCGCCGCGGCACCGTCCCTGCGCGCGGACGCCCTCGAGCGGATCGTCGTGCTCGTGCGCGCGCTGACCCGCACCGACACGCACGCAGCGTGGCGGGAGATCATGGTGGCGGCCCGCACCGACCCCGACCTGCGCGACGCCGCCGCGGAGGGCCTGCAGTCGTTCGAGCGGCGCCTCATCGACACGGCGGCGCAGTTTCTGGGCCTGGACCCGCGCACGGCCGAGCGCGTCGCGGTAGTGCTGCTGTCGGTGATGCACATGTTCGACAGCGAGGCGGTGACCGTGACCGTCTACGCCAACGAGCGACTCGAGCGCGAGCGCGTCCGCTGGGCCACCCAGATGCTCGCGCGCGAGCTCGCGGTGCTCGTGCACTGACGGTCGCGGGCTACTTGCCCACGCGTCCGAACCCGAGCTCGGGTGAGGGGGCGGCTCCCTCGGGCGCCTCCGGCCGCACCGTGACGTACACGTGCACCTTGTCGGCCTGCTCGCGCATGCTCGCCAGCTGCGAGATGAGGTTGCGCCGCTCGTTCTCGGTCAGCTCGAGCAGCAGGCCCAACCCGTCGGCCGCGTCGGGATCGTCGGCGCGCTTGATCGCGTCGAGCACCTCGGCGCGCGCGAGCTCGACCCGGTCCAGACGCCGCCGCGTGTCGTTGAAGCTGGCGGACTGGTCGTGACGGCCCGCGCTCTCGCTGACCGTCTTGCCGCCCACCGACGCGAACGCCAGCCGGGCCTCGTGCAGCGAGCCGGGGGGCAGCGTCGCGTTGATCGAGCCGATGCCTCCGTTGACCGACGCGTTGTCGACGAATCCGCCGAGATCCTCGATCTGCCGACGCGCGCGTTCGACCGCCGCCGCGGGATCGGCGACCTCGAGCTCGAGGTTGAGATTTTCCACGACGTAGCCGCGCGCCCGGTGCGGGCTGTCGACCTGCGTTCGCCCCGATCGCACGAGCTTGGCGCCCCGCTCGACGTCGAGCGATGGTGTCGGATCCACCACCGCCGTCTCGTCCGCCGGCGTGCCGGTCCCCGCACATCCCACGAGCGCTGCCAGCGCAGCGCCCACGACCCATCGTCTTGCCGTCCCGAGCATGACCCGGACAGACGCACGAACCCCCCCGAGGGTTCCCCGCGGCGGCGACAATCGACCGGGCGTCGGGCGCGAACGCGGCCGTCACCGGCTCGGCCCGCCCACCGTCGCCCCGACGCGTGTCTGCCTCCCCGCGGCAACCCTACTCGGGATCGACGAACTTGCCCGGCCGCTTGGCCATGCCGGATGCGACCGCTTCGAGCTGGTTCTTGCTGCCGAGCAGCGTTCGCTGCAGCTCCTCCTCGAGCCGCAGCCCGTCCTCGATCGTGCCGACCACGGCGTTGTCGAGCAGCCGCTTGTCCGCCCGGATCGCGTGCGGCGACTTGGTCGCGATCTCGGCCGCGGTCGCCCGCGCCGCCGCGAGCGGATCTTCGGTGACATGGGTGACGAGGCCCAGCGTCTGCGCCTCGCGGCCCTCGACCACGCGACCGGTGAACGTCAGCTCCTTGAGCACGTCGTGGCGCACCAGATGCCGCAGCGTCTGCGTCCCCGACATGTCCGGCACCAGGCCCCACTTGATCTCCATGATCGACAGCTTGGCGTCCGGTGTCGCGTAGCGAATGTCGGCCGCTGCCGCGAGCTGCAGCCCACCGCCGTAGACGTGACCGTGCAGCGCCGCGATCACCGGCACCGGCACCTCGCGCCAGACCCAGGCGGCCCGCTGGGCGAAGTTGGCGATCGAGTCGGTGTCGCGCGCGAGCATCTCGTCGAGCGCCTTCGGCGAGGCCATGAAGCTCGCGAAATCCAAGCCTGCGCAGAACGAGCGCCCGTCCCCGTGCAGCACCACAGCCCGGACCGAGCGGTCCGCGGCCAGCTCGCGCCCGCACCCGATCAACGCGTCGAACATCGCCTTGTCGAGCGCATTGAGCTTGTCGCCTCGGTTGAGGCACACGTCCGCCACGTGGCCTTCGATCGTCACGGTCACCCGCTGCTCGGTCATGGCGCGCAGCGTAGCAGTGACCGCGCGCCCGCACTTGGCTACCCTCCGCGTCGTGGAGGCTCTCGTCCGGATCACGCGGCGCTTGCGTCGTGACGTCGACCAGATTCGTTTCGCGCCGCCGGTCGCCTACGTCTACAACCCGCTCGACTACGCTCGCGTGCCGCACGAGGCGTACCTGCGGCGCTTCGGCACCAAGACCGGTCGCATCGTCCTGCTCGGGATGAACCCGGGGCCGTTCGGCATGGCCCAGACGGGTGTGCCCTTCGGCGAGGTCGAGCTCGTGCGCGACTGGATGGGCATCGACGGCAAGGTCGCAAAGCCCGACCCCGAGCACCCCAAGCGTCCGGTGGAAGGCTTCGCGTGCACGCGGTCGGAGGTCAGCGGCTCTCGGCTGTGGGGCTGGGCCCGCGATCGCTTCGGCACGCCGGAGAGGTTCTTCGATCGATTCTACGTCATGAACTACTGCCCGCTCGTCTTCATGGAAGACACGGGCCGAAACCGGACCCCGGACAAGCTGCCCGCCGAAGAACGCGACGCGCTGTTCGAGGCCTGCGATCGCGCCATGGCCGACTCGATCGAAGCCCTCGCGCCCACGCGTGTGATCGGCGTGGGTGCCTTCGCAAAAAAACGCGCCGAGCTGGTGCTCGGCGACGCGGTGGAGGTCGGCTCGATCTTGCACCCGAGCCCGGCGAGCCCGAAGGCCAACCGGGGATGGGCGTCGGCGGCCGAGGCCGACCTCGCCGCCCAGGGCATCCGGCTGCCCTGAGCGAAAGGTGACCTCGTCAGCCGAGGTCGACCAGGCAGGCGTCGGCCCCAGAGACCGACACGCCCTTGCCTTCCTCGACCTCGAGGCTCTTGACCACGCCGTCCTCGACGATCATCGAGAACCGCTTGCCGCGGGTACCGAGGCCGGCCACGGAGATGTCCTGCGTCAGGCCGAGCGCCTTGGTGAAGGTCGCGTCCCAGTCGGGAAGCATCGAGACCTTGCCCTCGGCGCCCTGCACCGTGGCCCACTCCTTCATCACGAAGGGGTCGTTGACCGCGAGGCAGACGATCTCGTCGACGCCTTTGGCCTTGATGTCGTCGGCGCGCGAGACGTAGCCGGGCAGGTGTTCCTTGTGGCAGGTGGGCGTGAACGCGCCGGGCACCGAGAACAGGACGACCTTGCGGCCGCCGAACAGCGCGCCGGTGTCGACCTCCTCCATGCCGTCGCTGCCGAGGCGCTTGAGGGTGACTTTCGGGACCGTGTCTCCAACCTTGATCGTCATCGGATGTGTGCTCCTGTAGCTTTGACCGCCGGGCACTGTCCGCCCTGCGAGCGCGCCACGCTAGCATCGGCCGCAGCCCCGTAAAACGGCGACCGACGGGCCTGTGGATGGTCTTCGCGCGCCAGGCGTGATACTTGGAAGTTCCCGGGCCGAGATGACGGGAACGACGCCGCCGACCCCCAACCCCGACGCGAAGCACTCACGCGATGCGGGCGATGTGGCGGGCGGCCCGACCCAGGACGGCATGCCGCGGGCGCCGGAGCCGGCGCCGGCGCGCAAACCCGCCGGTCCCGTCGCGTCGAAGTACTCGATGGCCGATCTGCTGATCGGGACCATCCTCTCCGACCGTTACCGGCTCGAGACGAAGGTCGGCGAGGGCGCCATGGGATGGGTCTTTCTCGCCGAGCACACCGAGATCGGCAAGAAGTTCGCCGTCAAGGTGCTGCGCCCGTCGCTGTGTCGGCTCCCCGAAGCGGTCAGTCGCTTCCGTCGCGAGGCTCGCGCCGCGTCGCAGATCGGCAGCAAGCACATCGTCGACATCACCGACTTCGGCACGACCGACACCGGTGCGGCCTTCTACGTGATGGAGCACCTGCAGGGCAAAGACCTCGCGACGGTGCTCAAGGAAAACAAGCGCCTGCCTTGGCCGCGGGTCAAGGGGATCATGCAGCAGCTGTGCAGCGCGCTGCAGGCGGCACACGACGAAGGCATCACGCACCGCGACGTCAAGCCGGCGAACTTCTTCCTCGTCGACGGTCATCCCGAGGGCGACTTCATCAAGGTGCTCGACTTCGGCATCGCGCGGCTGGCCTCGCCCAAGGACAGCATCGTGACGCAGACCGGCGTCGTGATGGGCACGCCCGACTTCATGGCACCCGAGCAGGCGCAGGGCCGGCACGTCGATCATCGCGCCGACATCTACTCGCTGGGCGCGGCCGCGTACTCGATGCTGACGGGGCGTCCGCCGTTCGTCGGCAAGAACGAGTACGACGTCATCTACAAGCAGCTCAACGACGAGCCGGAGCCGCCGAGCCAGGTGGCCAAGGACGCCGACATCCCCAAGTGGGTCGACGAGGTCGTGCTCAAGGCGATGCGCAAGGATCCCGACGAGCGGTTTCCGACGATGCGAGACTTCGCCAAGGCGCTCGAAGAGCCCGCGCCGCAACCCGCGGCGGCCAAGTCGTCGACGTCGAAGGCGAAGGCGAAGGCCGGCGGCGCCAAGGCGACGCCGGCACCGACCGGTGGTGGGATCTCGCCGATCGTGTACGTCGTCGGCTTCGTCCTGCTCGCGATCGCCGGCGGGCTGGGCTTTACGTTCTTTTTTCGCTGAGCCGCGAAGCGTCGGGGGTATCCCCCCGATCGGGGTGACGCGCGTCGTCGTAGATCCCCCCGTTTTGCGTGCTGGCGGTCTGATTCGTGAATGTGTCGCAGGTCGTGCCGTCTGATCGGTCATGCAGCGGAAAACCACGACCCTCAGCCTGTTGCTGTTCGCCGGCCTGGTGTCCGGCTGCTCCTTCAGCTTCTCCACCAACGGCGGCAGCGACGTTCCGGCGACGAAGTACGCCTACAGCGACCCGGCGCCGGCGACCACGAGCTCCGGGGTGACGCGCAAGCCGATCACCAAACGCGCCGAACCGGCTGCACCGGCGAGCAAGCCCGCCGACCCGCAGCGGATCCCCGTGGCCTCCGAGCCGCAGCGCACCGAGCCGACGCGAGAGCCGACGCGCACGGAGCCGACGCGGCAGCCGACGCGAACGGAGCCGACGCGAGAGCCGAAGCGAACCGAACCGACGCGAGAGCCGACGCGCACGGAGCCGACGCGAGAGCCGAAGCGAACCGAGCCGACGCGGACCGAACCGACGCGAGAGCCGACGCGAACCGAGCCGACGCGAACGCCGACGCCGGCACCCACTCGCACCTCGCGTGACGCGAAGGCCTTCAAGCGCCCGATCGGGCCGGTCCAACCGTCCAACCCCATCCCGACGTCCGCGGCGCTCGATCGCACGATCACCCGCTCGGCACGCTGACCCGACTTTCTGGCCTCGACCTGAGCCGTTCGTCCTTGCATGGAGCCGCCCAATGGTGGGCGGCTCCTTTTTTTTGTTCGTCTTTGTTCGTCTTTGTTCGTCTTGGTTCGTCTTGGTTCGTCACAGCGGATCGAGACCGACGAACACCGGCTCGGGCACGAGCGTGACCCCGAACGTGTCGCGCACTCGGTCGCGCACGTGTCGAGCGAACGCCACGACGTCGGCGGCCGTCGCATCACCGCGGTTGACGAGCGCGAGCGCGTGTCGGGTCGACAGTCCCACCGGGCCGTCGCCGTACCCGCGGGGCATGCCCGCGGCCTCGATGAGCCAGCCCGCCGCGAGCTTGACCCCCGAAGGTGCGGGGTATCGCGGCATCCGTCGCGGGTCGTCGATCGTACCGTCGGCGATCGCTTTGGTCGCGACGGCGTCGGCGACCGCGTCGTCGACCACCGGGTTGGTGAAGAACGAGCCCGCGCTGCGGTGGTTGGGGTCGCCTTCGTCGAACACCATCGACTTGCTGCGGCGCAACGCCAGCACGGTCTCGCGCACGCGCGCCAGCGACGGTGACGGATCGCTCGCAAGCGCCTCGCGAAGCTGGGCGTAGCGTGGGGTCGCGGGGGCGCCCGGCGTGAGCCGAAACCGTACGGCGAGCACCACGAAGCGGTCGGACTCGCGCTTGAATCGGCTGTCGCGGTAGGCGAACGCACAGTCTTCGGGGGCCAGCGTCACCTCCCGCGCCTCGTGGCGATCGAACACGCGCACCGCGGCGATCGTGTCGGCGACCTCCTGGCCGTACGCGCCCACGTTCTGGATCGGGGTAGCGCCGACACGTCCGGGAATTCCCGACAGGCACTCGATGCCGCCCAGTCCGTGCTCGACCGCGGTGCGGACTACATCGTCCCACCGCTCACCGGAAGCGGCCGTGAGCTGCGCATGTCCGAGGTCGGGCGCGATCACGATCCCTTGCGTCGCGATTTCGATGACCGTTCCGCGAAATCCTTCGTCCGCGATCAGCACGTTCGATCCCCCTCCGAGGATCCAGGCGGGACGATCGGAATCCTCCGCTGCTCGTAGTGCAACGATGATGGCGTCGTCGTCCTCTGCCCGCGCGAACACGTCCGCAGGACCCCCCACGCGCAGGGTCGTAAAGGGTCCGAGCGGGACGTTTCGTCGGGTGGTCATCGTCGACGCGGCGGCGCGATCCATGGTCGCAGACTGTGCGCACCGAGGGCGATCTGCGACGGAACATAGTCCCGTCTCGATCTGCGTTCGATGCTCGTCGACAGGTCGGTCGATCGGCCGAAGACGCGCGTCCAAGCCATCGCAACGACGTTCGTAGCACAGGCGGGTCTAGCGGCGCTGTGCTAGGTTGACGACGTGTCGAGTGCCGAGCAACTGAACGATCCCAACGGTGCGGCCCCCCCCGCGCGGTCGCTCAAGCAAGACATCGTCCGCGTCGCCATCGAGCTCGGTACCGAGCTGGGGGAAGACGGGTTGACGATGCGTGGCATCGCGTCCCGTCTGGGCGTGTCGGCGACTGCCCTCTATCAACACTTCGACGGCAAGTCGTCGATCCTCCGTGCGATTCGTTTCCACGGGCTCGAGTCGATGAACGACAGTCTGCGACCGGCGTTCGACGAGTCGGATGCGATGGGTTCGATTCGCGAGTGCGTCGCTCGCTACATCGAGTTCGGCCGGGCCAATCCCTGGCTGTACGACGTGCTGTTCGTCAAGGGCGAGGTCGACTACGACCAACTCGACGACGAGGAGAAAGCCGTCGTCTCCTACCCTCAAGATCAGCTCAAGGCGGCATTCCTGGCGGCGAAGCAGGCCGGTCAGGTTCGGTCGGACGTCGACGTCGAGACCGCGCCGTTCTTGCTGTGGGGGGCGGCCCATGGGCTCACCTGCCTGATGATCAGCGGCCGGATCAGCGCGAAGCACCCGAGCTTCCCGACCGGGGACGAGGCGAAGTTCGCCGAGAACTTCGTCGAGCTCGCGGTCCGCGGCTTCGTCGCCAACCGCTGATAGACTGCCGCCCGTGGCCAAGGCTGCGGGCTACTCGGGCACGCCGTTGGTGCGCAAGCTGGGCTTGAAGCCGGGCATGCGCACCTGCTTCGTTTCAGCCCCCGACGGCTACCTCGGCGACACGCTCGAGGTGCCGCCCGACGTTCGGGTGCTCGCCCGACCCGGCGCCGACATGGACTTCGTGCAGGTGTTCGTGACTCGTCGTGCAGATCTCGACAAGGCACTCGCGCGGCTCGAGCCCAAGCTCGCGACCGCGGGCGCCCTGTGGATCAGCTGGCCCAAGGGCAAGCGCGCCGCCGACGGTGATCTCGACGGCAACGTCGTACGAACCATGGGGTTGGCGACCGGACTGGTGGACGTCAAGGTCTGCGCCGTGGACGAGGTCTGGAGCGGACTGAAGTTCGTGCGACGGCGGGCGGATCGCACATGAACGAGCGCGCGCAATCACAGTCGAAGCTCCAGCGCTACCGGGTGATGGAGCCGCTCGGTGCCGGGGGCACCGGACAGACGTTTCGCGGCGTCGACACGCAGACGCACCAGGACGTCGCGATCAAGGTGCTGTCGCTCAAGAAGATCGGCGAGTGGAAGACGTTCGACCTGTTCGAGCGAGAGATCGCGGTGCTCGAGACTCTCGAGCACCCGGGCATTCCGCGCTACGTCGACAGCTTCGAGGCCCCCGACACCGGCGACTACTTCCTCGTGATGGAGTTGATCGACGGGCGTTCGCTGCAGGACGGTCTGGGCGACAAGCGCCTCACCCCGGCGCAGCTCGACGGCGTGTTCACGCAGCTGCTGGAGATCCTCGACTACCTGCACTCGTTGTCGCCGCCGGTGATCCACCGGGACATCAAGCCGGCCAACGTCATGATCGACTTCGACAACAACGTCCACCTCGTCGACTTCGGGGCCGTGCGCGTCGCGGCGCGAGGGCAGGGCGGGTCGACCATGTTCGGGACGATCGGGTACATGGCGCCCGAGCAGCTGCATGGCGAGGCCACGCCGGCCAGTGACCTGTACTCGCTCGCGGCGACGATGGCCGCGCTGCACGCCGGCGTCAGCGCAGACAAGCTGCCGCACGATGGCCTGCGGCTCGCGGTCGACGAGCTCGACTTGCCTTCGCATCTGGCCCCGGTGCTCGAGAAGATGCTCTCGCCCGAGCCGCGTGACCGCTTCCAATCGGTCGCACAAGTCCGGGCGCAGCTGCGGCGGTCTCCTACGGCCGCTCCGGGCAAGGCCAAGCCGCCCAAGGCCAAGGCGCGTGCCAAAGGGTCGACGTCACTGGAGAAGAAGGCGTCGGCGGTCCCGGCGCAAGTGCCCAACGTGTTTCGGGGTCTTGCGAAGGCACCCGGTCCGCTGAAGATCCCGGTGTGGTTTCTGATGGCGCTGGGGACCGGGCTGTTGATCCTCATCGAGGTGGTGGTGATGCCGTTGCTGGCTCGGTTCCTCAAGCAGGACCGACGCAAGGTGCTCGAAGAGGTGGGTGAGGACGTTCGTCAGGTCAGGCGGTCGTTCGGGTGGGTCGCCGAGCAGACCAACCCGGTGCGCGACCGCGACGGCGAATGAAGGGCGCGCCCGGTCCAAGCCGGACGCGCCCGTGGAGCCAACGGTTGGCGGCTAGCGCCGACCCTTGTCCTTGTCCTTGTCCTTGGCTTTGCCGTTGGCCTTGGACTTGTCCTTGGTGTTGGACTTGGACTTGTCCTTGGCTCGGTCTTCGCCGCGGACCTCGGCCTCGCGCTTGGCTTGGCCCTTGGCCTTGGCCTTGCCGTGACCTTCGGCCAGCGCCGCGCGCGGCTGCGGCGTCGGCATGCCGTCGATCTTGCCGAGCGCCTCGAGTCGTTGCTTGGCCCGAACGGCGCGGTCCGGATCCTTGGCTTCGAACACGCGCTGCAGGTTCGCCTCACGTCGATCGTCGCTGTCGGCCTTGCGGGCCGCCTTCGCGACGTCACGCTCGGCGTGTCGCGCCTCGTGGTCGTCGCGGTGATCGTCTCGCATTGCCATCGCGTCGTCGTTGGACGAGGCCGTGGTCGCGACGCCGGCCGAGCCGGCGAGCAAGAAGGCGGACAGGATGGCGGGGATGGTGGGAAAGGACATCGGGTTGCTCCTTCGGGGTGGTGCAACTTCGACGTGTCCCACCAGGACCGAATGCGGGGCCCGGCGAAAAGCTCCGCGCCGATGTCCGTAAACCCGACGTCAACGAATCCGCGGTTCTACGTACCCGTACGTAGACGAATTCGGCAAACTAGTCCTCCGACCGGGTCGCTCTGAGCGGATACGACGCCGTCAGCGTCGCCCTCCACCGCGGCGCGAGGCCGAAGCTGGATCGGGATGCCGCGAGGTCTCGCAACAACGGTCGGGGCGGTGTTTCGCCGCTCAGAGCTACCCGGTCGGAGGACTACTCGGGGCGCTTCTTGGGGCCGATGAGCGTGCGCAGTGTCGCGCGCGCGACCTCGTCGCCGTGGCTGTCGCGGATCATCACCGGGACCATGTATTCGCGGCGCTCGTTGGTCTCGGGGATCTTCGTCTCGCACTCGGCCACCACCTTGCCCCGGGCCTTCTTGGCGTAGTCGATCGACATCCCGGCCACGATGAAGCGCGCGTCGTCGGGCATCGAGTAGCTCACCGCCAGATTGCCGCACAGCTCGGCGAGGTTGGCCAGCGCGATCGCGTGGATCGAGTCGAACGGGTTTTGGATCGCACGGCGCTCGGTGAGCCCGACGCGGGCGTAGCCGATGCGCACCTCCTCGACGCGCGCGCCGATCGTCGCGGTGTACGGCGCGATGAGGCCGACGACGCGGGTGAAGACCCGCTTGCCCCCGGGGACGACCGACAGTCGGTCGTACAGCTCGCGGACGAGGTTGCGACGCGACGACTCGAGCGAAGGCAGCAAGCGGCTCATTTCCACTCCACGTCGTTTTCCGGTTTGGTCGCCGTGCGGCCGATGAGCCCGAGGATCACCAGGCCCAAGCCGCCGAAGGAAAGGTAGCGTCCCGTCTCCGCGGGCAGGCTCGCCAGGGATGGGTGGTCGGAGTACTGCGGCCACAAAAAGCCGGCGATCCCGGCCACGACCCCGAGATAGAGCAGAAACTTGAACACGCCGTACATCGTCGTTTTCCCCCAGCGGCCTCAGCCGTCGTCTTGCGGCAGGACCTTCTTGCGCAGCGAGCGGGCCCAGCTGTCCAGGTTACTCATCGTGCTCTCGAGGTCCATGTCGTTTTCCGCGAGCAAGGTCAGCTGCTCCTCGAGCAGCTGCTTGGCCCGGCGGATCCGGCCTCGCACCGTGCCTTCGGGCAGGTCGAGCACCTCGGCCAGCTCACGCGCCGTCATCTCTTCCCAGTAGTACAGCTCGAGCACGATCTGGTGGTCGAGCGGGATGCGCCGCAGGGCTTGCAGCGTCAGCTGCTGCTCCTTGGCCTGGGCGATGAGGATCGTGGGGTTGAGCCCCAGGTCGAAGACCGAGGTCACGCCGAAGTCGAACCGCTCGCCCTCGCGCCGCCGCTTGCGCAGGTGGGAGCGCAGCACGTTGTGGGCGACGCCGAACAAATAGGTCCGAAAGGTCGACTGCCCCCGGAAGCGTTCCTTGCCCTCCACGCAGGCCGCAAAGGTGCGCTGCACCAGGTCGTCGACGTCGGCGGTGACCTTGTTGGCGAAGAAGCGGCAGATGCTGTCGAAGTGGCGTTCGAAGAGCTGACTGCCGGCGGTGCGGTCTCCCTCGCGCCACGAGTCGAGCAGCTCCATGTCCGTCGGCACGGTCGCAGGGTACTACAGCCGGTCGCGTGGCATGATGAGGACGCGTATGGCCGGCGATCGGCAGCCCGAGGACGCGTCGGACGACGCGGATGCAGGTACCAGCCGAATGGGTCCCAAGCCCCGGCTGGAAGGGGCGGCGTCGATCCGCTCGGCCGTGTCCGCGGCGCTGTTCGGGGATGACGCGCCGAGCGCTTCCACCGACGCAGGCGCGGTCGCGGCCAAGAACGAGGGAGAGGACGAGGAGGACCGACCCCAGATCGCCGACCGCGCCAAGCGACGAGCGCGGATCGCTGCCGCGCTGTTCGGTGCCGAGGAGGGCGCCGCGGCCAAGAGCGAGAGCTGGGAGCTCGACACCGAGGCTGCCGACGACGCCCCGCGCTCGGCCGTGTCGATGGTCGAGCAGATCGACGAGCAGGTCGGGCGCTTCCGCGTGCTCGAGCGGCTCGGACGCGGCGGCATGGGCGTCGTGTACTCGGCCTACGATCCGGAGCTCGATCGCAAGGTCGCGATCAAGCTGCTGCGCGCCGACGTCAGCCGCGGGATGTCGGCCAAGGACGCGCAGGCCCGACTGTTGCGCGAGGCGCAGGCGATGGCGCGGCTCAACCACCCCAACGTCATCGTGGTGCACGAGGTGGGGACGGTCGGCGATCGCGTCTTCGTGGCGATGGAGTTCGTCGATGGCGGCACGCTGCGCGACTGGATGAAGAAGCGTCGACTCTGGCGCGAGGTGCTCGACACGTTCGTCAAGGCGGGCCTCGGTCTGGCGGCGGCACACGAGGGAGGACTGGTCCACCGCGACTTCAAGCCCGACAACGTCCTGCTCGGATCCGACGGTCGTGTGCGCGTGGTCGACTTCGGGCTCGCGCGTTCGCTGCTGGACCGCACCATGGAACCGACGGAGGCGGAGCCGACCCGGGAGCGCCCGGAGGTGGACACCCTCAATACACCGCTGACGCGAACGGGCGCGGTGATGGGCACGCCGGCGTACATGTCACCGGAGCAGCACCTCGGTCATCCCGCCGACGCCCGGTCCGATCAGTTCTCGTTTTGTGTCGCGCTGTACGAGGCGCTGTACGGCGAGCGGCCGTTTCAGGGGCGCGACCTGGTGACGCTGTCGACCAACGTGGTGCGCGGCGAGATGAGCGACCCGCCCGGGGACGTGCGTGTGCCGGGCTGGGTGTACGCGGCGATCCGCCGCGGCTTGTCGCCCAAGGCCCGCGACCGCTTCCCCTCGATGGCGGAGCTGCTCACGGAGCTGCAACGAGACCCGCGAAAGACATGGCGTCGCGCAGGGCTCGGGCTCGGGGTCGCGGTCATCGCCTCGGCGGCGACGTACGCGGTGTTCGGCGGCGGGACCCGGGAAGACGCGTGCGCCGGGGTGGGGACCGAGATCGACGCGGTCTGGAACGACGACGCGCGGCAGCGACTCGACGCGGCGATCCGCAGCTCGGGCAAGCCGTACGCCAAGCAGGTTGCGCACACGACGGTGGACCTGTTCGACAGCTATGCCGACAAGTGGCGCACGGTCACCAAGCAAGCTTGCGTCGCGGCGCAGGCCGACTCGGGCCAGGGACAGTCGTTGTACGAGGCCAAGCGGCAGTGCCTGGCGGCGCGGCAATCGGAGGTGGCGGAGCTCGTCGAAGCGCTCGCTGCCGGCGGCGAGGCGATGACGCAGCAAGCGGTGCCGGCGGTGACCGACTTGTCCGACCTCGGCGAGTGCAGCGACCCGAAGCGCGTGGCGGCGTGGGCCGAGACGTCGGATCCGGCGCGACGCGAAGCGATGGCCGATGCGCGCGCGCGGCTGGCCAACGCCAAGGCCAAGGGAGCGCTGGGCGAGTACGAGGCGGCGATCGAGATCGCGACCGGGGTCGTGGACGATGCGGTGGCCAACCAGTCGCCGGCGGTCGAAGCCAGCGCGCTGCTCGTGCGGGGGCAGTACCGTGAGCGCATCGGCGATCTCGCGGGCGCCGAGGCCGACCTCGACGTCGCGGTGGCGCGGGCCGATGCCGCGGGCGATTTCGGCACGAAGGCCCAGGCGCTGACGCGGGCGGTGTTCGTCATCAGCCGCGAAGGTGATCGTTACGACGAAGCGAAGGCGCGCGGGGCCGAGGCACGGGGCGTGCTCGCGACCCTGGACGCGGCACCGCTGTTGGCCGCAGACCTCGAGGGGGCCCTGGGCGCGGCGGCCCGGACGAGCCGTCGCTACGACGAGGCGCTGGCGCACCACCACAAGGCGCTACAGATTCGCGAGCGGCTGCTCGGCCCCAAGCATCCCGACACGGCGTCCACACTCGCCAACATCGGCAGCACGCTCAGCGCGGCGCGACGGATGCAGGAGGCCGAGCCTTACCTGCGGCGGGCGCTCGAGAGTCTCGAAGAAGTGCTAGGCGACAGCCATCCGTGGGTCGGCACCGCGCTCGGCAACCTCGGCAATTGCCTGGCGCGTCAGGGCAAGCTCGAGGAGGCACTCCCACTGCAGAAGCGCTCGCTCGAGATCACGATCGAGGCGCTCGGTCCCGACAATCCCTCCGTCGCGTTGCGGCGCTTCAACCTCGGCAAGCTGATGACCGAGCTCGGACGTCACGAGGATGCCGAGGAGATTCTCGCGCAAGGATTGGCCCAGGTCATCGCGCGCAGCGGCGAGAGCGACGAGGCCTTGACGAGCTGGTACATGGCGCTGGGCGACAACGCCGAGGCGCAAAAGAAGCTCGACGTCGCTCGCGGCTACTACCAAAAGGGACTCGATCTGCGTGCCCGCAGCGGATCGGCCGCGTTCACGCTGGCCAAGTTCGAGTTCCCGATCGCCAAGACCTGGGTCGAAGAAGATCCCGTCAGAGCCGAGCGCGAGGTCCAGGCCGCGCGCGAGCACGCGGTGATGTGGCGGGACAACGCGGCCGACGCCGACCAGGTCACGGCGCAGAACCTCGTCGACGCGATCGACGCGTGGCTGCGCGAGCGGTCGGGTGAGGGCACCGCGCCGGCGCCATGAACACGAGGCGACGCTGATGCTGATCAGGTAGTGCTAGCGCTCGATCGCTGGGGCGTGGGCTTCCACGACTCCCGCCGCCGCCAGAGTATCGAGGGCCGCCTGTACCTGGGCAGTGTCGACGAACGTCTCGACCCGCACGACCTTGCCCCACGACAGGCGCAGCGTCTGAAAGCCCTGGTTGACGTAGGTCTGTCCGTACTCGGGGGAGACGGTGTCACGGAAGCGAACGTAGACGCGCGTGTCCGAGGGCCCGCCCGAGACTTCGACCGCCAGGATCTCGAACTTGCCCGGGAGCAATCGGACGAGGCGATCGAACCATTTCGTGACCGCCGCCTTGTCCTCGCGCGTGCCCCCGAGCGCATGCGCTCCAGCGAAGGTGTAGACGACGTCGTCGCGCATCAGCGACAGCGCGTAGCTCGGATCGCCCGCGCTCAGGCCTTCGAACGATCGGATCACCTTGCGCTTGACGGCGCCGTGGTACGCGTTGATCGAGCGCGTTGCATCGGTGCCGTCGACCCCGGACGCCGACGCGCCGGTGTCCCAGTACGAGGTACTCGCACAGGCGCTCGCGGTCAGCGCGAGCCCCAACAGCGCCACGGCTGCGATGTCGATCATGTCGCGAGTGTGATACGCTGGGTTTCATTAAGCAACTTTAAAGGACCGACCGCGCCCTCGACCAGGAAACGCCATGCAACGCACCCAGTTCGACGCCATGCACTGCTCCATCGCCCGGTGCTGGCATCTCGTCGGCGAGCCGTGGACACCTCTGGTGCTGCGCGACCTCTTCGTCGGCATGCGCCGCTTCGACACGATCTGCGAAGATCTCGGCATCGCCCGCAACGTCCTCGCGGACCGGTTGCGTCGCCTGGTGGACGGGGGCCTCGTGGCCCGCGAGCCGTACCGTGATGGGGGACGTACGCGCGACGAGTACGTCCTCACCGAGGCGGGCTGGGACCTGGCCCCCATCCTGATGCTGCTCATGGCTTGGGGAGACCGCTGGACCGCGTCGGTGACGGCCCCGCCGATGCGCTTGCGACACGACCCTTGCGGTCACGTCGGTGCCCCACGCGTCACTTGCAGCGGCTGTGGGGAGTCGTTGAATCCCCGCGAGGTGACGGCGATCGCCGGGCCGGGGGGAAAGACCGCGCCCGGCACGGCTCGGATCGGCGAGTTCGTCGAACGGCCCGCCCGGACGCGTGGCCGTTCGCGGGCGCGGTGAGACCTACGCGGTCGTGCGTTCGGTCAGCCGCTGGAGCCGGAGCCGGATCCGGAGTCGGCCGCGCCGTCGCCCGAGCCCGAGCCCGAGCCCGAGCCCGAGTCCGACCCGCCGGAGTCCGACCCGCCGGTACTGCTCGCGTCACCGGTGTCGGCGGTGGTCGTCGCCCCGCCGGAAGAGTCGAGCGAGCTCTCGCCGGGGATGCACAGGCCGCGCGGGTTGCAGACGGCGTTGGCGTCGCAGCAGGCCGCGCTGTCCAGGCACCACGACGACTCGTCGTCGATCGGGACGCACTGCGCGGAGCAGACGGACTCGCCGACATCGCCGTCGGCGAAGGGCGCGACGCAGGCCGCTTCCCCGGCGCAGTCGCTGGACTGGGCGCACGGAAAGCCGATCGGGACGCCGCCGTCGTCGGTGTCGCAGCCGGTCGCCCCGCAGTTGCCCATGGGGATGTCGTCGTCCATGTAGTCGCCGTCGCCGGCGGAATCGAGCGACGAGTCGCCACAGGCCGAGCTCAGGCCGGCCACCAGGGTGAAGAGAAACGAGACGAAGTGAGCCTGGCGCAGCATGGTCATCCTCCCGTGCTCGAGTCCCCGCCGGAGTCCGATTCACCGTTACCGGAGTCTGAGCCGCCGGAGTCGGAGCCGCCGGAATCGGAGCCGCCGGAATCGGAGCCGCCGGAATCGCCCGTCTCCAACCCGGGTACCTCGCAGTAGCCGCGGTCGGTGCACTCCGCATCCGGATCGCAGCAGGCCGACGTGTCGGCGCACCAGCGATCTTCGTCCATCTGCATCACGCACTCGGTCACGCAGGCGTAGTCGCCCTTGCCGAGCGGGCCGAGGGTCTGATCGAACGGCGCGACGCAGAACAGCTCCGCACCGCATTCGGCCGAGGCAAGGCACTCGTCGCCCGAGGCGGCGCCGGTGGTGGTGCCGGCGGCCGAGTCGTCATTGCCGTCGTCGTCGTCGCCGCGCGTGTCACCGACCGGAACGGTGGACGCGAATCCGGTGGTGGTGTCGTCGAAGAAACCCGACGTGGTCGCCGGCCCGAACGTGTCGGTGTCGGGCTCGATCGGCGCATCGTCGCCGCAGCTGCAGCCCACGGTCGAGGCGAACAAGAGCACGAGAGCTTCGCGAAGGCGCATCACTGTCCTCCGCCGGTTGTACCAGAACCGGATCCCTCTCCCGAGCTTCCGCTCTCGCCCGTGCCGGAATCCGTCCCGGTGGCGCTGGCCGTGCCGGTGCCCGAGCCCGAGCCCGAGCCCGAGCCCGAGCCGTCGCTGGTCGAGGTCGGTTCCGAACCGGCCGTGGTGTCGTCGACGGCGGCCTCGCCCATCATGCACAGCCCTCGCGGGTTGCAGAACGCATTGGCGTCGCAGCACGCGTCGTCGTCGAGGCACCACGACGTCTCGTCTTCCAACGGAACGCACTGTGCCGAGCAGACGAACTCGCCGACGTTGCCGTCGTCGTACGGTGCGACGCAGCCCGCACCGCTGCCACACTCGTTGGGTCCGTTGCACGGATACCCGACCGGAACGCCGCCGTCGCCCGCGGTGGCACAACCCGTGAGCCCACACGCGCCCATCGGCAGATCTTCTTCCATGTAGTCACCGTCCGCGCCCGCCGGCGCGGCGGAACACCCGGCCAACGCGAGCGCGAGTGTCAGAGGCAAGCCAAGTCTCATGCCTCGAACATAGCCGATCGCACTCGGGAGGCTCGCGAAAAAAACGAAAGAATTCCGTGAACCTGCACGTGCGACCCGCGCGCCAGGTTTTTTCGCGACCACGTGATCGAACGGTCTTCGGGGGGCACTAACTCGTCGACGGATGTCCCGTCACTGTCTTTATCCCGGTTCGAACGTCATGGCTTTCGCATTGCCCCATCGACCTGCGCGCGCGCTCTTGCACCCCGCGTGGCTCGGCGCCCTCGCGGTGCTCGTCCTCAACGACCACGTGCTCAAGGGCAGTGGTCTGCTGCCGGGCGTCGTGACCGGCAAGCTCAGTGACGTCGCGGGCCTGATCGTCGCGCCGGTCTTGTTCGCGACGATCTTGCGCGTGCGTTCGCGTCGCGGGTGGACGATGGCGCACGTGGCCGTGGGGGCCGTGTTCACGGCGCTGCAGCTGTCGCCGGCGATCTCGGCGGCCTGGTCGGCGCTCATGCAGACCGTCGCGTTCGGGTGGGTGACCACGATGGATCCGAGCGACCTGCTCGCGCTGCCGGCCTTGCTCGTGTCCTGGCACGTGTTCGGTCGCCCGCTGCCCACTGCGGCGGCGCAGGCCAAGCACAGCCTCGAGCTGGCCGCCGCCACGACCGGCGTGATGATGTGCGCCGCGACCAGCCCCGGGCCCGGTGAGCCCTTCCGGGCGTCGATCTTCACCGACGTGTACATCCACAACGGCGGCGACACGGACATGATCATCCGCGTCCGCACGCTCGCTCCCGAGGTGGATCTGGATTGCAGCCGCGTGGCCGACGACCCGGGCCGGCTGCTGCAGACCTCGCTGTTCGGCGACGTGCAGTCGTGGACGGTCGCGCCGGGCGTCAACCACGGCCTGCTGTTCAACAACGAGTGGGACCGCGACGAGTCGATGGCCCGCGAGTGCAACGTGGTCCTGTTCGAGGCCGACAACGTGCCGGCGCGGATCGTCTTCTGGAACGACGGCGACCCGGCGGCGCACACGGTCGAAGGCGAGGGGCTGTTCCCCGACGATCCGGGCCTCATCGAGATCGGCTTCGACGACGAAGGCCGAGGCCGGTACCTGTCGGGCGAGCGCTTCTTGTCCGCGCCGGTGTCCGCTCCGCCGATCTCCGGCGAGTGTGGTCCCCAGGCCGACGGCGAGCGCCTGGCCTGGAGTGGCATCGCCACGGGTACCTGGACGCTTCTGGCCATGGATCTGGGCCTGGACGGCTGCTGGGCGCTGGATCTGTCGCGTGGCGGCAACGAGGACCGCATGTACCTGTGTGCGCCGATGGGGCAGCTGCCCTTCGCCGTGGGGGACCAGCTCGAGATCGACAGCGATCTCGTCGGTGAGGCGCAGGGCGAGCCCACCAGCGTCGACGTTCGTCACTACGACGCGACCTCCGGTGCGCTGCTCGGTCGGGTGCAGCTCGTTCGCTCCGCACAGCTGGGTGATATCGACGAGCTGACCTTCGGGGTGGTGCCCGACTTCAGCTGCGACTACGCGGCCGAGCCGGTCTGCGGCACGGTCGCCCGCGCGGCGAGCCTGACGGTGTACGCCGACGCGTACGGCAGCGCGCAGCTTCGCCCCGGCGACGCCGCGCCCCGCCTCGAGGGCCCCGACGGCTCGGCCTACGAGGTGTACCTGGCGCACGCCCAGGAACGGGTCGTGCTCGATCCCGAGTGCGCGGAGGGTCCGGACACCCTCGGCACCGACCTCGAGGTCGCGGTGGTCTTCACGGCCGCGCCGCTGCCCGAATGACATCGACTCCGATTTCGAACGAGGACTCACGAACATGAACGTGCAACGACTCAGCAAGTGGACTTTGGCGGTGGCCCTCGCGGCGGGATTCGCTTCCGGCTGCGGCGACGCCAGCAGCACGGACGCGGCCGGTGGCGGTGACGGCGGTGGCGTGGGGATCGGTCAGGGCGGGGCCCAGGACTTCGGCCAGTTCCGCGCGATCCTCGACGACGGCGGTCTGCCGGGCCCCGAGACCCTCGACGACGTCGGCTTCTTCAACGAGCACAAGCTCGAGCTGCCGCCGGCCGACTGCGGCTCGGACGTGTGCGTGCACGCCGAGCTCGGCGTCATGGGCAACATGATCAACGGCTCCAACTGCACGCTGGTCATGCTCGGCATGAACACGGCGGTCGACCCCGCTCAGATGGAGCGACCCCCGCTCAATCTCGCGATCGCGGTCGACACGAGCGGGTCGATGGAGGGCGAGCCGATCGAGTACGTGCGCGAGGGCTTGTTCCGCATGCTCGACGACCTGCAGCCCGAAGACCGGGTCACGCTCGTGGCGTTCGGCTCCGAGGCGCGCGTGGCCGTCGAGCACGTCGCCGGCGACAGCCCCGAGCTGTCGATCGCGATCAGCAACCTGGACGCCAACGGCTCCACCAACATCTACGACGGCCTGCGCACCGCCTACGACGCGGTCGAGCGCAACCGGTCCGAGGACACGACCACGCAAAATCGCGTGATCTTGCTGTCGGATGGGGTCGCGACCGCGGGCATCACCAGCTCGCCGCAGCTCATCGACATGTCGGCCGACTACAACTCCGCGGGCTACTCCCTGTCGACGATCGGCGTGGGTACGGAGTTCGATCCGGCGCTGATGCGCCAGCTCTCGGAGCAGGGCGCGGGCGCGTTCTACTTCCTCGAAAATCCCGCGGCCGTGCAGGAGGTGTTCGAGCAGGAGGTGCAGACGTTCCTCGTGCCGCTCGCGCAGGACGTGACGATCGACTTCGAGGTCGACCCCGGCTACCAGCTGCGTACGATCTACGGCACCAAGAAGTCCGAGGTCTGGGGCAACCACGGCCACATCGAGATCCCTTCGCTGCAGATCGCCCATCGCACGACGGTCTCCGACATCGAGGGAGGTCGACGCGGCGGCGGTGGGGCGATCATCGCCGAGCTCGTGCCCCGCGGCGCCGACCAGGCGGCCGAGGCGGGGACCGTGGGCACGCTGGCGATGCGCTACGAGGCGCCGGCGACCGGTGACACGCTCGAGCAGGAGTTCAAGATCACCAGCGCGCTGGCGCCGGGCGAGACGCCCGAAGAGGGGGCGTTCTCGTTCGCGGGCGTCGAGAAGGCGTTCGTGATGCTCAACATCTACGCCGGCTTCGAGATGGCGGCCAATCGGGCCTCCTATGGCGACTACAACGGAGCGCTGGGGGTGCTCGGCCCGCTCGGCGAAGGCGTCGAGGCGTGGCTGGCCGACAACCCCGACGAGGACATCGCCGACGACCTCGTCTACATCGACAAGTTCATCGCCAACCTCGAGGCGGCCGGTGGTGGTTTCCCCCCGCCGGAGCAGAACCCGCCCAACCCGTGGCCCAACGACTGAGGGCTACGACTCGATCACGCCGTACGCGGCCGTGATGCGACGCTGCACCGGCTGGCGCGGCGTCGCCCGGCGGCGGCGTGGTTGGGGCGGGCGGCTGGGCTGCGCCGCCCGGGGCGACGGGGGCATGCGGCTCGACCGCGGCGTGCGCCCCGCCAGCAGGTCGCGCAGCATCGCCTTGGTGTACTGGCGCGTCGGCTGCTCTTCCTCATCGACGACTTCGATGTCGTCTTCGACGAGCTCGATGTGGAAGTCGTCGGTTTCGGTGGCGGGCTCGGCGGGCGGCGCGGCCGACTCGAGCTCGAGCTCCGCGATGAGCCGGTCGACCGACTGCAGCATCTCGCGGCCGATCAGGGCGGGACGCTCGGGCGGGGGCGCGATGACCGTGCCCGAGCCCGTGACGTCGAGCGCACACAGGCCACACTCGACACAGAACATCGCGTGCGGCGGCAGCGGCGTTCGGCAGCCGACGCACGGCGCGCCATGTGGGTGGGTGGTCGCGGCGGAGTAAGCCATCGTTCGATCAAGACGGTGGCCCCCCGCCGCGGTCGCACTCCGCGGCACGATTTTCAGCCGCCGCAGTCGAGCGGGTCGGTGCCGGCGGGGCAGAACCCCGTGCCCAGAGGTGGGGGCTCGTCGCACTCGCCGTCGCCCGCGTAGGGGCAGTCCCCGGCCCCGGCGCAGTCGATGGGGTCGGTGCCGGCGGGGCAGGTGCCGTCGCCGATCTCGGGCTCGTTGCAGAACCCGTCGCCCGCGGTGGGGCACACCCCGGCGTCGCAGTCGACCGGGTCGGTGCCGGTCGGGCAGGTACCGTCGCCGATACCGGGCTCGTTGCAGAAGCCATCGTTGGCCGTCGGGCAGGTGGCACCGCCGCAGTCGATCGTGTCGGTGCCGGCGGGGCAGGTGCCGTCGCCGATCTCGGGCTCGTTGCACGAGCCGTCGTTCGCGGTCGGGCAGGCGGCGCCGCAGTCGGCTGCGTCGGTCCCGGCGGCACAGGTGCCGTCACCGGCCGGGGCGGGCTCGTTGCACGTCCCGTCGTTGGTGGTCGGGCAGACCGGGCCGCCGCAGTCGACGGGGTCCGATCCCTCGGGGCAGGTGCCGGTGCCCTCGGGCTCGTCGCAGGTGCCGTCGCCGGCGGTCAGGCAGATCGCCCCACAGTCGGTCGGGTCGGTGCCTTCGTTGCACTGGCCCGTGCCTTCGGGCTCGTCGCAGGTGCCGTCGTTCTCGAACGGGCAGCCGCAGTCGTTGGGGTCGGTGCCCTCTTGGCACAGCCCCGTGCCGCCGGGCTCGTCGCAGATCCCGTCGTCGAGCCACGCGCACAGGCCGAGGTCCTGCGGCACCGTGCACACCGCGGCGGGCAACGCCTCGCACAGGTTGTTGAAGCCACACGCCAGGCCGGTCGCGCATCCACCCGCGGGCGAGCAGGGCTGGCCGGCCGTGGGCAGGGACGTGCACATCATCGTCGTGAAGTCGCACTCGAGGCCCGCCGCGCACACGCCTTGCGTGCACACCTGGCCGGCGCCGGGCAGCGCGGTGCAGATGTCGTTGAAGCAGAAGTTGCCCGTGGCGCACTGGTTGTCCAGGCATGGCGCGCCGGTCGACGGCAGGGCGGTGCAGGTCTTGCCCACCTCGCTGCAGAACAGGTCCGGCCCGCAGCCGGCCCCGAAGTCGTGGGGGTTGCACGGACCGCCGAGCTCCGCCGGTTCTTCGCACGACAGCACGCCGTCGGCGTCCGGGTCGACGCACGCCAGGCCCGGCGGACACACGCCGATGTCGTGGCAGATGTCGCCCTTGGAGTCGGGCCAGTCGATGCAGATTCCCGAGCCGCACACCAGGTCGTGCCGGCACGTGTCACCGAAGCTCCCGAACGACGCCCCGCCCACGCTCGTGCACGGATCGCCCCGACCCGCGTCACCCGCGAACAGCTTGCAGACGCTGGCGTCGAACAACAGCTTGGCGATTTCCTCGTCGCTGGTGTCGAACGTGGCGCCGCAACCGACCGCTTCCATGAGCTTTTCGGTCTTGCCGAGGCAGCTGCCGTAGTACTTGAGGCCGAACAGCTCGGCTTGCACGATGGCGCGCTCGAGCGAGGGCTGCACCGCGGTGGCACACTGCTCGGCGCTCGTGATCGCGTCCTGCGGACAGTCGCAGTCGGCGTATGCCTGGCAAACGACGTCGCTGATGTCGACCGCCACGTTCTCGCGCTCGATCTGGACGCCTTCTTCGTTATTGCAGGCGGACGTCGCGACGACAGGCCCGAGCAGAATCAAACCCAAGGAAAGACGCTGAGACAAAACCATGTGTATGACCGAACGCTGACACCTGCAGACGGCGGTGGCCAGGGCACGATTCGATTCGGCGCAAAGACGCCGTTATCGGGCGATAGCCCCGGTTTACTGCGCGGCTGAACGTGCGCGACCGGGTGGCGTTTCGAGGGCCGGTGACCACGTCCGCGAAAACCACGAAGAAGCCCGCGGGCGCACGATCGCGCACCGCGGGCTCTCGGTTCTTGGTGCAAACGAGCGACTACTGGGCGCCGCCGCAGGAGGCTTCGCCCTCTTCGCCACCCTCGCCGCCTTCTTCGGCGTCGCCACCACCTTCGTCACCGCCACCGTCGGCGGCACCGCAGTGGCCTTCTTCGGTGTGTCCTTCACCGCCGCAGGAAGCCTCGCCACCCGCGTCGCCGCCCGCGACATCGCCGGCGTCGGAGGGCACCGCATCGCCGCCCGAGGGAACTTCGGTGGAGGGGGCCGCGTCCTTGCCACAGCCGGCGAGCACGAGGGCGCCGGAGCCGAGGATCGCGAGAGTGGCTGCAATGTCTTTGAGGTTCATCGGGGTTCCTTGGTGACCGGCCGTGCCGGTGCGGCAAGGAGGATCGCCGAACTGCCGGTCGGGTGTCCAGCCCGCCCGACCCCGTCCGTGTCCACGCGTGGTCCCAACCCTGGCAAAACCCCGTCCGTCAGGTGCTGCCGCAGGTCTCGGTGGGTCCGAACGCGAGCAGCTGGTCGGCCATCGCGGCGTACTGCAGCGCGATCCAGGTGTCCGATCGCGCGGCCGACTCGATCCGAAACTCGTCCAGCGATCCCAGGAAGCTGCTGCCGGGTCGGCCGAGTCGCACGGGGTTGGCCGACGCGGCGAGGGTGGTCGGGCCGTACGCCGTGCTCGCCGCCACCTGCCCATCGACGTACTGCGACAGCGTCGTCCCGTCGAACGTCCACGTCAGGTGGCTCCACTGTCCTCGCGGCAGGTCCAGCGGCTGAAACGAGGTGCTCCCGTTGGCGAAGAAGAAGTCGACCTGCACCTGTCCGGTGTTCGGGGCCGAGCCGCCGGCGCGAAACGTGCGGCCGTCCTGCACCGACCCGCCCTTGTCGAGAAACCAGCCCTGCGCGGCATCCCAGTCCGGGTCGGCGGCGTACTCGGGTCGGATCCACGTGGAGATCGTGAAGGCACCCCAGCCGTCCAGGAGCGCGCTCGACTCCGCGGGTAGGTCGATCGCGTCGTCGGGGTCGACGAAGCGTCGCGCCGAGCCCACGCGGCCGTCGGGAATCTGGACCGTCATACCCGCGGCAGTGCCGTCGAACATGTCGCGCGCGGCGTTTTCGACCAGGGCACCGCCGGCGTCGTCGAAGCGCCACACGCCGACCACCTCGTCGACGTACAGCGGCACGTTGACGGCCGACGGGGGCGCGTCCGGGTTGCCGTAGTAGAGCGTGATCTCCACCGTCGCCAACGGGGCGAGGTCCGGCGCCCGGATCCACACGACCGACGCACCGCCGGGCTGCCATTGCTCGATGTCCCACGGCAGCTCTTCGTCGTTGGCGACGAAGCGAAGGTCATGGCCGTCGGCGGTGGCGCCCTCGTAGAAGAAGCGCACGGGCTCGAGGAACACCGGGATCGTCGCGCCGACGACCGCGTCCATGCTGTCGTTGTCCAGCGTCAGGACGGTGCGGTAGTGCCAGTTGGGATTGGCCCAGTCCGAAGCGCATGCGGTCGAGCCGGTGGTGGTGGTGGGGTCGCCGTCGCTGGAGTCGGGATCGTCACCGCCCGTCGTCGAGCCCGGGTCCGGAGTCGTACTCGTCGCGACGGCCGTCTCGTCGCCCGACGATCCACCCGACGCATCGGTGTCCACCGCCGCCGCCGCGGAGAACTGGCACCCCGTCAGCAGGCACGAGATCAGCCCCCGTCGCACCGAGGCCATCGTACACGCAACGGCCGGCCCGACGACAGGGCGGTCGCGGCGTCAGCCCGCCGGGTTGACCTTGCACTGGAAAAGCGCCCACAGATGCATCGTTCCGCGCAGCGACGCGTGGTAGCTGCCCGGGCCGCCGGCCTCCAGGACGAAGACGACCCAATCGTCTTCCAACGAGCCCACGCTCATCGTGGCGACGTCCCCGTTGGCCTCGACGATCCACTTGTGGGAGGAATTGCTCAGCGACATCATGTTGCACTGGACGATGTAGAGGCCGGCCGCCGGTGCTTCGACGGTGATCTCGGTGAAGGGCGAAATGCACGGGTCTTCCTTGCCCAGCGCGCACTCGTTGGTGAACGTGGCGTAGACCACTTGCTCACCCTGGTGGCTCGGGGTTTCGATCGACCGGAAAAACGACAGCTTGGCGCGACCGGTGCGCCACGGCGCAATCGGGGTCAGCGTGGCCCAGTTCATGTCGTGAACCTTCAGGTCGGTGATCGCCTCCAGCTCGGCCTTGCCCAGGCTGGGACGCGGGCCCTTCGACGTCGAGATCCGCGCCGCGAGCTCGCTCGGGATCTCCGTGTGCACGGAGGTCGACGCCGCTTTCGGCGCGAGCTTGGCCACCATGCCCGACCGCTTGCCGCGACGGCCGTTGAGCTTGGCGATCTTCGGCGCCTTCGTGGCGGCCTTGCCCTTGGGCGCCGCGGTCTTTGCGGGCGAAGTGGTGCGCGGCCCGGCGTCGGCTCGGGTGGGCGCGACCGCGAGGACGAGGACGGGGGCGAGGAGGCAAGCGAGGCGGTTCATGGGGACTGTCCAAGTCGGTGGAGGCGTCAGATCCGACTTGTGACACCCGAGCGCGTGGCCTACTGCGCGGCGACGTCGACGTCTTCTTCGACCCGGGCCGAGCCCGGCGGCGGGGGCGGGGCATCGCCGGGGCCGAGCTCGCCGAGATCGAGGTCGTCGCCGGCCTGCACGCTGAAGAACTTCAGCGCGAGCGGGTCTTGCTTGCCGGGCTCGATGGCGACGAGGACACGTCCACCGGCGGGGCAGGTGAAGTCGAACTTGCCGTCGTCGTCGGTGGTGATGAGGCCGTCGCTTCCGCTGTGCTCGATGCGGACCTCGCCCTTTTCCTCCGAGCCTTCTCCGACCATGATCATCGCGCCGACGACGGGGCCGCCGGCATCGTCGACGAGGCGCCCACGGACCTTGGCCGGCCGCTCGAGCACGATGTCGGCCGAGGCCGTGTCGCCGGCTCGCACCGTGAAGGTGGCCTTGCCCAGCGCACCGCCCGTGGCGCGCACGGTCAGCTCGTACTCGCCGGGATCGAGACGGTCGAGTCGGTACCTCCCTTCCTCGTCGCGCACCTGGCGGCTGCGCGAGCTCGGGCCCGCCGCCGAGACGAAGAAGGTGGTCATCGGCTCGCCGTCGAGCATCGCGCGGCCCTCGACCGCCGCGAGCGGCTGCAGTGTCAGCGTGATCGCCTCGCCGGTGCGCGCCTCGGCGCTCGTGCGGGAGCGACCGCCGTCGCCTTCGGCCGTGACCTGGTAGTTGCCCTCGCGCAGGCCGGTGAACTCGAACCTGCCGTCCTCGCCGGTCAGCGCGGGTGGGCGCTCGACCGCACCCCCGCCGTCGGACGTGGCGATGATCATGCGCGAGGCCATGTGGGTACCGGGCTCGTGGTCGTCGTCGGACCTCGGTGGCGGGGGATCGGGCAGCCGCGTCAGCGTGACCCACACGTCGGCCGCCGCACCCCCGCCGTCGGTCGTGACCTTGCCGCGGATCACCCCGTCGTGGGCATCCACGGTCAGATCGACCGCGGTCAGATCCGTGCTGCCGACCTCGAGCCGTGGTACCGGGCCGTCGAGCGCGACGGGACCGCCGCGAAGCTGCAGCTCGTCGCCGTAGCGGTCGCTGACGACGACGTCGTAGGTGTCCGCGGCCACACCGTCGATCTGAAAGGAACCGTCGTCGCCGGTGATCGCCGAGGATGTTCCCATCTCGCGACCGTTGATCGTCAGTCGCATCATCTGCCCGTCCGGCTGCTTTCGCCGCAGCGAGACCTGACCTTGGGCGATCGGCGTGCCGTCGAGGCCCCGCACGCTCCCGCGCACGGAGGCGCGCGGCTGCAGACGGACCACCACGTCGGTGGCGCCCTCGGGACCGATCGTCACCTCGGTCTCTCCGGCATTGCCGTCGGCGGCGGTGGCTACCACCACGACGTTGCCGGGCTGTACCGGGCCGAGCTCGAACGTACCGTCGTCGTCGGTCTCCACGGCCGACATGCCCGCGCCGCCGAGGAAGATCGCGCCGCCCATGCGCATCTGCTCGGGGCGAAGATCGATGCGCACCGAGGCCAGCTGCGGGGGCTCGACGCGACCGGTGATCGTCAGCCCCGCCGACAGCTCGACCCGAACGTCGTCGACGTCGCCGTCGACCTCGACCGGCATGCCCGGCAGCGACAGCGCGTAGCCGTCCGCCGAGGCGTCGACCGTATAGGAGCCCGGCAGCACCCCCCGCAGCTCGAAGTTGCCCTCGGCGTCGGTCTGCGTTCCCATGGCCCCGGGTCCGCCCGCGCGCAGCGTCACGTTCGCGTTCGCGATCCCTTTGTCCGGTTCGGCGGCGTCGACCACCCGCCCGCGCACGTCGTGGGCCTCGTCGACCACGAGCTCGACCCCGGTGACTTGCTCGGCGATCGCGACCGCGACCTCCGTGGGTTCGAGGCTCGCGCGCTTGCGGGCCCGGGCCGACAGCTGCACGACGCCCGGGGGCAATCCGGTGATCCGAAACTTCCCCGCGTCGTCGGTCGTGACCATGCCGCCGCCCGCCGGCGTGGCGTGTCGCGAGCCGTCGGGCAGGACCATCATGCGCTCGCGCATCCAACGAACCGTCGCGCCGGCCACGACCGGGCCGCCCACGCCGTTGCGCACGACACCCTCGATCGACGCCGTCGGCACGAGGCGGAAGTTCTGCTGCGACTCACCGCCGCTGATCTCCACGCCGCGGCTGTCGGTGGCGTAGTCGGGATGCTCGACCTCGAGGCGATAGCGACCCGGCGCCACGAACAGCTCGTACGCGCCGTCCTCGTCGCCGACGGTGCCGAAGCTCTCGTGTTGGCGCAGGCCGATGTAGCCCTCGGTCGGCACGGCCCGGACGAATGCACCGTCGATCGGTCCGCCGGTCATGTCCTCGACCACCCCGTGGATCCGCAGCCCGCCGGCCTGCAGCGCGATCGTCAGCGGAGCGGGCTCGCGGCCGTCGATGTCGAGTCGGCGCTGCACGCCGGGCACGAAGCCCTTGGCCGTGGCCGCCACGGCGTAGCGGCCGGCCGCGACGTCGTCGAAGGAAAAGCCGCCGCCATCGTCGGTGGTGGCGATGCGCTGCCGGGCCCCGGACTCCGGATCGTCGTGCGCGCGCAGCATCACGACTGCGCCGGCGAGGGGCTTGCCGTCGCCCTCGACGTGACCGGTCACTGTGACCGTGGTCTCGGAGGTCGACGCCGAGGCGCTCGGGCTCGGGCGCCCGGGCGTCCCCGCGACGCCATCGTCGGACGCGAAGGGCATGGCGTCGGCCGACGGCGCCGCGGGGGCCGGGTCGGGACTTTTCAGGAGCATCCAGGCCACGACGGCCGCGAGGGCGGCCGCGGCCACGACGAGGAGATTGCGTTGGGACACGATGCGGACGTCCGGACGAGGCGAGCCGGCCGCAACCGGCTGGCTCCAGGGACTATTCCCCGGGTTCGCGCCCGCCTACGAACGTCCGAACGAAAGGTGACAGCGTCTGGTGCGGGCGGCGTTCAGCCGCCGAACAGCCAGTCGGTCAGCATGGGGCCGAAGCGGGCGGCCCATGCGGCTTCGTTGTGCATCGCGCCCGGCTCCCAGCGGTACACGAGGTCCTGCTCGTCGATCCAGCCCTGGGCCCGCAGCGCGTCGGCGAGCTCGACCGTGTCGCAATAGTTGTCGGCGTCGGCGGGGCATGTCGGCTGGGCGCCGCCGCCGGAGTCCAAGTAGATCGACAACCCCGTCGGAGGCATTTGCGTGACCAGCTCCGCCATCGTGGGGTTGCCGAGCTCGCTGCCCCAAAAGAAGCTGCCCGACATCGCGCCGGCCCAGCCGAAGACGTCGGGATGGCGCCAACCCAGGTAGATGCTGACGAGACCCCCGAGCGAGGAACCGAGCACCGCGGTGTCGGCGACCGCGGTCGACGTGGGGTAGCGCGCGTCGATGAAAGGGATCAGCCCGTCGACGAGGAAGTCGCCGTAGGCATCGGCTTGCCCGCCCTCGATCACCCCGCCGAGGTCGTCCTCGACGTGGGTGTACTCGTCGAAGCGGGCGGTCGTATTGTCGATCCCGATCGCGAGCAGCGGGGCGATCGTGCCGTCGGCGATCAGCGCGTCGAGCGTCACGCTGGCTTGCCAGCCGCCGAACAGCGCGTCGGGGGCGAACAGGTTCTGTCCGTCGTGCAGGTAGAGCGTGGGCAGGGCCGCGGCCTCGAAGCCGCCCGCGGGCACATACACCGTGATCGTGCGCGGCTCGAGGGCACCGATGCCCTCCTCGAACTCCCGCCAGCGTTCGTGGTGGCTGCGCGTGGGATCGGGCGCCAGCCGCGAGTACTCGCCGAACTCGTCCCACCCGAAACGCCTCGCTTCCGGGTCGGCGAAGAAGTCGGCACCGTCGCGCACGAACTTGTACAGGCCCACGGCTTGGGCCCGGGGCATGTCGATCACCGCGTAGTGCAGGCCGAGCTCGCTCGGCACGCTCGTGAGCGGGTGGGCGGTCGGATCCCAGTCGTCGAAGTCGCCGGCGACCGACAGACTCTCGCCCGGATCGCCGACGTACACGAAGCACGTGCGCTCGTCCTCCACGATCGGAAAACCGTCGGCGGAGTAGCGGATCTCGTCGAGCAGTCCCCGGATCGCGAAGGCTTCCTCGGTCGTTTCCTCCGAGCGCTCCACGGTGGCCACGACCTCCAGGAGCCGATCGCACGACGAGCTCGCCGGCGGCTCGCCGGTCGTGTCCCCGGTCGAGTCGTCCGGATCGGACGTCGCCACGGTGCCGGTGCTCGCCGCCTCCGTGGTCGACGACGTTCCGGGCAGCTCGAGGGTGGTCGCCTCGCCCGTCGTGCCGCCCTCGGTGTCCAGCGGCGCGCTCTCGCGATCGGGCGCGCACGCGACGGCCGACAGGCCCAACAGGATCGTTGCCCAACGCATCCGCGGGAATGTAGCAGCCGCCGGCCCTCGTCGACCGGGTTTCGCCGGGGTGGTCGGGCGCGGTAGGATCGCCCCGCTTTGTTGCGCGCGCTGCGATCGATCGCTCTGGGAACTACGTTGCTCGCGCTCGCGGCGTGCGACAAGGACGAGCCCGCGGCGGCCGATCCCGCACCCGCGGCCACTCCCGAGGACGCCGCCGACGGCAAGGCGGCGGCGCAGGAACCCGCGGAGGCCCCGCCGCGACAACCGCTCGAGTTCGACGACCCGCGCGAGATGCCCAACGAAGGCAAGGCGGTCGCGGAGCGTCGCGCCTCGCTGCAGCTCGATCGTTGTCTCGAGGGCGGCTGCAAGCAGGCGTGCGAGGCCGATGCCGAGCGCTGCCGTCTGTCGTGCTCGGGTGGACGGTGCGAGCAGACGGGGATCGGACCCAGCGCCAACCTGGGGTGTCGCGGCGGGAGCTGCACGCAGACGTGCGAGGGCGAGGGCGAGGGCGGCTGCCGCATGACCTGCGTCGACGGCAAGTGCACGCAGCTGTGCAAGTCGGGGGACTGCTCGTTGTCGTGCTACGGCGGCGGCTGCACGCAGACGTGCGAAGCCGGGTCGACCTGCGAGCTCGAGTGCGAGGGGCGCGGCTGCAAGCAGTCGTGCGACGGCGCGACGTCCTGCAAGAAGAAGTGAGGACGGCTCAGCCGCCCGAGCCCGAGCCCGTGCCGGAGCTCGACGTCGTGTCGGTGCCCGAGCTCGTGCCCGAATCGGAGTCGCCGCTCGACCCCGACTCGCTCGAGCCGTCCGTCGCGCTCGCGCTCATCGTCGAGCCGGACGAGCCGGTCGAGCCGTCCGTGTCCACCACCGCCGGCCCGGTCGACGTCGACGTCGCGTCGGTCGTGGTGCTCGTCTCGGGCGCCGCGCCGGTGGTGGTCTCGGCGTCGTCGGTCGTGCCGGTCTGCGGCGCGGGCGTGCCCTCGGTGTCGTCGGGGCACGCGCAAAACGAAGGGTTGGGGTTGTCGCAGCGGAAGACCTGGCAAGCCATCATCATCGGCTCGGCCGCCGCATCGTCGCCGCAGCCGACGACGACCCCCAGTCCCAGCATCCAAGCGATCGCCCGCGTCATCTAGTCCTTGTGCTTGCGGAAGAGGTACGCGACCGAGGTGCTCTTGGCGCCGACGCGGCCGAGGACGGCGTCGACGCTCGCGAGTGCCTTCCAGGTCAACGCCAGCGGGGGCAGGAACAGCGCGGCCTTCGATCCCTCGATCGCGGCCTTCCACAGCTTGTTCTTGCGCGACTGCAAGATGACCTTGTGGTGCTTCCAGGGCCGGTCGAAGCGCTGGTGCTCGTCGACGATCACCTCGGTCAGACCGCGGTCGCGCAGGCGCTGGGTGAACTCGGCGACGTCGTAGACGCGCAGGTGCTTGGTCCCGGTGAACAGCTGCTCGTGCGCCGGCAGGATGATGAGCAGGTGCCCGCCCGGCTTGACGATGCGGATGAACTCGTCGAGCACGTCGTCGTCTTGCTCGAGGTGCTCGAGCACGTGGCTGGCCGTGACGAGGTCGAAGCTGTCGGACTCCAGCGGTAGGTCCGTGGCGTCGGCGTGCTGACGCACCTCCCAGCTCGGGTGACCTTCGGGCGCGAGGCGGCGGCCCTTCTCCACGGCCGACGGCGAGAACTCCATCGCGACCACGCGGCTGGCGTTGGCGATCACCCGCAGCAGGTGCCCGGCCCCGAAGCCGTACTCGAACGCCGCGAAGCCCGGACGGCCCGGATCGATCCCGGCGCGGTCGAGCAGGTCGGCGATCCGGCGCTGGCGGTAGATCAGGTCGTAGCGCAACTCCACCAGCGGTTGGCGGTAGTACTTCTCGTACGTCGAGTAGTTGAATTCGACCGTCTCGTGAGCCGGATCCTGCGCCATGGACCCCACGGCATGCCCCGGCGTCCGCCACGCCGTCAACACCCGAGGCGCCGGTCAACTCACGAAGTGGCCGAGTCGTCGCGATCGTCGGTTTTCGCCGGGTTCTGCCCGCGGCGGCGAAGGTGCTCGCCGATCGCGAGGGCGGCCGGCAGCACCGTGACCGCGGCGACCCACGCCAGGCCCATCCCCACCACGGCCGTGGTCGCGAGCGAAGCCAGACCACGGTGGTTGGCCGAAAGGATCCCGGCGAAGCCGAACATGGTCGTGGCGCTCGTGACCGCCACCGCGCCGCCGGTTTCGCGCAGGACCCGGCGCAGCTTGCCGCGACCCTCTTCGCGCCAGCGTTGGTAGACGTGCAGGGCATCGTCTTGCGCCATCCCGATGAGCAGCGGCAGCGCGACCATGTTGAAGATGCTCAGCTTGGTGCCCATCCACGCCATCACGCCCAGCAGCCACGCCATCGTGGTCGCGACCACCAAGATCACCGCCGCCGCTCCGCCCACGCTGCGCAGCGTGAGCGCGGCCGTGATCACCATCGCGACGAGGGCGAGCACGAGCACGCGCGGGCCGTCACGTCCGACCGCCTCGAAGATCTCCGGCACCACGTAGAAGTTCGCGGCCGTCGTCACTGGACCGTCCGGGTCGTCGATCGTCTCGAAGGCGCGGTAGATCCGGGTGGCGTTCTCGACGTCGGCCTTGGCACCGTTGGTTCGGAAGACGACGAAGCGCCCGACCTCGCCGTCGGCGTCGACGAACGGGGCTCGGACCCACTGCGGCAAGTCGTCGACATCGACCGGCTCGGAGACGGCCAGCTGCGTCTTCCACTCGTCGAGCTGGCGGCGCGAGTCCTCGCTGAGCTGGCCGTACTTGCTGTGGATGCGCTCGCGAATGTCGGCAATGACCGTGAGCTTGTCGGCCTGCTCGTCGGGCACGAAGGCCTGCAGCGCCGAGACCGCCAGCAGCAGCTCCGCCATCTGTCGGCGCCGGTCCGCGTCGTAGCCGCGAAGGACCTCGGCGACCGGCTTCGTCGGGATCCGCATCGACTGGGCTTTGGCCTCGAGGGCCACGAACACCGGATCCTGCAGGTCCTCGTCTTCGAACGGATGCAGGTCGTCGTCGTCTTCACCCCAGTCGTCGTCTCCACCGTCGCCGCCGGCTTCGGCCGGCGCGTCGACGGTCTTGGCCACGATCCGCTTCGGGGGCGGACCGTCGTAGTCGGGGTCGACGGCGCGACGCAGCGCCATCAGCCGTCGCGGGTCGATCGGCGTGAGCGCGGCGGCCTCCTCGGGCGTCATCGCCACGAGCGTGGCCAGCTGTTCGTACAACCGCTGGGCCTGCACCCGATCCTCGGCGATCGCGACCGCCGGGGCCGACGACGTCGACCGGCCGATCGCATCCTTGTAGGTGGTGGGCTCGGGCCCGTCGCTGGGCTCGTCTTGCGGACCCAGCTTGTCGAAGTCGTACTCGAACGCGATGTCGGTCGCCCGGGACGCCCCGTAGCCGGCGAGCGCCAGGCCGAGGACACCGACCAGTCCAGCGGTCGTGATCGTCTTGGGGACGAAGCCGAGGATGAACCGCGTCTTGGGGGCCGCCCGCACCTTCCAGGGAAAGCGCCGCTCCATCACGATCATCCACGCGGGCATCACGACGCCGGTCGTCAGCAGCGACAGCCCGATCCCGATGCTGGCGACGATCCCGAACTGCGAGAAGCCCTCGAAGTCCGCGACGGCCAACGAGCCGAACGACAGCGCGGTTCCCATGGCGCCGGCCAGCGTGGAGCGCCCGGTGCCCGAGTACATCACCTCGAGCGCGTCGATGTGCGCGAGCCCCCGCTGCCGTTCGTCGCGGTAGCGCGCCAGCAGGTGGATCCCGAAATCGATCCCGAGCCCGATCAGGATCGCGAAGATGAAGGCGGTGACGAGGTTGAGGTCACCGTAGGCGACTTCGGCGAAGGCCAGCGCGCCCAGCGACGACAACGCGACGGGTCCCAGCACGAGCAGAAGCGGGCGCACGGCGCGGAAGAACAACGCGATGCACCCGAGCACGCCGAGCACCGCGAACGCGGTGCCTCCCCAGATCTCCCGCGACAGTTGGTTGACGTGCCGGGAGTGGAACGCGAACGCGCCGTCGAGCTTGAACGAAAGCTCGGGATGAAATGAGCTCGGCTCGAGCCCATCGAGGATGCCGATGACGTCGGCCTGCAGGTTCTTGCCGAACTCGACGTCGGTCGCCGATCTGGTCGGTCGCGCCCAGACGACGAGCAGGCGGCCCTCGTCGGCCTCGCGAAACTCGGGCAGCTTCTCGTCGAGGCCGTACCGGGCCTTGATGTGGTCGGGGTCGAACGGGTCGTCGGCCTCGTCCGCGGCGGCGGTGTCGGCGGGCGCGTCGTCCTCGTCCTCGTCCTCGTCCTCGTCCTCGTCCTCGTCCTCGTCCTCGTCGAGCGACAGGTCTCCGTAGGCCTTCGCCGCGACCTCCTTGCGGATCCGGCCGATGACCTCGCGTCGCAGTTGCAGCAAGTCGTCGAGCTCGGCGTACAGCAGCGCGTGGTCCTCGAAGAAGGTCCAGTCGCGTCGCAGCTGCACCCAGTGCAGGTCCGGATGCTCCGACAGCGCCGCGACCACCGCGTCCCCGAACGCCCGGTTCGCCTCCGGCGACGGACTCTCGATCGTCACGTACAGATCGGACTGGTTGCCGAGCTTGGCGGATGCGCGGTCGATGTTGGCGACCGACGGGTAGTCGTCGGGCAGCAGGCGGCGCATCTGGCCGTCGATGCCGAGGCCGGAGGCGAGCCAGCCCGCGACGACGGCGAACACCAGCGACAAGACGGTGATCGCGGTCGCCCGGCGATCGACCAATACCGCGAGGCGACGGGACGGCGAAGTCACCGCGGCGCAACGTAGCACGCGGCGCGGGACGCGACAGGTGATCTACATGCGCACGCCGAAGGACACGCCCATGGCGGGATCGCCGAACTTGGGAAAGCTCGCCTTGGCCAGCGCATCGGCCACGCAGCGACCGAGCGCCGATCGGGCGTGCTCGCCCACCGGTGTGGCCGACGTCACCTTGCCGGTCGCGCCCGCGATCGACAGCTTCACCTCGACCCGGTCGCCGGCTGCGGCACCATGGGTGCGGCCGCACTGCTTGGCGCTGCGCTTGGGTCCCGCGATCGCGTTGCGGACCTGGACAGTCGTCAGCTTCGCGGGGCGCGACGGGTCGGTCGTCTTCGGGTCGGGATCCTCGGGCGGCTTGCGGGGCGTGCTCGTGCTCGTGCACTCGCCGATGCCGAGCTGGCACTCCAGCGAGGGGCCCGACGTCTTGGGCGCGGCCTCGGGCGTCACCTTGGTCGTGCGGGGATCCGACTTCGGCGCGCGGTCACGATCGGTGTGACGGCGGGTGCGATCGCGGGGCGAGGGGGTGGCGAGCTCGACCGACGGCGTCGCCTCGTCGTGCGGGGCGACCTCGTCCTCGTCCTGCGGCTCGTCGTCGTCGTCGTCATCGGATGCCGCGACGGCGGCTGCGCTCGAGCGATCCACCCGTGCGTCGGCGGCGATCACCGACGGCGCCGCCGACGTCGCCGGGGCCTGGACCACGACGGTCGGAGCGGGCCGAACGATCACGTAGGTGGCGAGGGCGGCGACGGCGACGGTCAACGAGGCGAGCAGCGCGTACAGGGGACCGCGCGGCTCCTCGACGGGCGCGAGCACGTTGCGCGGACGCGGGGGCGGAGGGGGCGGCGGGGTCCGGCGCACGGTCGCCACCCCGGTGAGATCGGTCGCCGCGAAGCGGGGAAGTGCCAGGGAGCTGGCCGACGCGCTCCCGCGCGGCGGCGGGGCTTGGGCCATCTGGGACAGGACACGCAGGTCGATCAACGCCGACGTCTCCTCGTCCCGACGACCGGGGTCGTGCGGGTGGGGCATTCGAGAGTTTTGTACGAACGGCGCGACGATTGGTTCCGCGCCTTCGCCGAATTGAACTCGAGCCCCAGCTCGCTGCTACCGCGGCGGTGGCGGCAGCTGCGTGGTCACCGACGGCGCGACCGGCACGATCGTCCGGGCCCGGCGACGGCGCCAGGCACCGCGCGCCGCGATCCCGAGCGGGACGAACACCAGACCCAACGGCAGCAGCACGCCCAAGAACCGGATCAGCCCGGCGAGCACCGCCACGAACGCCTGGCCGGCATCGTCGAGGGCACGGTCGAGCCGACTGACCACCGTCTCGGCCTGCGGGGCGTTGTGGCGCACGGGCGAGGACACCGACAGATCGATCGTCGCGAACGACACCCGGTTCTCCAGAGATCGCTTCTGACCGTCGAGCCGCTCGATGTCGGTGCGCACGCGGGTCAGCTGCGCCTCGACCGACAGCGCGTCTTCGACGGACTCGACCTTGCCGAGGATGTCGAGCAGGCGCTCTTCGAGCTTGCGCTGGCTGCGAAGGCGCGCCGACAGATCGACGTACTGCTCGGTGACGTCGTCGCCGCCGAGTTGCTCCGACAGCAGCTCGCCTTCGCCGCGCAGCTCGGCGAGCAGGCCTTCGAAGCGGTTGGACGGCACGCGCAGCGTGGCCTGGGCCAGGTCCACGTCCTCGCCCACGCCATGGCTCTCGGAGTTGGACACGAAGCCACCGCCGCGCTCGGCGAGGGCGATGGCGCGGGCGACGACCTCGGCCGGGCTCTCGGCGCGGATCTGGATCCGGGCGGTGCGGATCACCATGCGGTCGGCGGGCGCGTCGACGTCGTCGAGGCTGGTGGTCGGTTCGGACGCCTCGGCGATCGGGGCCGCGGCGGCGGCCTGCGCCTCGGCCTCGTCGTGCGCCGAGCCGCGGGCGTCGTCGCAGGCCGACAGCGCGAGACCGAGCGCGAGAGCAGGAATCCAGCGAAGAGAACGAGAGGGCGGCATGCTCTCAACCTGACCGAACGGCCGGGCCGAGGCGTGGACAACCCATCATTGCTTGGTCACCAGATCGTCATCGTCGCTCGCCCGTTCATTGGGTGCAGCAACAGCGGATCTGATCCATCTCGACCCACGCGAAGTCGAAGGCACAGCCGGCGAACGACGCCCAGCTGAAGTCGGGCACGTCCACGCACGCGTGGCCGTTGGCGGCCTCGTACCAGCGATACGTGTAGCCACCGCAGCCGAGCTCGGGCTGTCCCATCGCTCCCTGGGCGCACGTCTGCCCCACGCTCGCGCAGTAGTCGACGCAGTTGGCGAAGGTGCCGTGGTCGATGCACTCGTAGAACGTGGGCGTGCAGGCCCCTTCGACGCACTCGCCGACCGGCTCGTCGCCCATCTCGAACACGTTGCACGCGTTGCCACACGCACCGCAGTGGTCGTTGCTGACGGCCTTGTCGATGCACTGACCGTCGCACGCCTGCAGCCCGCGACAGGTCAGCGCCAGCTCGAGCGTGGCGAACTCGGTCGTGCCGTCGGCGAGATCGATCTCGGCGCGAAACGTCCACGCGGTGTCGCTGTCGAACTCGATCGCCCGCGCCGCATTGATCTCGTCCCACGACAACGTCAGCTCGTACTCGAGCTTCGTCAGCTGCACGAGCGATCCGAACTCGGTCTGCAGGTCCGCCGACAGCAAGCGGCCGCCTTCGACGACCGGCGCCGGCACGCCGCCGGCCACGATCACCGCGAACGTCACCGACTCGCCCTCGCCGATCACCTCCACGTCCGACAGAAGCGTGACCGCCGGTGGCATGCCCGGTGGCGTCGCCGTGCTCGTCGAGTCGTCGTCGGCGGTATCGGGTGCCGTCGCGGCGCCGGTATCGGCACCCGACGACGAACCGTCTTCAGGCGAGCCCGCGTCGGTCCCGGAGCCGTTGCCTTCGGTGAAGCAACCGATCCCGGCGACCGCTGCAACGCCGAGCGTCAGCGCGATCGTTCGCATCCACGGTCACGGTAGCGAACAAACGGCCGGACACCGATGACAACCCAATGTCCAACGACATCGTGGTGTCACCGCCGCGGTGACCGCTGGGGCGCGCTTCAGCTGCCCGGCGCGGGGAGCAGACCCTCGGCGACCGCCCGCGCCCGCATGTGCGAGAGCACCTCGGCCCGATCGCTGCGGCTGCGCGGCCATTTCGTGCCGAGCCGAGCCCGGGCGTCGGGGTCGATCCCGATCCGGCGGGCTCGCTTGCGGAACTTGGCGTCGGGGCCGACCTCGGCGCAGTGGCCCCGGCCGAACCGCTGATTGACCACCGCGTAGGAGCCTCCGAAGCCCTGTCGCTCGCACTCGTTTTGGGCGGTGCGGGCGGCCCAGACCGCGGTCACGATCGCCGCGAGCCCGTCTTCGTCGCAAAACACCCACGGCGGTGAGCGCGAGTCCCAGACCGGCACGAAGTAGGCGGGGTTGAAGCCGAACGGGCCGTACCCGAACGCCCACGCCGGCTCGGTGCCGCGTGTGATCGATCCGTCCGGTTCTTCGACCTCGAACTCGACGCGCTCGTCGATGTACGGGTTGTCGCGGAAGGTCTGCACGCGACCGAGCCGCGCCTTGGCGTCCCAGTACTCGTCGCTGCGCTTGCTCGCGGTCGCGAGGATCGCCTGCAGCTTCTTTTCTTCCGACTCGGAGTAGTAGTGCCGACGCCACGCCGACATCGCCGCTTCGATGTCCGGGTCGAGCAGATGCACGGCGGTCGGTCGGTAGCTCGACTCCCGCAGCGCCCACGCGCGAAGCAGCTTCGGCTCGGCGCCCATCTCCTTGGAGACGAGACTGACGAGCTTCGCGAAGCGCTCCTGGTCGGCGCGCGTCCACGACCGGCGAATCCGCTTGTAGTGGCGACGTCCCTTGTCGTCGATCTCGACCCGGAATCGCTCGCACTTGTTGGGTCGCGCGACGAGCCGCGATTCACGGCCGCGGGACTCCACGACCTCCACGACGGTGTCGTCGTCTTCTTCGACGGCCGCATGCGTCACCTCGTGCTGGTCGTCGTCGTCGGACGACCAGACCTCGAGCTGCGTTCGCATCACCTCGAGCTCGTCGACCGATCCTTCGGACGCACACGAGACGACTGCGATGATGCAGCCGAGCAAGCGAGCCTTGCCCATTGCGCGGGAGGGTACAAAAGCCGACGCGAGTTCAAGGCGTCGTCGCGGATCGTTTACGTCGATGCGAGGTGAGAGATGCCATGTCCGTGCGGGCGAAAGAGCGCGCACGTCGTTGGGGAACGAGACGCCGATGCGCTTGAAAACCTTGAAGTTGCGCGTGCTCGCACCTCCCGCGAGGCCGCTGCACGCGCGCGTCGACATGTGGGTTTGCGATCTCCACGGAATCTACAGTCGATCGAACGAAAAATCGTTCTGCGGTGGGGCGTCGGAGTCGACGAGGTCGGCGACGAGGCGACCGATCGCCGGCGCGAACTTGAACCCGTGCCCCGAGAAACCACCCGCGACCACGATGCGCGGGTCGGTCGGTGATCGATCGACGAGAAAATCCCAGCTCGGCGTCACCGTGTACATGCACACCTTCGTCTGCGTCCATGGTCCGCGCGCGCGCGGCAGGTAGCGATCGACGAACGTCTCGAGGATCTGCAGATCGCGAGGGTGCGCGTCGCGGTCGACCGTCTCCGGATCGATCGCGTCGTTGAGGAAGTCGAGCGCCGACGTGGTGTGGCAGGCGAGCTTGAACCCGGCCACACCTTCTTCGTTGTAGGGAAAGCCGTAGAAGAAACCGTCCGGCACGAACGCACCCCACACGGGCATCGCCGCGAGGGCCGGGCGATGGGCGGCGTCGGGCTGCGTCCAGGCGAGCACGCGACGCATCCGCACGAGCTCGGACGCGGCGGTATCGGGTAGCAGCTCCGGCAACCATGCGCCGCTGGCCACGACGACGCGGTCGGCGACGATCGTCTCGCCGTCGATCGCGACCGACACGCCGTCGCGGGTCGGCGTGATCGCGTGCACGCGCGTGTGCGTTCGGATCGTCGCGCCGGCGGTCGTCGCTTCCTTTGCGAACGCTCGCAGGCACGCGGCGACGCGCAGGTACCCGCCCGAGGGAGACAGGCATGCGCTCCATCCATCGGGCACGTCGACCGGCCAGCGCGCGCGAGCGGTGGCCGCGTCCATCACCGTGTGCTCGACGTCGCAGGCCTCGCACACGTCGACGGCCGCGCGATACTCCGGGTCGTCGTCGGGCCCGAACTCCAGCAGCCCGCAACGCACCAGCAGCGCCTGGCCCACCCGCTGCCCCAGCTGCTGCCATTGCGCCTCGGACTCCCGTACCAGCGGCACGTAGCTCGAACCTTCGTGGTAGGCCTGCCGGATCACCCGGGTGTGGCCCCCGTGCGAGCCGAGCTCGTGCACCAGCCCGTGCCGCTCGAGGACCGTGACCGTATGGCCGCGCCGGGCCAACGCCCACGCGGCGGCCAGGCCCATGGTCCCGCCGCCCACGATGACCACCTTCGGACCACGCATAGGACCCGATCCTCGCACGAGGGCGCAGGATCGCCGAGCCCGTCCCACATGAACGTACGGGGAGAAGAAACCCCCGTCGTTCCCCGGTAATCTCGGCGATCGGGATGGAGTGGGAGGACATGTTCGGGCCGGATGCGGCCAAGCCCGTCAAGCCACGGCCGGTGAGCACGGCCCTCGCCACGCTGCAGGCCGCGTGCGACACCGAGCCGCCGGCGTCGTTGATGGCCGCGCACATGCAGCTGTCGGCGACCGGCTTCCTGCGCGCCGCCACGCACGACGGCATCGCGGTGGAGCTGCCGCATCTTCCTTCCGATGCGCTGCGCGCCGGCGCCGTCGCGGCGGTGACGTTTCCCCTCGCGGGTACGCCGGCCGGCTTCACGAGCGAGGTGCTCTCGGTACAGATGACCGACCGCGGTGTGGTGCGGGTGATGCTCGCGGTGCCGGAGGTGATCCGCACCGACAACCTGCGGGCCTCGATCCGAATCCCGGTGCCCGATCGGACGTTGTCGGCCGCGGTGCTCGAGCAGGAAAAACCCCTCCTGCTGCGGGCGATCGACATCAGCCTGCACGGGATCCTCATCGAGTTCCCCTCCGACCGCGTGCTCGAGCTGCCCGAGGGGACGCACCGGATGCTCGTGCTCAAGCTCGGCAACCGCAAGGTCCTGCTCGAGGCGGCGGTGCGTCGGCGTGACGGCGCGCGCTACGGCATGGCCTTCGTCGTGCGGGGCGAGCGGCCCTCCGAGCTCGTCAAGATCCTCGCGCAGCTGCAGTACTTGTCGACGGCGACCTGAGGCTCGTCGTTTCCCGCGGCTCGGGTATGCTCCGCGCCGATGCGTGCTTGGCTCGTGGGTCTGCTGGGTCTGATCAGTTGCGTGCGGGTGAGCTCGACGACGACGACGCCGCCGCCGACCAAGCCGCCACCCCCGTCGCAGCCGCGACCGCAGCCACAGGTCCGCGCCGTTCCCGATCCCGTCGTGCAGATCGCGTCGCGCTTTCACCACAGCTGTGCGCTGCGCAAGTCGGGCACGGTGCTGTGTTGGGGCAAGAACGTGTACGGCCAGCTCGGCGCCAACGGTCGCAACGACTCCCCGCGTGCCGTCAAGGCACCGGTCGTCGGCGTGGTGCAGCTCGAGGTGGGCAAGGACTTTTCGTGCGCGCGTCGGACCGCCGGCGACGTGCTGTGCTGGGGCAACAACGAAGACGGTCAGCTCGGTGACGGACGCGGGGTCAAGCCGGGGGCCCTGAGCCAGACGCCGGTCAAGGTCGCGGGCCTCGGTCGCGTCGAGCAGATTTCCACGGGCGAGTACCACGCGTGTGCGCTGCAGGCCGGCGGGGCGGTGGCGTGTTGGGGCAACGCCGGCAACGGCCAGCTCGGCAACGACACCGAGCGCGCGTTCGGCAAGCCGATCCCGATCGCGCAGCTCAAGCCCGTGTCGATGATCGCGTCGGGGGCCAACCACGTGTGCGCGCTCGAGAGCCGGGGGACCGTGCAGTGCTGGGGCCGCAATACCGAAGGTCAGCTCGGCGACGGCAAGTCCGGCAGCCGGATCAAGCCGGTGCAGGTCGCCGGCCTCGAGGACGCGACCGAGCTCGTGTCCGGGCACAACCATACGTGCGCGATCCGAAAGGGCGGGGCGGTGGTGTGCTGGGGCGACAACGCGTTCGGGCAGCTCGGACCAGGCGCGGGCAACGAGCGCAAGCGCAACACTCCGGTCGCGGTGCCGAACCTGACCGGGGTCGCGCAGATCGACGGCGGCGAGGGACACACCTGCGCGCGCCTGACCACCGGTCGAGCGACGTGCTGGGGTGCCAACGACCGCGGGCAGACCGGGCAGGCGCTCAACATGTCGCGGGTGACCAAGCCGTCGCCGGTGCGCGGCGTCGCCGACGCGGTCGACCTGGGACTGGGCGCCTCGCACAGCTGCGTGGCGCGGCAGACCGGCGAGGTGGCGTGTTGGGGCGCGACCGAGTACGGGGCGCTCGGCCCCTATCGCTTGATCTGAACCCGCGTGGGTCGGCCGCTTGCCAAGCGGCCGCGAATGCGACAAACCCCGGCCATGCGCACCTGGGTGTTGCTCTCGCTGTTCGTCGTCGCTGGTTGCCCGTCGCAGGCGCCCTCCGCGGTCGGCTCCACGCCGAAAGAAGGCGGGGGACGAGTCGCCGCCGACGAAGGCAAGTTCAAGCCCAACGACGTCGTCGTCGACCACGAGGTCGCCCTGCTCGACGGCACGAGCAAGAAGCTCAGCGACTACCGCGGCAAGGCGCTGCTGGTGGTCAACACGGCCTCCGAGTGCGGCTTCACGCCGCAGTACGCCGACCTGCAGCAGGTCTACGCCAAGTACAAGGAGAAGGGACTCGAGGTGCTGGCGTTTCCGTCCAACGACTTCGGCGGGCAGGAGCCGGGCTCGGCCGAGCAGATCCGGACCTTCGTCGACGGCGAGTACCAGGTCGAGTTCGAGATGTTCGACAAGGTGCACGCCAAGGGTGGCGAAATCTCGCCGCTGTACAAGACGCTGAGCGAGCAGACGGGCGAGGGGATCAAGGGCGAGGTGAAGTGGAACTTCACCAAGTTCCTCGTCGACCCGCAGGGCAAGGTCGTCGCGCGGTTCGAGCCGGACACCAAGCCGACCGACGACGAAGTCATCGCGGCCATCGAGCGCGTCCTGCCGGCGTCGTAGCGAGCCCGCGGTCGCGGCCGCGCCTTTGCCGCTGACGTGACGTCCGGTTCACGAAGACCGCCCCCACGGGCCCGGAAACGGGGAGTTGGTTGACCGTGCCCTAGGCCCGTGAAACGCTTTCGATCGCGTGTTTGGCTTTCGTTGGAAGACTTACCAGTGGTTGCACGTCGCCGTGGCCGGCGGCTCCGTCGGCCTGTCGGGGTGCGTGGATCGGGCCTGGGACTTCGGCGGCTCCGGCAGCAGTCTCGACGATTCGGGCACCGACAGCGACGGGCCGGATCCGACGGGAGGGCCCGGCGATCCGTCCAACCCCACCGACCCCACCGACCCCACGGTCGGTCCCGGTGATCCACCGCTGCCGGGAATCCCCGGCGCGCCCAAGCTCATCGACGTTCAGTTCCTCGACAACCTCACGCTGCAGCTGGCGTTCAACGAGCCGATGGCCTCGCCCGACGCCGTCGATCCCACCGCGTTCCGCCTCAGCCTCGGGCAGGGCGGCAACTTCGAGCCGTACTACGACTACTACGGGTACTACGGCTACAAGTGGACCTTCTACAGCGACCCGAGGTTCTACAACGGTGAAGAGGTCTGCACCCAGTACTGCTGGGACTACTGCTACAAGTACTACGACCCGAACTGCTACGACGGCACGTACTGCTACGAGTGGTGCTACAGCTCGCCGGGCGCGCCCGTGACCGCGTTCCAGCTCACGCTCGATCCGAACAACCCTTCGGTGATGCAGCTGCGGTTCGACAACGGCATCGGCGCCGGCGTGTGCGGCCGGACCTCGCCGTACACCCCCGGCGACGAGTACGTGCAGGGGCTGTTTCTGCACTACACCGACAGCTACACCCCGGTCTACGACTCGCAGGGCGAAGCGCTCGCACCGATCTCCGAGACGTGGGCGCTGCAGCCCCAGATCGACAACTCCTACGAGCCGGGCGTGTTCTTCCCGCGGATGGATCCGTTCCTTCCGATCCCGTGCCCGTTCTGAGAACGATCGTCGGCGCATGATCATCGTCACCGGCACGAAGCGGTCGGGCACGTCGATGTGGATGCAGATCCTCATCGCGGCCGGCTTCCCGCCGTTCGGCGACGCGTTCCCGCGCAAGTGGGGCGAGACGATCCGCGAGGCCAACCCGGACGGGTTCTACGAGTCGTTGCTGCGCGAGGGCATCTACTGGCGCACCAATCCGCATCCGCAGACCGGGGCCTACTTCTTTCCGGAGCAGGTCCAGCGGCACGTGGTCAAGGTGTTCATCCCGGGGCTGGTGCGCAGCGACCGGGCGTACATCGGCTCGGTGATCGCGACGGTGCGTCCGTGGCGGGAGTACGTCGCCTCGCTCGACCGGCTGTTCGCGCTCGAGCGGCAGGCCCTCGTCGACAAGCCGCTGGCACCCAAGCCGCCGCCACGCATGCCGGCGGCGCTCGAGTGGTGGCAGCAAAACTACGCGCTCATCCGCGACATCGTGATTCGGCGCCATCGCGTCCACGTGCAGAGCTACGACGGATTGCTCGACGATCCCGAGAAGACGATCCGCGACACGCTCGCGTGGCTCGGCGACGGCGATGCCGACGGGGCGGTCGCGGCGGTCAAGCCGACCCACCGCACCCAGAAGGCGCCGGAGGTCGAGGGGGTCGATGCCGACGTCGCGGCGGTCTTCGACGAGCTGTACGCGACGGTGCACGAGCGTCGACCGCTCACCGCATCCTTCGTGTCCGGCCTCAATACGCTGCACGCCAAGCTCGTGCCGCAGATCCGCGAGCATGCGCAGGCGATTCAACGCGAGCAGCGCCGCCGTCGCGCCGCGCACCGGCAGGCGATGGCCGAGGCCGGTCGCGCCGCCGCCGACGAACCGGACGCGCTCGAGCACGACGACCCGCTGTTGCGTTGAGGGCTCGTCACGGCGCAGGTCGGATCTCGGTTGACGATCGCGACAGCGGCCGTCAGTGTACGTGGTGATGGCTCTTCGGTTCACCGAGCGCATTTGATCCCGACTTCGGGCTGCGCTGACCCGGGTGGTGCCCCCGCTGGTGCTCGTCGCGTTCTTCGACGAGGCGTGGAGCGGGGTACCGGTCGTCGACGCGCCCGCGATCGAGGCCGAGCACGGGCTGTCGCACGGGCTGACGGCGCTGCTCATCCTGACGATGCCGCAGCTGCTCGGCGCGGTACTCGAGGCGCGCGTGCTGCTGTGGGCGCACCGCGGGCACGCCAAGCGCTACGCGGTCGGTGGTCTGCTCGCGCTCGCCGTCGCGGTCGCGTTGGCGGCGTGGGCACCCTCGCCGTGGATCCTCGGGCTGGCGCTGGCGTTGGCCGGGCCGGCGTCCGGCGTGGCGTGTGCGCTCGCCGAAGGGGCGCTGGTGGAGGCGGACCCGTCGCGACGCGAGGTCGAGATGACGCGCTGGACGCTGGCGGGGGCGCTCGGAGATCTGCTCGCGCCGACGTTGGTGGCGGGCGTGGGCGTGGCGGGCCTGGGCTGGCGGACGGCGATGCTCGTGGTCGCGGGCGCGTTGGGTCTGTATGCGCTTTGGCTGTCGCGTCGCGAGCTCGCCGGCCTGCCGTCCGGGGAAGGGGACGACGGTGACGACGACGACGACGGCCCGCAGGACCTGCGATCGACGCTCGAGAACCGCACGCTGGTATGGTGGCTCGTCGGCACGACCTCGTGCGCGCTGCTCGACGAGATCCTGGTCGCCCTCGCTGCGCTGCGGCTGCGCCAGGACCTGCACGCTCCGGAAGCGGTGACGGGGTTCGCCCTCGGGGCGTGGGCATTCGGGGCGGGCGTGGGGCTGCTCGCCACGCAGTGGCTGCTGCGCCACGTTGCGCCGCGTCGGTTGCTCGTGGTCGCCGGCGTCGCCTGCACACTCGCGTCGTCGTCGTGGCTGTGGACGAGCAGTCCGCTCGGCGTCACGTTGGGGATCTTCGCGATCGGCCTGACGGCCGCGCCGCTGTACCCCGTGGCGACTGCCCAGGTCTACGCGGCGTGTCCCGGTCGTCCCGCGTTGATCGGCGCCGCCGAGCAGGTGTTCGCGCCGATCGAGATCGCGCTGCCGTGGCTGGTGGGCGCGCTCGCCGATCGCGTCGGCCTGCAGTGGGCACTCGTCGGCCTGGCACTGCAGCCGATCGTGCTCGGCACGCTCGCGCTGCGGGCGTGGCCGCGGTCTCGCCCGAGGCGCTGACGCTCGCTCAGCGCCGACGCGGACGGACCGCGCCGAGGACGAGCAGGACGAGGCCCCATCCGAGCGGGCCGCCACGCGAGTCGGTGCTGCGACAAGCGCACGCGCCGTCGTCGGAGCCGTCGGCCCCGGGCAGCGACTCGCCGTCGGTGTCGCCGCCGCCGTCGCCACCGGCCGAGCCACCCCCGTCGCCGCCATCGCCGTCGCCACCATCGCCGCCGGCCGAGCCGCCGCCGTCACCACCGGGCAGGCCCGATTGCGGGTCGTCGACGAGCCACATCTGCGCCCCGTCGGCGGTGGCGACCAGCGGAGACGCCGGCAAGGCGGACCCCTCCGCGATGTCCTGCAGGTCGGCGTCGTCGAGCACCTGCACCATCGACAGGTCGAAGTGCCACGCCTGCGCCGTCTCGTCGTCGACCTCGCGCCGGAAGCCCTTGTCGACGAGCCACGTCGTGGTCCCCGAGGCGTCGGTGACCAGGAACGGCGCGATGCCGAGCTCGGCACCCTCGGGCAGGGCATCGATGGCGGCCTGGTCGACGTACGCGACGTCGTACAGGTCGGAGAACTGCCAGGTCGCGAAGGCGCTCGCGTCGGGGACGAGTCGGCGCACGCCCGCGAGATCGGGCGGGGCGCACTGCATCGTCAAGGGCTGCAGCGACAGCTCGGTCGCCTCGCCACCGTCGGTGTCGTAGGCGAACACGCGAACGGAGTGGGGCGCGTTGTCCCGCAGTCCCAGCGGGACCTCGACCTCGAAGCCGTGGTCGCACGAGCCACCGTCCTCGCACAGGTCCTCGCGCAGGATGTCGGCGTTGACGGTGTACTGCAGCGCGTCGGGGTCACCCGGGTCGCCGTCGATCACCACGTCGACGATCACCGTGTCGTCGGGCGTGTCGGGGTCGGCCGCCCAGCCGGAGATCGTCTCGCAGCCCGTCGCGGTCACCAGGCCCGAGGGCGGCGCCGCGATGTCGCAGATCCCCCCGCCCGGTCCGCCGCCCCACCACTCCCAGTGCCAGTTCTCGCTCGGCACGGTGGCCGAGAAACCGAAAGAGCCGCCGTGGGCGACGAGCCAATTGTAGACCCCCGGCGCGGACGCGTTGAGGTCGAGCGCGTGGCCGCTCTGGTGGTTGGAGTAGCCCGGCTGCGCGGCGAGGTTGCCGTTGTTGCAGCAGCCGCACTGGTAGCACATCCAAAAATACTCCTGCTCCGCCATCGTGCGGAACCCGGAGTTGATGTGAATGTCGACGCCGTCGGCGGCGGCGGCCTCGCGCATCACCCAGTACGCGTTGGCCGTCTCTTTCTCGACCGGCTCGCCGTCGACCTGCACGACGGTGATGTCGAACGGCACGCCGCTGCTGTAGCCGACGTCCATCGACTCGCTGCAGTCGTACGACGGCACGTGAAACGTCGGCTCGTCGGACGGCTCGTGACTGCACACCTCCGCTGGTCCGGCCGGTCGCGCCGCCCCATCGTCCACCACCACGGGAGCCGCGACACCTGCCGGCGCCAACAACAACGTCGAACAAATCGCCGCACTCAACACCCCACGAGCCTACGACCTCGCGTCGCACCCCGACATCCGCACAAGTACGTAACCACCGCACCCCGCGTCCCCGCGCGCACGATCGCTCGTCCGTGGCGGGTTTGCTGCCGGATCCGGCGCGGGGCTGCCGATCCTGCGCCCGTTTGGGGCACGGGCGGCCCAACCCGCGAGGGGGGCGGGCGGCGCGTATCATCCCGCGCGGTGGGGGAGCGACCGCGCCTTTGGACGTCCGCGTTCTCGATCGCGTTCTTCGCTCACCTGCTGCACGCGTTCTCGTTCCACTCGTTTCTGCACCTGCCGGGGCTCTTGCACGACGGGGGGCTCACCGAGCTCTCGATCGGGGTGGTGATGGGCACGATGTCGGCGGCGGCGATCGTGTCGCGGCCGGCGATCGGCCGGCTGACCGACACCCGTGGGCGACGGGTCGTGCTGCGGGTCGGGTCGGTGGTGCATGTGCTCGCCGCCGGCGCGTACATGCTCGTCGATCCGGCGAGCCCGGTGCTCTACCTCGTGCGGGTGGTGCACGGGGTCGCGGAGGGGATGCTGTTCACGGTGCTGTTCACGATCGCGGCGGACCTGGTCCCGCTGGCGCGACGGACCGAGGGGATCGCCGTGTTCGGGGTGTCCGGGGTCGTGCCGCTGTCGGCGGCGGGCCTGGTCGGCGACGCGGTGCTCGAGCGAGGGACGTACGACGATCTGTTCGCGCTCGCGACCGCGGCCGCGCTGCTGGCCGCGATCGCCTCGTGGTTTCTGCCCGAGTCCAGCCCGCCGCGGGCCCACGACGCGCCCCCGCGAAGGAGATTCCTCGCCGCCATCGTGGCCCGCTCGCTGCTGCCGCTGTGGTTCGTGGGGCTGATGTTCTCGCTGTCGCTGGCCTCGTACTTTTCGTTTCTGAAGACGTACGTGGAAAAGTTCGGCGTCGGTTCCGTGGGCGCCTTCTTCACCGCGTACACGGCGGCGGCGATCGCCTTGCGCCTCGGCGTGGGGTGGCTGCCCGACCGCGCGGGGCGACGGGTGGTGCTCTTTCCGTCGTTGCTGTTCGTCGCGGGCGGGCTGGTGCTGCTGTCGTCGGCGCGTAGCGATGCCGACGTCGTCACGGCCGGTGTGCTGTGTGGGGTGGGCCACGGCTTTGCGTTTCCGATCCTGTCGGCGATGGTCGTATCGCGGGCGCGCGACGAGGAACGCGGCTCGGCGCTGGCGATGTTCACGGCGCTGTTCGATCTGGGCCTGTTCATCGGCGGGCCGTTGTTCGGCCTCGTGATCGAGCGCTCCACCTACGACGCGATGTTCCAGCTCGCGGCGGCGCTGGTGACCGTGGGCGCGGTGGTCTGGCTGGCTTGGGAAAAGCTCCTCGGCCTACCCGACAAATCCTGACACCGCCCCCCGGAAAACCACCTGCGACCGGGTGTCTACCGAGCAGCAGCCATGGCGAAGATCGCACGACCGCGGTGGGCGTACGCCCTCGGGCTCGCCGCTGGCACGCTCGCGTGTGGCCCGAACCTCGGCTCGGGCGCGGGCGACGGTGGCGACGGCTGGGAGGCGACCACGGGTGACCCGGTGGACGCCACGTCGGGCCCGGGCCGCGACGACGCCGAGGTCTCCGGTGCGCCGGACGACGACCCGCCGCCGGTCGCCGAGCCGTGCGCGCCCGTGGGCGTCGTCGCCGAGGCGGCGCTTCGCTTTCGCACCGTCGCCGACATTCAAGAGGGGATCATCGACACCACGTGCGCCCCGTTTTCGCACGTGTGCCACGCCGACGCCGAGTATCCGGACCTCGACTCGGCCCAGTCGCTGCACGCTCTCGTCGGTGCACCGTGCTGGCACGACGACGGCGATACGTTCGACGGCTGCGAGCTGCCCGGCGATCTCGTGGCCTTCGGCGCCGGGGGCAACGAAGACTGGCAGACCGAGCTTTCGTGGGCCGAGCGCGACGGCGACGACCTCGTGCTGACGCTGCGTGACGCCCCGCCCGCGGCCATGGCCGACGCGTCGGTGCCCGAGACGCTCGGGCTCACCCGCATCGAGCTCGATGGATCTTCGAGGTATCTCGGGGCCTTCGTGACGGCGGTGACCTACGAGGCCGGCGACCCGCAGGTGCGGATCCCCGGCGTGCTCGTCGGCGACGCCGACGAGGTCTTGTTCGCGCAACTGCGCGGCGGCGATCCCAATCGCAACGGCACGTTCGGCGGCGACCACGAGCCCTACGCCATGGTGTGGCCGGGGATGCCGGAGCGCTCGTACCTGCTGGCCCGGGTCGCGGGCCGATTCGCGGGCGTGCTACCGATGCCGGTGGCCAACGCCCCGCTGCGCGACGACGAGCTCGCCGCGCTTTCGTGCTGGATCGAAGGTCTGCGTTTCGAGGACCCCGCCTCGGCCGCGGCACCGATCGACTACTGCGACTGTCGCTACGGACAGTGAGCGTCGGCCCGACGTGCGGCACGGCCGTGGCGACTTCCGTCGGACAGGGGCGCGTTCGCGCCTCGTTGCTCGGTCGCGCGACATTGCGCGGTGCGATTGCCCGCCCATGGCGCGCCGACGCACCTGCCAATGATGCTAGCGTTTTGCGGGTGAACCGCAGCCACTCGTGGTGGGGCCGAAAGGTCGCGCACCTCCCCGACCGCGGAGTGCTGCTCGCCGCCACCGATCTGCAGGGCAACTGGGACGACTACCAGACGCTCAAGGACATCTATGCGCGCGAGGAGGAGGCGGGCAATGAACCGATCCTGCTGCTGTGCGGCGATCTCGTGCACGGCCCGGGGCAGTCGTTCGCCAACCCGAGCGACTGGCCGGACTTTCTCGGCACGTTCTACCGCGACCGCTCGCGCGAGCTGATCCTCGACTACGAACGGTTCGCCCGATCCGCCCGCACGTTGGCGCTGTTGGGCAACCACGAGCACGCGCACATCGGGGGTCCGATCGTCAGCAAGTTCCACGCCGACGAGGCGGCCGTCCTCGACGACAAGCTCGGGCCCGAAGCGGGGCGGATCCACGACTTCATCGCGAGCTGGCCACTATTGGCAGTGGCGCCGTGCGGGGCCGTGTTCACCCACGGCGCGCCCGGGGCGACCGAGCCGGACCTCGAGTCGTTCGAGCGACTGCGCTACGACGGCTACAGCCGCGTGGGGATCAACGACATATACGAGCGCGGCACCGTCGGGGCGCTGCTGTGGACGCGGTACGCCGAGCCGGTGCAGGCGCGGGCGTTGCTGCAGGCCGTGCGCGGCGACAAGTCCGGCTTCGTGATGTTCGGCCACGACGTCGTGCGCGACGGCTTCGAGAAGGTCGGCGCCGAGCAGATCTGCGTGTCCACCAGCTTCGGCTGCGAGGATCGGGCGAAGGTCTACGTGCGCCTCGAGCTCGACCAGACGTACGCGTCGGTCGAAGCGTTGCGGGTCGGCCACGAGATCCTTCCTCTGTATCCCGACGCGACGTGATCGCGTGTGTCGGATTGCGCCGTCGCCCGGTGCAGGGGCGGTCGCCGCGGCGCGGGCGGACGGAGCTCGCCGGCATGCGTCACGACGAGATCGGTGCCGCGGCCAACCGTCCGCGGAGCCCGCGGCTGAAGACGGCGCGGTGATCTGCGAGCCCGCGCGGCGCCGTGGTACACCGTCCTGCTGCCAATGCGCGACCGCGACCGCCGGATCCTGACCCTCGCGCTCCCGATCATCGGCGGGATGGTCTCGCAAAACGTCCTCAACCTCGTCGACACGGCGATGGTCGGCACGTTGGGCGACGCGGCCCTCGCCGCGGTGGGCATGGGCGGGTTCGCCAACTTCCTCATCGTCGCGTTCGTGACCGGGTTGTCGGCGGGCGTGCAGGCGATGTCGGCACGGCGCAAGGGCGAAGGTCGGGACGACGAGACGGCGGTGCCCCTCAACGGCGCGTTGTTCCTCGCCGCGGTGACGGCGATCCCGGCATCGTTGCTGCTGTACCAGCTGGTGCCGTACGCGTTTCCGATCCTCAACGAGGACCCGGCGGTCATCGAGGCCGGCGTGCCGTACCTGCAGGCGCGCGTACTCGCGATGGCGGCGGTCGGGATGAACTTCTCGTTTCGCGGCTACTGGAACGGCGTCGACCTGTCGCGGCTGTACCTGCGCACGCTGCTGGTGATGCACGCGGCCAACATCTTCCTGAACTGGGTGTTGATCTTCGGGCACCTTGGCGCGCCGCCGATGGGCGCGGCCGGGGCGGGCATCGCCTCCGCGATCGCGACGGCGGTCGGCACGGCGTACTACTTCCTGCTCGGGCGTCGGCACGCCGGCGAGGCCGGCTTCATGAAGGGGCTGCCCGATCGCGACACGTTCCGCACGATCATCCGACTCGCGGTGCCCAACGGCTTGCAGCAGCTGTCGTTCGCGGCCGGCTTCACGCTGCTGTTTTGGATCATCGGGCAGATCGGCGCCGACACGGGTCGGACGGCCACCGCCGAAGTGGCCGCGGCCAACGTCGTCATCAACGTCACGCTCGTGGCGATCCTCCCCGGTCTGGGACTGGGACTGGCCGCCGCGTCGTTGGTGGGGCAGTCGCTCGGACGTTGTCAGCCCGAGGAGGCGTACCAGTGGGGGTGGGACGTGGTGCGGGTCGCCGTCGTCGTCATGGGCGGGCTCGGGCTGCCGATGCTCCTGTTTCCCGACCTGATCTTGTCGGCGTTCCTGCACGACCCCGAGACGCTCGAGCTGGCGCGGGGTCCGTTGCGTCTGGTGGGAGCCACGATCGCCGTGGACTCGATCGCGATGGTGCTCGGCAACGCGCTGATGGGAGCCGGGGCCACGCGCGTGGTCATGATCGTGTCGGTCACGACCCAGTGGGGGCTGTTCTTGCCGATCGCCTATGTCATCGGACCCGTGCTCGGCTACGGCCTGATGGGGATCTGGATCGCGCAGGTCTCGTACCGCGGACTGCAGGCCCTGATTCAGATCGGCCTGTGGCGTGCCCGCGGGTGGACCAAGATCGAGGTGTGATTGGACGGAGCGCCCCGCGCCTGCCGATGCAGGCGCGGGGCGGCTCGTTTCAGGTCGGGCTCGAGCTTCAGCGCACCTTGGCACCGACCTGCAACTGATTGTCGACGTGGCGCACGCCCTCGACACCGTCGGCGATGCGGGCAGCCTGTCGTCGCGCCAGCTCGTCCTCGACGATACCCGACAGCGTGACCACGCGGTCCTCGGTGTCGACATCGATGTTGCGCGACTTGGTGTCGTCGTTGCTGGCGAGCTGCGTCTGGATCATCGTGGTGATCCAGGCGTCGGGGTTGGCATCGAACGCGTCGTCGTCCTGCTCGACCACGAGCTGGTTCATGACGTGAGCGACCCCCTCGGCCCGGTGCGCGGCCGAGTGCGCGGCCACGCGGTCGACGGGCTCGGGCACGGTGCCGCGCAAGTAGACGATGCCGTCGATCGTATCGACGTCGATGTCGGTGTCGACGAGCTCGTCCTCGGCACGAAGCTCGGCGTTGACGCGTCGCGTCGTGGCCTGGTCGTCCATCTGCGCGCGGGTCGTCTGGGTCGTCGCGCACGCCGTGGCGGCGGACAGCAGGAGGGCAGACATCATCGTGCGTTTCATGCCCGGGAGCAGAGCAAGCCCGATGCCAACGTGATCGGCGGTCGCAGACGCCGATATCCCTGCGTTTGCGGGTGCGCCGATCCGCACGGTGTGGCGCGACGGCACGGGTCGTCTCGGCCCGCGGCCGTCGCACGCGCCTCGCTCAGCGAAACGCCCAGCGCGCGGCTTCGCCGTACGACTGCTGCGCGTCGCCGAAGTAGTACCAGGGGTACTCGGTGAACGCGTTGCCGATGCGCTGGATCTCGGCCCGCGCGCGGGTCTTGTCGCGCGCCAGGTAGAACCACGCGGCCGCAATGTTGCGCGCCTTGATCGTCGACGCGCGGTCGGAGTCGGCGCGGGCGATCGATCCGTCGTACAGCTGCTGGCACTCGGCGAGCACGGCCGGGTCGCGCACGTAGGCCTTCGCCCCCTTGGGGTCGTCGTCGAAGCCTTCGGCGTACGCCCATCGCTCGATGTGCGCGGCGACGACGATCATCGCGATGTCGGACCCGGGATTGGCGGCGGCGGCCCGGCGGGCGAAGGCGAACATCGCGTCGTGGCTGCCGTGCCACTTCGCGGTCAGATACGTCAGCATCTGGTAGTGCGCGAGCCAGTCCCGCGGGTCGCGAGCGATCGCCTCGGCGAAGTACTGCTGCGTCGTCGCGACATCGGTGCCCAGGCCCCGCGCGCACAAAATGCGTTGCGACCACGGCAGCGGATTGGTCGAGCCCATCGCAGCGACCTGCGAAAAGACCGCGTCGGCGTCACGCAAGTGCTGCACGAATGCATTGCGTCCGCCCGCGGTCACCGATGCAGCCGTGCCCGAGCCGCGCGCTTCCCAAGCGCGTCGCGTCAGCCCGATGCCGCGGGCCAGCGCCGCATCGGCGTCCTGAGGAGCACGCACCGCCCACACGTCCAGCGCGGCCTGGGGCGCCTTGTCGGCCACGAGGTCGAGCAGCAGGCCACGACGGTCCCAGTCGGTCCCGTACACCTCGCCCAGTGCCTGCCGGAGTGGATCGAGGTCTCCGCGCTGGGCGGCGGCCAAGGCGGCTTGCGCCTGCTCGCCGCCGACGCCCGCCGGCAGCGCACCACCGCCGCGCCGCCGAAAATTGACGACCATGACGACCGCGAAGACGAGGCCGAAACCCACCGCGATGAAGACCGTGACCGGAATCCCATCCATTGGGCGGCGAGACTATCAAGTCCGCGTGCGACTTTGTCGAACTGTTGCTAGCTTGCGCCAATGGTCTGGCGAGTCGTCCTCGCGTCTTCGTTGGTCGCTTTGCTCCCGGTCGCTGCGTGTGGCAACGGCGACCCGGCCAATCTCGTACGGCAGCCGATCGGACCCGAGGGAGGTCTCATCAGCTCCCACGACGGCGTCTTGACGATCGTGCTCCAGCCCGGAGCGCTCGATGGTCTCTACGACGTCGAGATCTTTCCCAGTGACGAGCCGCCGGTCGTGTTCGGCCCCGCGTATCGCGTGCGACCCGACCTCGACCTGCGCGTCGCGGCGGAGGTCACGTACCGGCGGGCGCTGCCGTCCGATCCCGAGGGCGTGGCCGTCGCGGCGATCCGACGGGCCGACTACGAGGCACAGATGGGGCACTGGACCCCGCTGCCCACCCTCGATCTCAACCTCGACGCCGACGAGGTGATCGCGACCGACTCGGAGCTGTCGCTGTACTACGCGCTGCTGTCGGGCGACGACATGATCGCGACCTCCGGGGCCGACGGCGGCCCGGGCACCGACCCCACGATGGGCGACTCGGGCACCGGCGACACGGAAGGTCCCGGCCCGACCGGTGGCGAGACGATGGGCATGGACACGGGCGACACCGGCATGGCCGGATGTGGCGACGGCAGCGTCGCTGCCGGCGAGCTGTGCTTCGATGCCACCGACTTCGCGATGGGAGCCGGCCCCACCGACGTGGCGATCGCCGACATCGACGGCAACGGCCAGCTCGACGTCGTCACGTCCAACGGTGGCGCAGACACGATCAGCATTCGCCTCGGCGATGGGCGGGGCGGTCTCGGCGGAATGGACACCCTCGCCGTCGGCGCCTCGCCACAAGCGGTCGTGGCCGCGGACCTCAACAACGCCAACGGCGTCGACGTGGTCGTCGCGCTCGCGGGCGGCGGGGTCGTGCTCGCCGCCGCGACCGGCGGTGGTGCGCTCGCGGTGCAACCGGCGAGCCCGGCCGGGACCAACACGGTCGACCTCGGCCTCGCGTTCCTCGACCCGGACGATCAGCTCGACGTCGTCGCCCTCGATGCCGGCGGGGGCGCGGTCTACCCGTTTCTGACCACGGATGCGGGCCTCGGATCCCAGGGCATGGTCGCGCTCGATCAGCTCGCGGGCACGGCGGTGGGCCTGGCGACCGGCTCGTTCAACGATGCGGCGGGCGACATGGACGGCGACGCGTTCGCGTTCGGCGGTGGCGGATCGCAGGGCTTCGACGGCAGCGGCGACGGCGGCCTGACCCCCGGTGGGATCGCGGCCGCGTTCGGCACCGACCTCGGCCGCGCAGTCGCGGGTGACTTCGTCGGCAGCGGTGCTCTCGACATCGCGGTCGTCGACCGGGCCGGTGGCGTCTTCGTGCTCACCGGCGCGGGCACGGCGATGTTCGCCGTCTCCGAGCTCATCGCTACCGGAAGCTCGCCGGTGGACGTCGCGGTGGCGGACGTCGACGACGACGGTCGCGACGACCTGCTCGTGGCCGACGCCACCGACGGGACGGTCACCGTCGTGACGCAGGACGGAGGCGGGAGCTTTGCCGTCGCCGCCACGTTCGACGTGGCCAGCACGCCCAGTGGCATCGCCGCCGCCGATCTCAACGGTGACGGCATCGCCGACATCGTGGTCGCGGCGGAAGGGGCCGACGCCGTCACCGTGCTGGTCTCCAACCCCTGACGCCCGGTGCGAGTGCCCCGCTACACGTCGCCGGCCGTCGCTGCGATCGCCGTCACGCTCGTCGTCGCGGCGTGTCAGGGGCAAGCGCCGATCGTCGAGCCGACGGCGACCGACACCCCGGCCCAGACCGGGTCCAAGCCGCGTTTGGAGCGTGACCGCCGGTCCGGGGTCGAGCTCATCTACCAGACGCAGGCCGTGGCCGCCGTCGCGCTGCCGGGCCGGGTCGTCGTGCTCGAGTCGGACTTCGAGCACATGCACGGCGTCGAGCCCGGCAGCGGCGAGGTGGTGTGGCGGCGTCGGGTGCAGCGCGATCCCGAAGGCGCCCACACGCTGCACGTCGATGCGTTTCGCGTGCTCCTGCATGCCGGTCAGACCCTCGTGATCATCGACGCGCGCGACGGCCGGATCCTCGGCCGCAGCGACGACGCGCCGCCGCCCGAAGAGCTCGAGGTCATGATCGACGACGGCGTGTGTACCTACGCCGGGCCGTGCGGACTGCAGCCCTTCGACTGCCTCACCGCCGAGCGTCGCGGTGTCTACCTGCCGGCGCGCGACGTCGTCGAGCGCGACGGCGTGCAAGCCTGTCCGGCGCCACCGCGTCCCCTCGGCCGCGCGGGGGCGGACATCCTCGTGCGCCGCGGTCCGTCCGGACCGGGCACCGAGGTGGTCGCATACGATGTCCGCGGTCAGCCACACTGGTCGATCTCGGTGGCCATGGCCGACACGCTCGACGGGGGCGTCGTCGAGAACCTCGACGCCGCGTGGATCTGGGATCCCGCCTCGGTCGCCGTGCTGCGGGCCTCGACCGGGCAGGTGCGGTGGCGCGTACCGACCGGCTTCGTCGCCGAGGACGCGCTCGTGCACGAAGACGCGCTCGTCGTGCACGGACGCGATGGTGGCCGACCGGTCATCGCGGCGTGGGATCTGCCCAGCGGCCGCGAGAAGTGGCGACGACGCCTGCGGCGGCGACGGGTCCCGCTGCTGCCGGACGACGGACCCGGCCCGCGGTCGGCCGACCGTGCACGCGTCTACGAGATCGTCGACCTGACGACGGGGGACTCGGTCGGTCGGATGGCGGCGGGGCGCGACGAGTCGCTGTGGCGCGACGCCGACGGCGGCTTCGTGCGCACCAACGGCGACTTCGAGGAGCTCAGCGATCGCGGGCAGATCCGACGCCAACGTCCGTACACCGGCGGCGAGGTGCTCGCCATCGGAGCGACCCACATCGTGTCGAAGGCGGGCGCGGATCTGCTCTTTCACGATCGCATCGCGCTGCGGGAACGCGCGCGTCTCAAGGGCGGCTTCGCGGTCGACCCGACGAGCGCGCAGCTGGGGCCGCACCGCGTGCTCCTTCGCCGCACCGAGCCGCGAGGGGTGACCATGCTGCTGCTCGGTCTCGAGCCTCGCTCGGCCCCCTCGCGCTGACCGGGGAACGAATCGACGCGGTCGTGCGTTCGGGGAACGGGCGGTCGTTGGGCCGCCGGAGCCAAGTCACATGTCCGCCCTCGCAACCGGCACGCCGTCGCTCCGTCATGGGGGCGATCACCGATGATGCGCCTGCTCCTGACGACCCTCGCCGCCCTCGCCCTGGTGCCCAGCTGCGACCGCGAGCCACCGGTGACGACGGTCGGTCCCGCCGGCGGCACGGTGGTCAGCGACGATGGTCGCGTCCGCGTCGCGGTCCCCCGTGGTGCCCTCGCGGGCGACGTGACGATCACGATCGGCCAGGACGGCGACTGCTACCACCTCGGCCCCGCGGGCACCGCCTTCGCGGTTCCCGCCGAAGTCACGGTCGACGCCCCCGTCGACTACCACTTCTCGGTGCTGACGCTGGACGAAGGCGCAGCCCGTTCGGTGTGCACCCGCGACGGCTGAGGCCGTCCCCTCGGATACGTTCGCAGGCTTGGTAGCCTGGCGGACGTGGGGCAGCCCAGCTCGGACAAGACCGTCGCCGCCCTGCAGGCGACGATGGGTCCGTTCGCGGCGACGATCGGCGTTCGTCCGCGCTCGACGATCGTGCCGCCCCGCGCCGGGCCGGACACCGACGAGCGCAAGGCTCTCGACGCGCTCGGCCAGGCTGCGGCCGACAGCCTGCGCGCCGGCCTCGCGCTCGAAGGCACGCTGGGCACCGGTGGCATGGGCATCGTGCACCTGGCCACCCAGCACAGCCTGGGCCGCAAGGTCGCGGTCAAGACGCTGCGCGAGGACCGGTCGGGCGAGGCTGCCGCGCTCGCGCTGCTGCAGGAGGCGTGGGTCACCGGCACGCTCGAACACCCCAACGTCTTGCCCGTCTACGACATCGACACCGATGCGTCGGGCCGGCCATTGGTCGTGCTCAAGCGCATCGAGGGCGAGTCGTGGCAGACCCTGCTCGACGATCCGGCGCGCGTCGACGCCGAGCACGACGAGGAGCCGTTGGTCTGGCACCTGTCGGTGTTCGTGCAGGTGTGCAACGCGCTGCGCTTCGCTCACGAGCGCGGGATCCTCCATCGCGACATCAAGCCCGACAACGTGATGATCGGGGCGTACGGCGAGGTGTACCTGCTCGACTGGGGGATCGCCGTCGCGCTCGTCGACGACCACGACGGGCGACTGCCCAAGGCGGCCGCCGCCAACGCGGTGGCCGGCACGCCGGCGTACATGGCTCCAGAGATGATGTCCGGCGACGGGCGTCAGCTGTCGGTGCAGACCGACGTCTACCTGATGGGGGGCGTGCTGCACCACATCGTGACCGGCCGGCCGCCGCACGAGGTCGCATCGCTGGGGGCCCTGATCACCAGCGCGACGCGACGGCCCGAGCTGCCGCAGGACGTGCCGGCCGAGCTCGCCACGATCGTGCAGCGGGCGATGGACCCGGATCCGAGCGCCCGCTTCGCCGACGTGGACGCGCTGCGCGAGGCGGTGCAGCGCTTCTTGCGACACCGCGGCTCGTCGCAGCTGGCCCAGCGCGCCGATGGTTCCCGACGGGCGCTGCTTCGGCTCGTGGCCGAAGACGGCAGCGATCCCGAGACGCAGCGTCGCGAGATCTACAGCCGGCTGGCCGAGTGTCGCTTCGGCTACCGCGAAGCGCTCGACGGCTGGCCCGACAACGAGGCCGCCGTCCGCGGGCGCGCCCGAGCGCTGCAGGCGGTGATCGAGTGGGAGCTGCACCGGGGGGACGCCGCGGCGGCCAGTGTCCTGCTCGCCGAGCTCGACGAGTCCGATCCCGAGCTCGAGGCCAAAGTGGCCGAGGCACTGGCGCGGGCCAAGCACGAGCGCCACGAGCTGGTGCGCCTGCGCGCGCAGGCCAAGCAGCACGACGCGTCGGTCGGCATGCGCACGCGCGCGTTCTTGGCGGTGCTGATGGGGACCGTGTTCGTCGGCTTGCCGGCCTACGGCTACTTCAACCAGGAGATCTACGGCAGCGACGGGATGATGATCTACTTCCCGCTCGTCATGCTCCTCGCCACCGGTCTGCTGACGCTGTGGGCGCGCGAGTCGCTGCTGTCGACTGCGATCAACCGGCGGCTGATGGCGTCGATGGCCGTGATGTTCGCGATCGAGACCGTCTTCGGGTGGTCGTTTCGGCACCTGGGGATCGAGGTGGCGACGCAGCAGCTCGTGCACGTGGTCGTCGCGTCGTTGGTCACGGGCCTGCTGGCGATCCACACCGAGCGCTGGATGGCGGTCCCCGCGGTGGGCTACGTGCTCGTGCTGATCGGCAGCGCCCTGTGGTTGCCGGGAAGATTCCTGCTGTTCGCCTTGGGCTCGGTCGTGCTCACCGTGACTCTCGTGGCGGTGTGGCGCCCCGCCGACGGCGGCTATCGCCGACGGGGTCAGATCTCGTGAGGGCCGTGGTCGCGATCGACGGGCAGGCGACGGTGGTCGACCGACCCGCGCCCGTCCCCGGACCTGGCGACGCGCTCGTCTCCGTCGTGGCCGCGGGAATCTGCGCGACGGACCTCGAGATCGTCGCCGGCTACACCGACCACGCGGGGATCCTGGGCCACGAGATGGTCGGCCGCGTCGCGTCGCATCCCGACGCGGCCTGGGTGGGCCGACGCGTCGCGGTGTCGATCAACGTGGGCTGCGGCGCGTGCGAGGTCTGCTCGAGCGCCGGACCCGAGCACTGTCGCGCGCGCACCGTGATCGGGATCCGCGGACGCGACGGCTGCTTCGCGCCGCACGTGGCCGCTCCCGTGGGCAACCTGCACCCGGTCCCGGACGGCGTCGACGACGACGCCGCCGTGTTCACCGAGCCGCTCGCGGCCGCGTTGCGCGTGGCCGAACAACTGTCGCTGTCGACGGGCGACGAGGTCGCGGTGGTCGGCGACGGCAAGCTCGGCCTGCTCATCGCGATGGCGCTCGAGGCCGAGGGCGCCGACGTGCACCTCATCGGCCGACACGCGCACAAGCTGGCGATCGCCGCGGCGACCGGCGTGCACACCCATCTCGAAGGCACGGCGGCGGATCGACGCTTCGCGGTGGTCGTCGACGCCACGGGCAGCGCCGAAGGACTTTCGGCCGCGCTGGCACGCGTGCGGCCGCGCGGCACGCTGGTCCTCAAGAGCACCGTGGCCACGCCGGTGCCGCTGTCGATCCCCCGCGTCGTCGTCGACGAGATCCGGATCGTCGGCTCGCGCTGCGGACCGTTCCCCCGCGCCCTGTCCGCGCTCGCGGACGGACGCGTCGATCCCCGCCCGCTCATCGAGGCGCGCTACGGCCTCGACGAGGGCGACGTCGCCATCGCCCACGCCGCCCGCCGTGGCGCGCTGAAGATCCTGCTCACGCCCTGACGGGGAGCGCCGCCCCGCCGTCGCCAGACGCCGAGCACGACCAACCCGAACCAACCGCGTGCACCGTCTTCGGGGGGTCCGGCATTGCACGCACAACCACGCGCGGAAACCTCGGCAGCGCCGGGGGCACCATCGCCACCGTCGTCGCCATCGGTCGAGGTCGCGGGTTCCGGATCCACGGGCGCTGCGCCACTGCTCGATTCGCTCGTCGCATCGAACCCGCCCGTGGTCGCGCCGTCCTCGGCGTCGAGGATGTGGTCGGGGCAGTAGCCGTCGGGGTACAGCCACTCGTTCGAGTAGCCGGGCGGTGTATCCGGGAACATCGAAACGAACCCCCCGTGCGCCTCTCCGAGCTGGTCTCGACACGGGGGGCACCGCTCCAGCGAAGGACCGGGGTTGCCGGCGACGTCTGCCGTTCGAATCTCGAAGCAGAACGCGTCGCTCAGCGGAAGAACCCGCATCACGTCCTCGAGCGCGTACGAGAAGTGGAACCCGGTCGGGTCGTGGGCGTCTCGTTCGAGACGCCAGTGCTTCGCGACGGAGGCCCACGCGTCGGGGATCTGTCGCGGCCGCATGAACAGCTCGAAGTACAGTGGCGCCTCGACCGTCTCGTCGATCTCGACGCGCGTGTCGATGGAAAACTGCGCGGCCTTGAACTCGCACCAGTCGTGGCCGGTGACGAACTCCCCGTGGTCGTAGACGTCGTACCAGAGGTCGAGGTCGAACGACGGCGCCTCGTCATCGGCCGGTCCCACCTCGTACACGAGCTCGAAGCCACTGCAGTCGGCCAGTGTCGACGGGTGGGTCTCGGGCGGACACAACTCGCCGAACACCCGAACGGTTTGTCCCTCGCCCGGTGTCGGTTCCACCGAGAGCTCGATGACGCGGTAGAAGGATCCCCACTCGACGAAGTCGACCATCCAGCTTCGGGGCCCGACCACGAGCGAGGCGTCGGCGCCATCGACCTCGACCGCGAGCCCGTCCGGGTCGAGCACCTGACCCACCACGAGAACGGATGCGTTGCTCGGGTGCGAATCTCCATCGAAGGGGGACGTGAACGCCACGTGGGGCCACCAGGGAAAACAGGCCTCGGCGTCGACGGGCCAGCACGCCGCGACGACGGCCACGAGGGCGGCGCATCCAGCCCGGACAATACCCACAAAACGATAATAGCTAATGTCAGAGAACGAGACCAGAGCGTGTCGGTCGCGAAGGGGAGACGGCTGTCGACCCCGCCGTCGTGGTCAGCAGTTGGTGCCGCAGGTCAGCGCGACCTCGGCGACGCACTGAAAGTCCCATTCGACGTCGCAGCAGAACGCGTCCACGAGGCAGATGAGCCCAACGCAGAAATCGCAGCCGGGATCGAGCGCCACGCCGGCGACGCACGGATCGTGCTGGCACAGCGTGCAGCCGTTGTCGACGGCGCCGTTGCAGTCGTTGTCGAGTCCGTCGCCGCAGATTTCCTGGCCGGGAGGCTGCGTGGCCTGACAGACGAGTGAGCCGCCCACGCACGTCGACGTGCCGCTGGCACAGACGCCGGGCTGGCCCGTCGAGCAGCCACCGCCGCCGCCGAGGTTGCCCTCGTCGGTCTGGCCGTTGCAGTCGTTGTCGACGCCGTCGCAGACCTCCATGCTCGGGGCCACCTCGCCCATGCACGCGCTCCACAGCCCGTCGCTACACACGGCCTGCCCGCTCACGCACTGCCCGACGTTCTGGGTCCCGTTGGGTCCGGAGTAGCAGGGACTCGTATCGCCCGTGACGCAGTCGCCCGTGGGGATCCCACCTTCGCCGGCCCCCTCGTCGCCCCCGTCCTCGCCCTTGTCCCCCGAGCCTTCGTCGTCGTCTTCGCCACCGGTCCCGTCGCGCTCGTCGTCACCGACGCCCATCCCCAAGCCGGGCTGGGGCGAAAACGTGTCGTCGCCGTCGTCGATCCCGGCGGAGCAGCCGATCGCGAGCGATCCCGCGAGTACCGCACTGCCGAAGAAACGCCGTCTGCCGCCGCCGGAGAGCACTGTGATCATTGGACACCCGCGACTCGCCGCAATTGCGAGAGACCGCCGCACTCACCCCGTTGCCCATGTATTCAACATGTTCCTAGGTAAAATCTCGCCCCGCGAAGCGGCAAACGCACGGCGAAGCCTTCTAGAGCGCGATGGAAGGGCCCAGAGGCGGCGGTAGACTGGCGCCGTGCCAGGTCCGGCCGCCAACGACGCGTCACTCGCGCTCGCGTGCCCGACCGAGGAGCTGTTCGCCGACTTCCTGGCGGGTGCCGCCTCGGAGGCCGAGCGCGAGGAGATCGAGCGTCACATCGACAGCTGCGAGCGCTGCGCCGCCACGTTGGCCTTTTATGGCGACGCGTTCGTGACCGCGACCGGCAAGGACGTCGCGCAGGAGCGTGCACCCGGCCAGATCCGCATGAACGGCTTCGCGGGTCGCTACGAGATCCGCGAGTGTGTGGGCTTCGGCTCCGGCGGCACGGTCTACAAGGCCTACGACCCCGAGCTCGATCGCATCGTCGCGCTCAAGGTGCTGCAGACCGGCGAGGGCGGGTCCACCCAGCCCGAGGGCAAGTGGACGCGCGAGGCCAAGGTGATGGCCAAGGTCGTCCATCCCAACGTCGTCGCCGTGCACGACGTGGGTCTGGCCGACGACTGTGTCTTCATCGCGGCCGAGTTCGTCGAGGGCGGCTCGCTGGATCAATGGCTGGAGCGGACGCCGCGGACGTGGACGCAGATCCTGCAGATCTTCGACGACGCCGGCCGCGGCCTGGTGGCGATCCACGAGCGCGGGCTGGTCCACCGCGACTTCAAGCCGCACAACGTGATGGTCGGCAGCGACGGTCGGGCGCGCGTGACCGACTTCGGCCTCGCGCGGATCCTGCCCGAGTTGTCGTCGGAACCCGACGCCGAGGTCACCGCCGAGCTCGAGCTGACGACGGCCCAGATGGCCGCCACCATCGCCTCGCGCACCCGCACCGGCACGATCGTCGGTACGCCGAGCTACATGTCGCCCGAGCAGTGGCGCGGCCGGGTCGCCGACGAGCGCTCCGATCAGTTCTCGTTCTGCGTCGCGTTGTACGAGGCGCTGTACGGTCGCCGTCCGTTCGAGGGACGCTCGGCCGTCGAGCTCGCCGAGCGAGTGTGCGCAGGAGAGCCCCGCCCCGTGCCGGCCAACACCCGCGTGCCGCGTTGGGTCGCGCCGATCCTCATGCGCGGGATGTCGCGCGACCCCGAGGCGCGGTACGAGAGCATGGCCGCGCTGCTGGACGCGCTCGCCCAGACCCCGCGACGTCGCCGGCTGCGATGGACCGTCGCCGCGGTCACCGCGGGCTTCGTGGGCGTGGGCCTGGGCAGCTATGCGCTGGCCGGCCTGTCGACGCCCGAGGGCCCGGCCCCGTGTGCGGCGCAGGCCGAGCGCGTCGACGACGTGTGGACCGAGCAGGCGCGGACCGAGGTCTCGGCCGCGCTCATGTCGACGCCCGCCGTGGCCCGCGACGTCGAGCAGACGATCGACACGTGGACCGAGGACTGGAAGGCGACGAGCGTACAGGTCTGCGAGGCCGCGCGCGCCGACGCCAAAGCTTCACCGCGGCAGTACGAGCTGCAAGTCTCCTGCCTCGACCGCCGGCTCACCGAGCTGCGCGCGGCCACCGGGGTGCTGGCGGGCCTGGACGCGCGCTCGACCCTGCGGGCGCTCAACGTCGTCGAAAAGCTCTCCTCGCCCGATCGCTGCGAGGACTTCACCCAGCTCGAGAGCATCGAGCCGAGCTACGGCAGCCCGGAGGCGCGAGCGCTCGCGCTGGCGATGGCCGAGGACCTCGACCGCGTCGACGCGCTGCGGTTGGCCGGCAAGCACGATGCGGCGCTGGAGTTGGCACGACAGCTCGTGGCCAAGGCCGACGACAACGGTGATCCGGCGGTGCGGGCCGACGCTCTCGTGCAGCTGGGGCAGACGCTGACGGCGGCCAAGCTGGGCGTGGAGGCCGAAAAGGTCCTGCGCGATGCGGTGTGGGCCGCCGAGGCCAGCGGGCACGTCGTGGCCGCGACGGCGGGCTGGATCGAGCTCGTCCACGTGGTGGGCGGCATCCTCGAGCACTACGAGGACGCCGACGAAGCCGCACAGCGGGCGGATGCGGCCGTGCATCGCCTCGGCGATCCCGAGCAGAAGATCGCGCTCGCCTCCAACCGTGCCGTCGTCGCGAGCATGCGCGGCGACTACGAGGAGGCGCTGACGCAGCACCGCGCCGTGTTCGAGCAGGCGGTGCAGCTGCTCGGTCCCGAGGACCGCCAGGTCGCGCGCATGCACGCCAACCTCGCCGCCGTGCTGTCGCATCTGGGCAAGATCGACGAGGCCGCCGAGCATGCCGAGAAGGCCGTCGAGATCCAGCGCAAGCGCTTCCCCGGCAAGCACCCGGTCGCGGTCGACCTGCTCAACTCGCTGGGGGCGATGCGCGTCCACCAGGGGCGCGTGGAGGATGCGCGCGCGACCCTCGAAGAGGCGCTCGAGGAGGCGCACGCCACCTTGCCGCCCGACCACGTGACGATCGGCCCCGTGCTGTCCAACCTCGCCCAGGTCGACATCATCGAGAAGAAGCCGGAGGCGGCCGCGGAGCGGTATGCGTCGGTGCTGGCGATCTACCGCGGGGCGTACGGCGACAAGCATCCCGACATCTCGATGGCGCTGCACAACTGGGCGGCGGCCGTCGACGACAGCGGTGACGACGCGCGGGCGATCGCGCTGTACCGCGAGGCGCTCGCGATGCGCATCGAGCTGCTCGGTCCCGAGCATCCGCTCACCGCGGGAACGATGCACAACCTGGGCCTGACGCTGTCCAACGGCACGAACCTCGACGAAGGCATCGAGTACCTCGAGCGTGCACTCGAGATCCGGCTGAAGGTCGATATCGATCCGTTCTACCGGGCGACGACGTCGTTCATGCTGGCGCGGGCCTATGCCAAGCGCGGCGACGATGCCGAGGCGCTCGAAGCCGCCAAGCGGTCGCGCGACATCCTGCAGCAGATCGCACCGCGCAAAAAGGACATCCTCGACCACGTCGACGCGTGGATCCGCGAGCGCGACGGGAACTGACGACCGCGGGGCTCGGCCGCAGCCGGCTGTAGTACCGTCCGCCCGATGAACGGGGGACGGCTCGGCCGGATCGTGTTGGTGGGAACGCTCGTGCTCGGTGGCTGTGGCGACGATGCGACGGGCAACCTGTTCGACGTCTCGGCCACCGGCGGGGACGACGGTCGCGGCTCGGACAGCACGTCGGTGACCACGGGCGCCACCGTGGTGACTGGCACCGGCGCAGCGTCGGCCTCGTCGGACACGATGGGTGTCGTGGACGACTCGACGACGGCCGCCGCGGTCGACTCGAGCTCCGGCGGTCCCGGCAGCGACACCACCGCGACGAGCGACACCACCGACGGGTCGACCGACAGCGGGTCGACCGACAGCGGGTCGACCGGCAGCGGTGGATCGACGGGGATGATGGGCGGCTCGACCGACGGTGGGTCGAGCGGAATGATGGGCGGCTCGACCGACGGTGGGTCGAGCGGAACGATGGGCGGCTCGACCGACGGTGGGTCGACGGGGATGATGGTCGGCTCGACCGGCGTGACGTCGACGACGTCGGGCGTGATGTCGACGACGTCGAGCTCGTCGGGCGGTACGCCGGAGGTCGGCTTCGGTGACTGTGCCACGCAAGCCCCGAACGCGGCGTGCCTCCCCGACGAGTTCTGCATCACCGACGATCCGCTCTCGCCGGGATTCGGCGTCTGCGCGCGCGAGCCCTGCACCTCGTCGGGCGATTGCCCCGATGTCCCGCCCGGTGGCGACGCGGGACCGCTGTGCGGCGACATCACCGGCGACGGCCTCGAGGAGTGCTTCATCGATTGCTCGGTGGGCCAAAACTGCCCCACCGGCATGGAGTGCTGGCTGGGCACGGCGTGTGTGTGGCCGATCGGCGTCAACACGGACGAGGGCTACGGCGACTGCATCAACCAGGTTCCGCTCGACGGCTGTCTGAGCTACGAGACCTGCCTGTTCGACGACCCGCTCGCGCCGTCCGTGGGCGTGTGCGGCTACATCGATTGCGGCGTGCCTTCGGACTGCCCCGTGGCGCCGCCCGGCGGCACCGCACCGGTCAGCTGCATCGACGTCACGGGCGACTTCCTCGGCGACTGCTTCATCAACTGCGCCAACGGCGACACGTGTCCGACCGGGATGTCGTGCTCGCTGGGCTTTTTGTGCGCGTGGGATCCGGACCCCGCGATCCCGCAGGTCGGCTACGGCGATTGCCTCAACAACGGGGCCGGCGTCGCGTGCTGGGCCGACGAGGCGTGCTTGAGCGACAACCCGGCCGCACCGACCGTCGCGGCCTGCTCCGAGGGGCCATGCAACGTGGCCGCCGATTGCCGCGACGCTCCGCCGGGAGGCACCGCGCCGGTCACCTGTGCCGACGTCACCGGCGACCTCGTCGGCGAGTGCTATCTCGACTGCGCCGGCGGTGGCACGTGCCCGACGGGCATGCAGTGCTTCGGCGGCTTCGTTTGCTTGTGGCCCGACGAGGGCGCGACCCCGGGCGGCGATTGCTGCGACGTACAGGCGACCGGCGGGTGCTCCGTCGGCTCGATCGAAGCGTGCGTGTGCGGAGCCGATCCGTTCTGCTGCACCAACGCGTGGGACCAGCTGTGCGTGGACGCGGTGCCGGGGTGCAACGGGATCTGCCCGTGACGACGGCCTACCGGCTCGGCCGCCGCGCGCCGCTCGCCCCGTAGGCCGCACCCGCCCACGAACCGCAGACGCGCGATGCGGTGAATCTCTTCGGCCTCCGGTCGGGTCTGAACCTGCCGCGGTGCCGTGGCTGGGAACACACCGGTCGCTGGCGTGGCGGCTGTCCTCCCTCGTATACCGGGATGCCGCGCGTGCGCACGGCCTGGGCATGGCGGCGGCCCTCCTGCCGTTCGTGTACTTGTTTCGCGAGTGGCCTCCCTCGGAGATCCGTGCCGCCCTGACCCGCGCGCCGGCGCTGTCGCGTGGGATCGTCGTGGTGGGCGTGCTGATCGCGTACGGGGTCGCGACGGCGCCGCTGGTGCGGATCTTGGTCGCGTCGCGCCGGCTCGAGCTGCTGCGCACGCTCCCGCTGTCGCGTGGGTTTTGGCAGCAGGTCCACGCCGGACATCTGGCGCTGCTCGGTGTGCCGATCTGGGGCGCGATCGCGTACGGCGTCGCGAATGCCGGCGCGTACGGAGCGTGCTGCGGAGCCGTGCTCGGCGTGAGCGTGGTGTGGACATCGCAGATCCTGGGTCTGGCGCTGTCGGATCGTCCGAGGTTGCGCGCGGGGCTGCTCGTCCTCGTCGCGGGGCTCGCGGTCCTCACGGTCGCCTTCGCGCCCGGCCCGGGTGCGCTCCTCGGTGCGGTCGGCCTGGTCGCGGCCGTCGTGCGATTGCGCGGCTCGTTTCCCGCGGTCCGTCCGCCCCGGCGTCGTGGCGCCGCGCGTCGATCCAAGCGGGCCGTCGCGATCGCCCGGGCCCTGCGCCGCGGGTGGGTACGCCGTGCGCCCGCCCAGGCGACGTGGACCTTCGCGATGATGGCGACCGTGGCCGGGTTGACGGTATTCGGTGTCGCTCAGGTGCACGTGGTCGAGCCGACCGCGGCCGCGTCGATGATCCGCGGGGCCGCGATCCTGGGCGGCATGTCGGGCGCCGCTTCGGTACTGCACGCGGTGCGAGCGACCGACCGCGATCGTTGGTGGTGGGACTACTTGCCCTGTGCCGACGACGACGAGCTGTCGGCCCGCGTTCTCGTCGGGGCGACCGTCATCGGCCCGCTGTCCCTCGCGTTGCTCGCCACGGCGCTGTGGTGGGGGTGGATCGGTCTCGCCGTCGAGGTCGTGGTGGCGGTCTCGTGGGCGGTGACGTTCGTCGTCGCGTTCGTGGCGCGACGCGAGCGGGCGAGCGAGCTGTCTCGTGCCGCGGCGCCGGCGATCCTCGCCGTCACCGCGGTCGCGGCGGTCGGTGCGATCGGCGTACGCTCGACCTGGGTGCTCGCGCCATGGCTGGTGGTCGCGGGGCTCGCCGCGCGACGCGACACGACCCGCGCACGCCGAGCCCGGCGACGGTTCGAGACCTACCGTGAGGACGACGACCATGCCTGACGCGATCCTCGTCGAGGGGCTCGCGCTCCGACGCGGGGGGATCGAGATCCTCCGCAACGTATCGTTTCGCGTCGACCGCGGACTCGTGGGGCTCGTGGGTCCCAACGGCAGCGGCAAGTCGAGCTTGCTGCGCGTGCTCGCGGGGGTCGCCGATCCCCACGCGGGGCAGGTCGCGATCGCCGGCCACGACCTGCGCGCGTCGCCGGTGTCGGCCCGCGCCGCCCTCGGCTACATGCCGCAGTCCGAAGAGTTCTTCCCGTACTTGTCGCCCGCCGAGCTGCTGCGCACGTTCGCCGACGTTCGCGGGCTCGCCGACGCCGAGGTCGATCGCTTCGTCGCATTGACGCGACCGGGGGCGGCCGACCTGCCCATTGGAACCCTTTCGTCGGGCCAGCGCCGCAAGCTCGCCTTCGTCGCGGCGACGCAGGGCACGCCCGCGGTGTGGCTGCTCGACGAGCCCACGAACGCGCTCGACGATGCGGCGCGGGCGTACGTCTGGGACGCGCTGCGTCGTCACTGCGAAGCCGGCGGGACGGCCGTGGTCGCGACGCACCGCGTGCCCGAGCTGCCGTTGACCTCCGCGCACCGACTCGAGGTCGAGCACCACGGCGTCCGACATCGCATCGTGGGCTGAGACGCGGCCGCGCGCTTCCGCTCCTCCTGTCGCAAACGATCGCCCACGTCGACGTAGTCGCTGTCAGCGAAGCTACACGTCGATCCGTCGCGACCCCGCAGCTCGAACAAGCCCCGGGCGTTGTCGACGGAATTCCCGTGCGCGGCCCCGCGCTGGGCTATCGTGCCTTGCCATGACGACGCGCGCGCAATTGAGCTGGGGCCTCGGGTTGGCGCTGTGCACCGCCTGCGGGGCCGAAGCCGACGATGACCCGCAGTTTCGCACGCAGTTCCTCGACGTGGACCTGACGATCCACGAGGGCGACACCGTCGAGGCACCCGACTGCGTGCTCTTCGACATCATCGGTGGCGGCGTCCACGACGGCGCGGCGACGTCGACCAACCGGATCCTCGACTTCGACGGCACCGACATCCGCACGGCGGACGGGCAGTCGCGCTGCTACGTCGACCGCTCGGGCCCGATGACACGCTTGCGTCGGACCGACGACGACGAGACCGCGGTCTACACGGTCTTTCACAAGTACGTGCTCGCCGGCGACTTCGAGTTTCCGCCCGACGGCGGCATCGCCAACCTCGCGGTCTACTCCTTCAAGCAGGACGAGATCTTCGAGGGCGTGCCGAACCAGGCCAACCAGTTCGCGATCGCGACCGCCAACGTGCAGTTCGCCAGCGACGAGCGCAAGCTGTTGATCACCGCGGCGCTCGACGGCACCTGCGGGACCTTCGGGTACTGACGAACGGCCGTCACGGCAGACGGCGTCGCAGCCGACGTTGCTCGGCGACGACGGCGCGGCCCTCGAGCTCGTCCCGATCCCGGTAGATCTCGGCGCGCGCGAGCGCGGCGCGGGCATCGAGTGCGCGCGAGGGCACGTTCGCGAGGTGCTGGGCGAGCGCGAGGTGAATCTCCGCGGCTTCGGGCGAGTCGAGGGCGTCCAGCCACTGCGCGGCCGTCCACATGGTCAGCTCCGTGGCCGGCTTCAAGCCGTCGCGCCGCGCCAACGCATCCGCGAGCCGACCCATCGCGACCGCGGCATCGCTTTCGTCGCCGCCCCCGAGCGCGGCGTGGGCCTGCTCGCAGCTCGTCACCGCCACCCGCGGCATCTCGCCCACCAGATACGCCTCGCACAGTCGCCGCCGCGCGTTGGCGAGGGGAACGGCCACGTTGCCCTCCACGGTCTGCAGCACGTCCACGGCCGCCTCGAGCTCTCGTCGCGCCGCCTGCAGCGACACGGCGCCTTCGGCCTCGCGCGCGATCGTCAGCTGACGACGGGCGGCCTCGAGGTGGATCGTGCCCAGCTCGCGATGCACGAGCGCGACGTGGCGCTTGGGCTGGCCACCGTTGGCTTCGAGGATGTCCAGCGCCTCCTCGAGATAGTCGGCGGCGCGGTCCGGCCGGGTGCTCAGCTCGACCTGCCCGAGCCCGATGAGCGGCAGCGTGTGCCAGCGGTGGCGCGAGGGATGGACCTTCCGCGAGATTTCCAGCGCGCGCTCGTACTCTTCGCGGGCCGCCACGCGATCGCCCGACAGCGAGTACAGACTGCCGAGGTTGAACGTGGTCGAGGCGACCATCGGGTGGTAGCGGCCGTAGGTCGACTCGAAGACCTCCGCCGCCGCGCGAAGCTCGGTGATCGCATCGTCGGTCCGACCGATGCCGCCGAGGATAGTCGCCAGGTCGATCCGCGCGGCCGCGGTGGTGATGTGGTCGCGTCCGTGGGCGGCCTCGAGCAGCTCGAGCGCGCGCCTGGAGTGGGGGAGGGCCTCGTCGTAGTCGTGCTCGACCGCGTAGGCCGCGGCGAGGTTCTGCTCGAGCGCGGCCCGCAGGCCAGGTGATCCCCCGGCGCGCTCGATCGCGAGCTCGGCCGGCAGCTGCAGGCCACGCGCGGCCTCGGTGCGATCGCGCAGCGTCGCGTCGATGAGGATCAACGCGTGCCACGCCCGGGCCTCGAGCGCGGCCTGCTTCGTTCGACTGGCGAGGGTGACGGCCTCGCGCACGGACTCGGCCGCGCCGTCGCCGTTGCGTCGCAGTCGGCGTTCGTTGCCCTGCGTCAGCAGTGCGCGTGCGAGTGCGCCATCGTGGCCGGCTTTGCGCGCCTCGACGACCGCGCCGTCGGCGAGCACGAGCGCTTCCTCGTACTTGCCCGCCGATTCCAGCGCGGCCGCCCGCGCGATCGTTCGATCGACGCCCTGCACCGCCTCGCGCACGAGGGGATCGTCGGGCAGTCGCTCGCCGTCGCCGGGTCGCATCGATGCGCAGTCGCCGGCGTCGCCGAGGGCGAGCACCGCACCGACCGAGCGCTCGACCACTGCTTGATCGGCCCCCTCGAACACCTCCGCCAGCGTGTCGAGCTTGGTCCGCGTGTGGTCCAGACACGCCATGCGTTGGTCCATCAGCGCGGCCGATTGGTCCTTGCGCAGATTGGTCGCCTCGCAGATCTGCGTTCGCGTGTGCACCCAGTCGTCGGCCGCGTCGTCGAGCGCGTCGACGACCACGTCCGCCGCGCGGGCCGCCGACGGAGCCTTCGTCGCGGCAAACGCCCGTCGCACCGCCTCGGCCCGGCCCGTGTTCCAGGTCGTCGCGATCTGGTCGGCGGCGCCGGTGCACGCGGCGTCGTCGTCTTCGGCCAGTGCCCCGAAGGCGACCGCCCCACCGGTCGCCGCGAGGGCGGCCACGACCCCGATCGCGAGCCACCTTCGCCGGCGACGTGCCGGGTCGCGCTCGAGCTGGGCGAGCAACGCGGTCATCGACGGGAAGCGGTCTTCGGGCCGCCGCTGGAGGGCGCGCAGCACGACCCGGTGCACCCACGCCGGGGCGTCGGCCTCGCGCGGGGGATCGCGGGGGTGGCCGAACGCGACGGCCTCGGTGAGCACCTCGAGCCGCTTGGAATCGCTGAACGGCAGCTGGCCGTACAGCGCCTCGTACAACGCGATCCCGAAGCTGAACTGGTCCGTGGCGGGACCCACCGGCCGCGCGAGCAGCTGCTCCGGCGCCATGTAGGCCGGCGTGCCGACCGTCCGGCCCGCCTGCGTCAGCTTCATGTCCGTGGCCGAGCCCAGCGAGCTCATCACCTCCGAGCGCGCGTCGACGATCTCCCCCGTCTCGCGCACCGCGAGGTCGAGCGAGGCGAGGTCGGCATCCTCGCTGGTCTTGGCGAGGCCGAAGTCGAGCACGCGGACGCGGCCGTCGTCACCGAGGAGGACGTTGCCGGGCTTGAAGTCGCGGTGGACGATGCCGGCCTCGTGCGCCGCGGCGAGACCACGGCCGGCGTGCACGAACACGTCGACGACCTCTCGCCAGCTTCGCGTCGCGGCGTGCATCCACTGGGCGATCGTCTGCCCCTCGACGTACTCCATCGCGATGAACAGCCGATCGTCGTGCATGTCGACGTCGTGGACGGTGATGACGTTGGGATGCGACAGCTTCGCGAGCGCTTGCGCCTCGCGGACCATGCGGGCCTTGCGAGCCTCGTGCCGCGCATCGTCGCCCTTGGTGCGGCGCAGCAGCTTGAGCGCGACCTTGCGATCGAGCTTGGGATCGTAGGCCGTGTACACTACCCCCATGCCGCCGCGTCCGATCGGCTCGAGTGGGACGTACCGGCCGACCCGGGGGATCTCCGCGCCACCAAGGCTGCGGTGGCCGCCACTGGGGGCACGACGCGATCTTCGGCCCGGCCGCTCGACGGTGTCGACGTCGGTGCGGGAGTCGATGTGGATCACGTCTCCGGACGAGCTCAGCGCGACTTCCTCCAGCTTGGCAGCATGGCAGCGCGCTCGGCCGCACTCAAGTGGGATCGAGGTCAGGCGGCCGGGAGCGGAGCGTGCACGCGGTCGACGGGCAGCGCGGGATCGATGAGGTAGCCGCCGTCTCGACTGAGCAGGTGCCCACGCAGCCCCATCTTGCGCAGCGCGGACAGGGCGACGTACACGCGGTTGGCCGCGGCGGTGGGCACGACTTTTTGCCCCGGCCACCCGGCGGAGAGCAGCTCGTCGAGCGAGAGCCCCGCGCCCGGGTTGGCGCGATGGTGGTCGACGAGGGCCACGACGATGAGGCGAAGTGCCGTACGCCGCGACAGATCCTGCGCGTCGCTCGAGCCGGGGGCCTGCAGCCAGCTCGCCTCCGGACCCACCACCAGCGCCGAGCCCTGGCGCGTCGCGGCGTGGGGCTGTCCTTGCCGCTGCAGGCTCGCTTCGAGCAGTCGCACGCCCGCGCGAACGTCGTCGCTGAGATCGATCCATGGCGCGCGGTCGCCCACGGGGGTGCGTGCCGCCTCCAAGACCTCGCGCACACGCTGCAGCGCCGCTTCGCGCGACGGTTCGTCGGCCGGCGCCTCGGCGGCCCACACGAACGCGCGGTCGATCGCGAGGGCTTGGGCCACGAGGGGGTCCGGCGTCCGGGCGATGATGCGCTCGGCGGCCTGGGCACACGCGGACGCGTCGGCGATCCATCCCAATGCCGCGTTGGCCCGGCACAGACGTCCGAGGCACAGTGCTTCGGAGCGGCGGTCACCCACCTCCCGCAGGATCGCGAGCGCGCGCTCGTGGAGTCGGCGCGCGGCTTGGGGATCGCCGACCTCGTGCTCGAGCGTGCCGAGGTTGCCGAGCACGATCGCTTCGAGTCGTATGTCGCCGAGGTCACCGAGCAGCTCCAGGGCCGCCTCGAACCGCGCGCGGGCGCGATCGAAGGCGCCGCGCTCCTGCTCGACGAGGCCGAGGTTGGCGACGTGGATCGCCTCGAGCCGGAGCTCACCGGCGTCTTGGAGCAGTGCGAGGGCCTCGACGTACCGCGCCGACGCTTCGTCCAGGCGCCGTCGGTCGTGGTCGAGGGCGCCGAGGTTGCCCAGGATCCGACCCTCGATCGCCGTGGCCCCGCACGCGCGGGCGTGCACGAGAGCGCGCTCGTACAAGATCCCCGCGGTCGAGGCCTCGCGGCGCTGGTGGTGGCCGATCGCGAGGTCGACCAGGACCTCGGCCTGCAGCCGCTCGTCGGCGCAGTCGGACGCCAGCGTCAGCGCCACGTCGAGATCGCGAAGGGCCGACTCGGCGCGGCCGGTCGCCGCACGCGCCCGACCCCGCGCCCGATGCAGGCGAGCCAGCTGACCCTTGGGCACGTCATGGTCCACCGTGGCCGCGATCGTGCGATCGAGCAAAGTGTGGTGCGGTGTCAGCGGCCCGCGGATCGCCGCGACCGTGTCGATCGCCAGCGCCGTGCGAACGAGCGCACGGACGTCCCCGGTCTCGGCGAAGTAGGCGTGCGTGGCCAGCAGGTTGTCGCGCTCGATCGCCAGCGCCGCGAACGCCTCGGCCCCGCTCGGGCCCCGCGTCCTCGCGCACCAGTCCTCGGCCGCGGCCAGGAAGTACCCGGCGTGACGGGCCCGGGCGGCGGCGCGGGCATCGGCGTCGAGCTTGCCGTCCGCGAGCTCGCGCACCGCCTCGAACAGGCGGAACCTCGCCGGGCCGGTCGCGTCGGTGTCGACGTCGCGACGCACGAGCGACTTGTCGCGCAGCGACTGCAGCACGTCGAGCGCCTCCGCGCCGGGGGAGACCACGGCCAGCGCGGCCGCGGCGGAAAAGCCCCCGCGAAACACGGCGCAATCGGCGAGCGCTCGCCGCTCGGTGTCGTCGAGCAACGACCACGAGGACTCGAGCGCGACGCGCAGCGTGACGTGGCGACGGCTCGCGTCGCGACCATCGGCCACGAGCACGTCCAGCGTCGATTGCAGCCGCTCGATGAACCCCGACAGGCCCAACAGCGCGATGCGTGAGGCCGCCAGCTCCAGCGCGAGGGGAATGCCCTCCAGCCGCTCGACGATCGTCGTCGCCAGCGGGGTCGTGGTCTCGTCGAGCACGAACGAAGGATCGCGGGTGCGGATCCGATCGACGAGCAGCGCGAGCGCGTCGCCGTCGGCAGCCGCATCGTCGCCGGGCAGCGGCAGCGGGGCCAGCTCGAAGCGGACCTCGCCGGCCAGACGCAGCGGCTCGCGAGACGTCACCAACAAGCGCACGTCCGGGGCGGCGCGACGCCACACGTCGACGGTCGCCGCCGCGTGGGCGACGAGGTGCTCGAAGTTGTCGAGCACGACCACGATCGGCCCGCGCGCCGCGATGACCCGCGCCGTGACGGCGACCGCGGTCTCGGCGTCCGAGGACGGGTACGGCGGGACGTCGAGCGCCTCGCCGATCGCCGCGCAGATTCCCGCGACGTCGGAGACCTCCGAAAGGTCGACGACCCACACCCCGCCCGCGCCCGGCGCGGCGTACTCGGCCATCATCTTCTCCGACAGGGTCTCGGCGAGTCGCGTCTTGCCCGTGCCGGCCGGGCCGTAGAGGGTCACGAGCCGCTCGCCCTCGTCGCCGAACAGCGCCGCGAGCCGCTGTAGCTCCTGCGTCCGCCCGATGAAGCGGGTGGGGGACGGCCGAAGGTTCGTCTTGTCGCGCCGAGCCAACGAGCGGTCACCGTACGCGCGGTGCGGGACGACGGCAACCACGTCGGACGATCACGGCAGCACGAGGCGTTGGCCGGCGCCGACGTTGGCCACGACGTGCTGCCGGCCGTCGGGCCACAACGCGGCGACCCAGTCCGCGCCCTGGACATGCCCGAGCCCGAACCGAGCGGTGTGCTCGGTCTGGGAGGCCCGGCTCGACCCACCGTCGACGTCGAGGAACTGCAGCTGCCCCCCTACGGACACCGCGATGCGGACGCCGATCCCGGTCCCGGGATCTTCGGCGGGGTCGGGGGCGACGAGCACGTCGAGCACGCCGTGCGTGCCGAGGTCCGTCTCGTTGCGGTACAGCGTCGGTCGCGAGCCGTCGGTGCGGGCCGTGATCACGTCGGTGCGTCCGTCGTGATCGTAGTCGGCGAACGCGACGGCGACGTTGTGCGCCGCGTTCGAGTCGACGACGCCGGGATGGGGCACCTCTGTGGAGGCGTAGGTCGGCGGCAGCGCCCCGCGGTGGGTGAAGACGAGGTGGGGGTTGTCGTCTTCTTGGGCGACGAAGATGTCGGCCCAACCGTCGCCGTCGAAGTCCTCGAATCCCAGCCCCCACCCGTAGCGGCCGCCGGTGCCCGCGCGCTGGGTGATGTCGACGAACGTGCCGTCACCGTTGTTGCGCAGCAGCGGATTGTTTCCGATGTTCGACACGTAGTAGTCGAGGTCGCCGTCGTGGTCGATGTCGGCGGCGTCGATGCCCATCGGATGCGTGATGCCGACCGCATCCAGACCCGCGGCGCCCGTGACGTCGGTGAGGACGCCATCGCCGTCGTTGCGCAGCAGCACCTTGCTGCCGCGGTCGTTCCAGATCCACAGGTCGACGTCGGCGTCGTTGTCGTAGTCGCTCCACATCACCGCGCACGGGTTGCCGGTCGAGCCGATGTGGACGCCCGAGCTCTCCGTCGCGTCCTCGAACGTCCCGTCGCCACGGTTGCGCAGCAGATAGACGCCCGGCGGCGGCAGCGTGGTCGAGGCCGACACGAGGTCGAGGTGACGATCGCCATCGAAGTCGCCGATGCCCACGACCTTGCTCTTGCCGTCGCCGACCAGAGACGGATCCGACATCGGTCCCCCGGCCCCCCTCGCGGCAGTGACGTCTTCGAACGTGCCGTCGCCGCGATTGGCGAGCAGGATGTCGCGCGGCTGGGCGCCGACGTACAGGTCGATGTCACCGTCGCCATCGAGGTCGCCGGCGGCGATCGAGTAGCCATCGACGCCGTCGAGGATCGCACCGAAGCCCGACGTCGCCGACGCGTTCTCGAACGTACCGTCGCCGCGGTTGCGCAGGTGCAGCGACGGGTACGTGTCCCCGGTCACATTGCTGCGCCCGTTGACGACGAGGATGTCGGCCCAGTCGTCGCCGTCGACGTCGACGAACGCGACGCCGACCCCGTGCGTGTTTCCGCCGGCGGCGAGGCCGGCCAGACCCGCCGAATCCGACACGTCCACGAGCGATACGTCGCCCGCAGCCCGTCGGTCGGCCTCTGGCACGGGATCGACGGGCTCTTCGAGATCCACCGCCGCGTCGAGGTCGACATCGAACCACAGCGGGACGTCACCTCGGTCAGGAGGTAGCGGCGCGGGGCCGCAGGCCGCACCGAATGCGATCGCAACGAACCATCCCCGATCGCTCACGCCTCATTATCGGGCAAACGACCCGCGCGATCCATTGAGCGTGCGGCGCCGGCTTGGTACACGTTCGACCCGATGAGCCGCTCCTTCATCCATCTCGAGCTCAACACTGCCGACACGTCGAAGGCGAAGTCCTTTTACCGGCACGTCTTCCAGTGGCAGTTCAACGAAGTCGCGATGGGCGATGGGATGGTCTACACGCAGATCAAGACGCCGTCGGGTCCGGGGGGCGGCATGCAGGTCAAGACGATGAGCGACGCGCCCACGGCATGGATGCCGTACATCGGCGTCGCGAGCGTGCAGGACACCCTCGAGCGGGTCGCACAGGCCGGCGGCGCCGTCGTCGTCCCGTACCAGCCCGTGCCGGGATTCGGTGCGCTCGCGATCGTCGAGGACCCGACCGGCGCGCACTTCGGCTTGTGGGAGACGGTGGCCGACGAGCCCGAGCCCGCGCCGGAGGCGGCGCCGGAGCCGGCGGCGAAGCGGGCCCCCAAGCCGCCGAAGAAGGCTGCGAACAAGAGCGCCGCCAAGAAGGCGCCCGCGAAGAAGGCGCGTGCCGCCAAGGCGGCCGTGGCTCCCGCCGCCGAGCCGCCGGCGGCGGTCGAGGAGGAGGCGCCCGCCAAGAAGGCGCCCGCCAAGAAGGCGCCCGCCAAGAAGGCGCCCGC
>CALBMM010000261.1 GCA_937896535.1 uncultured Pseudomonadota bacterium
TGCTTTTCTTCGTCGTCCTGCTGCTCTTCGTCGTCCTGTTGCTCTTCGTCTTTTTCCTGTTCCTCCTCTTGCTCCCTCTGCTTTTGCAGCGCGAGCTCGAGGTTCCACTTGGCGTTGGCGTGGTCGGGCCGCGCCTTGAGACACTCGATGTAGTGTCCGATCGCGGTCGGCCAGTCCTCGGCGTCGAAGGCCAGGTTGCCCAGCTCGTAGAAGCCGCTCGCCCGCACGTGCGGCAGATCCGACTCCGTCGCGGCCTCGAACGCCTTGCGCGCCTCCTCGGCCTGCTCGGTGGCCAGCAGCGCCAAGCCCCGGTCCAGGCTCAGTTCCGGGCGTGCCCCCCGTCGCCCGATCGCGGCATCGAACCGCGCGAGCGCATCCTCGAACGAGCCGGCCTCGTAGGCGTCGATGCCGGCCTCGACGTCGGAGTCCGGCGCCGCGAGGGCGTCGGCGATCCAACCGGCGAGCAGCACGGTCGCGAGCAGACGGTTCACGATCGCATCCTCCTACGCTGGGGCAGCGCGAGCCCCAGCGACAGCAGCACGAGCGCCGGGATCACGAGGAACGAGTACCCCTCCTCGCGCTTGATCTCGATCGTGTCCTCGCGTTGGCTCCGCGACTTTTCTTCGAGCAGTGCGCGTACCTCGTCGAGGCTGAACGCGTCGGGATCGACGCGGATGTACTTGCCGCCGGTCAGCTCGGCGATGCGGGTCAGCGTGGCCTCGTCGAGGCGGGTCATGATCGGCTCGCCGTCCTCGTCGCGCACGAAGCCGTCGGGCTCGCCGTTCTCGTCGAACTTGAGCACGGGCTCGCCGGAGCTGGATCCGATGCCCACCGTGTAGACCTTGACCCCGAGCTTGGCGGCCTGCTCGGCGACCTCGATCGGCCGGCTGGCGTTGTCCTCGCCGTCGGTCAGCACGATGATCGCCTGGTCGTTCTCCGCCACGGGGATGTCGCCCTCGGCGGGCAACGCCGGCTCGTCCGACGTGGCCGCGTCCTCGGGCAGCTCGTCGACCCCACGTCGGGCGTCGACGAGGAAGGTCAACGCCAACGTCAACGCCTTGCCGATCGCGGTGCCGCCGGGCTCCTCCGTGCGCGGGTCGGCCTTGTCGAGGAACAGCTTGAGCACGCGACCGTCGCGCGTGACCGGGAATCCCCGGGCGGCGCCGGCGAAGACCACCACGCCCACGCGATCGCCTCGCGCGTCCGCGTCGTCGAGGAAGCGCGCGAGCTCGGCCTCGAGGCGCTCGGACCGCGAGGGATACACGTCCTGCGCGAGCATCGACTTGCTGTAGTCGACGGCGAGCACGACATCGAGGCCACTGGCCGGCACCACCTTGGCCGACCCGCCGTACTGCAGGCGCATCAGCCCGCCGCCGATGAACGCGGCGGCCGCGACGACCACGATCGCGGTCAGCAGGCGGTTGCCGTGATGCACGCTCATGAGCAACCGGTGCACGAGCTCGCGGTTGCCGAGCGCCTCGGCGGCACGGCGTCGCTGCCTCGCGGCCCACACGAAGGCGACCGCACACAGCCCCGCGACGAGCAACGTGGGCCACAGGTGCAGGTTGGCCAGCACCACCTCGTCGAGCGCGTCGGTCGCCGCCGCCTCGACCTCGACCAACGCCGCCATGCCCAGCGCGCCCGCGTTCATGGGAACCTCCGCAGGCGGGTGGACCGCAAGACGACGTCGAGCAGCAGCAACAACAGCGCCGGCCACAGCAGCAGCTGAAACAGCTCCGGTCGCACCTGCTGGCCCTCGATGGTGGATCTCTCCAGCTCGTCGAGCAGCTTCTGAAAGCTCCCGATGAGCGCCTCGCCGTCGACCGCCGTGTACGCGTAGCCGCCGGTGACGCTCGCGATGCGCTCGAGCTGCGCGGCATCGATCGGCTCGCCACCCGCCAGCCCCTGCCCCATCAGCACCGTGTACACGCGCACCGACTTCTTGGCGGCCTCCTCGGCGGCGCCATCGGGGTCCAGGCCGTCGGCATTGTGCACGCCGTCGGTCAAGAGCACGACCACCTTGCTGTCGGCGGTCGAGTCTCCGAGTCGATTGAGCGCCAGGCCGAGGCCGGCTCCGATCGCGGTCTGTCGCCCTTCGATGACGCCGAGCCGCAGCCGCATCACCATCTTGCGCAGCACGCCGTGGTCCATCGTCAGCGGCGACACGGTCGAGGCCTTCGAGCCGAACACGACCAGCCCGATCCGATCGTGGGGCCGACGCCGGATGAAATCGTCGATGACGATCTGTGCGGCCCGCAGACGGCTCGGTTGGATGTCGGCCGACTTCATCGACTCCGACAGGTCGAGGGCGATGACGATGTCGATGCCTTCGTGCTGAATCCGGTCCGCGCCGCGGGTCGACTGCGGTCGGGCCAGCGCGCCCACGAGCAGCAGCGCGGAGGCCAGGCGCAGGCCGTCGGGCAGCTCGACCAGGCGCGCCGCCCACGACCGCTTCATCTTCGCGAGCGAGCGTGACCGGGAGAACCGCATCGTGGGCGGACGAGGCGACCACGCCGCCCGCACGATCACCGCGCCGATCGGCATTGCCGCGGCCGCGAGCCAGGCGGGCTCGGCCCACACCACGTGGCGCAACCCGAGGCCGACCCAGGCCCCGACCACCGCGAGCACCGCGACGACGCACACGCTCGCCCACGCGACGACCGGCAGGATCTTCTTTACTGCGCTCACGGGCGGGCCTCCGTGTTCGCGCGCTCGGGCGCGGATTCGGGCTTGGCCGCGCGATCGGGCCGCGAGCGGTCCACGATGTCGCGCACGCCATCCAGATCGGACTCCGCCTCGTCGCGCGGCGGCGCGAAGCGGGCGAACTTGACCAGGTCGTAGCGTTGCAGCAGCGCGATCACGTCGTCGGCCCCGAGCGGCGCGACCACCGACGGCGCACGCACGAGCTCACGGCGGATCTCCTCGGTGGTGCGATCGAGCGCGTCGACCCCGAACCGGCCCTGCAGGTACGCCTTGGTGATCTCGGTCAGCTGCACGTAGTAGTCGGCGTACTGCTCCGATTGCAGCAGGTCGCCCCCGGCCAGCTCCTCGAGCGCCGCGTAGGCGACCTCGTGGGGTGGGATCGGCGGGGGCGCCGGCACGATCTTGTCGCGGGCCAGCCAGCGGCGCAGCAGCACCCACGAAAGGAGCGCCAGCAGCAAGGTGCCGGCGACCGACCACGCGATGATCTCGGCGAGGTCGTTCGGGTACTCGATCGAGACCGGCGGGTCCTCGCCCTTGCGCGCGACGTCGTCGACGTTGGCGAGCAGCGACTCGACCACGAACGGCACCGCCGGCAGAGCGATCGTGTGCACCGCCCCGCCGTCGTCGACGTAGGTCACCGGGAACGAGCGCGTGCGCTGCTCACCGACGGTGAACGACTGCATCCGGATCCGGAACGTCTTGCGCAGCCCCTGCCCGGTCGACTCCGGCTCGGTCTCCTCGACGTCGACCAGATGCAGCGGCTCGATCTGGACCGTGGTCGGCAGATTGACCGCGTAGCCGCGCGGGTAGGCGGCGACGATCTCGAGGGTGAGCAGGTCGCCGATGTTGGACGGGTCGGGACTGACCGACGCTCGCACCGCGACCGGGCCGTCGCTGACGATGTGCCCCTGCTCGGCGTCGGGCTCGGCCGTCGGCGCGGGCGTGCTCGCGCTCGCCGCGGCGCCGGGATCGGGCGCGGGCGTCGGCGCGGCCGCAGCCCCACCGGCGGCGAGGGCCACGCCGGCCGCGAAGGTCCACCGGAGCACGCGCGTCACCGGCGCAACCTCCGGTTGCGTCGCGCGAAGAACGCCACGAGAGGCGCGCGCCAGTCGTCGCCGCACCGAATGCTCATCGTCGGCAGCGAGAGCTTGCGCATCAGCTTGTCGAACGCAAGACGCTCCGCGTGGACCTGGGCCGCGTAGCGCCGCACGGCGCTCGGGCTGAGGTCGACCGTGGTGTCCGGCCCGAGCTCGAGCATCTCGAGGTCTTCGACCGTCACGAGCCCGAGCGCCGGCAGCTGCAGCTCGATCGGGTCCTCGACGCGGATCGGGATCACGTCGTGGCGTCGTCGCGCGATCTTGAGGGCGTGCTCGAAGCGGCGGGCGGTCTCGGGGTCGGCTCCCTCCCCCACCACGTCGACGAAGTCGGAGATCACGATCGCGACCGACGACCCGCGCGACAGCCGGGCCACGTACTCGAGCGCGGCGGCGGCATTGGTGCCGCGATGCTCGGGCTCGTGGCTGAGCACCTGCGAGATCACGGCGAGCACGTGCTTGCGACCGCTGCGCGGCGGCACGAACACCTCGACGCGATCGGTGAAGCCGATGAGCCCCACGCGATCGTTGTTGGTGATCGCCGAGAACGCGAACGTGGCCGCGAGGCGAGCGACGAGGTGACGCTTGTCGTACTCGCGACTGCCGAGATCGAGGCTCGCCGACATGTCGACGACGAGCATCACCGTCAGATCGCGCTCTTCGGTGAAGAGCTTGACGTGCGGCTCACCGGTGCGCGCCGTGACGTTCCAGTCGATCGTGCGCACGTCGTCGCCGGGCTCGTACGCCCGGACCTCGGCGAACGCGATGCCCTGCCCCTTGAACGCCGACTGGTACGAGCCCGCCAAGTGCTGCGTGACCAGACGCGACGTCTGGATCTCGATGCGCCGGATCTCCCGCAGGAGCTCCATCGCTTTGGTCTGCTGGGCAGACACGCTGGCGGGGGCCGCAGTCACGGGACCTGCACGTGCTCGAGGATCTGGCGGACGATCTGCTCGACCGTCGTGCCTTCGGCTTCGGCCTCGTAGGACAAGATGATGCGATGGCGCAGGACGTCGGGAGCGATCGCCTTGACGTCCTCGGGGCTGACGTAGCCGCGCCGGCGCATGAACGCGTGGGCCCGCGCCGCCTGAAACAGCGCGATCGAAGCCCGCGGCGACGCGCCGAAGTCGATGAAGGGCTGCAGCTTGGCCAGCCCCGCGGCCTGCGGGGTGCGGGTCGCCGCGACCACGTCGACGATGTAGCGGCGCACCGGCTCCTCCACCAAGATCGCGTCGAGGGTCTTGCGGACCTTCTCGATGCCCTCGGCGTCGAGCACCTTGTCGGCCTTGGGCTTGTCCGCCTCGGGACCCGAGCCCATCCGACCCATGATCTCGAGCTCCTCGTCGCCTGTCGGGTAGTCGACCTTGACCTTGAACATGAAGCGGTCGAGCTGGGCCTCGGGGAGGTTGTAGGTCCCCTCCTGCTCGATCGGGTTTTGGGTGGCCAGGACCAGGAACGGCTTGGGCAGCGGGTACGTCTCGTCACCGATCGTGACGTGACGCTCGGCCATGGCCTCCAGCAGCGCGCTTTGGACCTTGGCCGGCGCCCGGTTGATCTCGTCGGCGAGCAGGAGGTTGGTGAACACCGGCCCCTGCTTGTTGGAGAACGTCCCGGTCTGGTGGTTGTAGATGACCGTCCCCAGCACGTCCGAGGGCAGCAGGTCCGGCGTGAACTGCACCCGCGAGAACTTCAGGGTCAGGCACTGGGCCAGGGTATTGATGGTCAGGGTCTTGGCGAGGCCCGGGGCCCCCTCCAGCAGCACGTGGCCGCCGCAGAGCAGGCCCATGAAGACCCGCTCGATCATCTCCTGCTGTCCGACGACCACCTTGTGGACCTCGGACATGAGGCGGTCGAGAAATCCCGACTCGCGCTCCACCATCTCGTTGACGATACGAATGTCGTAAGCACTCATGGTCGAACTCACGTGCGCGTGGCGGTGCCCGCCCCGCCCCCCGGCTCGTCGAGGAGGCGCCCATGGTCAGGCCGCGACGCGCGGCGAAGCCGCGGTACCTCGGCTGGGGGAGGATTATTCCCACTGCGCGGGGCCGGCGCAAGGCGCCGATTGACCGCCGAACGAGCCGGATCTACAACCCGCCGACATGTCCATGAAGATCGACCGCGCCCGCATGTTCGACCTCCGCGTCGTCCAACGCAACATTCGCAGCGGACGGATCACCAAGGACGAGTACGGTGGCTGGCTGACCGCGCTGTCCGACGCCTCCGACAACATTCAGGCCGCCGGTGAAGGCGGCGACGACGACGGCTACGACCCGACGCCGCCCGAAGAGCACGCCGTCGCGAGCGCGCCGGAGCCGGTACACGCCCCCGCGCCGGCCGCTGCGCCCGCGCCCGCGATGCCTTCGATCGATCCCGCCAACGATCCGCAGCCCCTGGGCTGAGAGCCGACGTGGGCGAGCGTCGTCGGCGGGCGGGCGCGCTGCGACGCGCCGCGATCACGGCTGCGATGCTGCTCGCACTCCCGTCGGGCTGTCGCCGCGTCGACGATGCGGGCGACGTGCCGACACAACGGACGGCCCCCCCGCCGGCGCCGTCCCCCGCGCCCGCGACGACGGTCGGTACCACGGTCGTCGTCCCCGACTTCGCCAAGGTCGCCGAGCGCGTGGGCCCGCGCGTCGTCACCGTCATCTCCACCGTCGCCGGACGACGAGCGGATGGCGGCACGGTCAAGGGACTCGGCAGCGGTCTGCTCGTCAGCGCGCGCGGTCAGGTGCTGACCAACGAGCACGTCGTCGCGCAGGCGACGTCCGTCGAGATCGAGCTGGCCAGCCTGCAGCGACTGACCGCGGAAGTGGTCTACGCCGACCCGCTGCTCGACCTGGCGCTGCTGGACGTCGAGGGCCTCTCGGACGCGCTCGAGCCGATCGAGTTCGAGGAACGCGCGCCGACGCCGGGCCAGTGGGTGATGGCCGTGGGCCAACCGTTCGGCCTCGGCCACACCGTCACGGTCGGTGTCATCAGCGGCCTCGGCCGCGACTACGTCGATCTCGGACGCCCGCCCGGCCTGCGCGACGACGGAGTTTGGAGCTTCATCCAGACCGATGCGTCGATCAACATCGGCAACTCGGGCGGCCCGCTCGTCGATGCGGACGGTCGCGTCGTCGGGATCACCACGGCCGTTCGCGCCGACGGGCAAGGGCTCGCGTTCGCAATCCCGGCCGCGATGGCCCGTCGCTTCCTCGAAGAGGTCTGGACCTACGGTCGCGTCCGTCACACGCGCCTGGGCATCAAGGCCGACAACGTCAGTGGCGAGGCGGTCGGGCGCGGCACGGTGGTCCGCGTCACGGAAGTCGACCCGACCGGACCCGGTGCCAAGGCACAGCTCGAAGTCGACGATCTGATCCTCGCCATCGACGACCTGCCGGTCACGCGCGTCTCCGAGGTCGCGTACCTGACTCAGCTGCGGGGCGTGGGCGCGAAGCTGCGGTTTTCGATCCAGCGCGCCGACGAGCCGGTGAGCCAGGTGATCGTCATCCCGGCGCTCGCAACCTGAGACAGGCGGCGCTTCGCGCGCAGGCGCTCTTTCGCACGGGGGAGAGGGTCTGCGCCCGATCTCACATAACCTTGTACAAAATCTTGTCGAAACTTGTAGAAGGTTCGTTCATCTCCGGGTAACCTGTGACTTGCGGGCGTCGTCACGCCCCATGAGGGACCATGGAAGTGTCAAACGGCCACCAAAGCTATCTCGTGGGCTCTACGCCGGTGCCGGCGATGAGCGCGGACGAGGAGCGCGACCGCGCTCGCAAGATCCGTGACCTGCGGCGCGAAGTCTGGCTGTGCCTGATGAGCGAGCCGCGATGGTTCAAGACGTTTGCGGACGGCGTCATCGACGCTGCTCGCGAAGCCGAAGATCCGGCGCTCGTCGACGAGCTCCAAAGGCATGCAGAGCGCCGAATTCGGCGTATTGGGCCCAAATGGCTCGTGACCGCGCAGGCCGTCGCCGACCGGCTGCGCACGATCGATCCCCTCACCGCCGCCACGGAACGTGAACTTTATACAAGGGTAGGCAAACCCGATACAACGCCGGGCCGCGACCCGGAGCTGCCCCGACGGCTGCGGGCGAACCTGCGTGCCCTCGTCGAGGAAAAGCAGCGCTTCGTCATGGCCAACCTCGGCCTGGTGTTCAAGGTCGCGGGTCGCTTCCGCGGACGGGGGCTGTCGTTTCGCGATCTCATCCAAGAAGGCAACTTGGGTCTGATGCGCGCGGTGGACCTGTTCGATCCCGAGCGGGGCTTCCGTTTCTCCACCTACGCCGTGTGGTGGATCCGGCACGCGGCCGATCGTGCCGTCGCCGATCGCGGACGAGACGTGCGCGTGCCCGTGCATCTGGTGTCGCTGCACCGCAAGCTCGAGCGCGTCCGACGTCGCTTCGAGGTCGAGCGGGGTCGCACGCCCAGCGTCGACGAGCTCGCCAAGCTGTGTGGCGTTCCGACCGCGAAGATCGAGCTGGCCGACCGCTCGCTCTCGCACGGGACCGTCTCCTTGGACCCCGCGCCGGGACGGGAGCGAGAGACCACCGTCGACATCCCCGACGAGCAATCCTCCCAGGAGCTCGAGACGCACCTGGACACGGAGGGACTCGAGGAGCTGCTGGACCACCTCAGCGCGTTCGAGGCCGACATCGTGCGCAAGCGCTTCGGCCTCGGCGAGCGCGACCCGATGACCTTGCAGGAGATCGGGGACGAGTACGCGCTCTCGCGCGAGCGCATCCGGCAGATCGAAAAGCGTGCGCTCGGCCGCATGCGCGAAGCCTGGCAGCACTGAGCGCGCGGCCCGAACGAGGGTCCGCGCACGCCGATGCCGAGCCGACGAGGTCGGAGCCAATGGGGCTCCGGCCTTTTTCGCGCCCTGCTACCCTCGGCACGTGCGTGATCACGAGCAGGTCTTGGCGCGGCTGTCGGTCGCGCTCACGGTCGGACTGACGGGCTGCAAGGACGACGCGGCGAAGGCGGACCCCGTCCACGTCGCGTTCGGCGACATCAAGACCGGCCGCAACGACGACAAGCGCGACGAGCCCGACGACGGCCAGATCGGGGCCGACGAGGCGGGCTCGACCGGCGCCGCGGGCGGCAGCACGGGCGCGGTGGCGGCGGAGTTGGACCCCGAGCAGATCTGCGGAGGGGCCGACCACACGATCACGCTCGCCAAGGCCGCCCGCGACCGGCTGACGGTCGACGAAGTGCACGACTGCCCGCGCACCGTGCTGTCGACCTCGCTGGACATTCTCGACTACTCGATCGACGAGGACGCGACCAAGCGGCTGCGCGACGCCGGCGACACGGGACACTGCTGCTACACCCCCCGCGAGCCCAGGGAACGGGTGCCGTTGGGGGTCGGCCGGCCGTTCATGGTCGGCGACGTGTCCGTGCGACCGGCGGTCCGCGCGGGCGCGGCCGTGCACCCACCGGGCATCGCGGGTCCGGCCGGGCGCCGCGTGGCGGCCGGGTGGATCGACGATGCGCGCATGGAGTGGGCATCGGTGGCCTCGTTTCGACGCGCCGCCGCCGAGCTCGCACTCCACGGCGCGCCCCCCTCGCTGCGGGCCGAGTGCCTCGTGGCCGCGGACGAGGAGGCCGAGCACGCCCGGCTGTGCCTGGGTCTGGCGCAGTCGGCCGGCGGGCGCGCCCTGGAACTGGATCCGCTGCCCTCGATCACCCCGCGCCCCGGCGACCTCGTCGACCTGCTGCGACGAACGTTCGCCGAGGGGTGCGTGTCGGAGACGATCGCGACGCTGGTCGCCACCCGCAGCGTGCGTCGGGCCTCGGGCGAAACGGCGCGGGTGCTCGCGCGCATCGCCGACGACGAGGCGGGGCACGCTGCCCTGGCGTGGCGCACCGTGGGCTGGATCTGGCAACGCCTGCCCGACGGTGCGCGCCGTGACTTCGTGCGATGGGCCCGGCAGCAGGCGCCCGGCGACGCGTCGCCGGGACGAGACCCCGACGCCGTGCATGGTCGCCTCGGGCCGGCCACGCAGGCTGCGATCGCGCACGAGGCGTGGACGCGTTGCATCGCCCCGCTGCTGCGACAACTGGCAGCGGCGAGCCCTCGTCCTCCCGCCCGAGCCGACGCGACGGCATGACGCGCCCGCCGTCCGAAGCCGCCGACGGCCGGCCTTGGCTATGGACCGTGCTCGCGATGGCGCTGGCGCTGCTGGTGGCCGAGCGGGCCGACGCGCCACCGGACCCGCGCGGCGAGGATGCGCCCGCCGACGTGTTCTCTGCCGCGAGGGCGCGAGCGACCCTGGCGCGGATCCTCGGTGACGAGCGACCCCACCCGACCGGCTCGGCGGCCAACGCCGCCGTGCGCGACCGTATCGTCGACGAGCTCCGTGCGCTCGGCGCGTCGCCGCAGATCCAATCGACGATCTCCTGCCGCGGCGGCACGTGCGGGTGGATCGACAACGTCGTCGCGGTCCTCGGCGTGGATCGGCCCGGACCCGCCGTGCTCGTCGCGGTGCACTACGACTCGGTGCCCGCGGGGCCCGGGGCGAGTGACGACGGCAGCGGCGTGGCCGCGGCGCTCGAGGTCGCGCGCGCGCTGCAGGCCGGCGAGCCGCTCGGTCATCCGGTGATCCTCTTGCTCGACGACGGCGAGGAGGTCGGGTTGCTCGGCGCCGACGCCTTCGTGCGACAACATCCCCTCGCGGCCAGCGTCGGGGTGGTGATCAACCTCGAGGCCCGAGGCAGTCGCGGTCCCTCGACGATGTTCGAGACCAAGGGCCCCAACGGCTGGCTCGTGCGCGCCCTCGCCCAGCACGTGCCACAGCCGGCGATGGCCTCGCTGTCGGCCGCGGTGTACGACCTGCTGCCCAACGACACCGACCTGACCGTCTTCGGCGAGGTCGGCTGGGCGGGGGTCAACTTCGCGTTCAGCGACGGCGTGGAGCACTACCACACGCCGCTGGACGACCTCGCGCACCTCGACGACCGCTCGCTGCAGCACCACGGCGACAACGCGCTCGCGGCCGTGCGCGCGCTGGCCCAAGGACCGATCGCCGATCCTCCGACCGATGCGGTCGTGTACGTCGACGTGTTCGGGCGATGGGTGCTGCGGTGGCCGCGGTCGTGGGCGCTACCCCTCGCGATCGCGGTGCTCGCCGCGGCGCTCGGGCTGGTCGTGCTCGCCCGACGCCGCATGCAGCGACGGCCCGGTCGCGTGGTGGCGTGGACGCTCGGGCTGCTGGGACTGCTGCTGGTCGGCGCGGGCTTGGGCTTGGGCGTGGTGCAGCTGGTCGCAGCCATCCGCGGCGGCACGGCGCCGATGTTCGAGCCGTCGCCGTGGGGCCTTCGCCTGGGAGTGTGGGGCGCGGGGTTCTTCGCCGTGGTGAGCGTGGCCATGTTCGCCCGCCGACCCGCCGAGCTCGCGCTCGCGGCGACGGCGACGTGGACGCTGCTGGCCACCGCCGTCGCGTTGGCGCTGCCCGGGGCCAGCAACGTGGTGTGGATCCCGGCGTTGGTCGGGCTGTGGCCCGCGGCGGTCGCCGCGACGAGCGACGAACCCCGCCGGCTCGCGCGTGCATCGGCCACGTTCGCGGTGGTCGCCGTCCTCTTCGTCGGTCGACTGCTGCTGCCGATCGAGAGCACGCTCGGATTCGCCGCCGCGCCGGCGTCGGCGCTGGTGGTGGGGCTCGTGGCCCTGCCCGCGCTGCCGCTGGTCGCGGCGGTACGCACCCGGGACTGGCGACGGCGGATCGGGCTCGCCGCCGCACTCGTCGTGGGCGGTGGCACGATCCTGGCCGCGTCGGTCCCGGCCGGCACGACCGAGCATCCGACGGGGATCAACCTGGTACGAATGCACGATCGCCCCGCCGGCACGTCGCGCTTCGCCGCCGCGAGCTTCATGCACGCCCTGCCCGAGTCCCTCGCCGACCAGGGGATCGATCCGATCCGCCAGGTCCCGCCGGGCTCGAGCTGGCCGTGGTCGATCTTGCGGGCGTACCTGGGTCCGATCGAATCGACGGTCGTCCCCCCCGCCGTCACGGTCACCCCCCTCGCCTCCGGTCGAGCCGATCGTCTCCAAGTGCGAGTCGTCCCCGCCGAGGGCATCGAGCACGTCGAGCTGTATTTGCCCGCATCCGTGTCGCCGGCGTCCGTGCGGGTCGATGGGCGCAGCGTGCCCGCCTTCCGCGACGTGCAATGGACCGAGGCCGACGGCACCAAGACGCCCTACGCGATGCTGTGGTTGGTCGGCCTCCCCGCGGACGGGGTCGAGGTGGAGCTCGCCACCGACGCGGTCGGTCCGGTCACGCTGCGCACGAGCGCGACGCGCTACCAGTGGCCGGATACGCCCGCCGCCCGGGCCCTTCGCGCCGCGCGGCCAGCCACCGCCGTCCCGTTTCAGTGGGGGGACGTGGAGGTGACCACCGACGCCCACGTGGTGGCGGCGACGTCCGAGTGAGGCACGCGCGCGCCACGACCGCGACCAAGCTCAGCTGAACTCGACCTTCAGCGGGTCGAATCCCTGGTCGCAACGCTCGTACCCCGCCGGAGGTGTCTCGTAGAACATCTTCGGTAGGGTCGTGAACGTGTGCGACTGCGACTCGGCAATCGTCTCGCCGCACACGTCGCACACGAAGGGCGCGCGGGGCTTTTCAATCAGGTGCCAGCGCGTCTTGCTGCCCGGCAGTGCCATCACTGCTTCCAGGGCTTGCGCTTGAAGTAGTCGTTGGTCAGCTCGACGACCTTCGGCGTGAGCAGAACGAGCGCGATGAGGTTCGGGACGATCACCAGCCCGAGGGCCACGTCGCCCAGCGACCACGCCAGCGACAGGGGCACGACCGCGCCGAGGAAGTGCATCGCGACGAACACGAGCTTGTACGGGACGATCGCCTTGTCGCCGAGCACGTAGTGAGCACAGCGGTCCCCGTAGTAGCTCCAGCTGATCGCGGTGGAGATCCCGAACAGGAGCACGCAGACGATCACGACGTAGTGGCCGAACTCGCCCAGGCCCGACAGCCCGCGCTGAAACGCCAGCATCGTCAGCGGCGCACCCGACTCGACCGCGTCGCCGTACAGCGCGAGCACCTCACCGCCGTCCTTGGTCTGGGCCTTGTTCTCGGCCGGAACGAGCGTGCCCGTGAACGGCTCGGCGTGCTCGGCATCGACGTACAGCCGCTCGACGGGGACGTCGTGCCATGCCAGCTGCGGACCTCCGACCATCGGGTAGCCATGGTTGACCTTGATCGGGCTCGGCGACTCCACCTTCTTGGACGAACCGTCGCTCTCCGACAGCACGTACGAGATGTCCCCGCCGTCGAGGGCGAGCTCGGTGGGCACCCGGTCCTTCCATACGCCGGTGGAGATGATGACCAGCGCCGTCATCGTGCAGATGATGATCGTGTCGATGAACGGCTCGAGCAGGGCGACGACGCCTTCGGACACCGGCTCGTCGGTCTTGGCCGCGGCGTGGGCGATGGGCGCCGAACCCTGTCCCGCCTCGTTGGAGAACAGACCGCGCTTGACCCCCCACATCATCGTGACCAGCAAGGCACCGACGCCCGTGCCCGCGACGCCCGCCGTGGGATTGAACGCCTCCGAGAGGATCAGCGAGAACGTGGGCCCGATGCGGTCGGCGTGGATGATGAGAATGAGCAGCGCCGCCGCGACGTACAGCAGCGCCATCGCTGGTGCGAGCACGGACGTGACGCGACCGATGCGACGAATGCCCCCGAGGATGACCGCCGCGACGAGCCCGGCGGTGACGAGCCCGGTGATCCACGTGGCGACGCCGAACTCGGTGCCGATCGTATCGGCGACGGTGTTGGCCTGCACGCCGTTGCCGGTGAGAAAGGCGGTCAGTCCCAGTAGCGTCGCGAAGGCCAGCGCCAGCGGCTTCCAGCCCGGCCCCAGCCCGCGCTCGATGTAGTACATGGGCCCGCCGGACACGGTGCCGTCGGCGTCGGCAACGTCGATGTCGCGATAGTGCTGGGCGAGCGTGACCTCGCAGTACTTGGTGGCCATGCCCAACAGGGCCGTCATCCACATCCAGAACAACGCGCCGGGACCGCCCCAGTGGATCGCGATCGCGACGCCGGCGATGTTCCCGATGCCGACGGTGGCCGACAGCGCGGTCGACAGCGCCTGGAAGTGCGTGACGTCGCCCGGGTCGTTGGGGTCGTCGTAGCGCCCCGTCGCGACCGCCGCCCCGTGGCCGAGATGGCGCAGCTGGATGAACGCCAGACGCAGCGTCAGGTAGACCCCGGTCCCCAGCAACGCGATGACGACCCACGGGATGGTCTCGTCGCCGACGGGAATCCCGACGTTCCAGACCAAGTCGTTGAGGGTCTCGACGAGCTTGTGAACGGCTTCCATGACGGCGGTGCCGCGAAGCATCGCCCGCGGGCCTCGATCGAGCAAGACGCGGTTTGCCGCTGCAGCGTGGCCATGGATATGCTCCCGCGCGATGTCGTCTGTGGCGCTCGTTTCGCGGCTTCGTACGCTCGGTGTGCTCGCGCTGACCCTGGCCGCCTGCAAGGCGTCGACGACCACGAATGCACCGCCCGACGTGGTGGTCGACGCGTCGTCGGGTCCGCGCCCGCGCACGCCCGACGTGCCGGCCGAGGCCGAGCCCGAAGTCGCGGCCGAGGGCGGCGAGGGCGACGACGGCAAGAAAAAGAAGAAGGAAGAGTGGAACGTCGAGGGTGCCCACGGCCCGGAGCGCACGGTCACGCTCGACGTCGACGAAGGCACGTGGATGAGCCTCGACGTCAGCCCCGACGGCACGACGATCGCCTTCGACTTGCTCGGCGACCTGTACACGATGCCGATCGGCGGCGGCGAAGCGAAGTCGCTGACCTCGGGCGTGGCGTGGGACATGCAGCCCTCGTACTCGCCGGACGGCCGCTACATCGCCTTCACCTCCGACCGCGGCGGCGGTGACAACGTCTGGGTCCTGAAGGTCGACGGTTCCGAGGAGCCGCGCGCCGTGACCGAAGAAGACTTTCGCCTGCTCAACAGCCCGGCGTGGTCACCCGACGGCTCGTACATCGTCGCGCGCAAGCACTTCACCGCCGAGCGCAGCCTCGGCAGCGGCGAGATGTGGCTGTACCACGTCGCCGGCGGCGAGGGCCTGCGGATGACCGACAAGCCCAACGACCAAAAGGACGTGGGCGAGCCGGCGTTCTCCCCCGACGGCAAGTGGTTGTACTACTCGCAGGACGTCACGCCGGGGCCGGTGTTCGAGTACAACAAGGATCCGCACGCGGGCATCTACGCGATCAAGCGGCTCGATCGCGAGGAGGGTCGCACCGAGACCTTGCTGTCGGGAGCCGGCGGCGCGTGTCGACCCGTCCCCTCCCCCGACGGTACCTCGCTCGCGTACGTGCGGCGCATCGGGCTGAAGACCGCCCTGATGGTGCACGAGCTCGCCTCGGGCGCCGAGCGACCGATCTACACCGACCTCGATCGGGACATGCAGGAGACGTGGGCGATCCACGGCGTGTACCCGGCGTTCGAGTGGACCCCGGACGGCAAGTCGATCGTGTTCTGGGCCGGCGGCAAGATCCGTCGCGTCGATGTCGGGACGACCAAGTCCTCGGTCATCGAGTTCCACGTGGCCGACGAGCGCCGCGTCGCCGAACCCCTGCGGTTTCCCATCGAGGTCCATCCGGAGACCTTCCGCAGCAAGATGCTGCGCTGGGTCGAGGTGTCGCCGCGCGGCGACGTGGCCGTGTACTCGGCACTGGGCAAGCTGTACCTCAAGGATCTGAAGTCCGGTCGCGTGCGGCGGGTGACCCGCGACGAGGACCGACTCGAGTACTACCCCGCCTTCTCGCGCGACGGTCGCAGCCTCGTGTACGTGGCGTGGGACGACGACGAGCTCGGCTCGGTCAACGTGGTGCCCGTGGCGGGCGGCCGTCCGCGCGCGGTGACCAAAGAGCCCGGCCACTACCGGACGCCGGCGTTTTCGCCCGACGGCAAGCGCATCGTCTTCGACAAGGGACGCGGCGGCGGCGTGGTCTCGCCGCGGTGGTCACGAGACCCGGGGCTGTACGTGGTCGACGCCCGCGGCGGGACGCCCACGTTGGTGACCCGCGAGGGGGCCGACCCGCACTTCGGCGCGACCTCGGATCGCGTGTTCTTCACCAAGTACGAGCCGGGCAAGGGCGACGGCGACGGTGTGCAGGTGCTCGCCAGCATCGAGCTGGCCGGCACCAAGGAGCGCGCCCACGCCAAGAGCGAGATGGCCCAGCGCTTCCGCGTCTCGCCCGACGGCAAGTGGCTCGGCTGGCAAGAGCGGTTCAACGCCCACATCACCCCGCTGCCGAACACGGGTCGTGCGATCGAGCTGTCGCCCAAGTCCAAGAGCGTGCCCGTGGCGACGGTCAGCCGCGATGCGGGCTGGTACCTGCACTGGTCCGGCGATGCCAAGACGCTGCACTGGTCGGTGGGCCCCGAGCTGTTCTCCCGCGAGCTGCAGCACGCGTTCGCGTTCCTCGAGGGCGCCCCCAAGGAGCTGCCCGAACCCCCGGACAAGGGCGTCGACATCGGGTTCGACGTCGACGGCGACGTCCCCGAGGGCACGATCGCGTTCGTCGGCGCCAAGATCGTGACCATGAAGGGCGACGAGGTCATCGACGACGGCGTCGTCGTCGTCGAGGGCAACCGGATCTCCGCGGTCGGACCGCGGTCCTCCGTGAAGGTCCCCGCGGGCGCGAAGGTCTTCGAAGTCCCCGGCAAGACGATCATTCCCGGCCTCGTCGACGTGCACGCCCACGGCGCGCAGGGCCGCGACGGCATCGTGCCCGAGCACAACTGGCTGCACTACGCGACGTTGGCGTTCGGGGTGACGACCGTCCACGACCCCTCCAACGACACCGAGGAGATCTTCACCGCGGCCGAGATGGCCCGCGCCGGCCAGCTGGTCGCGCCGCGCATCTTCTCCACCGGCACGATCCTGTACGGAGCCAAAGGATCGTTCGCCGCCCCGATCGACGACCTCGACGACGCCCGCGGCCACTTGCGCCGGATGAAGGCGGTCGGAGCGTTCTCGGTCAAGAGCTACAACCAGCCCCGGCGCAACCAGCGACAGCAGGTCGTGGCCGCCGCGCGCGAGCTGAACATGATGGTCGTGCCCGAGGGCGGGTCCCTGTTTCAGCACAACATGACGATGGTCGTGGACGGCCACACCGGGGTCGAGCACGCGATTCCGATCGCGAACGGCTACGCCGACGTCCACCAGCTGTGGGGCAAGACCGCGGTGGGCTACACGCCGACCACGGTCGTGGGCTACGGCGGCCTGTGGGGCGAAAACTACTGGTACGCCCACACCAACGTCTTCGATCATCCCCGGCTGTCGAAGTTCGTGCCGCCGACCCGGCTCGACGCGCGGGCGCGCCGGCGGCCACTGGCCTCCAAGGGCGACTGGAACCACTTCGAGATCGCACGCCTGGTCAAGACGCTCACCGACGCCGGGGTCAAGGCCAACGTGGGCGCGCATGGTCAGCGCGAAGGCCTCGCGGCGCACTGGGAGCTTTGGATGTTCGTGCAGGGCGGCATGACGCCCCACGAGGCGCTGCGCGCCGGCACGCTCCACGGTGCGTTCTACCTGGGCCTGGACGGCGACATCGGCTCGCTGCAGCCCGGCAAGCTCGCCGACCTCGTGGTGATCGACGGCGACGTGCTCGGCGACATCCGCAAGAGCGAGGACATCACCCACACGATGGTCAACGGCCGCCTCTACGACGCGAGCACCATGGACGAGATCGCCCCGCGAGCCCGCGCGCGGCCTACGCTCGCCTGGGAAAAGGACGGGACGTGGGTCCGCGGGGCCACCGACGCCGATGCCCACGGCTGTGGCTGCGGCGCTCACTGAGAGCGTTCGGGTCTGATACATAAGGGTCGACCGGATGACGCAGGTCGACCCCCAGCAGCAGCTCGCCATGCTGCAGCAGCAGCTCGACGCCGTCGTCGTCGAAAACCAGCAGCTGCGCGGGCAGCTCGACGCGATCCAGCGTCGGCAGGAGGTCGTGGGCAAGGTCGCCTGGGGCGGCGCGCGCCTGTTGGTGCCGCTGCTGGACCGCCACAAGATCGTGCGCTCGTTCGGCACGTTCGTGGAGACGATCGGCGGGTTCGCGGGCGCGCGGGAGAACTGGCCGGCGCGCGACAAGGTCCTCGAGGACGCGCGCGTGTTCGCCGAGTCGTGCGTTCGCTTCGCGGTGCGACGAAGGACGCTCGTGCTGCTGTTTTCGCTGCTGGCCACCGCGATCCCGGCGATCCAGATCTGGCTGGTCGTGCAGCAGAACGAGATCATCGAAAACCAGACCAAGTTTTCGCAGATCCAGGTCTACGACATCGTGTCGCGCTCGATGACCGAGGGCGACCGCAACGCCCGACTGATGACGGGCGCGCTGCTCTCGCAGTCGGACCCGGCGTTCTTGCGGGACGTGATCGCCGAGGCGTTTCATCCCGATCTCGGCGGGACGTATCGGGCCGAGGGGGTCGACGCCCAGCGGCTTCGGCTCCTTCGGCCAGGTGCTGGCGATCACCGCCGCGACATAGCTGCGCAGCTTCTGGCGCGCCGGCTCGGCGTCCGGCCCGTAGGCGCGCAGGCACTGGTCGAGCTCGGCCAGTTGCCCGGCATCGGCGTTGCGGTCGTGATAGGCCCGGTCGAAGGCCGCCTTTCCGGAGGAAAGCTGAAGGCTGAGGATCAGCGCACCGAAGGTCACGAGCAGGCTGGTGACGAGGCGCAGCGCCTCGATGGCATCGATCTCGTCACGCTCGCTCTCGC
>CALBMM010000262.1 GCA_937896535.1 uncultured Pseudomonadota bacterium
GGCGAGTCTGGGTTCTCGCCCTTCTCCCACGACCACATCGGCGCGACGTGGTTAGTCAGGGACTTGTGGTAGCCCTTCTCGTTGATCGCGCGCAGGGCCTTGGAGGGCAGACGGAAGGGCGAGCACAGCAGGCGGGTCTGGAGCGCGTTGCCCGACTCGTTGAGCTTCGGGAACTGCACGAAGGCGGAGCATTCGTAGCCCTCCCGTGGGTCCCCACGGTCGAGGATCGGGACGGTCGGATCGTACTCGCCGTACCAGGCGATGCCTTCGTCGTCGACCCAGGCTTCGAACGGGATCTCGTACGCACCGCCGGTGTCATACCGGCGAACGAGGGCGTACACCCACCGGTTGCGGAGAGGCCTGACGTGGTTGTCGACGCGGTGTCCGACGCGCCCCTTGGGCGGAGAGTCCTGTGGGAAGTAGCTCTTGGCTCGGGTCGTCCATTCGCACAACCGACACAGGTCGGTCATTGCGAGAATGTCGGCCGCTTCCACCAGGGCAGTGTGCCCGGCGCATGCAGGCGGGTCCAGCGAGAGCCGGGTACACGGTTGAGCCCGCCTTGGAGGGGTCCCGATGCCGCGCGGAGAGAAACGCGGGCGTGTTGCAGGTCCCCTCGTCCCGTCACCCAGCCCTGCCCTCCGCCGAGCGCCCGTGCACCGGCCGCCAGACTCACCATCCTCTCCAACCCAAGCCCCAGCTCAGTCGCCGCACACGGCACGTCGAGATATCCGAGGTGTTGCAGTCCTTGCCCCGAATCCGCTCCGCCGTCGCAACGATGACCTTCATGCGGAGTCCGGGCTCGAACATGACGAGCACCTCCGGCGCCACTGTGCCCTCGGTCGCCTCGTCCACGCGCCGCGACAGCTCGCGTTCGAGCCCGTCGAAGTCCCAGCGATCGACGGCGTCGAGGGCCGTCCCGAGACGAAGCAGCGGCCCCCTCGGCCGCTCCGTCGTGTTGGCCACTGGCAGTCCGAAAGAGAACCCGTCTTCGTCTACCACCACGACGATCGCCGCGTTTGCGTTTCGCGTGGGTAGGTCCAGCGCGAGGACGCCGTAGTCGTCGCCCGCGGCCACGAGCAGCCCGAAGTCGCGCGCGCCGAAGGTCGACGCGATTTGGAACTGGTCGACGACGACGCCCCATGGCACCTCCACGGCGACCACGCGATCGTCGATCTCGGCGAACTGCGCCGCGACCGCGTGCTGTATCCCCGGGAACGGCTCGCCGCGATACGTCACGGGCCCCTGATACGGGATCGCGATCTTCACGTCTCGCGCGCCGACGTCGAACTGCCCGGCCATCGCTGGCACCCGTAGGTTGGGGCCGACCCAGTGGGTGACGTCGCGACGCAGCTCGGCGTATCCCTGCGCCAGGAGTCGGCGAGCGTCGCCGTCACAGTGCGTGTCGTCGACCACCCCCTGCAGCGACACCGGCAGTCCCGGCAGCGTCGTTTCCTTCAGCTCTGCGGACTCGTATGCCTGCAACGCCCCTTCGAACGCCGCGGGCAGCGTGCCCGCGCACACCTCGAGGAGCCCAGCCGCGACCGCCTCCCCCCGGTCGCGAGGCAGGACAACGGTCGTCGCCGAGCCCACCTCTCAGACTCGAGCGGCCGCGCACGCCGGCGCTGCCGTCGGCTCGCTGTCCCCTCGGACTTGCAGGCGAGCGATGCGGCGTTTTTGTTGCTCGGGCGGCAGCCTCCCGCCGGGCGGCCCGTGGTCCAGCGTATCGAGAGAGCTCGCGACCTTCGTCTTGAAGGTCAATTGGATCTTGCCGTTGGAGGTCACGAGGATGAACGGCGCTGCCTCTCCACCCCTGTTCCAACCACGCCCCGGGGTCGTCAAAGACGACGTTGTACGCCACACATTCTCTGAACCGCCCACTCCATTCTTGGCCAGAACATCGTTCTGACCACCATTCCGCGATCCGTGATCCGCCCCGTCCCCCCGAACGTCTTCCCCCTCGAAGGCCGAGATGCGCGCACGCTTTTGGGGATTCGCCGAGGACATCGACATCACGACGCGGGACGACCTGCGTGATGACGAAATCCCACAGACCTTCCTGAGCACGCGCGCCGCCCTCGAGCACCTGCGCCGCCTCACCCCCGACGCCGGCGCGATGCGACGCCTTCGACACTTGGCCGACTTCACCGGCCGGCGGACGGGGGGGCGACTCGGCGATCGCGAGTTGCTCGAGTCCCTCGCCGTCGACGCGTACGCGCAGCGGCTGTTCGTCGTCGTCACGCCGCGGACGCGCGTGGTGTTCGACCCATCCGGCGCCACCGTGGTCGACGACCTCGATCCGAGCCCCACGGAGGAACCGGCGGCGAGTGAGCCCGCGCCGGTCGAGCCGGTCGATGCGGTCGAGCACTGGATCGCGTTTCAGTTGCTCGACGACGAGACCGAGGCGCCCGTGGCCGGGGCGCAGATGCGGGTGACGCTCGGGGACGGAAGCGAGCGCACGTACACCACCGATGCCGAGGGCGTGATCCACATCGAAGGGGTGCCGCCGGGCGCGTGCGATCTCGATGCGCTCGAGGTGCAGGACTTCGTCGAGATCGTTCGCTTCGCGTAGGGCCGTGGCCGACGATGACCTTTCGTCCGTACGCGAACGCCCGCGCGGCGCAGATCGAGCCCGGCGACACGCTCGAGACGATCGCGGCGCGTGAGCGCGAGGCCGGCAATGCGATCACGGCCGGCGACATCGCGAAGTTCAACTGGGGGACCGACGACCCCGAGAAGATCCAGGAGCTGATGCGCGACGAGCTCGGGGCGGTCGAGCGCACCGAGCCGCACGCGTTCGTGCTGTCGCCGGATGCGCCGCGACGGGGTGTGCTGAAGATCCCCGAACCTTTCTATACGCCGGCGCTGCCGATCGATCGCAAGTACCGACTGCACGTGCGGCGCAAGGCGTGTCCGAAGCAGTTCATCAACTGCGCGGGGCTGCCCAGCGCGAGCTTCGACTTCGACAGCTCGTTCGTGCGGCCCGAGGCCAAGGCAGCGCTGAAGCAGGCGCAGCAGCTCGCCGACGTGTACCCGGACGCGATGCTCTTCGCGTTCGGACACACCGATGCGGTCGGCGACGAGCTGTACAACAAAAAGCTCAGCGAGCGTCGCGCGTGGGCGGTGTACAGCTTTCTGACCAACGACGCGTCCGCCTGGGAGACGCTGTACAACCATCCCGACGAAGACTGGGGCGTCGCGGTGATCCAGGAGATCCTGCTGCACCTCGGCCACGACCCGGGCGACGTCGACGGCGACCTCGGCCCGATGACGCGCAACGCGATGGCGGCGTTCCTCGGCCTCCCCGAAGGCATCTCCGTGAGCAACGACGCTCCCTTTCGGCAGGCGCTGTTCTCCGCGTACATGGGCGGGCCCGACGACGCCTACGTGTCCGCCGAGCGTTGGGCCGGCGACGGCTTCATGGGCTGCGGCGAGTTCAACCTCGCCGTGGCCACCGACACCGCCAACGCCGACAACCGACGCGTGACGATCTTCGCGTTCCATCGCGAGCGGCTGCCGAACTTGCCGTGCGGGTTCGCGAACACGGCTCCCTGTCGCGCCCGCGTCGCCGAGCAGTCGCCGCGCTACAACCCGGGCTTTTCGTGCTCGTTCTACGACACGGTGGCCGAGCCCTGTCACGCCGAGAACGAGCACCACTCCGTCAGCCTGCTGATCCGCAAGTACCCGGTCGACAGCCAGACCGTCGGCTACCTGATGGACGAGTATCGGCTCGACAGCAAGTGCGGCAAGCTCGGCGCGGCCCGCAAGGCGATGAGCGCGGGCACGCGCGACCAACAGTTCGTCGAGTTGCGTTGGGAACACGTGCGCGCCCACATGGCGCTGACGCTCACGCAGCGCGTCGGCGCCGGCGAGCGCGTGCTGCTCGCCGAGGCTCCGTTCGCCGGGCTACGGCAAGACGGACACCTCGCGGTCGAGGGCGGCGTCGCCCCCGAGCCGGTGGTGCCGCCCGACGATGCGGTGGACCCCCACGCGCTCGACGAGCCCGACGGCGCCGACGACTCGCCCGGCGACGGCGAGTGGGAACACGAGTACTGACGCGATGAACAAGGATGTCGGCATGGTCTCGCCGGTCGTGTTTCACACGCCGCGCTACCTCAACTTCGGAGGATTCGACCACGATGTGCAGAAGGCGCGCCACTGGTACCACGGCCGCGTCCTTCGCAAGGAGAGCTTCGACTACGGAAGCAAGGACCGCGGGGCCACACGCCAGACGTTCAAGTCGCCGGTCAGCGATCCGGTACTCGACCGTCTCGTGTACCTGTTCGCCGACCGCGACCTGACGACGGGCGCCACGCGACTGCACGTGTGCGCCACGGTGCACATCGACGCCAGCGGCGGACTCGCGTTCTTCAGCAAGAGCGGCGGGATCGAGCCGGATGCCGAGGTCGCCGCGGCGATCACCCTTCCTCAGGTCATCGACGGCCACAAGATCCGCTACTTCGCCATCGCCGCGAAGGTGCAGCTGTCCCCCGACGACCTCGACACCTGGATCCAGGCCTTCGACGGCAGCGGCAGCGGGGGCTCGCAAGTCGATTACCAGATCGGCTTCGTCGACTTCGACTACACGCACACGTTCCTCGGCGTCGACGAGTTCGAGATCCCGCGCGGCACCGACGAAAACGGCGACGTGATCACCGACACCGGTCACGCGCTGCGCTTTCCCGTGCTCGATCCGCTGCACATGGCGCTGGCTCACGCATCCAAGCTCAGCGGTTTTCTGCGGGCGTACGAGCGAGAGTTCGGCTTTCACAAGTCGCTCATCAACTACAGCTCGGCGAAGGTCGACGACGAGGTCGCCAAGTTCTCCAAGTACCGACTCGCGGTGGCATTGGCCACCGCGCAGAACGCCAAGCTGCGGGCGAAGATCGACGACATCGGCGACGCGGGGCTCAACCAGTACCTGCGCACGCGGGCGATCGTGCAGGGCAGCTACCAGGAGGCAGTCGATCTCGCCGCCGGCAACCTCGCCAGCTGGTTGCGCCGCGAGGTCGTGCTGGCGTGGATCAACCTGTGCCACAGCGGGGGCCTGGGGGTCATCAGCGAGGATGCGGTCGGACAGGGTACCGACGACGGCGCGAAGGCGTGCGTCCTCGAAGACTTCGGGCGGGCGATCCACGATCTGCACCAGACACGCCCCGGCAACGTGCTCGCGGAGATCCTGCACCAGCGCCGCGCCGAGCTCGGGTTCATCGACGCCTACCTGTACGACGGCAAGGCGATGGCCAAGGCCTTCAAGTCGGTGCGCTCTGGGGTCGGCCAGGTGATGTCGATCAAGAAGCTCGTCTTGGGGCGCCTCATCGCGCGCGGAAAGAAGACCTTCGTGGACACGCTCACCGAGCAGGGTGGGTACCTGACGGCGGCGGACCTGCTCGACGACGTCGACGACATCTACGAACGCGAGTCACGATTTCTGACGCTGCTGGTCACGGGCAACCGCAGCACGCTCAGCGACGAGAATCTCGCGCTCGAGGCGGTCGACCTCCGGATCGGCAAGCTCAAGAAGACGCTGGGCTCGGCCGAGGCCGCCAGCGGTCTGGTGAGCATGCTCGGTTGGTTCGTCGTCATGGATCAGATCCACACGTACGCCGAGCTTCGCCGCAACGGCAACGCGACCGTGACCGACGACATCACCGTGGCGTCGGCGATCACCGCCCAGGCGCTGTCGACGGCCGAGCTCATCCTCGGTGACCGCCTCAAGGACGCGTCGAAGATCGGCCTGAAGATCTCGCTGTCGGCGATCGGTGTCGTGGTCAACGTGGTCGACGCGGGACTGAAGATGGACCAGGCCGAAAAGCTCTTCGCCAAGGGAGACACCGACGCCGGCCTGCTGACGGGCGCATCGGCGATCCTCATCATCACGGCGATCCCGTTCGGGGTGATGGGCATGTGGCTGGGCCCCGCGATCGCGATCGTGGCGGGAATCCTGGGCCTCATCGCGACCTTCGTGACCGACGAGGTGTGGGACCGCTTCCTCAACAACACCGCCTTCGGCACGGGCGACAGCGGTGGAACCTACGCGCCGGACTGGGCCGGCGTGACCCTCGACGCCCTGCGGGGCAACCCCGCCCTGCAGCTGCGCGCGCTCGGCAACCTGCTGCACAACTTCACCGTGCGCCGTCTCGGCGGCGGCACGGGCAAGCGTTTCGGCACGCACACGCTCTTCATCGAGATGGCGACGCCCGACCCCATGGCGGTCTTCGTCATCACGTGGCACTTCCACGTCGGCGGCGAGACCGGGGTCGTCGTCCGCACGACCGTGGCCAGCGTGTTTTCGGACGGCACGACGCCCGCCGACGGCAAGACGCTGCGGATCCCGGGCACGATCCGAGGACCCGACGGCGACGCGTCGATCGAGAGTCTCGAGCGCGCCGCCGTCAAGGTCGTCTCGCCCACGTCGCTGCACGTCGGCGACCCACGGGACATGCGTGCGCCCGAAGGGCATGCCTGGCACCGCCGTAGCATCAACGCGGTGCGCGTGGAGGTGCAGCGCCTCAACCTGCAGTCGTTCGGCCGCCCCCGCGCCTCGTCGGCCGAGTGGCACCCCACGGTCGTGCTCGACATGACCGATCTGGCGAAGATGACGGCGCTGTACAAGGACACCTGATCAACGGTCAGGCGCTCGCCCGCGCCGCGGCGGCCACCAGCTCCGCCGTGACCGCGTCGTAGACCTCCGGCAGAGACCGCAGCGTCCACCACACCGCGGCCAGGTACATCGCGGTCCACACCAGCGGTGCCGCCAGCCCCGCGGGCCCGGTGAGCCCGGACGTGCCCAGCAGCACGCCGAGCAAGAGCACGGGCGCCGGGCGCAGCACGGGCCGCCAGTGAAACGTGACGTGGTCGGCGGCGCGCTCGATCCGAATGAGGCCGCTGGCGACGACCCCGAGCCCGCGCAGTGCTCGGATCTTCACCGTGTTGCGCGCGCCGAGGCTCAGGCCCCAGTACAGAAGACCGATCCGGTCGGCGTCGAGCCACACCGCCGTGCGGTGGTCGTCGAGGTCGGGCGTGTACATGACCTCGGTCGGTGCGAGCCCGTCACCGTGCAGGTCGTCCGGCAGCCGGAGGTCGACGCGCTCGGTCCGCCAGGGCAGCCCGAACCCGAATCGGTACGCCCACGACGCGCCCCGGGCGAGCGCGATTGCATCGACCAAGAAGGCCACCGGGACCAGGATCCCGTACACGAGCATGTGCCAGTCGATGTCCACGCCAGGTTCGTAACCCGTGACTCACGATCCTTCATCCCGAAATCGACCAACGGCGGGACAAAGCGCGCGGGGATTAAGCCGCGGCCTGGACCGGTTACCTCGTCGTGCTCGTGGCGATCGTCGACGTGGTGGCATTCGTGGTCCTCGTGGCGCTCGCGTGCATGGTGGTCGCCGCGGTGGTCCAGTGGATGCACCCGCGCACCACGGGGGTGCGAGAGGTGCTGCTGGCGTTCTTTCCGTCGTCCAACCCGGGAAGGCGGCCGCCATGGCCGACGCGACGCCGATGCCTGACCGGGGAGATCGTCGCACCCACCGAGCTGCTGCGGTCGCCGATCGTCGGTGAGACCTGCGTCGCGTGGGAGATCGAGACGCACTACCGCAACTGGCGTCCTGCGTACGCACGGCACTCGATCGCGTTCGTCCTGCGCACGCCCGAGGGTCGAGTGCACGTGCGTCTGGACCCCAACTGGCGGCTCATCGAGCGTGACGTGCCGGCGTGGAATCTGCTGGCGATCCAGGACGCCCCACCCCGCGACACGCTCCACCGCGAGCAACTGCGCAACAGCATCGTCTACGAGCGCACCTTGGTCCCCGGGACCATGGTGACGATCGCCGGCATCATCGTTGCCGACCCGATGCCCCCGACGCACTGGGACGAGCCCTTCGACGGTCCGCGCGTGCTCGTGCGTCCCTGTGGGCACTACGCCGTCACGGCCACCCGCGGCGACCGCCACGAAGCGTTCGCCCGCGAGTGCGCGCCG
>CALBMM010000263.1 GCA_937896535.1 uncultured Pseudomonadota bacterium
GGCCGCGGGCTTCTTCTTGGCCGCGGGCTTCTTCTTGCTCGCGGGCTTCTTCTTGCTCCCAGTCGTCTTCTTGCTCGCGCGCTTGACCATCGCGCGCGAGCTTACCAGCCGATCAGGGCAAGTCGACCCAGATCCCGGTCGTCGCGGGGGAGGGGCCGAGCACGTACGCCCGATTCGCATCGAGCGTGGGCGAGTCCGGCGTGCCCGTGAGGTCCCACCCGATGAGGTCGGCGCGGAGCTCACCGTTGGCCGGATCCCAGTTCAGCGCCCCGCTGACGCCCTGCAGGTCCACCGTATTGCCCGAAGCCAGCGCGTTGCGGGCGGTGATGATGAAGTTGAGGCCCGCGCCGGAGAACGACACCGCCGTTCCGCCCGCGTCGTTGAGCGCGCCCATGCCGGTGGCGATCGCCCCCCCGGTCACCGGGTCGCTGCCCGGGATCGTCGACGCCGCGAACAGGGCCGCCAGCGTGGCGTCGTACGACAGCCCCGCCGACGTGATCGCGTCCTCGTTCTGGAACGCGATCTTGTAGCGGATGTTGAACGCCGTGAAGTTCTCCTCGTCGAAGATGTTCGGCGTGATCCCGTGGGTGTTGGCGAACAGCAGCGGCCGCAGCGGGGCCAGTGGCTCGGTCCCGGGCGTCACGCCGAGGTTTTCCACCGTCTGCTCCAGCGACGGCACGCCACCGTGGCTCGACGTGAAGCGGGGCATCGGCGCGAACGGATACAGCTGCGCCCACACCCCGACGTACGAGGTCACGAGCGCCTCGAACTCCGAGGTCCCGAGAATGACGACGTCGGTGTAGTGGTCGTCGGGACTATCGTACGCGCCGGCACTCTGCGCGATGCCGGCCTGGCCGAGCGCGTTGCCGATCACCTGCCCGTACGAGGCCAGCAGCGCCATCGTGTTCGCGAAATTGGCGGGGTTTTCGTAGAACGCGAAGTGGATCGGCACTCCGGGTAGACCCTGCACGAGCGCCGTTTGCATTCCGTTGACGAGGCCGTTGCCGTACGCGTCGTCCTTGTACAGCACCAAGATTCGCGACGGCAGCGGGTCGATGTCGGCGGTGAACCAGTCGACGAACCCGTTGATCTGATAGATGTCGTTGGGCGTCACGCGCCACACGAGGTTGTCGTCGACGATCGCGGTGATCGACTCGGCGCTCGCGGTCGGGCTGATGAGGAACACGCCCGCGTCGACCGTCACTTGCTCGGCCACGGCGATCACCGACTCGGAGAAGATCGGGCCGACGATCGCGGGCACGCCCACGTCGTCGACGAGGTGCTGCGCCGCCGACACCGCCTGGTCGGCGCCATCGGTCGAGTCGCACCCGATCCACGCGATCTGACGCCCGCCCTGAAGGGTCGTGACGTCGTTGAAGTCGTCGATGGCCAGCTGCGTCGCGTTCTGCAGCGGCGTCACCAGCGTGTCGAAGATGCCTTCCGTCGGCATGATCGATCCCACGAACACCACGTTGTCGCGGTCGACCTCGTCCGGGTAGCGCAGGATCTGGCAGTCCGCCGACAGCAGACTGACGCAGGTGAACTCGTCGCCGCAGCGCTCGTCCTCGGCGCAGTCGGTGTTGACGCTGCACTCGCCGGTGATGCCGGTGGTGCTGCCGGTGCCCATCGTCGCGACGGCGCTGGTCGTGTCCATCGACTCGCCGGTCGTCGTCACCGAGGTCATCGTCGCGTCGGTGGTCGTGCCCGGCGTCGACGTCGTCGAGGGATCGCTGGTCGCGTCGTCGCCCGGGGCCTCGCAGAACCCCCCGACGCACTGCCCCTGACCGGTGCTGTAGACGCACTCGCTGTCGTCGGTGCACGCGATGCGCTCGTCGAGATTGAGCGCGAGGCTGCACCCGGCGCCTGCCATCACGCCGATCGCGAAGCCGGCAGCCCATCCCAATCTTGGCCCGCGTGGCGAGGTCGTGTCGTTGCCCTTCATGTGCCCCATCGTTCCTTCGAAGACTCGATCCAATGCGGCGGTGCCAGCCCCCCAGGCTAGAACCGTCGCGTCATTCCCAGGCCCAGCGTCGCCGAGCGACCCAGGCCCATCATCGGGGCCCACTGGGTGCGAGCGACGTCGGACTTGGCCCTGGCCTTGCCCTTGCCCTTGCCCAGCGTCGTCAGGACGAGGACCAGCCCGACCGCCGCGAGCACGCCTCCGGTGATGAACAGTCCGTCGGCGACGTTGGCCTGCGTCTTGGCCTTGTCGCGCAGCCGCATCGTCTCGTCGACGAACTCGGCGTCCTCGGCGTCGCCCGACGTGCCGAGCGCGACGCCGCCGACCACGCCGCCGGCGATCAACGCGACCCCGCCCACGCCCATCAGGGAGTAGCCCGCGATCCGGAGCTTGCGCTTGCGACCGTCGGTCCCGCCGTCGCCGTCGTCGCTCGTGTCGTCTCCCGTCGAGTCGATGTCCGTGCTCGATCCGTCGTCGTCGGGAACCGGGTCGTCGGACGGCCCCGGCTCGTCCGGTTCGAGCTCCTTGATCGCCTCGCGCAGCACCTTGAGGCGCTCGGTCGCGGCCTGTCGCGACTCGAGGTCGACGCCGGACTCTCCGAGAAACCGCTGGTAGAACACCACCGCGTGGCGAAGGTCGCCCTTCTCCTCGTAGACGCGCCCGATGTTGAACAGGTAGTTCGGGTTCGGGTCGATCCGGTACGCTTCTTCGAACAGCTTGGCCGCCGCGTCGTACTCGCGCGCCTCGAACTTGCCGACGGCCTGGTCCGACAGCTCGTCCGCGGTCGGCTCGGTTCCTTCGGCCGCGGGTCCGGCGTGCGCCGACGCGATCGCCAACGGCGCGACGGCGACGCTCAGCGCGATCGAGGTCGACACCACCAGCTGCGCGAGGGAGGGGAAGGACGTGGGCGTCATCATTCGTTCTTCTTCGTGGGAAGGAACACCGAAGACTTGTCGTCCTTCTTGGTCGGCAAGAAGGGGCTGTCCTTCTTCGGGGTCGTCTTCGCCGGCTCGGGCTCGGGGGGCGGCGTGGGATGCGTCGGGGGCGTCGGCGTCGGCGTCGGCGTCGTGCTGGTCGACGACGATGGCGTCGGCGTCGGGCCGGTCGGCCGTACGGGCTTGCGGGTGCTGTCGAGCGCGACCTCCAGCGCCTTGGCTTCGCCGTCGATCTCCACCGTCGTCTCCCACGGGTGGTGACGTCGCGCGGTGAGCTTGACGGCGTGCGTCCCGGCGTCGACCTGGCCCGAGTACGGCGTCTTGCCCACGGACTTGCCGTCGATGAACACCTCCGCCGTCGGCTCCGAGGTGATCGACAGGGTGGCCGGCTTCGCGTCCGGCGGTGGCGGCACGGGCTCGCCCGACAGCCGCACGATCGCCTCGCGTGCGGCGGCGTGGCTGATGTCCTGCTCGAGGACGTCGCGGTAGGCCGCGAGCGCCGCGTCCTTGTTCCCCTCGTCTTCGAACTTCTTGGCGACCGCCACCAGGCGTGCGGTCTTCAGTCGCGCGTCCGCACGCCGCAGTCTGGCGTCGAGTGTCGCGTCGCCCGCCGCGGTTGCGCGCAGGGCGTCGAGCGTGTCGCCGGCCTCGTCGAGCTTGCCGGCGTCGATGAGCGCCTCGGCATCGGCGAGCGCGGCCGCGACCGCGGCGAGGTCGGGTCCCGTCGGGGCCTGGTCGGTGGTGACCGCCGCCGGTGGCGTCGGCGTCGGCTCGTTGCGTCCGCTGAAGACGTACGCCGCGATGCCGCCGCCCACCGCGGCGAGTAGGATGCCGATCGCAAGGGCCCCGAACACGCTGCGACCGCGGGGGACGGCGTCGGCGAAGTCGTCGGGGTCGGGATCGATCTCGGCCGGCGAGGGCTCGGTCTCCGCGGCCGGCAGGGGGGTCGTCACGGCGATGAGGTCGCCGGGTCGAGGCGTCGCCTTCTCCACGTCGATCATGCCGCTGGGGCTCTGGTCACTGCCGAGGAGCTCCATCATCCCGGTATTGCCGTAGCCGGCGGGCAGCTTCGGGATCGCGTGCGCCGCGGTCTCGGCCCGAGGCAGTCGGAACATCGCCGCGGGGACCACGTCGATGAGGCCCTCGACGACCTCGTCGGCGTCGGACGGCCGCTCGTCGCGGTTTTTTGCCAGACACCGGTGGATGAGGTCGACGAGGCCGTCGGGCAGGTCCTCGCCGTGCGGGGCCGCGGTACGAAGGTCCGGCGGGGGCTCGTTGACGGTCTTGTAGAAGATCGTCGCGTTGTCCTCACCGGCGAACGGCGCCCGTCCGGCGAGCATGTAATAGAACATGATGCCGATCGCGTAGACGTCGACGCGCAGGTCGAGCGGGTCGCCCTTGATCTGCTCGGGCGACAGGTACCCGACCGTGCCCATCACGTGGTCCTCGGTGATCGCCATGTCGCCCTTGACGAGCTTGGCGAGCCCGAAGTCGAGGATCTTGACGAAGTTGGCCCGACCCTTGCGCTCGCACAGCATCACGTTGGCCGGCTTGATGTCGCGGACCATCATCTCGCGCGAGTGTGCGTGGCCGATGCCCTTGAGGATCTGCGCTGCGATGGGGACGAACTGCTCGAGGGTCAGGTAGCGGTTGCGGTCGACGTACTCCGACAGCAGCTCGCCTTGCAGGTACTCCATCGCGAGATAGGCGTCGCGCCCGTCGCGGCCGAAGTCGAGCATCGAGACGATGTTGGGGTGCCGCAGCCCGTTGAGGCGCGCGGCTTCGCGCTCGAACCGGGCGAGGGCCTCGTCGTCGCTGGCCCACTGCGGCGCGAGCACCTTGACGACGGCATCGCGGTCGCCGTCGGAGCGCTCGGCCAAGTAGACGAGCCCGACACCACCTCGCCCGATCACGCGCCGCAGGGTGTACTTGCCCCCGAGCGTCTTGCCGATCATCGGATCGGACGTGTCGTCGATCGCTTTCGTACTTGAACTCATCGAGCGGTGTGGCGGACGAAGGGGGGCACGCACACACGCCACCAGGGCGCACGCTGCGTATCCCAGAATATCAGTAGCTTCAAGGGTGATGGGCCCTACGCGGGGCGCAAGGCGATATCACCACGTCGGTCGAGCCACGCCGGGTTTGCGGGGGCGTCGACGCGCCGGCCCGCAACGCGAACAGTGTTAGGAGGTTCAGGTCTGCTTCGGGTAGCGGGGATCGGGGGCCGATTCTCCTAGGGACACGGCGTCGGTCTCGTGGGCATCGAGCTCCCCGGCGATGAACGCGGCGAGGCGGCTGCGCCGAACGGCCCAGTATCCCGCCTCGCTGCGGACCCGGACGACCCGTCCCGAGTGCTCACAGATCTCGCACCAGGCGAACCCGTCCCGGCTCTCGCCGTCCTCGTCGACGAACTTGAACGTCCGAAACCCCCGGGCCTCGCACGCCACGCAGTCGGTCTCGCCGTCCTCGACTCGGGTCGTGCGCTCGGCGACGGTCGCTTCTTCGGCTCTGCGCTCCGCGACGTGCTCGGCGACCGGAAACCCGCAGTCGGGACAGGCCTTGGCACGGTCGGAGACCTTGCGTTCGCACTCGGGGCACGCGATCAGCACGTGGCCAGGATACCACTGGGTCGCGCGCGCGGGTCGGGTTGGCAGGCCGGGATCGGGTCGGCATGCTGAGGTCATGCTCATCGTCTTCGAGGTCCACCTTGCGCCCGGTGCCGACGGCGCGTCGATTCTCAGCGAGGAACTGCTCGCGTCGACGCAGGCGCAGGTCATGACCGCGGCGGAAGCGAAGGCGGTCGGCTTCGACGGGTTCGGCGACGAGGGGACGCTGCGCCTGGTCGCGGTCACGCCCAAGGACAAGGGCTTCGTCGCCGCGGCGCTCGAGCGGGCCCACGACGTGACGGGCTTTCGTGTCCACGAGGTCGACGTGTGACCGAGGCCGCGGACTGGCTCGGCGCCACTCGCCTGTACCGACGAGCCGACGACGGCCGCTTGTGCATCGTCGTCGGCGACATCACGACGCTGCGCGTCGACGCGATCGTCAACGCGGCCAACGAGTCGTTGCTCGGTGGTGGAGGGGTGGATGGGGCGATCCATCGTGCCGCCGGACCCGAGCTGCTCGCGTACTGCCGCGGGCTCGGGGGGTGTGCGACCGGCGACGCCAAGATCACCCCGGGCTTCGCGCTGCCGGCCGCCCACATCATCCACACGGTCGGTCCGGTGTGGCGGGGCGGGGCCGCCGGCGAGGCGCGGCTGCTGGCGTCGGCGTATCGGAACTCTCTGGCGCGGGCGGCGGAGCGGTCGCTGGCGACGATCGCCTTTCCTTCGATCTCCACCGGCGTGTACGGCTACCCCAAGGATGCCGCCGCCGCGGTCGCGGTGCGCACGAGCCGTGAGGCGTTGGCCGCGAGCGCCTCGTTGTCGCGCGTCGTGCTGTGTGCGTTCGCGGCGGCCGATGCGATCGTGCTGGCGGCGGCCGTCGACGCGTGACCGGCTCGGGGGTCAGTCCTCGCCGTACTCGCCGTACTCGCCGTCCTCGCTGGCCGTTCGCTCGAGGACGTCGACGACCGCGAGCAACGCCTGGTGCAGCTCGTCCATGGCGGGGTCTCCGATCTGTTCGCGCAGCTCGTCCTCGACGGTCCGCAGCACACCGATGCCCGCCAGGAGCGACGCCTGACCCCGGCGCGTGAACATCACGAGCTTGGCGCGGCCGTCCTGCGGATCGGGGCGCCGCTGAACCATCCCCATCCGCTCGAGGTCGTCGACGAGCTGAGCGACGGCCTGCTTGGAGATCCCGGCTCGCGTCGCGATCGTGGCGGCGCGTGTGCCCTGCAGATCGATGTGGGGCATCAACGAAAGGTGCGAGGGGCGAAGGCCGGGCAGCCCCAGCTCGTGGCGCGCCCGGGGGATCGCGCGCTCGTTGTACAGCCGTGCCGCCCGCAGCAGTAGCTGGCCGACGCTGGCGCGCTTGGCCGTGTCGAGCTCATCGGCGAATGGAGGGGCCGTGCCCACGCCGAGAGCATACTTGGTCAAGCCGGCTTGACAATATAGTCAACCATGCTTGTCTATATCCGGATGACGATCCAGCCGATTGCCGAGGAGATCTGGGAGGCCCGTCACGACCAGTGGTCGGGTGGGGTCCACTTTCCGGGACGCATGCTCGTGGTGCGCTTGGCCGACGGTGGCCTGTGGCTGCACTCGGCCGTGCCGATCGACGATGCGCTCGCCGCCGCGCTCGCGGCGTTGGGCCCGGTGCGGCACATCGTCGCTCCGAACCTGTTCCACCACCTGCACGCCGCGGCCGCGAAGTCGCGCTACCCCGAGGCCACGCTGTGGGCGGTGCCGGGGATGGCCGACAAAAAGCCCGAGCTGTCCGTGGATGCATGGCTGGGCGTCGACGACCCACCGTGGGCAAGCGAGGTCGCGCCGCTGTCGATGCGGGGCGCCGAGAAGGTCTCGGAGTTCGTGTTCTTTCACCGGCGCTCGCGCACGCTGGCGGTCACCGACCTCGTGTTCAACCTGCAGCAGTACCGCGGGATCCTGTCGGCGATCGTGTTTCGGCTCGTCGGGGTGCATCGGCGATTGGCCCAGAGTCGGCTCGTCCGCATGCTCACCACCGACCGGGACGCGATGGCGGCCTCGGTGGCCGAGATGCTCGCGTGGGACTTCGCGCGCGTCGTGCCCTGTCACGGCGAGGTCGTCGACCGCGACGCTCGCGATCGCCTCGGCGCCGCGCTGGCTCACCTGTCGTCGGGTCCGGCGCTGCCGGCCGCCTCGAGATCCGCCCACAGACCGAAGTGATCGGAGGGAAAAAGCGTGCGGTCGGGTCGCAGCGGTGCGTCGCCGACGATCCGCGCGGCCACGGGTCGCCAGCCGGGCGAGCGCACGAGGATCCGATCGAGGCGGCGTGAGGGTTCGCCGACGAACGAGCCCAGGCGCGCCATCTCGCTGCGCTCGATATCCCAGGTCAGGCCTGGATCGTCGGGGTGCACGCGCCGCCAGGCATCGACGTAGCTCGCCGGCAGCCGCGAGGTCTCCGGCTCTTCGCGGTCGCCGAAGTTGAGGTCGCCGAGCAGGACGGCGTGAGGGGCGTCGGCGAGGCCGGCGAAGATCCGGTCGAGCTGAGCCGCGCGCGTCGGTCCGTCCTCGAGGAAGCTCTCCATGTGCGTCGTGGCCACGGTGATCGGGCCGGGCTCGGTGGGGATGTCGACGTACAGGACCGCGCGCCGCTGCTTGCCGGGCAGCAGCTGCGCGCGCGCGTCGGTGGGGCGCACGCGGGAGAGGATCCACTGGCCGTTGGGCAGTGCGGGCGCCGAGCCGATCGTCGCCTCGTGGTAGTCGGCGGCCCAGGGCTGGGCGAGCAGGCGGTCGCGGATCGTCGGGGTGACCTCCTGCAGCGCGACGACGTCGGCCTCCGCTTGCGCGATGACCTTCGACATCGCGGGCAGGCGCTCGTGCAGGTCGCGCTCGTCGGCCAGGACGTTGTAGGTCAAAAGTCGAAGGCGGCGGGCGGTCGGGGCGCGCGCCGGCGGGACGTTCGGCGTCGGTGTGGGACGTGTGGTCGCAGCGGGACTCGGCGGCGCACCGCAGGCGGCGGCGAGCGTGCCGACGACGAGCCGGCGGCGGGAGAGTCCGAGCGTGGTCACGGGCAGCGCGTCAACGCGCGACGGTTGCGTTGGTTTCATGGTGCGACGCAGCGGCGCTGCTACGATCGGTGCGTGGTACGGCGACGCAACGACGATCGCACGGTCGCCCGCGCGCTGGCGGGGTGGCTGGCGCTGTCGGCCGGGTGTGCGTCCGGGACGGGTGAGCCGGCCGCGTCGGCCCCCGCGACCGCGCAGGCCGAGCCCGCGTCGGAGGTCGAGGCCTCGCCCGCGCCCGAGCCGGCCCCGCCGCGCACGTCCGCGGTGCAGACCGAGGCGAGCCGGGCGGCCCACGAGGCCGCACAGACGGCGATGCACGGCGCGACGCTCCCGGACGAGCCGCGTGTGCACTTCGTGCCGATCACCGCGCCGGCCGACGGCCCCGATCCGCTCGCCGCGTTTCACCGGGCGCTGCGTCGGCTGGAGGCGGGCGAGGACGAGGACGGCAAGGTTCGGATCGCCGCCTACGGTGCTTCGTCGACGGCCAGCGATCGATACATCGGGTACCTGCGCCGCTACTTTCAGGCGCGCTTTGGGGATGCAGGTCCCGGCTTCGTGTCCGCGGTGCCGCTGTGGCAGTGGCACCGGCACGACCGCGTCAAGACGACGGCGTCCAAGCACTGGGTGGTCGAGCACGCCCAGAAGAAGAAGGAGCGGCTCGACGGACACTATGGCGTGCTGGGGGCGTCGGCGTACGCGACGCACAAGCGCGCGCGGGCCAAGGTGGTCGCGTCCGATCGCGAGGACGTGGTCGCGCAGCTCGAGTTGTGGTTTCTGGCGCAGCCGGGGGGAGGTACCGTGGAGCTGTCGGGCCCGGCGGGCAAGCATTCGGTCTCGACCGCGGCGGAGACGATGTCGCCGGGCTACTACGTGGTGCCGCTGCAGCACGCGGTGCCGCTGGAGCTGCAGCTGGCGGCGAAGGGCAACGGCGAGGTTCGGTTGTTCGGCGTCGTGGCGGAGAAGAGCTCGCCCGGCGTGGTGATCGACACTTTGGGGATCGGTGGCACGCGGATCACCAATCATGCGGACTGGGACGAGCCACTGTGGCGGGACGGGCTCATGCGGCGCGACCCGGACTTGTACTTGTTGGCGTACGGGGCGAACGAGTCGGTGGACGAGGACGACGAGTTCGTGGAGTACGAGCCGCGGCTGGCGGAGGCGTTGAAGCGATTTCGTCAGGCGGTGCCGCGGGCGAGCTGCGTGTTGGTGGGCCCGCAGGACTTTCCGATGAAGGTGGAGCCGACCGAAGAGGATCCCGAGCCGGATCCGCAGTGGGTGCCACGACCGCGGCTGGACGAAGTGATCACGATTCAGAAGCGGCTGGCGGCGGAGCGCGGGTGCGGCTACTTCGACATCCGGGCGATGATGGGAGGGCAGGGCGCGATGGAGGACTGGGTGACGCAGGAGCCGGCGCTGGGGCGCAAGGACCACTTGCACCTGACGCCGCTGGGGTATGGGTACCTGGGGCGCGTGCTGGCGGATGCGCTGATGGTTTCGTACGACGGCTGACCTCCCCGCTCGCCCCTTGCCTCCCTGGAGGGATGTGATCCCGGCCGGAGGGTCTACAGAACGCGGCCGTGAAGGGGTGAGCAATGGCGGGAGTGGACAGCTCGGAAGTGTTGCCAATGCCGAGGCTGGCTCACCGTTTGTACGGCACTCGAAAGCGTCGCGCCCTTTTTTCGGCGCGGTCGTGCAACGAACGCTGGATGTGGTCGACACCCTCGGTGAGTGTCCGACTACTACGAGCGGCGGCTGGCCGATGCCAAGGCCAGGGCGCGGGCCGCCGCGGCGCGACGCGCGGCCAACCGTGCCAAAGGCGAGGCGAACGACTTCGAGCGCGTCCGCGCGAGACCGATCGTACCCGGTACCCGGTACATGGTGACCCGGCGAACGCTCGAGCGGCGGATGTTCCTGACTCCCGACGAGACACATGGCCGGGACATCGCGAACTTCGTCGGGTACACGATGGGGCTGGCAGTCAGAAACAGCAAGGTGCTGTTGCACGCGTCGCTGGCGATGTCCAACCACCACCACACGGCCGTCACCGACGCCGCCGGAAGGTTGGCGGACTTCAAGAACCCATTTCACTCGTTCGTGGCGCGCGGCGTCAACGCCAAACGCGGGCGCTTCGATTCGTTCTGGAGCGATGACGGGTGCTGCGATCTCGATCAGCTCGACGACGAGCAGACACTCGAGGACATCGTCTACATCTATACGAACCCGGTCGCGGCAGGCCTGGTCAAGTGGCCGGAGCAATGGACCGGCTTTTCTACCTACGGGTGGAGGTTCGGGGAGGAGAAGCGCTTCTATCGTCCGCAGTGGTTCTATGACCCCGACAACGACGACATCCCCGACTTCGTCGACCTCGTCCTCGTGCGCCCCGACATTCTTCGCCACCTGACCGACGATGAGCTGTACGATCTGATCATGCGGCGCGTTCGAGAGCGTTCGATCGAGCTGCGCGCGGACAACCGCCGCAAGAACAAGGGACGGATCAAGGGACCCAAGAAGCTCGCGCGACAGAAGTGGAACGAGGCCCCGAAGACGGAGGTCGAGTTGTTCGCCGGCACGCCGACCGTGGCGTCGCGCAGCAAGTGGACCCGGATCGCCGCGTTGCAGCGCAAAGTCGAGTGGGAGCGCGAGTACGCGCGTGCCCGCGCCGCGAAGGCGGCTGGCGGAGACCCCGAGTACCCGTACGGGACGTACTGGATGCGCCGCTTTGCAGGCGTGCGCGTCGCCGCTGCCCCGTGACGCCAGTGAGATAGACGACTGTGCGAGGCCACGAAGGTGCCCTCGCGCGACTCCTTTGGTTTCGCGCGCGGAGGACACCGCCAAACCCGACGAGTCAGCCGCGATTGCGGCGAAATTGGGCAGTCTGACCCCGCGACGAGGTCGCACGCACACCGCTGCCGGCCCCAGACTCCCTGGAAAACCACAGAGACCCTGCGGCGGGGTGGGGGCTGCCTGGGTTGGGGGCGTTGCGGTTAGATCGTGTTGCGCGCCGGCGGTGGGCCCTCGGGGGCCTGGTCCGTCCGCAGCACCGTCACCCGATCGGCCGGGCAGGCCGCGCCGAGCAGTGCCTGGCAGGCGTTGTCCGCCGCGACCTGGCACGCATCGGCGCGCGAGGTCGCGCTGCGGCCGAGCCCCGACGTCTCCCGGAACCCGACGAGCTCGTAGGTCTGTTCATAGTGGGTCCTCGACTCGCCGTGCTCGACCGCGACGCTCGTGCTCGACGAGCGCTTGACCACGCGGACCCGCGACTCGTCCTCGCAGTCGAGGCCACTGCGCTGCTTGAGGTCCGCGCACGCGTCACCCCACGCCTTCTTGCGCGCCTGCTCCGGATCGGTGCTCGAGCGACCCGTCCCGCGCGCGCGGTGGGCGTCGCGGACCTCGATGTCGACCGTGCACGAAAACCCCGTCGTCTCGTCCGCCGAGGCCTTGGGCGGAGCCGTGACCACCGGTGCCGTCGTTGCCGCCGCGGGCGAGGCGTCCTGTGCCCCCGCCTGCTGCGGTGGCGTCGTGTCTCGTGCCTGTGCCGCGGAGGGTGAACACGCAAACAGCGACCATCCCGCGACGAGCAGCCCACAAATGCGACCCGTCATGTCCGAGGATCATTGCACGCTTGCCGCCGCGAATCGAAAGTCCGGCGAACGTCCTATCCTTCGCTCGATGCTCCGCTCTCGTCGACGCGCGCTCGCCCTCTCGTCGCTGCTCATCGGTTCCGCCTGTCGCCCCGGCCCGGCGCCCACCGACGTCCCGCCCGCCGCACCTGCTGCACTGACGACGCGTGGTCCCGTCGCGCCATCGACCGAAGCCGATGCGCCCGCCGATCCCGAGCTCGCCCGCTGGATCGCGACCCACTACGAAAAGCGCGAGGTCCAGGTCCCGATGCGCGACGGCACGAAGCTCTTCACCGCGATCTTCACCCCCAAGGACGCGAAGGGGCCGGTGCCGATCATGCTGTACCGGACCCCGTACTCGATCTCGCCGTACGGCGCCGATCAGATGCGCGACAGCCTCGGCCCCTCCGACGTTCTCACGCGCAAGGGCTGGATCTTCGTCTACCAGGACGTTCGCGGTCGCTTCATGTCCGAAGGCACGTTCGTGAACATGACGCCCCACGTCGCGCGCAAGGCGTCGCCGCAGGACATCGACGAGAGCACCGACACCTACGACACGATCGAGTGGGTGCTCGCCAACGTGGAGGGACACAACGGGCGCGTCGGACAGTGGGGTATCTCGTACCCGGGCTTCTACGCCGCCGCCGGCATGATCGACGCGCACCCGGCTCTGAAGGCGGTCTCCCCCCAGGCCCCGATCGCCGACTGGTTCTTCGACGACTTCCACCACCACGGCGCGTTCTTCTTGCCCCACGCGTTCAACTTCCTGTCCCGCTTCGGCGTCGCCCGTCCCGAGCCGACCACCGAGTGGCCGCCCCGCTTCGACCACGGCACCTCCGACGGCTACGCCTTCTTCAAGGCACTCGGTCCGCTGTCGAACGCCAACGTGCGCTACTTCCACGACGAAATCGCCTTCTGGAACGATGTCGTCGCGCATCCCGACTACGACGAGTTCTGGAAGTCGCGAAACCTGCTGCCGCACCTGTCGAAGGTCGCGCCCGCGGTCCTGACGGTCGGGGGCTTGTTCGACGCCGAGGACCTGTACGGCCCGATGGCGATCTACGAGGCGATCGAGTCGACCAACCCCGACGTCGACAATCGTCTCGTGCTCGGACCTTGGCGCCACGGGGGCTGGGGACGCTCCGACGGCGACCACCTCGGTCGCGTCTCGTTCGGCGCCAAGACGGGCGTGTTCTACCGCGAGGAGATCGAGGCACCGTTCTTCGTCCATCACCTCGCCGACGGCCCGAGCCCCGACCTGCCCGAGGCCTACGTGTTCGCGACCGGCGACAATCGCTGGCACCGCTTCGATACCTGGCCGCCCGCCGCCGCACGTCCGCGCACGTTGTGGCTGACCGAGGACGGCACCCTGGCCGACACCGCCCCGCGCGCGCGCAAGGCGGCCGTCGGCTGGACGAGCGACCCCGAGCACCCCGTCCCGTACACCCAAGAGGTCACGATCGGCATGACGCCCGCCTACATGACCGAAGACCAGCGCTTCGCCTCGCGCCGGCCCGACGTCGTCACCTTCTCCACGCCTCCGCTGACGGAGGCGGTCACCGTGGCCGGACCCCTGCACGCTCGCCTGTGGATCTCCACGAGCGGCACGGAGACCGACGTGGTGGTCAAGCTCGTCGACGTCTTCCCCGACGATGCTCCCCAAGCGCAGCTGCCCGAGGGCCAGACCCAGGACATGCGCGGCTACCAGATGATGGTGCGCAGCGAGGTGCTGCGTGGCCGCTACCGCGACGACTACGCGGCTCCCAAGCCGTTTTCGCCGGGCCGACCGACCGAGGTCGACGTGCCGCTACAAGGCGTGCTGCACACGTTCGCGCCCGGTCACCGCATCATGGTCCAGGTGCAGTCGACGTGGTTTCCGCTCGTCGACATCAACCCGCACCGCTACGCGGCCAACGTCTTCGAGGCCCGACCCTCCGACTTCACCGTCGCGCAGCAGCGGCTGTACACCGAGCTCGCGCACCCGAGTCGGATCGAGCTCTCAGTACTCGACGGTAAATGACGCCGAGTCCACGCGATCGGACGGCGTGAACCGAAACGCGCGCACGAGCTCGGTGATGCAGGTCTTGGCCTCGCCGCCGACGCCGCGCACCAAGATGACCCCCGTGCGTCCGTTGGGCTCGACGTTGAACGAGATCTTGGCCTTGGCGCCCGACTCGGCCGTGCAGCCCTTGCGGATCTTGGTCGCGAGCCGGCCGCGCTCGACCGAGAGGTCGCGGGTGGGCTGCGCCTTCGGTGGCTTCTTCTTGCTCGTCTTCGGCACCGCCGCGGCCTTCGTCGTCTCGACCACGGACACCGGTGGCCCCGGGGGCGTCGCCTCGTCGCCTTCCCCTCCGTCGCGCGTCCCTTCGTCCGACTCGGTGCCGGCATCGGTCCCCGATTCGGTCGCCGTGGACGTCGAGCCCGGCTGCGTCGGCGCGTGTCCCGTCGAGTCCGCCTCGGGCGACGGGCCCGTGACTGCAGCGACCGGCGCCGCTGGGCCCAAAGCGGTGGCCGGCGCGGTGGCCGGCGCGGTGGTCGGTGCCGCGGCGGCCGTCGTCGGCGCGACACGCTGCGTCGTCACGTACCACGCACCCGCCCCGGCCCCCGCGACCAACAGCGCGATCGCGACGACGAGCCCCAGTCCCGATCGTCGCCGGGGCTCGGGGGCGGCGACGGGCGGCGGGAGCTGGGGCCCGCTCGCGGCGGCGGCGATCCGCGGCACGGACATCGGCTCGGTGAGCCGGCGCTGGTTGGCGGTCGACGGCTGAGGATTGGGCGCCGTCCCCCCACCGTGTTCCTCGGAGCGCGGCGCGATGATCGTCGGCACCGCGGACGGATTGGGCGCGGAGCTGCTGCCGCGTACGCCGGTCGCAGTCGCATCCTCGAGCCCTTGCGCCGGGCCGGTCTCGGCGACGGTCGGCACCTTCTCGCCGACGATCTCGTTGGGCAGCTGCCGCAGCGCCTCCTCCATCTCGGCCATCGACTGGAACCGACCGACCGGATCGCGCGCCATCGCCTGTCGCACGAACGCCTCGATCGCGGGCGGAACGTGCGGCAGCTCGTCACGCAGCGACGGCGGCGGCTCGTTGAGGCGCCGCATGAGGATCTCGATCGCGTTGACGCCCGGGTAGGCGGGGCGCCCGGCGAGCATCTGATACGCGATGCACCCGACCGCGTACACGTCCGCGCGTGCGTCGGCGTTCTTGCCCAGCGCCTGCTCGGGCGCCATGAACATCGCCGTGCCCATGATCTTGTCGGCGGAGGTCAGACCCGCGGCGTCGCTCGAGGTGGGGTCGGTCACCTTCGCCACGCCGAAGTCGAGCAACTTGACCTCGTCGGGCTCGTCTTCGGGGGTCGTCACCAAGAAGACGTTGGCGGGCTTGATGTCGCGGTGGATGACGTCGCGCTCGTGCGCCGCTCGCAGTCCACGGATGATCTGACGAAGGATCACCCTGGCCTTGCGCCACGGCAGAGCCCCGGCCCGCCGCAGTCGCTGCGACAGATCCTCGCCGTCGAGCAGCTCCATGACGAAGAAGACCTCGCCGCGCTCGGTCTCGCCGAAGTCGGAGATGTCCACGACGTTGCGGTGCCCGATCCGGGACGCCGCCCGGGCCTCTCGCAAGAACCGGTCGCGGTACACCTTGCGCCCGGCGTACTCCGGCCGCAGCAGCTTGATCGCCACGGGCTTGCGCAGCGTCAGCTGCTGCCCACGAAAGACCGCGCCCATGCCCCCGGCGCCCAACAGCGTCTCGATCTGGTACCGCTCGTCGAGGATCCTGCCCTCGTGCTCGGCGGCCCAGGTATCGGCATCGACGTCGGTGATCATCTCCTCGCGCCCGGCATCATAGCGGCGCGAGGCCGCGGGAGGGTCGCGACCGGCGCGCCGTGCCCTTGGGACGCGAGCGGCGAACGAGACGGATGATGCCGTACGTCAGCAGTCCGCTGCCGACCGCGAGCAAGGCGGCGCCGCCGATCTGCAGCCCGAGCCCGACCTTCTTCTGATCCGACCGCCACGCCTCGGGGTCGACGTCGTCGGGCACGTTGCCCCCCGGCACCGCGGCGTCGGCCGTGTCGTCGATCGACCGATTCCAAAGTGACCCGTAGGTCACGCCGAAGATCCCCGCTGCGACCCCCGCGGCGCCTCCGATCGTCAGTCCGAGTCCGACGCGGTCCGGTTGCCGCGACGGCGCCGTCTCGGGCTCGTCGCCGGTGATCGGCGTCGGCCCGACGACGGGCTCGACCCGCGCGCCGACCCGCTCGGGCTCGGGCGGGGTCTGTTCGCGTGGCGGTTCGGATGGCTCCACCACGGCACCCGCGGCCGGCGAGGGCTCGGCCGGCGCGGTCTCCTCGAGCTTGGCGGCAAACCAGGCCGACTCCGCCTTCGCCTCGTCGACCCCGGCGCCGCTGGCCGAGCCCGTCGCGGCCTCGAAGCCGGCGATGTGAGCCTGCAGCAGCGTCTGCGCGGCGAGCAGATCGGCCCGGTCCGCGTGGGCATCCCAGGCCTGTCGGTACGCATCCGCGGCCACGAGCACCGCATTTTCCCCGGCGACGCTCGTGCGGTCGTTGCCGAGGGCCTCGTAGTAGGCCGCGTACGACTCGGCGGCGCCGCGGTAGTTGCCGGCGTCGAGCTGGCTCTGGGCGCGACCGAGCAGCTCGGTGCGATCGGCGGGCGCGGCGTGGACCGCAGCGGGGCCCCCGGCGAGCGCGAGCGCGAGCGTGGCCGTCACCAGGGCGCGCCACGGGGCCGGCGGGGGGGCTCGCATCGTGGTCGGAGTGTAGCGCGACAATTGCCCGACTTCCCCGGAGCGGTCATCTTCGAGCCATGCGCTTGGCATTGGGATTCATGGTGGGTTTGGTGTTCGCGGCGGCTGCGGCCTGCGCCGAGGACGAGGATGCGTGCGAAGGGCTCGCGGACGACCCGACGGCCACGCAGTGCGGATCCTTGGACTACGCCGAAGACGGCCCGTGAGTCACCGATCCCGCGGGGGAGCTGTGCGTCGAGGAGATGGCCCGCAACGACGAGGTGGCCGCGTGCGTGCTCGCCAGCGCTCGGGACGGGGTGGCCTTCACGTATGCGTCGCGCGGCGGTACGGGACAGGGCCAGTTCGGCGGCTCCGCGTACCTGCACGTGGACGCCGACGGGCGGGCGTGGCGTCTGTCCGTGGAGGCCGCAGACCTCTGCCAGGAGCGCACGACGACGATCTACGAGGCCGTCGACTTCGACGGCTGCGAGGACTTCGACTGCGTCGACCGCCGGATCCAAGGCGCGGACCGGGCCGTCGACTGCGGCACCGAGATGCTCCGCGAAGGGGTGTGAGTCGGTCTCACTCCGAGTGGAGCTTGACGCGCCACTTGGAGCCCTCGGGACCGTCCATGATCTCGATCCCCTTGGCCGACATCTGCTCGCGCAGCGCATCGGCCTGGGCCCATTCTTTGGCCTCACGGTGCGCCTGACGCCGCGCGACCGCGTCCTCCACGGTGTCACGTGACAGTCCCAGGGCACCGAGCCGCTTGGACTTGACCTCTTCGACGAAGTCCACCGTCGGCGTCGCCATCACGCCCAGCGCCTTGCCCGCGAGCTCGAAGGCCGCCAGCGTTGCGGCCACCACGGGTCCACCGCGCTTGCTCGCCTTCTTGTGCGCCGCGAAGCGGTTGACCGCTCGCGACAGCGAGAACAGGTGTCCGAGGGCCTGCGCGGTATTGAAGTCGTCGTCGAGCGCGGCGAGGAACCGCTCCTCGAACGCTTCGCCGAGGGCGAGCACGGTCTGGGCGTCTTCGCCGAGCTCGGACGCGACTTTCTTGGCGTCCTCTTCGCCCTTCATCGCCTCCGCGAGGTCGCGAGCGTCGTAGAGCCGGCTGAGCATGCCGAGCGCCTCGGGCAGTGCCTCGGCGTTCCACGGCAGCGGCGAGCGGTAGTGGTTTTGCAGGTAGTACAGCCGCACGGCTTCGGCCGGAAACTGCTCGACGACCTTCTCGATGTTGACGACGTTGCCGAGGCTCTTGCCCATCTTCTGGCCCTCGGCCATCGTCAGCAGGCCGTTGTGCATCCAGTACTGGGCGTAGGTCGCCGAGTTGCCGCACTCGGACTGCGCGACTTCGTTTTCGTGGTGCGGGAACACCAGGTCCAGGCCACCGCCGTGGATGTCGATCGTCTTGCCGAGCGTGGCGTAGGCCATGGCCGAGCACTCGATGTGCCAACCCGGCCGACCGGGTCCCCACGGGCTGTCCCAGCGCGGCTCCTCGGGCTTGGCCGCCTTCCACAGCGCGAAGTCGGCGGGCGACTTCTTGCCCTCCGCCGCGTCGGCCGACCGCAGCTGGTCCACCTTCTGGCCCGACAGCGCGCCGTAGCGATCGAACGTGTCGACGGCAAACCACACGTTGCCCTCGGCGACGTAGGCGTGGCCCGCCTCGATCAATCGGCCGATGAGCGCCTGAATCTCCTCGATGGACGTGGTCACCCGCGGCTCGTGCGTCGGCGGCTCGAGTCCGAGCGCGGCCACGTCGCGATGGAACGCGTCGATCTCGGCCTGCGCGAGGTCGGCGGGGTCGATACCCTTTTCGTTCGCGCGACGAATGATCTTGTCGTCGACGTCGGTGAAGTTGCGGACGAACGTCACGTCCCAGCCGCGAAACCGCAGGTAGCGAACGAACGTGTCGAACACGACCATCGCGCGGGCGTGGCCGACGTGGGCGCGGTCGTAGACCGTCATCCCACACACGTACAACCCCACGTGGCCTTCGGTCTGCGGAACGAAGTCCTCGACCTTTCGCGTACGTGTGTTGTAGATGCGGAAGCTCGCGGGCATCGGCCGACGCTATCCGCGGCCGACGCGACGTGTCAACGTCACAGCGGCAGGTCGGCGTCGGTCAGGTTGCGGTAGTCCTTGCGGTCCTTGAGCGCACGCGCGGCCGCGAACGCGCCTTCGTCCGAGCGGAGGTCCCGGTCGGGCATGGCCGCCTGCAGCCGTTGCCGGACGGCGGGCTCGCTGGCGCGCAGAAACGGATTGGTCGCCCGCTCGAGCCCGATCGTCGACGGTACCGTGCACTCGCCTCGGCCGCGCACGGCCCAGACCTCGGCGATGCGCGCGGCGAGGGCATCGTTGTCGGCGTCGATGCTCCAGGCGAACGTCAGGTTGTCCTGCGTGTACTCGTGGGCGCAGCACACCTTGGTGTCCGCCGGCAGCGCGGCGAGCCGTTGCAGGCTCTCGTGCATCTTGGCCGGCGGGCCGTCGAACAGGTAGCCGCAGCCTCCCGCGAACATGGTGTCGCCGCAAAAGACCACGTCGTCGAACACGTACGAGACGTGCCCGTCGATGTGCCCCTCGGTCAGCATCACGCGGCCGGTCACCCCGCCGAACGTCACCGTGTCGCCTTCGTCGACGGGCTCGGTGAGCCCAGGCACGTCCGCCGCCCGCGTGCGCGATCCGACCACACGCATGCCCTCGAGCAAGCCCCCGGCCTGCAGCGCGACGTTGATGCCGATGTGGTCGTGGTGGGTGTGCGTATTGAAGATCGTGGTCAGTCGCAGGCCGTGCGCATCGCAGTAGGCGAGGACCTCGGCGGCGGTGGGTCCGTCGACCGCGGCCGCCTCGTCGCCGGCGACGATCAGCCAGATCAGATTGTCGCGCGCGGCGGGGATCTGGTGGACGGTCAGCTTGGCCGACGAGGTCGGAAACGGCGGCCGGGGAGTGGTCACGACGTGGCCCATCGGCCGCAGCCTACCCAAACCGCGACGAGACGTCCGCTCGCGGTGCGACTACGCCGGCGCCTCGCCCGCGCCACCGTCGGACCGCTCCTTGGCTCGGCGCTCGAGCTCGAGCAGCCGCGCCTTGTCCTCGGCCCGTTGTTTGCGCTCGAGGCTCTCGAGTCGCTCGGCCTCGGCCTCCAGCTCGAGGTTGATCCGGATCGCATCGAACAGCTCCGTGATCTGGTGGTCGCGACGCTTGGCGTCGCTGACGGCCAGGCGCAGATCCTGGCGGCCGGAAGCGGCCGCGGCTGCGGTGAACTGGCGGTAGTACTTCTGCGCGAGCTTGTACTGGTCCGGGTCGTAGTCGGTCGCGTTCGGGGCGATGTGCTCGTGGAAGAGAAGCCCGAGGTTGTACAGACCCCGAGGATCCCCGGCGGTCGCGTGCGCCCGCTCGAACGCCCGCCTGGCCTCGTCGAATTGCCGCAGCCCGCGGTAGGCCACGCCGATCGCCAGCAGCACGTCGGCTTGGTCGGTGTACTGCGGATCGGCGGCCGCGACCTTCAAGCTGTCACGGGCCGTCGAGAAGTCGCGCAGTCGCAAGGCGATCATCGCGCGGTTGAGGTGCGCCTGCGCGTGCGTGGGCTCGACTTCGATCGCGGCATCGAACGCCCGCAGCGCCCGGTGGGGATCGTCGCGCTCGAGCAGGATCAGCCCGCGCACGTTGAGCAGCGCGGCGCTACGTTCCTCGTTGCGCTCGAGGACGGCCAGCCCCTGGGTCACGACGAGGTCGGCGAGCATCAGGTACGCGGTATCGTGATCGCGCCCGTGCACGTAGTACAGCTGCGCGAGGTTCTCGAACGCGGGCCGGTCGTCCGAGCGCAGGGCCAAGGCGTTTTGCAGCTGGCGCTCGGCGGCGGCGAACGCCTCGTCGGACTCGCCACTTTCGCGCTGCAGCAATGCGGCGAGGTTGGTGCGCGGGGCCGGCGACCGCGGGTCGATCTCGATCGCGCGCTCGAGCGCCCGACGCCCGAGCTCCGGTCGGCCGGCTTCGATCTCGCCGATGCCGAGGTTGTTGAGGGCCGATGCCCTCAGCGCGTCGGAGGCCTTCGGGTCGTCGATGACCGTCCGGTACAGCGCCGCGGCCCGCTGGGGCTGGTCACATTCGGCTCGCACCACGGCAGCGTTGAATCGACCCACCGCGACCGACCGGCCGCCGGGATCGGCCAGGACCGCGTACGACCGGGCGAAGCGGTCACATGCGTCGTCGGAGGGGTCGTCGCCGGCGGCCTGCTGCCATTGCCGGGCCAGCTCGCCCAAGCGCGCCTGCAGCTGGGCGGGGGCGAGTCGTACGACCTCGGTCGGATCGACACAGTCGACGCACTTGGCAGGGTGAGGGGGAGGCGGATGCGCGCAGCCGGCCACGAGCACGCACGCGACCAACCACCGCGTGGGCGCGGGGAAGCGGGACATGAGACACCTCGGCGACGCCCCGGCCGGGACGAGCCGCGGGGTCGGGGGGTCTCACGCGCTGGCGCGCGATCGGTTCCCGGATTCGCCCTGGCGCATTTCGTTGTGCCGATCCGTGGTGTGGGCCTCAGCGGGAGCGGCACGTGGGGTCGGGGTCGTCGAGTTGGTACGTCCAGACCTCTCCGTTGCCTTCGCCCGGCAGTGCTCGTGCGCTGACCAACAGCACGCCGTTGGGCGCGAGCGCCAGCGCGACCGGTTCGAGCATGTTCGTCGAGCCCGGGAACGACTCGGCGGGAAGTTGCTGGTCGACTTCGATCGCAACGCCGCCGCGGGTGATCTGGATCGTGCACGGGTCCGTGGCGCAGTCCCCCGTGGCCAGGTAGTCGCCGAGCAGGGCGACGGTGCCGAACGCGCCCGCCGTGAGCTCGAGCTCCTGCTCGAGCTCGAGCGTCGTGCCCTCGCGGTGCCAGATTTGGACCGCCGGGCCGTCCGGGCCGCCTTGTCCCCACAGCAACGCGAAACGGTCGGGGTCGAGCGGATCGGGGCGGATGCCCTGATAGCGGCGGGCGCCCATGTCGATCGTGAGGACCTGCGGAAGACCGGGCGCGGAGACGTCGCGGACGACCAATACCGACATGCCCACCCTTCCGGCCAGGAGCGGACCGACCCCGAACTCCGGCGTCTCGGTGACGGTCGTGCCACCTTGATCGACGAAAGAGTCGACGTCGTAGCGTCGGACCTCGGACGCGGCCCCCGCAACCTGTGCCAGTCCCCAGACGCTCCCGTCGGCCACCGCGATCGCACTGACGGACTCGAGCTGCCCCGCCGGTGCCGTGAACCCGAAGTCGTTGAAGAAGATCAGCGTGTCGAGGACGAATGCGTCATCGACGATCCGATACGCCACGGGGGAGCGTGGGTATCCGAAGCCCGGATGAGCCTCGCGCACGATCCGATCGGCCTCCGTCACGTGCATGACCGTTCCGGCGGCGCAGCCCCCGGAGCGCGAGCATCCAGAGGCTCGAATCGAGGTGTCGAAGCAGACGTCCGCTTGATCGAGATACGCGCCGTCGTCGTCGAACAAGACCATCCCGCCGGCTTCGAACGCGGCGCCGTTTTCCGAGAAGCTGCAGTCGCCGGCGACGGCGAAGTGCCCGCTCGTGGCCCCCGGAACGTAGATGGCGGAGACGAGCGGATCCGGTCCGTAGAAGGCGTTGGAGAACGGAAGATCGTTCCACGTCAGCGACGGCGACGCGCTTCGTCGGGCCGTCACCGTCGACGGATCGGCGCACGCGGGCGTGTCGGTGTCCTCCGTGTCCCCGGTGTCGGTGCCATCGAGCGTCGTCGAGATCGCGGTGTGCCGGACGTGGGCGCAGGCGAAGACGTCGTCGGCGCGGCAGGCTCGGTGTCGCCGGTCGAGGTGTCGTCGCTGCCGGGCGGCAACCGTGGGGGCGCGCCGCCGCACGCGGCGAGGAGCGTCCAGGCTGCGACCGACGCGGCGACACGGTGGGGGTGCATCGTGTGGACGAGCATACCCGCTCGCTAGTGTCGGTAGCCGTGCGGGTGCGCGCGGTGCCAGGCCCAGGCGGTGCCCACGATGTCGGACAGGTCGGGGTATCGGGGTGTCCAGCCGAGCTCCTGGCGGATCTTGCGACTGTCGGCCCGAAGCTCTGCGGGGTCCCCCGGACGACGCGCGCCGAGCACGTGCGGGATCGGATGGCCGGTGATGCGACGGACCGTCTCGATCACCTCCATCACCGAAAAACCCGCACCGTTGCCGAGGTTGTAGATCCGCGAGCCCTCGCCGAGGGCGCGCAGCGCGAGGATGTGGGCCTGCGCCAGGTCGCGCACGTGGATGTAGTCGCGGATGCACGTGCCGTCGGGCGTGGGGTAGTCGTCGCCGAAGACCGTGATCGTCTCGCGCTGGCCGAGCGCGACCTGCAGCACCAGGGGGATGAGGTGGGTCTCCGGGTCGTGGTGCTCGCCCCGTTCGGCGGTCGCCCCGGCCGCGTTGAAGTACCGCAGGGCCGCGTAGCGCAGCCCGTGGATCTGGTCGAGCCATGCCAGTGTGGACTCGAGCATCCGCTTGGACTCGCCGTACGGGCTGCCGGGCACGATCGTTTCGTCCTCGGCGATCGGAATGGTCTGCGGGTCGCCGAACAGGTTCGCGGTCGACGACAGGATGAACCGATCGATCTTCCGCTCCACCATCGCCTGCAGCAGGTTGAGCCCGCACCGCACGTTGTCGCCCACGTACAGCAGCGGCGACTGCATCGACTCGCCGACCAACGAACGCGACGCGAAGTGCATCACCGCGTCGGGGCGGTGGCGGTCGAGGACCTGCCCGATCGCGTCGAGGCTGGCGAGGTCGCCGACCTCGAGCGTCGCTTCCGGATGCACCGCGGCCCGATGGCCCAGCGACAGGTTGTCGAACACGACGACCGAGGCACCGTCGCCGACAAGCTCTTCGACCACGACGCTCCCGATGTACCCGGCCCCGCCGGTGACGAGCACCTTCATGCCGCCGAGGGTCTCACAGCCGGGCTGTGTGGAGCGTCATCTGGCGAGAGCGTTCGCGACGGCAACCACGAAAAACCCCCCGCGAGCGGGGGGTATCGGCGGCTTGCCGCCGGTGCCAAACACCCCTCGCGGTCGCGGGGGGGGATGGACAGCAACGCTCGTGCGGCCTACGGCCAGACGAACTGGACGCGGCGGTCCTTGGAGCGCTCGGACTCGGTGGTGCCGGTGGCCTCCAGGTTGCCCTTGGCGATGACCTGCAGCAGGTCGGCCGGGGCGCCGGCGTTGACCAGGTAGTCCTTGACCGAGGAGCCACGACGCTCCGTCAGCAGGATGTTGTACTCCTCGGTGCCCACCGAGTCGGCGTGCGCTTCGAGGTAGACCTGACCGCCGTGCTCGGCGATGCAGGTCGCGAGGCCGGCCAGGGCTTCCTCGGACGTCGGGGTGAGCTTGTCGGAGTCGAACGCGAAGAAGACCGCGTCCACACCGCACGGGCCGGCCCCGGGCTCACCGTAGTCGCCCGAGTAGATGCACATGCCGCCGTCGCAGATCTCGTCCATCGGACACTGGTCGTCGGTCGTGCACTGCCCGCCCGGGTCGCAGCGACCGGTGTCGAAGTTGCACTTGCTCGGCGAGCAGTCCAGGTCGTCGGTGCACATCGAGCACTTGCCCGCCGTGCACGCGTAGCCGCCGTAGCAATCGTCGCGCTGCGTGCAGGGGCCGCCGAGCTCGGAGCCACCGCCCGCGCCGCCGCCCTCGATCTGCGAGGGGTCCTGACAGCGGAACTCGTGACAGACCAGCCCCTCGCCCTTGTCGGTGCAGTCGGCGTCGGTCTTGCAGTTCTGGCAGGTCCCGTCGACGCACGTCTCGCCGAGGTCGACCTTGCAGTGCTTGTCCTTCTTGCACTGCGGGTATTCGGGCTTCTTGCACCCCGTGACCGACAGGCCGAGCAAGAGGGCAGGAAGCAGGCTGAGGGAGCGTACGATCGACTTCATGAATGGATGATCTCCGTGGTGCGGGGGCACCCGTCGCGGGGATTATCATGTGACGGCGCCCGAACAAACCCCTTCCACCGCCCCGATGACAAAAAGCGCGAACGGGGATAGGTCCATACGCATGATTCGTGTCCTCCCCCACCTGCGCAGCCTTTCGGGAGCCCTGATCGCGTGCTCGATCGCGACCATTTTGCTCGTGGGACCGGGGTGCGGCGACGACGGAGCGGAGCCAGACGGCACGGGGAGCACGTCCGTCGCCATGTCCGAGTCCTCCAGTGGCGGTCAGGTCAACACGCTGCCCACGCTGCAGGTGACGATCGCCGGTGCGGATGCGTGCGCGTCCGCGAGCGCGGTCGAGATCCGAGCGACGCGATTTGGGTGCGTGAGTCCACCGCCCGCTCCGTGCACGGTGCCCGAGCCACTGCAGACCGACGTCGGCGATCGTCTCACGTGCCCCGTCGAAGGCGACGGCGTGTGGCGCGTCGAGGTCGATGCGGCGGGTCGGTACTACGTCGAGCTCGTCGCGATCGCGGCCGGTGGCACCGAGAGCGCGCAGTGTCTGACGAACACGGCCGAGGACTTCGTGATCGTCGACAACGCCGCGTTCGACACCAACCCGACGATCGCGTTGTCGGCCCAGGCCGGGCCGTGCCCGAGTCCGTGAGCGCGGCGGGTCGCGGGACTACTCGAGCTCGCCGGCCTCGAGCCGATACAGCGACCCGCGCGTCTGGACGTAGACGTGGCCGGATCGCTCGAGCACCCGCACGATCGAGCTGGTGACCATCGAGCGGGCGCCGTCGCGCGACAAGAGCGACATGCGGCGACCGACCTCCGGCCGGCCGAGCAACCACACCTCGCCGGGCGCGTAGTTGCGGGCGAGCGGCTCGGGTTGCCGGCGGTGGCGGGACGCGACGTAGTAGGGCATGAGGAGCACCGAAGCAGACGACACAGTGAGCCGATGGTTGCGCTCGGCGCGTCCGCGACCCGGGCGCTTGCACGGGGCGTGCCGTCGCCAACATTGCGGGACAGCGTCCAATCCGGCCGTGCGAGCCCGTTGTGGAGTGGGGCACGCTGCCCCAGCGCGGCGCTCGGCCCCGATTCGCCGCGGGCGAGGTCGCACCGTATGATCGCAAACGCACCGTGTCGCTGCCCGACGAACCCGCCAAGATCCGCCGCACCGGCGCGATCATGCTCGTGCTGGCCGTGGTGGTGTTCATCGCGCTGTTCCTGTCGCGGCAGGGAGCAGAGGCATTCGAGTCGCAAACGACGATCCGAGCCGACTTTCGCACCATCACCGGCCTGCGCGAGGGCAGCCCCGTGCAGCTGGCCGGGGCGCGGATCGGTCGGGTCAAGTCGATCGACTTCGTCGAGGCCACCTACGCCTGCGTGCCGATGACGGAGGACACGGGGCGGCACGGCGAGGGGCGCACCGACGATTGCGACGACACGCTCTTTTGCGCGCCCAACAAGCAGTGCGCCGACCTGGAGCGACACTCCGACGACGGCCGCTACACGGGGTGCCTGGACTCGACCGCCTGCGCCGCCGACGAGGTCTGCTACACGTCGGCGTTTCGTCGTCGCTCCGCGCGGATGGTGTGGTCCGGCCCGCAGAACGTGTGCGTGCGCTTCCATACCTCTCACCGCCGGGTGCGCGTGCAGATGGAGGTGGCCTCGGACGCGCTCGAGCTGATCCGCCGGGACTCGCTGGCGATGGTCGCGTCCAACTCCGTGCTCGGTGATCAGCTCGTGTCGATCACCCCGGGCGGTGGTGAACCGCTCGGCGACGACCTGCGCGTGCTCGCTCGACCCTCGCTCGCCGAGGACATCGAGAACTGGCGCGCGCGGCTGGACCGGGTGACCCAGCGGGTCGACGACAGCATGCAAGCGGTCACCGAGGTGTTCCTCGAGCTCGACGACCCCCGGATGATCGGCGCGATCAAGGGGACCATCGAGCACCTCGAGGCGATCACCGAAGAGATCGCGACCCAACGCGGGCTCGTCGGCGCCATCGTGGGGTCGACCGAGTATTCCGATCAGCTCGGCCAGACGATCAAGAACCTGCGCTCGAGCGCGCAGGGCTTCGACGCCCTCGTCGGGACCGTCAACCGCATCGTCGGCACGACCAACCGCAACCTCGATCCGATGCTCGAGGACCTCGAGGCGACCAGCCGCTCGCTGCGGACGCTGCTGCAGGACCTGCGCTCGCCGGACAACCACAGCCTTGTCTCGTCCCTCGTCTTCGATACCGAAGGCACGATCGGCGAGGACTTCGTGGCGGTGATGGACAACCTCGAGAACCTGTCGGACTCGATCGCCTCGGTCGTGCGCTCGGTGGAGCGCGAGAAGGGGACCGTGGGCAAGCTCATCGGTGATCCGAAGCTGGGCAACGACGTCGGCAAGCTGCTGCACAATCTCGAGCAGAGCAAGACGCTCAAGGCGATCTTGCTGTGGTACCTCGATCAGCAGGGCGTCGGGATCAAGGCGTCGCGCAAGTCGGCCCCGCCGGCCCGGTGACTGCCGTGCCGCCGCCGATGAAGGAGTCGCCCCTCCAGCGGATCCTCGCGCCGCTGTCGGATCCGACCGTGCGCCTGGCGACGGTGGCGTTCTTCTGCCTGCTGGCCGGCTACTACATGCTGCGTCCGATCCGGGACGAGATGGGGATCACCGGGGGCGTCGACGAGCTGCAGTGGCTGCAGACGGGGACCTTCGTCGTCATCACCGCGCTCGTCGTCCCCGTGTCCTGGGCGGTCGCGAAGTGGCGGCGCTCGGCGGTGGTGCCGGGCATGTACGTGTTGTTCGCGGTCGGGCTGGTCGCCACGGCCGAGCTCGGCCGCGTCGCGGGGGGCGAGATCGCGGTGTGGCTGGCGCGCGGGCTGTTCATCGGCATCAGCACCTTCAACATGTTCGCGGTCTCGCTGTTCTGGGCGCTGATGACCGACGTGATGTCGACCGAGCAGTCCAAGCGTGCCTTCGGCACCATCGCGGCCGCCGGGAGCCTGGGGGCGATCGTCGGTCCGGCGCTGACGAGCGCGCTGGCGCAGCGGCTGGGTCCGTTCACCCTGCTGCTGGTGGCCTCGGCGTGGCTCGTGGTCGCCGCCGTGGCCACGCGTCGGGTGGCCATGGTCGCCGGGCCCGAAGGCCGGGGCGACGACACGCCGTTGGGCGGTGGGCTCGGCGAGGGGCTGCGCCGTCTCGTGCGCTCGCGCGAGCTGCTGGGCATCTGCGGCTACGTCGTGCTGTTCGCGACCACGTCGACGTTCCTGTACTTCCTGCAGGCGCACATCGTCAAAGCGGCGGTCACCGATCCCGGTGCGCGCACGGCCTTGTTCGCCGACATGGACCTGACGGTCAACGTGCTCGCGCTCGTCGTGCAGTTCGGGGTCGTGGCCGAGCTGCTGCGTCGGTTCGGCGTGTCGATCGTGCTCGGCGTGGTACCGGTGCTGACGATCGTCGTGTTCGGCGCCCTGGCCGTCGCCCCCGTGTTGATGGTGCTCGTCGTCTCGCAGGTGTCGCGGCGGGCCCTGAACTTCGCGCTGGCCAAGCCGGCGCGCGAGATCCTGTTCACGGGCGTACCGCGGACCGATCGCTACAAGACCAAGATCGTCATCGACACCGTGGCCTACCGTGGCTCGGACGCCGCGGCCGGCTGGATGTTCGCGGGCCTGCTTTCGCTGGGGCTGTCGCTGCCCGCCATCGCCGGCGTCGCGGTGCCGATCTCCGCCTTTTGGGCGTGGGTTTCTCGCGACCTGGGACGGCGTGCCGCGGCCGCCCGCGCGCCCGACGAGCCGAACACCGCCTGAGGCTGCTACCGTCCGGCCATGTCCAACGCCCGCGCCGGCGACGAGGTGGTCCTGTACGAGACCGACGGGCCCGTCGCCCACGTCACCCTCAACCGACCCGAGCGACTCAACGCGATCGACGCTCGTCTCCCCGACGCCCTCGCGGAGGCAGTGCGGCGCGCCGACGAGGACCCGGCGATCCACGCGATCGTGCTGTCGGGCGCGGGCCGAGCCTTCTGCTCGGGCTACGACCTCAAGCTGTTCGCCGAGACCCCGGGCGAAAACCCGGGCGTGCAAAAGATGCCCTGGGAGCCCACGGTCGACTACCGCTTCATGGGGCACCTGACGCGGCAGTTCATGACGCTGTGGCGCTGCGCGACGCCGACGATCGCGAAGGTGCACGGCTACGCCGTCGCCGGAGGCAGCGACATCGCGCTGTGCTGCGACCTGGTGGTGATGGCCGAGGACGCCAAGATCGGCTACCCGCCCGCGCGCGTGTGGGGCTGTCCGACGACGGCGATGTGGGCGTACCGCGTGGGGGTCGTCCACGCCAAGCGGATGCTGCTGACCGGCGACCTCATCGACGGGCGCGAGGCCAAGCGGATCGGGCTGGTCAACGACGCGGTCCCCGCGGCCGAGCTCGACGCCGCGGTCGAGGCACTCGTGCGGCGCGTGGCCTCGGTCCCGCGCAGTCAGCTCGCGATGCACAAGATGCTGCTCAATCAGGTCGCGGATGCGGCGGGGCTGACGAACACCCAGATGCTCGCGACGCTCTTCGACGGCATGGCCCGCCACAACCCCGCCGGCATGGCCTTCAAGACGCGCGCCGAGGAGGTCGGATTTTCTCAGGCCGTGCTCGAGCGCGACAGCGGCGAGCCGATCCCCGAGCAGTAGCCCCGCCGGGCAACCGGCTCAGCCGCCGGCCGCGTCGCACACCGCGGGCACGGTGGGCAGGTGGTCGGCCACGTGCTGCGTGTAGCCCTCTTCGGTGATCGCGGTCGTCCCGAACATCCCCGCGAGCTCGCCGATCGAGAAGGTCACGTCCTTGCCGATCATCGCGTCCTCGTAGGCGCCGAAGTCGGTGTCGGCGTTGCCGTACGCATAGTCGAAGCGCCAGCCCTGCGCCTGCAGATCGGCGATCGCCCCCGCCTTGTAGGCCTGCGTCGCGTCACCGAGGACGACGCTCGGGGCCAGCACGAGCATGGTCTCGTCGCCGCCGAACGGGAACCCGTGCTCCTGCAGCCAGCGCTCGGTCACCTCGCGTGCGCTCTCGTTGGTGACGCCGGTCGTGAAGGTCTCCGCGCGCGCGGTCAGATACACGACACGGTAGCCGAGGTCGGCGTATCCGTTGACCATCTCGGCCGCGGACTCGCGCTCGATGGGATCGTAGTTGCCGTCGGTGAGCTGCATCGCGAACTCCTCGTCCGACAGCGTCAACGTCTCGTCGATGTCGGTGACGATCGCGGGGAACTCGTCGGTGCAGGCGGCACCGCCGGAGCTGTCGGCGGGGCCCATCGTCGACGCGCCGGTGTCCGTCGCGGTCCCACCGCCGGTGGAGTCCAGGGCGGTCGTCGCGGCGCTCGCGTCCGAGGTCGCGCTCGAGCTCGCACCGGTGTCGCTCGACCCGTCGTCGGACGAGCTGCCCCCGCACGCCGAGGCGAGCGCGCACGCCAGCGGCAACCCCAGCCATCGTGTTCCCTGTCGCATGGTGCACAAGGGTGTCACACGCCCCGCGAATTCTGGAGCGGCACGGCAACCGGCCCCGGCACACGGTGACGCTGCCCGGGGTCGACGGGGGGCGAGGGGCTGCTAACTTGCTCCCGCCATGTTCTTTCGAGTCGATGCTTCCAAGCTCCGCATGCCCACCGCCGCCGAGGCGCTGCCCGGACGCGACGAGCCGATCGACGCGCCCGAGGTCCACTTCGTCAGCGGCCACCGCCTCGTGCCCCCGTTCCCGCAGGGCCACCGCATGGCGATGTTCGGCATGGGCTGCTTCTGGGGCGCCGAGCGCAAGTTCTGGACGGTACCCGGTGTGTACTCGACGATGGTCGGCTACGCGGCGGGTCTGACTCCCAACCCCACGTACCGCGAGGTGTGCTCGGGCAAGACCGGTCACAACGAGGTGGTGCGCGTGGTGTGGGATCCGACGGCGACCGACTACGCGTCCTTGCTGCGCGTCTTCTGGGAAAACCACAACCCGACCCAGGGGATGCGACAGGGCAACGACGTCGGCACGCAGTACCGCTCGGGCATCTACGTCTACGGCGACGAGCAGCGCGCCCAGGCGCAGGCGTCGCAGCGCAAGTTCCAAGCCGCGCTCGCGGCCGCCGGCCACCCGGCGATCACGACCGAGATCCTCGACGCGCCGACCTTCTACTACGCCGAGGGCTACCACCAGCAGTACCTGGCCAAGAACCCGGGCGGCTACTGCGGTCTGGGCGGCACGGGCGTCAGCTGCCCGACCGGTCTCGTCGACGCGGGCTGAGTCAGCAGCCGAGGTCGACGAGGCAGCCCGAGCACACTTCGATGTCGCCGCGTTTTTCCGTTGGTTGCGCGTCTCCGCGTCCCGTGCCGACAAAGGCCTCGGGCAAGTCCGTGAACGGGACGAGACCACAGGCGTCCGAGTGGCCGACAACCAAGAGCCCCGCGCCGTGGACGGCGGTCGGGCCGGGATAGTTGACGTCGCCGCGGCTCTCCCACGGGAACTCGTTGCCGGGACCGTCGAGTGTCGCGAACCCCGGCACGGTCACTTCGGCCGTGCAGTGACCGGCGGGGTCGCTCGCATCCTGTGGCTGTTGACCATTGTCGACGACGACCGACATCCATAGGTGCGGCGGCACGTCGATGGTGATGTCCGCCGCCGCCCCCTCGTGCGTGTGGACGTCGACGTGCCCGAAGGCCTCCCCGGAGGCGAGACACGGGCAGCTCGGGTCCCACGCGAGCGAGCCGTCGCACGCGTCCGCATCGCTCGCGCATGGCCACGCATCGCACTGCTGGATGCTCACCGCCGGACACCGCGGCGCGATCGAGGCATCCGCCGCCATCTCGACCCGCGCCCGCCCGTTCTGGAGCTGCACGTCGACGTTGCCGCGGGCCCCGGCGATGCACACGTCGCCACGGTTGAATTAGTCGGGGTCGGCATCGTTGTCGTCGGTGATCACCACGAGGTCCCCGGCGTAGTCGGCCGGCAAGGTGACGCGAATGTCCGCGCCCGAGCGCGCCAGCTGCGACAGCCCGTCGTAGAAGACCCGGATCGCACAGCCGTCGGAAAAGCCCGCCGCACCGTCGCACGCGAGCGCGGGGTCGAGCTCGCGTCCGTCCACGGGCGGATCGATCCCCGCGAACGACCACAGCGACAGCGCCTCGAAGTCGGCCTCCGCCGCAGCCTCGCAGCGGGCGAACGTGAAGCGTCGCAGCTCGATCGTGATCGTGTCGGGGGGGCCGTCGAACCGCACGTTCACATCGCCACGGTTGGCGAAGTTCTCCCGGTCCGAGCCCCCGGCCAACGTGCCGCCGATTCGCAGTCGCGAGATTCGCGGCACGCCGTTGATCTCGTCGAAGTGGTCGAACGGGACGACGGCCTCGGTTCGCCACTCGTCGCGGATCGGCCGGTTGCCGAGCCCGTCGCCGGTGCACTCCGGACGGTCCACGCCAGCGCCCCCGTCGCCCCCGTCGTCGTCATCGATGGCGATCCGCTCCACGCACCCGAACGCGCCGAGGGCGAAGGACGCGACGAGCATGCGAGACGCGAGCATGCGTCCAGCCTCGGACCCGGCCGTCGAGACGGCAAGCGCCGTGGGATGGATCGCGCCGCGGCGCCGCTACACGAGCAGCTGCTCGAGGAGCTCGAAGTTCTCGCGCTCCTTCGGGTCGATCACGCCGTCGGCGTTGAACACGGCGCGGGCGGCATCGAGCAACAGCTTGCGGTGCGCGCGGGGCACCCGGGTCGGATCGACCTCTTCGGGCGGCGGCGGGGTCCGAAGCCAGCGCTCGATCTGCGCGCGGTCGTCTTCGAGCTCGAGCTCCTTGATCATCTTGTTGACGAAGGCGCGCTCGTCGTCCTGCACCTCGAGGTCGGCCCACGCGAAGGAGCAGACGAACTTCATGAGCCGCAGTCGGTCCTCACGGGTCAGGTTGTCGAGCATGGACCCACGATACCACGGGGCCGGGGGCCCGCGGACACGTCCGGGTCACATCAGAATGCCCCGGGCGTCGGGCCGGGGCAGGGGGGGCAGGTCCCGCTCGCCGAGGCGGTCGCGCAGGTTGATCTCGATGGTCTTCGACAGCGCCGACAGGGGCAGGGCCGGCCAGAACATGGTGAAGGGGGTCTCGAGGACCCGGCCCACTTCACTGATCAGGGTGAAGGCGACGTTGACCAGGACCGACAGTGGGATGGTCAGCCAGCCCAGCGTCTGCACGATCCCCAGCGGCAAGAGCAGGCCGTAGGCGAGGATGAGCCGGTCGGCGATGAAACCGTACCCGCGCGGGAAGGGGGTCTTTTGGATCCGCTCGCACCCGCCCTGCACGTCGAGCAGCCCCGCGATCGTCGTGTCGAAGGACTGAAGGCGCAGCGGGTCGATCACCTCGCGTCGTGCCAGCTCGACGATCGTCGCCATCTGCATGTGCAGGATCGCGTGCGTGGCGTTCGACTGCCCCTGCAGCGACGCGAGCTCGTCGGCGGTCAGGAACGCGACGACGTCCTCGTCCTCGAGCGGCTTTTGGTCGCGCAGCATCGCCCGTAGCGTGTGCACGTACGCGATGTGCCGGTGGATCAACCGCGTCCGGGTCTGCGCTTCTTCCTCGGGCAAGTACGACAGTACCTGCGTCGTGAAGTGACGCGAGAGGTTGACGAGCTTGCCCCACAGCTTGCGCCCTTCCCACCACCGGTCGTAGCCGGAGTTTGTTCGAAAGGACACGAAGATGCCGATCGCCCCGCCCACGACCGCCAGCGGCAGCGTCGTGATCTCGATCGCCCGGGCCCACCCGAGGCGGTCGGCCACGACCACGGCCGTCGCCGCGATCGCGAATACCGTGACCGGCTTCCACTGCCAGCGCAGCAGTCCCAGGACCGAGCCGCGGTAGTCGACGAACATCGGTCGTTCCCGGGGAGGCTAGCTCAACAAGCCCAGCACGTCGTCGCTGGGCACCTGTCCCAGCGCGTCGGCCACGCGAGCGATCGCGAGCTTTTCTTCGTCGGAAATCGGGTCCGCGCCGACGTACGCGGCCGCGGCCGCGGCCACGTCCACGCACAGGTCCACGATCGAGCTGGCGTCGACGTCCCGCTCGGCGAGCAAGTCCCGCAGCACCGCCAGTGCCGTGTCGAGGTAGACGTCGGCGGGCTTTTCCTCGAGCAGCATCTCCATCATCGTGTACGCCTCACCCTGTGCGAGCCCGCGCAGTCGCAAGACGTCGAGGATCGTGACGCGCTCATCGGTCTGGATCGAGCCGTCGGCCCACGCCACGAGCACCAGCGGCAGCAGGTCGAACGCCCGCGCCGCCTGACCGGAGAACCCGAGCGCCGCGATCCGATCTTCGATCGAGGGCTGGTAGTCGCCGTCTCCGCCGAGCCCGGCCAGGGACTGGTGGAGGACGTCACGCAGGGTCGAGCGCGCCTGCGCGCGCGAAGGATCGAAGGGGGAGCTTTCGTCGGTCATCGCGGCCGCCTCAACCTCAGGCTGGTCACGCTACATCGAGATCGAGCCCTTGCGGAAGTCGGTGGCCCCGATGTGGACGTTGACGAGCACGGGCTTGCCCTCCGCGGCGAGCTTCTTGGCTTGCTGCAGTCGCTCGTGGACCGTGGCCGCGTCGTCGATGACCACGCCGGCGCCCCCGAGTCCCTCGGCTGCCTTGTGGTAGTCGGTGCGCGCGAGCACCGTGCCCACGTCGTCCTCGAGCAGCACCACTTGGTCACGGGCGATCTGCGCCCAGCTGGCGTCGTTGCCCACCACGGCGATCACGGGGATCTCGTGTCGCACGAACGTGTCGAACTCGGCCAGCCCGTAGCCGCACGAGCCGTCGCCCCACAGAAGCCACACCTCCGCGTCGGGGCGCACCAGCTTGGCTCCGAGGGCGAAGCCTGCGCCCACCCCCAGCGTGCCGAACACCCCGGGGTCCAGCCACGAGAGCGGAGAGCGCGGTCGCGTGATGTAGGAGGCGGTCGCGACGAAGTCACCACCGTCGGCCACTTGCACGCTGTCGTCGGCGAGTAGCTCGTCGATCGCCTGACATACCGCCAGCGGATTGACCGGGTCGACCTCCGCCTTGGACTGCTCGACGATCTCGGCGGTGCGCGCCTCGTCCCGCTCGCGCAGGGTCGACAGCCACGGCCCGTAGCTGCGTCCCTTCGGCAGCTTGTCGGCCACCGCGTACAGAAACTCCGCGGGGTCGGCCACGACCGCCAGCGAGGGCCGTCGGTTCTTGCGCACGTCGAGCTCGCTACGGTTGACCGAGATGAGCGTCGCCTTGCGCGGGATCGACAGCCCGTAGTTGAGTCGGAAATCGCAGGGCACGCCGGCGAGGATGACGAGGTCGGATTCCTTGAGTGCCTTGGACCGCGCGTGCCGGTACCACAGCGGATGGTCGGCCCCCATCAGGCCGCGGGCCATGCCCGACAGGTAGACCGGGATCCCGATCGTCTCGACCGCCTTGACCAGGCGATCGATCTCGGCGGCCTGCAGCGTCGCCTGCGAGCCGATGAGCATGACCGGCTTCTTCGCCGCCGCGATCTTGGTGACGGCGCGCTTGACCAGACCCGGGAAGGGCGTCGGAGGCTTGGGCGTGATCTTGGGCGAGGCCGACTTGCGGTTGGCCCCGGCGAACACCCGCGCCAGATGAAGGCGCAGATAGCCCTGCAGCGCGAGCTCGGGCAGGCTCTTGGTCTCACCCGCCGCCTTCGCCCCGTAGAACTCGCGGACGTTCTCCTCGGGGTAGAGAAGATCGACGGGCACCTCCACGAAGACCGGCCCGGGCACGCCCTCCTGGGCGATCTCGAAGGCCTTCTCCAGCGTCGGCACCAGCTCGCGCACGGCGCTGCACGAGGTCGCCCATTTGACGTGGGGCTCGAACAGCGCCAGCTGGTCGATGTCCTGCAGCGCGCCGCGTCCTCGCAGGACCGTGGCGGTCGCGCCGCCCAAGATGATGAGCGGCGATTGGGCGAGCTGGGCGTTCTTGACCGCCGTGATCGTGTTGGTGACACCGGGTCCGGCGGTGACCGCCGCGACGCCCGGAATCCCGGTCAGTCGCGCGACCGCATCGGCGGCGAACACGGCCGTGACCTCGTGCCGCGTGTCGATCACGCGAATGCCGAGCTTCTTGGCGCCGACCAGAATCGGCGAGATGTGTCCGCCGCACAGGGTGAACAGAAACTCGACGCCTTGGCGTCGGAGCACTTCGGCGATCAGATCTCCACCGTTCATCGCTTGGCTCCTTCCAGGACGTGCCGGCTGGGCACGAAGCAGGTCAGCTCACCGCTCAACACTTCGGTCTCGGCCACCACGACCGAGACGGACACGATGTGCTTTTTTCCCTCGTGGGCGGTGACCTCGGCCGTCGCCACACACGTCTGCCCCACCGTCACGGGGGCCAAAAAGCGCAGGTTCGCGGCGCCGAGGACCACGGTCGGCTCGTTGATCGCGAGCATCGCCGCGTGGTCGGCGAGCCCGAACACGAAGCCGCCGTGCACCAGACCGTGCGCGTCGGCGCCCATGGCCGCAGTCGTCGTCAGCTCCACCGTCGCGCGGCCCGGGGCCAGCTGCGTCGGCGATCCGCACAACGTCGGGTCGATGGTCTGGTGCGTCCGAACGTCCACGGCCGCGGAGTGTACACGGGCCCGGTCGCGGCTGGAGTATCCTGGCCGGCATGGTGCGCGCGTGTCGGCTCGCGACGGCGTGGGGGGCGCGGCTGGTGCTGGTCCCGGCGCTCGTCGGGGCCGGGAGTGGATGCACGCGGCTGACGGGCTTTTCGTGCACCGACGACGCACAGTGCCGCCGGGGCGGTGAGCTCGGGACGTGCGAAGTGCCGGGCTACTGTGCCTACCCCGACGAGGCGTGCCCGTCCGGTCGTCGCTTCTCGCCCGACGCCGAAGGCGAGCTCGCACGCGAGTGCACGCAGCCGCAGACATCGTTGCCGGGCACGTCGACCACCGACGGCGAAGGCAGCGGGACGTCGTCGACCTCCGCGCAGGGATCGAGCAGCACCGGCGAGCCGATCGGCTGCGGCAACGGCATGGTCGAGCTCGACGAGCTGTGCGACGACGGCAACGACATCGTCGCCGACGGCTGCAATCCCGACTGTCGTCCTTCGGGGATGCTCGTCGCCGATTTCGTGTCGGGTCGGCCCGGCCTCGACTTCGCCCGCGCGTGCGTGCTCGTCGACGGCGACGTGGTCGTCGCAGGCGAAGCCGAGGAGACCGAAGGCGATCGCGACATCTTCGCGGCACGCTTCGGGCCCGACGGCGATCCGGCATGGGTGCTCGTCCACGGCGGCAGCGGGGACAGCTTCGACCGCGCGAGCGCGGCACTGCCGTGGCCCGACGGCACCGTCCTCGTCGGCGGCGAGGTGCGGCCCGACGAAGCACCCGATCCGCTGCGCGCCGATCTCTGGTTCGGTGCGATCGATCTGCAGATGGGGACGCTGACGTGGGAGGACCTCGACGCGACGGCCTCGCCCAGTCACGACGCGGCGTCGGCGATGGTCGCGGTGCCCGGCGGGATCCTGGTCACCGGTCGTACGGGGTCCACGACCGCCACCGAGCTGCTCGCGCGGCGGCTCGACGTCGCCGGCGGGGTCGAGCGCGTGTGGACCCGGGTGATCGGCGGCGAGGGCAACGCGGCCGATCAGGGACTGGCCGCGCTCGTCGACGCGCAGGGCCGCGCGATCGTGGCCGGCTACACGCGGGCGACCGCCGACGATCTCGATCGCTACTTGCACGGCATGAGCCTCGCCGACGGCACCGACCTGCGCCCGCCGTGCCTGGACGACGGCAGCGCGGCCGACGGTCGCGTGCTCGACGGTCGCGACGAGATCCGCGACCTCGCGCTCGCGCCCACCGGAGAGATCGTCGCCGTCGGTCTCGCCACGCGCACGGCCAGCGAGGGACTCGACGCCTGGATCGGCCTGTACGATCCGACCGGCTGCGCGCTCGTGTGGGAGAAGACGGTCGCCGGCGATGCGCAGCTCGACGACGAGGCCAACGGCGTGATCGTCGACGACGCGGGCGCGATCGTGACGGTGGGTGCCTTGCGGCCGGTCAACTCGGCCGACGCCTGGGTCGCCAAGTGGAACCTCGACGGCGACCTGCTGTGGCAGGCGGAGCTGGTCAACGGCACCGGCGACGACGCCGACGTGGCGCGCGATGTCGCGATCGACGCGGATTCCGGAGAGCTCGTGGTGGTCGGTCAGCAGACCACGCCGGAGTCCCTGGATAGCTGGATCGCCCGCTACACCCCCTGAAACGCCCGCGTTCAGGGGTGCGCGGAACCCGGCGAAAAAAAGTCGACCAAGCCTGAGACAGACGACCCCCCTCGTGTGACTTGCCGCGCGGAGGCTGGGGAACGAAGTGAAGCGAACGCTGCCAGGAACTCTCGCGCTGCTCGTGACCGCGCCCGTGTGGCTGGCGGGTTGCTACAACGGATCCAACGACGAAGAGAGCCCGTTTGGGCCGCCGCCCGCCGGTGAGGGGGGCGACTCCGCGGCCGACGACGACGACGGCGAGCCCGCGGCCGAAGAGCCGACCTGCGTCGAGACGGGTGACTTCTTCCGCGAGCAGGTGTGGGCGCCGTTCATGTCCACCCAGTGCCTGGCCTGCCACAACCCCAGCGGCTTGGCCAAGCACACCGACTTCGTGCTGCGAGCCTCGGACGTTCCCGGCTACTTCGAAGCCAACCTCGCCGCCCTCGACTACGTGGGCCGCCTCGAGATCGACGGCATGCCGCTGCTGCTGGCCAAGGCGACCAACACGGTCCCGCACGGTGGCAACGCGCAGATCCAAGAAGGCGACTCTCGCTACGAAGCGCTCGCCGAGCTCATCGACATGCTCGGTGCGCCGGTGCACTGCGCCGACGATGCCGACTACGCCGCCTTCTTCGAGGGTGTCGAGCAGATGGACCTGCCGCAGACGCTGCGCCGCGCCGTGTTCTCGCTGACGGGGCGCTACCCGACCGCCGAAGAGGCCGGTCTGGTGGCCGCGGGCGGCGAGCAGTCGTTCGATGCCCTGCTGCGCGTGGTGATGGACGAGCCCGCCTTCGGCACGCGCTTGATGGAGATCTACAACGAGATGCTCCTGACCGACGCGTACCTGCCCGGCACGCTCGGCCTGCAGCTCATCGACGAAGGCGACTATCCCGGCGTCAACTGGTTTTCCAACCTCACCGGCACGGCGCTGTCGACGGCCCGCAATCGGTCCAACGACGCGATCGCCCGCGAGCCCCTCGAGCTCATCCGCTACATCGTCGACAACCACCGTCCGTTCTACGAGATCATCACGGCGGACTACACCGTCGCCAACGGGTACCTGGCGCGGGTCTACGGGCTGCCGCTGGACGGCTTCACCGATCCGGACGACCCGGCGGAGTGGCACAAGGTCCAGATCGAGGGGATTCCCCACGCGGGCGTGCTGACGACCCCGGCGTACCTCAACCGCTATCCGTCCACGCCGACGAACGTCAACCGCATGCGGGCCCTGGTCACGCTGCAGTACTTCTTCGCGACGGACGTGATGCGCCTGGGCGCTCGCCCGCTCGATCCCGACGCGGGCGCCGGTCACAACCCGACGATGAACGACCCGGCGTGCACGAGCTGCCACGAGATCCTCGACCCCGTCGCCGGTGCGTTCGGCAACTGGGACGACACGGGGCGCTACCGACCGGGCCCGTGGCACGACGGCATGCTGGCGCCGGGTCTGGGCCAGGTCGAGGTCCCGATGGAGTCGGACGAGTCGCGACTTTCGTGGATGGCGATCGAGATGGCCGGCGACTCGCGGTTCTCGCAAGCGGTCGTGCGGACCCTGTACAAGGGCCTGACCGGGGTCGACCCCGTCGACGAGCCGACCGATCCCTCGGCTCCCGACTACGCCGCGCGCATCCGGGCCTTCCAGGTCCAGGACTATCTCTTCAAGGAGGTGGCCCAGCAGTTCACGTTCAGCGGCTACGACGTGCGCGAAGCGATCATCGCGCTGACCAAGTCGCCGTACTTCCGCGCGATCAATGTCGGCGAGATCGACCAGACCCGCGGGTTCGAGCTCGCCGATATCGGTGCCTCGGTCCTGCTGAGCCCGCTGCAGCTGCACCGCAAGATCGCCAACGTCACCGGCTACGCGTGGACCGACGAGAACGGCTCGCTGCTGCCACTGGGCCGCCCGTACCACCTGATGTACGGCGGCATGGACTCCAACGTCGTCACCGAGCCGCTCGAGGAGCTCAACGGCGTGATGGTCAACGTGGCCGAGCGCATGGCCAACGAGGTCGCCTGCACCACGACCGCCCTGGAGTTCTCGCTGCCGCCCGAGGAGCGCAAGCTGCTGCCGTATGTCGAGCTCGACAGCACGCCCGGCCTCGACGAGTCGGAGATCCGCGACAACCTCGTGTACCTGCACGAGCGCCTGCTCGGCGAGTACCTGGGCACCGACGATCCGCAGATCGACCAGACCTACGAGCTGTTCGCCGACCTGGTGGCCGATGGCGTGTCGGGCATCGCGGCGGGCGACTACGAGGCGACGTTGATCGCGCCCTGCAGCGTCATCAACGACGCGACCACGGGCGAGCCGCTCGAGGTGCCGATCGTGGACGACCCGGACTACACGGTCCGGGCCTGGATGGGGGTGATCGCCGCGATGCTCGGCGACCACGGGTTCTTGTACGAGTAGCGCGAGCAGCATCCAACGGGGGAACGGACGATGAAACGACGCGACTATCTTCGACTGTTGGCCGGTGCCGGCCTCGTGACCACGGGCCTGGGGGCGACCACCGGGCTGGCCGGCAGCCTCTTCGGCGGCCAGAGGACCCAGGCTGCCGGCGAGTACGGCGGGCCGCTGTTCGTGGCCTTCTCGGCGACCGGCGGCTGGGACATCCTGATGCACTGCGACCCGAAGGCGTCGCTGTCCAACGCCTACGGCAACGGCGGGATCGCGACGGCGGGGGCGATCAAGTACGCCAACGTCGGCACCAACGCCGACTTCTTCAACACCCACGCCGACCGCCTGCTCGTGCTCAACGGTGTCGACGTGGCGACCAACAACCACGCCATCGGCCGCCGGCACACGTTCACGGGGCGGCTCGACGACACGCACCCGCACGTGGCCGCGCTCGTGGCCGGCTCGTGGGCGCCGCAGCTGCCGCTGTCGTTCATCGGCGAGGGCACCACCGACGAGACCCGTGGCGTGGTCGCCAAGACGCGCCTGGACAACGCCGACGCGCTGTACGACCTGGCCAAGCCCAACCTCGTCAACCCTCAGGACGTCGAGGACCTGCGCATGTACCAGTCCGAGACGGCGACCGACATGATCTCGCAGTGGCGCGCGGATCGAACGGCGCAAAAGCGTGCGTCCCAGAACCTGCCGCGTCTGCAGTCGGACCTCGACAACATCCAGACCGTGCGCGCCGGCGCCAACGAGCTGGCCCTCTTGCAGCAATACCTGCCCGACCCGCTGTCGGACAACGCGCAGCGCCGCAAGATTCAGATCACCGTGGCGGCCTACAAGGCGGGCCTGGCGGTCTCGGCTAGCTTCATGCGCCGCTCGTTCGACACCCACGACGACAACGACAACCAGCAGGCCACGCTGCTCGGCCAGCTGTTCGGCGACATCAACTTCCTGTGGGAAGAAGCGGAGCGTCAGGGCGTCGCGAACGACCTCGTGGTGATGGTCGGCTCCGACTTCTCCCGCACGCCCCAGTACAACAGCCGCAACGGTCGCAACCACTGGGAGACGACCAGCATGCTGCTGATGGGGCAGGGGATCGAAGGCAACCGCGTCGTCGGCGCGACCGATGGCGGGCTCAATGCCCTCCGGATCGATCCGAACACGCTGCAGGAGTCGTCGGACGGCATCCTGCTCCAGCCCAAGCACGTCCATCGCGCCCTGCGGGACCTGCTGGGCGTGTCGACCGATCTCGACGAGCGCTTCGCGATGACCGACGAAGTCCTCCCGCTGCTCACCGGCTGAAGGAAGGCCGGCGCGCCGTCGTGCCGTGGTGGGTCACGACGTCGCCCGAGGCAGCGATCTCTTCCGTGTGCATGCCGTCGGCGAGGACGGCATCTTCCACTGGACCCGACGACCATGGTGGTCCGAGGGCCGAAACCGAACCGCTCCCCGTGGAAGATGCTCCGTCCTCGTCGGCGGCATCCCCTCGTCGCGACGGGGACCTCCCTCACCCGCTGTGGAGGTTGTTGCTGTCGCCGATGAGGTCGTTGTACTCGTCGACGACCGAGCGGATGCGGTCGCGATCGAGCGTGCCTTCACCCGCGTCCCGCAGCAGCTCGTCGAGCTTGGCACCGTAGTCGCGCAACGCCGACTCCCGCATGCGTGCACCGGGCGTGCCGTCGACCTCCGACGCGTGGGCGCGATGATAGGCGTCCAGCTCGTTCGCCGATTTTCGTAGAGCGCGGCGTGGGTCCCGGCAGCCTTCGGCGGTCGAATGCCTTGCCGCAATGCACCTCATCGTGTGCCGGGCGGCCACCAGCGTCTGGAGGGTGAGCCACTCGAGACCTCGGCCCGAAGCCTGCTCGACGAGAGCGAGCAGGCCTCGGTCGACCACGCGTTCGGCCTCGACCCAGCTGTCGTAGTGGCCGGCGAAGTCGTCCGGGGCGCCGGCGATCACCTTGGCCGCCTTCAGGTACTCGGCCATCGCGTCGTCGAGATCGGGGCCTGAGGGGCCGGTGGATGCACCCGTGGCCATCGCGCCCTCGCAATCCGACAGCACGTCGTCTGCGCCATCGAGCACCGGGCGGGTCTCGTGCGGGGCGAGGGCTTGACCCTCGGGGATGCGTGCGACACGTCGCAGCCAGGCCGCGTCGATATGCGCGCCCATGCGTCGGGTACATCCGAGGTACCGGTCGAGCTTCCTGCCGCCGTCGTTGGGAGCCACCGCCGCGACGCTGCCGGGCGTCGCGAGGCTCACGTTTCCGGTGGCCTCCCGCGTCACACCCGACACGGAGGCATGCAGATCGTCGCAGGCGGGAACCAGGCACGTCGCGGCAAGCACCCACGCGACACCACGGCGCGCACCCAACGGACGAACCTGCATCCTTTCGAGTATAGCGCTCGCGACGCTCGAGCGTGGCGGTGGTGGTCGCTGCGCGAGAGCGCGCACACCGAAGTCGCCCGTCGACGGGTCGCCGACGCGGCGCGCGGGCGGAGGGACCGCGAGCCGAGCACCACCGTCCGGACGCGCCCTGGCCCTTCCTTGCCGCAGTCCCGGGCTTGACGCAAAGATCGGCCTGCGACGTGAAACGCCACGTCGTGACGGGCGCGGCATGGCAGCCAACACGACGCTTCATCACTTCGAGATCGCGCTGCAGGACGTCGACCGCGGCGTCTACGAGACGCTCGATCTGCGGGTCGCGCAGCATCCCTCGGAGACGATGGCGCGGGTCTTGGTCCGCACGCTCGCGTACTGCCTGTCTTACGAGGACGGGATCGCGTTCAGCAAGGGGGGCCTGTCGTCGCCCGACGAGCCGCCGCTTTCGGTCGTCGACCCCACGGGTCGCCTGTTGACCTGGATCGACATCGGCGCGCCCTCGGCCGAGCGGCTGCACAAGGCGTCGAAGGCCGCGTCGGTGGTCGTGTACACCCACGACCTCGCCCAGCTGCAGCGACAAGCGCAGGGGCAGCGGATTCACGCCGCCGACGCGATCGAGGTCTGGTCGATCGACCCCGCGTTCGTCGACGCGCTCGCCGCCGAGCTCGGACGCCGCGCGCAGATCGAGCTGACCCGCACCGACGGCTCGCTGTACGTCACCGTGGACGGTGGCTCTTCGCTGGTCTCCACGATCGTGCGCACGTCGATCGGCGCGTAGCGGTCGGCGGCGCGCCGGGCCATCGCGTCCGGGCCTCACGCCCCGGCGGGCGCCGCGGCCGGAAACTCGGTGAGGATCTGGTCGACGGCGTGGTCGATGACGGCGGCGGCGTCGTCGGACCTCGACAGCCACTTCGACATGAACGCGTGCCACACCTCGCGACCCGTGACGCGGTCGAGCGCGTAGACGTTGAGCGTGCCCTTCGTCTGCGGCGTGCCGGGCTGGTCCCCGAGACCCACGCCCTCCACGCGGTACTGCATGCGCGTCCCGACGGAGAATGCGACGAGCAAGTCGGCATCGGCCGGGTCGGCCTTCGCGTAGCCCTTGGCCGCGAGCTCGCGATCGATCGCGGCCCGAATGAGCTTCTCGTTGTTCTCGGTCCGCACCCGTGGATGCGGCTCGCCGAAGTCGATCAGAATCAAGTCGTCGGTGATCCACGCGTACGTGCGCGAGCTCGAGAAGTCGAAGCTCGGCAGCTCGGACCGCTGGACCTTCGGCGCGCAGCCGATCGCGGCCGGCAGGGCGAGGCCGGCGGCCAGCGCGAGGGTGGTCAATCTCCGAAGGCGTCGTCGCACGACCGGAAGCTAGCACCGGACCTGCGTCGTCGCGACCGCGCGCCGAGGGCGACCGCGGGAGTGGTGAAGTCGCGCGCTACGGCAGGGGCCGGGCCTGCATCCAGCCGAACATGTCCGCTGGCGTCAGGGCGCCCATGACCCCGGTGAACATGTGACCGACACCGTTGGCAGTGACGAGTCGGGTGTCGTGACCGGCCCCGGCCAGGAACGACTCCGACGCCTGCGCGCCGCCGTAGAACCCGTCGCTGCTGCCGCAGCCGAACTGCACCGGGATCGTCCGCGCTGGCGGCGAGGGGGGCAAGTACGACGCGCCCCAGCCGTAGCCGAGCACGGCCAGCGTGGCGAACCGATCGGCCCGGGCCATGCCGGCGATCGCGGTGAACAACCCGCCGTTGGAGAACCCGAACGCGTGCACCTGCTGCGCGTCGACGTCGTAGTGGCTCCCGACGTCGTCGACGAGCGCGAGCACCTCGTCCATCTCCGCGATCATCTCGTCGATGTCGGCGTTGGGATTGCCCGACCAGTTGGCCCAATCCGAAAACGGGGACTTGGTGTCGGGGACGATCAGGATGTACGCGTCCGGCTCGGCCGCGGTCTTCATCCCCACGAGCTCGGTGAACATCGCGAAGTTGCCCCCGGTGTCACCGGCCCCGTGAAACCCGACGAGAACCGGAATCGACGCGCCCGCCGCGTACCCGGTGGGCACGTACATCCGATAGTCGCGTCCGTCGAACTGCAGCGTGAAGTCGCCCGGCTCGCCGTCGAAGCTCGACCCGCCCGTGGTGTCGTCCGAGGTGGTCGGCCCATCGTCGGTCGCAGTCGCGGTCGCGGTCGCGTCGCCGGGGCCGCCGCCCGTCGAGTCGTCGCCAGTGGGCGCGGGACCGTCGCCGTCCTCGCCGTCGGAGGCGTCGTCGATCGGACCTTGGCTCGTCGCCACGCCGGTCATGCCGAACGACGTCGCGCCGTCCCCTCCGTCGTCGCCGTTGCCACAGCCCGCGATCGCGATCGCGAGCACTCCAGTTCGCAGGCCGGCTCTCATTGGCGCAGCTTACCCCGCTCCGCGGGCCAGTGATCCGACGGCCGGCGGCGCGCGAAACGGGGATGCGCCGGCGGTGGAGCGGCACCTCGTTTCGGGGTCTAATCGGGACGATGAGCTCCGGCGCGCCCGCCCCCACGACGACGAGGCGATGGCTGTTGCGGTACGGCCTGCCGATCGTCGGCTTCCTCGCGCTGGTCACGGCCGTGGTCTACGGCAAGATCGCGTGCCAGTTTCACTACGGCACCGGCGAGGTCCGCAGCGTGCACGCGACTGCCACCTCCGTCGTGCTCGTCGACGAGTGGGATGCCAACGCCGACAACGACGACCTGCCGGAGTACCGCACCCGCTTGATCCGCTTCGACGCCGCGACCGGTCGAGAGCTCGACCGCGTCGATCTCGGCCATCGGCTCGATTGCGCACCGGCGAACGCGGGCCACCTGTGGTGCTGGGGCGAGGTGCTGGCGCTGGTGCGGCTCGACGATCTCGAGGTGGTCGCGGATGCGGGCGCGTACTACGGCGAGGGCGCCCCGCTGGGGCCCGAGGCGCCCAGCGGCGAGCACATGCGCTACCACGACGGCCGGATGCACTTGCGGGCCATCGACGGGGCGTGGCACGTGGTCGCGGGCTCGGAGGCAACCCCACAGCCGACCGAGCCACCGCCGCGACGGGAGCCGCCCGAGGTCGGGCGGGTCTACACGTCGTCGGTACCGGAGGCGGCCGGCTTCTTGGATCCGAAGCGGCTGCGCGTCCGCGAGGGTGACCTTCCGTTCGTCCTCTACGCCGAGACGCTCCGTGCCGACGCCGGCAAGAAGCTGCAGCACGACTCGGGCACCGTCGTCGAGCTCGCCCCCAAGATCGGTCTCGAGGCGTACGCCCCCGCGGGGACCGACCACGTGCTCGTGATCACCGAGGATCTCGCGCCCACCGTGCTGCGGCTGGCCGCCGACGGCTCGCTCGTGTGGCGCACCCCCGTCTGACTCAACGACGGCGGGCGGATGCGTCTTGGCCGTCGCGACGGCGCCGCACGACGTAGCGCACGAGTCCGCCCACCAGCACTGCGCTGCCGACCGAGCCCACGACGGCCGCGGCGGTCGTCAGCGACTTGGCGCGCTCGCGATGCGACACGTAGTCGTCCTCGGTGGCGGCGTCTTGGGCCCGGCGGCGCTGGGCCTCGGCCTGGATGCCCAGCACGATCGAAGTCACGACGCCGACGCCGCCGCCGGCGACGAGCCCGACCGCGAGCGGATCCATCGCACGCCGGGGCTTGGGGTCGTCGCGCGTATTGCCCGGGGTCGGTGGCGGCGGCGTGTCCGGGCGGGGCCGCCGCGCCGGCTCCGGCTGCGCCGCGTGGCCACACCGGGCGAGGTTCTTGGACGCCGCGTCGACGTTGTCCGGGGCGAGGTCGGGCGTGCGCAGGTATTTGCGGTACAGCTCGACGGCGACGGCACAGTTGCCGGCGCGACGCTCGGCCTGGGCCCAGCGGTACAGCGTGGAGGGCTGGGGCTGCTCTTCGTACGCGAGGGCGAACTGCGCGGCCGCCTCGGCAAAGTCGCCCTGGGCGTACAGGTGGTCGCCGGTCGCGACCGCTTCGGCCGCTTCGCCGGGTCCGGAGACGGACAGGCTCCACAGCGTGAGCGCGAAGGCGGTGGCGATCATGTCGGCGGTGCGACCTCGTCGAGATCGTACCTGGGGGACGGCGTCGTGGTCTTGGGCCGCGCCTTCGGACGTCGACGCTTTCGCGCCCCGTCCTCGTCGACATCGATGACGATGAGCTCGGTCGGCTCGTCGGCGAGCGCTTCGTCGACGGCCACGGGCGTGGCCGAGGGCGGGCTCGGTGTCGGCACGTTGGGCACGTCGGGGGCCGCGGCGGTCGTCGGATCCGGCGACGTCGCGACCATCTGGGCGGGAGCCGGGGCGGGGGACGACGGCGGCTGCGTCGTCGCCGTCGCGGTGGCGGGCACGGCCGGCACCGCGCTCGTCGTCTCCGCGTCGGCATCCGAGGCCGCGACGGCGAGACCGATCCCGAGGCCGGCGACGAGCGTCGCCGCGACTGCCCACACCCACGGACGGCGCGGGCTCGACGGCGACGCGGCCCCGAGCATCGTGACCGGCTGCGGTGCGACGTGACGGGCCACCCACGCGGCGACCGGCCCCGGGGCGAGCGCGATGCCGCGTCTCGCCGCGAACCCTTCGATCGCGATCTGCAGATGACCCGCCGACGGATACCGTGCGTCGGGCTCGCGCTGCAGGGCCTTGAGGATGATGGCCTCGAGCGCCTCGGGGATGTTCGGGTCGACCCGACGGGGCGCGTCGAAGTCGCAGGTCGTCACCTGCATCATCACGGCGAACTCGTTGTCGCCGACGAACAGCCGACTCTTGGTGATCGTCTCGTACAGCAAGATGCCGAGCGAGAACACGTCGGCGCGCCGATCGAGCGCGCCGCTCATGCACTGCTCGGGTGCCATGTAGGCCGCCTTGCCCTTGACCGTGCCGGGCTCGGTGGTGCGCGTGTGGGCGGTCGCCGTCGCGATCCCGTAGTCGGTCACCCGCGCCACGCCCTGCGTGCTGACGAGCACGTTGGACGGCGACACGTCGCGGTGCACGAGTCCGAGCGGCCGACCGGTCACGTCGACCTGGTTGTGCAAGAAGTGCAGGCCCGCGCAGGCGTCCCGCACGATCGTCAGCGCGACCGGTAGCGGCAGGTCGTCGACCGCCGCCGCGCTGTCGAGCAGATCGGACAGGTCGGCCCCGTCGACGTACTCCATCGCGAGGAAGTAGTGGCCGTCGGCAAAGCCGGCATCGAGCACGCCGACGAGGTTGGGGTGGCGCAGCGTCGCGGCCAGCCGCGCCTCTCGCAGGAACATGTCGACGAAGACCGTGTCGCGGGCCAGGTGCGGCAGGATCCGCTTGAGCGCGACGAGCCGTCCCGGCTCCCCCTCGGGGTGTGCCAGGAACACTTCCGCCATGCCGCCGGCCGCGAGCGGCCGCACGGTGCGGTAGGTCGTTGTCGGGCCGGGGCCCACCCGGACGAGTCTAGCAAGTGTGGCGCGGGCGTACGCGCTCGATCCCGTGCCCTACGACCGGGAGACGAGCGAGCGCGCCCAACCGTCGAGGTCGGCCACGATGCGGTCGCGCACGGCTCCCGGCGCCGACAGCTCCACCACCGCGTCGCGCAGGCCGCTCCGGGCGCGTGACAGCCGCGTGGTCACCGTGCTCACGGGAACCTCGAGTGCCTCGGCGATCTCGGAGCTGTTCATGTCCTCCCAGTAGTACAGCTCGATCGTGATCTGCTGATCGGTAGGCAGCTTTGCGTAGGCCAACAGCAGTAGGTGGTGCTCCTGGCGGTTGGCCACGATCATCGAGATCGAGGTTCGCGTCGCCACCGACGGACCCGAGCTCCACTTCTTGCGCGCCACGTCGTCGCGCACGCGGGCGGTCCGCAGGTGGCGCAGCAGCTGGTTGCGCGCGATGCCGAACAGGTACGCCTTGAACGTGGCGCTGCCGCGGTACTGGTGGATGCTCTCGGCGCATGCCAGAAACGTCCGCTGCGTCAGGTCTTCGGCGTGGGCGGGCACTTTGACGTCGAAGAACCGCCGCACGTTCGGATAGTAGCGGCGCGCGAGCTGGTCGCCCGCCGCGGCGTTGCCCGAGGCCCACATCCGCAGCAGGGCAAAGTCGTCGAGAGGGACCTGGTTCATCTGGAGGGCGGCGGCCGGCCGGCGTGCGCCGGGCGCGACCCCCCATTTTGACTGCACCGTGGCGGTGCGATCAAGCCGTCGGCGGCATCACGTGCACGGGACGAGCAGGCCCGTGGCGAGCGACTGTCGCACGAAGGACTCGACCTGCGCGCGCACCTGGTCGGGGGCGGCGTCGGCTGCCTCCGCGTACGCGGCCACGATCGCGTCGACGGTGGTGGGCGCGCGCGCGGCCTCGGTGACGACCGCGGCCGCGTCCGTGAGCGCTTGCTCGTCGTGGCCGCCGCCCGGCCACGAAAGCCGCAGTCGCGTGCGACCGTCGTCGAGCGACTGCGACTGCGACAGCACCGCGCCCGCGGGCACGCGCAGCCGGGCGCCGGCGAGCGTCTGCGCGTCGGCGACCGCGAGCGCCACCGCGGCTTCGACCTGTCGCAGGACGGCCGGCGTCCACCCGGCCAGCGACTGTCGCTCGATCGTGACGGCGCGCGCCTTGGAGCGCGTTGCGTCGCGGCGCACGTCGACCAACACGTGGCGCGTGCCGGCCCCGCCGCGCGCATGCAGGTGTCGCCAATACCGGACGGCGGTCTGCGCGTACGCCTCCCCGAGATCGGGATGGGCGATCGCGGCGTAGCCCAGGGCCAGCATGTCCGCCGACGTCCCGGGGGTCACGATGCTGATCGCGTCGATGGGACCTTCGCCGATCGCCTCGCCCACGCGAGCTCCGATCGCGTCCGGGGACCGCAGCGTTTCGATGAGCACGAGCGCCCGCCCGCCGTCGTCGAGGACGGCGGGCACCTCGGCGCACAGCCGCAGCGCCAGCTCGTCGCCCTCCGGTCCGCCGTGCAGGTACGTCGTCGCCTCGACGTCGTCGGGCTTGACCACGAAGGGCGGCTGCGCGACGAGTAGATCGAAGTGCTCGCCGACCACGGGCGCGGTCAGGTCGCCCGTCTCGAAGCGCGCCGTCAGCCCGTTGAGCACCGCGTTGAAGCTCGCCACCGCCGCGGCACGTGGGTGCAGGTCGACGCCCACGACCGTGCCGGCCCCGCGCGCGGCGGCCACGAGCGCCAACGAGCCCGCGCCACTGCCGACGTCGAGCACGCGATCCCCCGAGGAGATCGGCATGAGATCGGCCATCTCCTGCGTAAAGGCGCCGGGCCCCATCACCGGATCGCCCGCGGTCTCCATCGGATCGGACGCGACGTGAATCCCACAAAACGGAACCACCCGGATCCGCGAGGTGATCCCCGTCGAGGTCTCGACGAGCGCGCCGGCCTCCAGCAAGGCGGCGCACAGCTCCGCTGTCAACACGTTCCGCGCTCGAGCGCCGTCGACCACGTCCGCGTACGCGAACAGTCGCGCGAGCACGGCGGCCGGCTCGGACTGCACCCGCAGCCACGCCGTGACGACGGGCAGCCGCACGGTGTCGAAACGACGGGGGGCGATGGCCTCGGCCGTACTCATGTACGCATCGTCGAAGCCACCCTCGCGCAGGGCATCGCCGAGGCGCCGCGCGACGTTCGATGAAAGAGCTGTGAAGTCCGCGGGGGTCATTGGCAGCGGCAGGCTACGACGGGTTGGAATCACCTCCCGCCCTCGACGAAAATTTTTTGTCACGCTCGGATCTCGCGAGCGCGAGGCGAGGGGCGATCGGGATCGCGATGTCGCGCAGACGATCGCAAAAAACTCTGTTCGTGGATCTTCTCGGTTTGTGCCTACACCTGCGACAAGATCGGATCCTGTAGACAAAGATCGCCCCGTGCCGAATCGGAACGAGCCGGGTACATTGCCCGCGTGTCGCTCTCCTCTCTCGCTGACCTGTCGGCTGCGGTCCGCGAGCTCGCCTGTGCCGACGATCTCGAACTCGCTCTCCAGCTCGCGACCGACGCAGCCATCAACATCCTCTCTGCCGAGCACGCCTCGATCCGATTGTGCACGCCCGACGACCTACGGGCCGTCGCGCGGTCCGGGGCCGGTGTCGACGACGAACCTCCCGCATTTCGCCGAGGCGAAGGTGTGATGGGTTGGGTCGCGGCGACCGGCCAGACCGCACGCGTACGCGATGCCGACGACGATCCGCGCTTCGTCCGAGTGGCGCGCAAGGGCTTTTCGCCCCGTTCGGTGCTGTCCGTGCCGATCCTGACCAACGAGCGTGTGCTCGGGGTCTTGTCCATGTCCAATCCCCAGCCGGGGGCGTTCGCGCTCGACCACGAGCACGCGGCGTTCGTGCTCGGGCAGTGCGTCGGGCAGGCGTTGCGGGCCGCGGAGCTGTCGCGGCTGGCCACGACCGACTCGCTCACCCACGCATTCAACCGCGGCTACCTGATGCCGTCGTTGGTGCGCGAGATGAACCGAGCCCAGCGTGACGGCAAGACCTTCGCGGTCATGCAGATGGACATCGACCGCTTCAAGCGCATCAACGATCGCTTCGGCCACGCCGCCGGCGACGCGGTGCTGCGACGCGTCGCCGACATGGTTCGCGCCAGCGTCCGCAACCTCGACGTGCTGGTCCGACGCGGGGGCGACGAGTTCGTCCTCGTGATGCCGGCCACGACGGAGGAGGAGGCGATCACGATCGCCGAGCGCATCCGCGAGCGCCTCGAGACCCATCCGACCCGCTTCGGGGCCAAGGAGATCGCCGCGACGATTTCGGTGGGCCTGGCGGCCTGGAACGGCAGAGAAACGGCCGACGAGATCGACGAGCGCGCCGATCGGGCCATGTACGAAGCCAAGCGAGCCGGCCGCAACTGCACCGCGGTCGCTCGCATGCCGGGGTTGTGGTCGTGAGGCGAACGCCCGCACCACCTTCGGCCGACCATCGAGTTCCTCGACCCCTTCGTCGCCCCCGCGTGTCCGGTCGCGCGGGGGCGACTGCGTTCAACCTCCACGTGCCAAGAGCTCGATGATCCACACACGCCGTCGACCACCTGTCACCCCATTTTCTCCCTCCGGCCGCCTGCGACCCCGCCGACATCACCGACGACCGCCGCCCGGCGTCGACCCGGCTCCCGAGCCCCCGTTGTGGTCGTGGGTGTGTCGCCGCCGATCGGTCCAGAGCTGAGCGCGCCACCGCGCTGAACATCGTCTCGATTCCCCGCTCGCTGCGGGCGGGGAGGGTGTCGCCGAGAAATACGGCGCCTCCGGGGAGCGCGACCCACCGCCGCGCAACGACCCGGATGCGCCCGGTTCGGCGCAACCGACGAAAGACGAGACGATGCAACGCTTCGAGATTGGCTTCCTTTCCTCCCTTTGTTTGGCGCTGGGCCTGACGGCTTGTGCCACCGGTGCCGACGACGGCGACGGCCTCGACGGTGCGCCCTCGATGGCCGACGACGGCGAGACCGGCGACGACGCCGACGACGAGAATCTCCCGGTCGATGACGAGGACGACGCGATGGACGAGCCCGTCGGAGACAGCACCGGCGGACCCGACGTCGACCCCGACGACGGCGCGACCACGGGCGAGCCCGACCCGATGGACGACGACGGCGGCACCGGCGACACGGGCGAGCCCGACCCGACCGACGGCGGGACGACCGGCGAGATGGGCGACACCGGCGAGCCGCTCGGCCCCCAGGCACCGGCCGACGGCGACAGCCCGACCGACCCCGCGGTCATCGCCCAGTTCCGTGCCACGTCGCCCGCCCCGGTCTCGGTCACCGGCGCACTGTTCAACCCCGACGCGATCGACACCAAGGGCCTGGAGTACGTCGACGAAGTGTCCAGCCCCGACGACGACAGCGACTGGGTTCAGTTCTCCATCGTGCCCGGCCAGGTCGACCCGACGATCCGCATCACCCTCGAGTGCGACCAGGCGGGTCTTTCTCCGCAGCCGCTGAGCGCGGTGCTGCTCGACGACAGCGGGGTGGCGCTCGAGACCATCGGGTGCGGCGACGGCACCCAGATGATCACGCTGCACAACGCCAGCTCGCTCGACGTGTATCAGGTCCGCGTGCAGACGACCCCGGGTGCCGATCACTACGACGCCTACGCCCTGCAGATCGACGCGTTCTGCTTCCAGGGGTGCGACTTCCAGCCCCTGTAGCGCGGCCCGAGCGGCCTCACGGCCCCGTGTACAGCCGGCCCGCGAGGTCGTCGGCGTCGAAGCGAGGCGGCCGCGGTCCCCGAAGGGGGGCCCGGTCGCCTCGCGGCGTTCGCAGTCGCGCACACAGACGATCGAACTCGGTCTGGTAGCCGGCGAGGGTCCACTTGCCGAAGTGCGTGCTCGCCCCTTCGTAGTCCTGACGCGTGTACTCCTCGGCGGTGGCGACGTAGCCGCTGTACGCGTTCGAGTAGCCCGACAGGGCGCAAGACCGCACCCCGATCGACGCCAGCCCATCGAGCACCGACGCGCGTAGCCGCAGTCCGGAGACCGTGGTGAACTCCGCGGGCACCGCCGCGATCGCCAGCGCCCCGATCCGCATCAGCTGCACCGGCAAGACCTGGGGCGTCCACGGCTTGGGGTCCGCGCGGTCGGACTGATCGAGCGCCCGAACTTGCCGCAGCGCCGGGGTGGCGCCCCACGGCAGCGGCAGCCGACGCAATCGTCCGATGCCGAGGATCCGCCGCCGTCCCCCCTCCAGCCACGTGACCTTCTCGGCCTGGATCTCGTCGCGCTCGGCGAGGCGGCGGCGCGTGCCCGACGGCATCATCCGGCGTGCGACGGGGCGTAGCAGGCTCACCACCCGTTGCGCGAACAACAGCCGCCGCGGCAGTCCCGGGCCTTCTTCGGTGCCGAAGAACATCGCCATGCCGATCTCGCCCGGGCCCGTGCGACGGGGCCGACCGTCGGCGTAGCGGGGCGAGACGTCGATGCTCGAGAAATCGACGAACGCATGTGCGACGTCGAGGGGCCCGGTCAGCTCCGGAGCATCGGCCGCGCGCCGCAGAAGCTCGCGCGCGCACTGGAACTGGTAGCGGCCGTTCTCTCGCGCGCTCTCGTCGTCGTCGGCGAACGCGCCGCGTGTCCAGGGCTTTTCGCGGTAGCGCCGGAAGTTGGGCGTGACGTCTCCGGTCGCGCCCTGCGAGAACGCGCCCACGAAGTCGGTGATGCCCTCGGCCCGCATCGCGTCCTCGAGCATCTGGGCGGCGTAGCCCTTGTTGTCGAAGTGCACGTTCGTATTGTCGCTGTGCACGTTGGTGCAATGGACCGCGAACCAGTTGACGGCGCCGACCGGACGGCCTGACGCGTCCTCGAGCCGCAGCAGTCGCATCGTCCGATCGAGCGCGAGGTGGTTCTGGTCGGGGCGCCGCTTGGCGACGTCGGGGTTGAGGTTGTACGAGGCGACCGCGCGGTTGAACGCGACCGGCCACTTCGGATCGAGCTCGCCTTCGACGTAGCGCAGCCGGCCCGGTACGCGGTCGGCGTGGGCCTGCACGAGCGCGCGCACGATGCCGTCGGCGATCCACGCACACACCTCCGGCACGAAGCCCGGGATCGTGACGTTGTAGAACGGATAGTGGGTGAACCCCCCGGGGCCGCTGTGCGTGTGCGTCGCCATCAGCAGCACGTTGGACTCGTCGAGTCCGAGCTCGGGGTGCTCGCTCGCGAGCCGGCTGCACACCGCGTCCTTGACCGCGTGCGAGACGAATGCGAGCTCGACCGTCACCAGGCCCAGCTTCGTGGTCTCGTCGGCGACGTAGAACCCGCGGGCGTGCAGGGGCGTGGCGACGCCACGCACCACGTTGTCGATCATCCCCCAGCCCATCATGCCGATGTTGTGCCGCGGGTGGCCGAGGTCGACGCGGGCGGCACCGACGAGGAATGGGGCGGGGGCGTGCTCGCTCATCGCATCGTCCACCATCGCAGGGCACCGCCGGTGGCTCAAGCAAAAACGCGGCCGGGGCAGATGCCCGCGGCCGCGTCGGAACCTCGAACGGTCGGTCGCGTCAGCGACAGTTCACCGTCACCTGGTGGCTGTGCATGTTGTCGTTGGTGCTCGAGACCATCACGGTGCCGCCGGCGGCCAGCGACGCCATGTCCGCCGCCGTGAGCGTGACCATGTGCGTGTGCATGCCTTCGATCGTGTAGGTCATCTCCCCGCCGGCGAGCACGTCGGCCTCGGGGATCGTCAGCGTGTGCGGGTGCTGGCTCTGGATGTCGACCGCGACGCCGTTGCAGACGCCCATGCCGCCGCTGTCGCTGCCGCTGCCGCTGTCGCCGCTGTCGCCGCTGTCGCCCGGGGTGCCGGTGCTGTCGCCCGGGGTGCCGGTGCTGTCGCCCGGCGTACCCGTGCTGCCTT
>CALBMM010000264.1 GCA_937896535.1 uncultured Pseudomonadota bacterium
CTCCAGGCCCGGACCGCCGCGGGCCTTCATCTCGCGCAGGATGTTCATCAGCCGCGAGCGCACCGTGACGTAGCCGCGCGGGATGTCCGAGGAGATGAAGGCGTGAACGATGACGGGCCGGTCGGTGCCGATGCTCTCGATGAGCTCGATCGTGCCGGGCGTCAGCTGCGACAGTCCTTCCGACGTCACGTCGGTGCGGACGTCGCTTTGCTGGGCCATGTAGGTGAGACCGCCCGCCATCGCGACGAGCGACGCGAAGCGGATCAGGCGATGCTGGCGAACCGGAGCGGTCATTACCAGTGCCTCCTTCCGAGCAGGAACGCACACAAGTACAAGAGCGCGGCGACGCCCCCGACGTAGTAGACGAGGTCACCGAGCCGCAAGACGCCTTCGCCGAAGCTGTCGAAGTGGTCCCACACCGACAGCCGCGCGAAGGTCTCTTCGAAGGGGTTGGGTTCGCCGAGCTCGGCGCTGCGACCCATCGACAGCCACACGACGGCCGCGATGGCGCCACCGGCCAAGCCCGCGAACGCGGTGCCCTGGCTGCGGCCGACGACCGCGAAGTACACCAGCGCGCTCGACAGTCCGATGATCGCGATCCCGAGCATCGCCGAGGCCCACGGCAAGGTGCCACCGCCCCACGGCAGCGGCCCCGTGAAGACCAGCCCGGCGCAGCCCAGCCCCCCGAGGATGAACGCGACGGTCGCGTTCATCGTGAACATCGAGCCCACCAGCCCCACGGCGGCAAACAGCGCGCCCATCAACCAGTAGCCGGCGTAGGTGGCGAACATCAGCCCCGGGTCGGGATCGCCGAGCATGGCGAGCACCACGATGTGCGAGGTCGAAAGCCCCAGCGACAGCGTGTACATGCCCAGCACGCCCAGGTACTTGCCCAGCACCACCTCGGTGTCGCGCACCGGCAGCGTCAGCAGCAGCTCGTCGGTACCGGCGCGACGCTCCTCCGCCCAGGCGTTCATCGTGATCGCCGGGACGAAGAACATCAGCACCGCCGGCATCCACGTGTTGAGGGTGGCGAGGTCGGCGAGGTTGCGGGCGAAGAACTCTTCGGTGAGGTACGCCGCCGCCGCAGTCGCGGCGATGAACAGCGTGAGGAACACGTAGCCGGTCGGATTGCCCAGATACGTCCGCATGTCCTTGCGGAAGATCGCGGCGACGACCTTGAAGTCGATACCCATCAGGCGACCTCCTTTTGGTGCTTGTCGGCGAGCTCGTAGAAGCGCTGCTCGACCGTGGCGTCCTTGGTGAGCTTGGCCTTGGTGCCGGTGAACGCGATCTTGCCCTCCGAGATCAGCACGACTTCGTCGGCCATCGCTTCCACCTCCTGCAGGATGTGGGTCGAAAGCAGCAGCGTCTTTTCGCGGCCGAGCTCGCGGATGAGCTCGCGGACCTCGCGGATCTGCAGGGGATCGAGGCCGGAGGTCGGCTCGTCGAGGATGAGCACCTCCGGGTCGTGCAGCAGCGCCTGCGCCATGCCCACGCGCTGCCGGTAACCCTTCGACAGCTTGTAGATCGGCTTGTGGAGCACCGAGCCGATCGCACAGCGGTCGACGACGGCCTCGATGCGCTTGGTCGGCTTGGCCAGCGAGCGGACGTCGGCGAAGAAGCTCAGCGACTCGAACGGGGTCATGTCGCGGTACAGCGGGCCGCTCTCGGGCAGGTAGCCGAGCTTCTTGGCGAGCTCACGGCGCTGCTCGGCGATGGTGGGATCGAGTCCCAGCACCGATGCCTTGCCCTTGGTCGGCGCCAAAAAGCCCGTCAGGATCCGCATCGTGGTGGACTTGCCGGCGCCGTTGGGGCCCAGGAACGCCGCGACCGTGCCGCGACGGACCGAGAAGGTCACGTTCGACAGGGCCGCGAACTGTCCGTAGAACTTCGACAGCCCCTCGGCGGAGATCGTCACCGGTCGCTTCGACCTGTCGGTGGTCTTGGCGGGCGCGTCGTCGTCGTCGGCCTTGGCCTTGGCCTTGGCGGACGCGGCGACCTCGACCCGCGCGGCCTCGGCCACCTCGGGTTCGTCGTCGTCCGCGGCGTCGGTGGCCTTCGCATCGGCCTCGTCGTCTGCGGAGGTCGCGGAGGTCGCGTCCTCGTCGCGAGCCTCGTCCTCGGCCACCGGTTCGTCCTTGCCGTCGCCGTCGTGGCGTTGCTTGGCGTCGTCGTCCGTCATGCTTGCATCCTCGTCATCGCTCTCGGGGACTGGCATTCGTCCTCACGGGGGTCATGGCTCGCCTTTGGGGTCGGCACCGACCGTGTCCGGGTATCCCGGATCTTCCTGCGCAAGGGGCGCGTTTGCGCGCGGTGCAGATCATGGTGCCGGCCGCCGGGGGGCGCAAGTGCTCTCGGCTCACGTTTATTTCCCGCGCGCCTCCCACACGCTCCGGGAATTCGTCGGCGACGCGGGGCTGCGACTACACTCCGACGCCATGAAGGCCCCTGCTGCCGCCCGGATTGCGTTTGTCAGCCTCGCCGCGATCGCGTGCAACGGGGCCAAGGGGGAGGAGACGTCCACGCCCCCCGCCGCACCGGCGACGCCGATCGCTGCCGCCGCACCGGCCGAGACCGCCCTGGCCGCGGCGAAGGCCGACACGCCCGAGGCGGCCCCGGCCCCTGCACCTGCACCCGAGCCCAAGGCGCCACCGGTCGAGACCGTCGGCGGCCTCACCAAGCTCGACGACTCGCAGCGCGCGAGCCTGCTCGCCGGTGACGAGGACGCACCGTTCAAGGTCGACACCCACTACATCCAGTCCAACGAGACCCGCCACGATCTCTGGTTTCCGTACATCGAGGGGATCGGCGGCGCGTGCATCGGCGTGGGATCGGACCAGACGTTCACCGTCGCCGCGCACGCCAAGTGCGAGCTGTTGTTCATGATGGACATCGACACGCGCGTGGTGGAGCTGCACCGGATCTACTCGGTGCTCGTGCCCAGGGCCGAGTCGCCGCAGGCGCTCGTGGCCATGTGGAGCCCGGAGGCCGAGGAGCAGACCAAGACGCTGCTCGAAGAGAGCCTCGCCGACATGGACGAAAAGGATCTACGCCGGCTGCTGATCGGCTTTCGAGTCGGACGCGAGACCGTCTATCGCCACTTGTCGCGCGTGGTCGAGCGCACCGCCGGCGGCGAGCCGGCCTCGTGGCTGTCGGACGCCGACAAGTTCGCCCACATGCAGGCCCTGTACGAGACCGGCCGCGTCCGCGTCATGGTCGGCAACCTCGCCGGCGACAAGAGCCTCAAGACGATCGCCAAGGCGTGCGACGATCTCGGCGTCAAAGTCCGCGTGCTCTACATGAGCAACGCCGAGGAGTACTTCAAGTACGTTCCGGACTTCGTCGAGAGCATCCAGGGACTGCCCGCCGACGACAAGTCGGTCGTGCTGCGCACGATCTACTCCAAGAAGTGGCAGCACGCCGATCTGTGGGCCTACCAGGTCCAGCCCCTGCTCGACTTCCAGACGCGGCTCAACGATCGCAAGAACCGCTCGCGCAATCCGATGATGGCTTACGCCACGTACGCCGGAGAGCTCGACAAGACCCCCGGACCCGAGGGGCTGTCGCTGATCGCCCTGCAACCGAAGTAGCTGCGCCATGTCATCGCCCTCGCACCGCGGCCTGGACCGCGCGCTCATCGTCGCGCTGCTGGCCTTCACGGCCACGTCGCTGTTGTTCGATCGCGCGGCCGCCCTCGACGCCGTCGCCGAAGACTCGGCCGATCCGTTCGGTCGCGCGCTGTGGTGGTACGGCGTCCACTACGACCCGCTCGTCGCCGAGAACCCACTCTTTTTGCGGGTGATGTCGGGGATCAGCGCCTTCGGCTTCGGGATGCTGTACCCCGTGCTCGCCTGGGGGATCGCCAAGCGTCGCAACTGGGTACGCGGGCCGGCGCTCGCCTACGCCGCGATGATGCTCTACTCGATGTTCGTGCACGTGGTGGTCGAGGTGCAGTGCGACACGCCGCCGCCGAACATGCCGATCTTCCTCGGCACCTACCTCGGCTACATCCTCGTGCCCGTGCTGCTGGCGTGGCGTCTGTCGCCGCGTCGGCCCTTCGGCGCCGAAGGCTGAGACCAATGCACCGCGTCTGCGCGGTACACTGACGCCGATGCCGCGTCGCGCCCGGTCCCGCAGTGTCGTGCTCTTGGCTCTGGCCGTCCCGCTCGCCCTCGGCGGGTGCAGCGACGACCGCCCCGGCCCCCGTGGTCCCAAGCGCAAGCTGCCGGCCGGCGGCGTCGAGGAGGCCGGCGTCAAGGAGCCGCCGGCGCGACGCGACGGCTCGGGTCCCGCCATCGCGGCGGCCGAAGCCGACCGCAAGAAGGCCGAGGTCACGCGCGTCGGCGAGGGACGAGTGACCTGCCCCGCCGGGACCGAGCACCAGGGCGCCCCTCCCCCGCACGGCACCAACTCCTTTTGCCTGCGCCGCACCGACGACGGCGGCGTCCGCCACGGCCCGTTCCGCCAGTGGTCGGACGAGGGCACCGTGGTCGTCGACGGCATGTACGAAAACGGCGAGCGCGACGGTCAGTGGCTCGAGTACTACCCCGACGGCACGTCCAAGGCGCTGACGACCTACAGCGTGGGCGTGCGCGACGGCGAGTGGAAGACCTGGTTCGAAAACGGCGAGCTGTCGGGCGAAGGCAGCTACGCCGACGGCCGCAAGGACGGCAAGGCCACCTTCTATTACGACAACGGCACACCCAAGGCGCAGGGCATGTGGCGCAACGACGTCAAGGTCGGCAAGTCGACGAACTGGCACCCCGACGGATCGCTGATGTCCGAAGGCGAGTACGTCGACGGGAACAAGACGGGCAAGTGGATCGACGTGGATGTCTCCGGCACCCGCACGGAGTCGACGTGGGACAACGGTACGAAGGTCGAGGGCTGACGCTCAGGGGTCGCCGAACGGCGCGTCGAAGGATGCGACGGTCGGGCCGAACACTTCGGCGCCCGTGTCGGTGACCGCGACGATGTCCTCGATCCGGACGCCGAACGCACCGGGCACGTAGATCCCCGGCTCGTCCGACATGGTCATGCCCGCCTGCAGCACGCGGCGGCTGTCCTTGACCAGATACGGCGCTTCGTGGACCTGCAGCCCGATGCCGTGGCCGAGACGATGGGTGAAGCTCTCGTAGTCGGCCCCGAAGCCGGCCTCGGCCATCACGCGGCGCGCGGCCGCATCGACGTCGCCGGCCACGACCCCCGGACGGATCGTCTCGAGCGCGGCCGCCTGGGCCAACCGCACGGTCTCGAATGCATGGCGCGCTCGCTCGGCCACGTCCCCGACCCCCCAGGTGCGCGTGATGTCGGAGCGATACCCGTGCAGCGATCCGCCGGTGTCGACGAGCATGAGGTCGCCGGCGTCGAGCACACGGTCTTCGTGGGTGCCGTGGGGAAACGCCGCCGCCGGTCCGGCCAGCGCCAGCGTCCACACGTCCGAGAGCCCCGCGGCGATCTGGGCCCGTCGCACCAGCTCGGCCACCTCCGACTGCGCCATCCCGACCCGCACGTGCGCTGCCGCGAGCTCGAGCGCCGCCTTCGTCGCCTCGTTGGCCCGCCGCAAACGGGCCAGCTCGGCCGCCGACTTGCGCATCCGAACGTTCGCGACGACCTCGGTGTCGTCGACCATGCGGCGCACGCCGACCGCCTCGCCGACCGCGGCCGCGACGAACGTGCGGATCTCGGGGTCGACGGCGACCTTGCCCCGCCCCTTGCCGATGGCGTCGGCGACGCGGGTGTACGGCGACGCGTGCTCGGCCCACGGATCGACGTCGATCGTCGTGATCTGCTCGGCCGCCCGCAAAGCCTCGAACGCGGGCACGACGAAGCGGGGCGCCCCGACGGCCGGCAGCACGAGCAGGAACGGCCGCTCGCTGCGCCCCCACTGCACGCCGGTCAGATACTGCATCGTCGGCCCCGGCTCGACGACCAGCGCCGCGAGCCCGGCCTCGCCGAGCGCCGCCTGCATCGCGGTCCGGTGGGAGGCATGCTCGGCCTCGTCGGGCGCAGCGACGCCCTCGCAAAACCCGTGCAGCGACGCGAACGGATCGGGCTCGTCGGGGACCGGCGGCGCCACGTCGTCGTCGGCCGTCGTCGACGTGGCCTCGCGGCCCGCCGCCGAGACGTCCGGAGTCACGGTCACGGACATCCGGCGCTGCGACCCCGCCCGACACCCGGCGAGCACGCACGCGCCACCCATGCCCATGAAGAACTCGCGACGGCGCATCGAGGTGGGCAGCGTCGCAACGACGCCGCGACCGGTCAAGCTCGGCCCAACCGCGTGTCGGCCCATGCGATCGCCAGCTGCGACGGCGCCATGTCGTCGGCCCGGGCCCGGCGCAGCAGCTCGACCACGCGGCCTTCGATCTCGCCGATGATCTGCCGCGCGCGCTGCCGTGCCGCCTCGGTCGCGCCCTCGCGTACCGTCACGACCCCTTCGACCACGGCGCCGGCACTGACCACGATGTCGGGCGCGTGCAGGATCCCGCGGGCGTGCAGCGCCCGCGCGGCCTCGTCGTCGACGAGCTGATCGTTGGCGCTGCCGCAGACCGCCGCGCAGCAAAGCCGCCCGACCGTGGCGACGTCGATCCCCTGCCCCATCGCGCACGGCACGAACACGTCGCAGTCGACCGTCGCGATCGCGTCCGCATCGACGATGCGCACGCCGATCGCCGCGGCCCTCGCGACGGCGTCCGCGTTCACGTCCGCGCCGACGACCTCGACCCCGTCGGCCATCATCGCGCGGCAGACCGCCAGGCCCACCGCGCCGAGCCCCTGCACTGCGATGCGTTCGGGCGCCTGCCCACGCACCGTCGCCACCGCGCGCAGACCGGCCAGCACGCCGGCCGCGGTCGAGGCCCCCGCGTCGTTGCCCGCCGGGTTGACGTGAGTGGTGTGCCGTCGCACCGCGGCGAGCTCGTCGGGTCCGGTGCCCACGTCGGGGCCGGCGACGTACTGGCCGGCGAGCGCCTCGATGTGCCGGCCCAGCGCCTCGTAGGCAGCCGGCCAATCGACGTTGGGCAGATGCCACACCACCGTCTTCGCGCCGCCGGCCTCGACTCCGGCGAGCGCACACTTGCGCGACATCGATCGCGCCAGCCGCTGTCCGTCGGCAACCATGTCCGCTTCGTTCGCGTACGCCCAGCGTCGGATCCCGCCGAACGCGGGCCCACGTCTGGTCGAGTCGATCGTCAGGACCGCCCGCAAGCCCGACGCCTCGTCGCGCAGGGCAACGAGTCGTTCGAACGTGGCCCCGGCGAAGATCACGGCGCGGCGATGATACCGCTGCCGGTCACATGCGCTGCAGCAGCTTGGCCTTCTGCGCCTGGAACTCGTCCTCGGTCAGGATGCCGGAGATCCGCAGCTCGTTGAGTTTTTCGAGCTGGGTCGCGAGCTCGTCGGGCGTCAGCGGACCGGGCAACGCCGCCGGACCGTACGCCGGCTGCCCGTAGGGACCGGGCTGGCCCCACTGTGGGCCGTATCCCTGGGGACCCCACTGCGGCTGGCCGTAACCCGGCTGGCCCCACTGCGGGCCGTAGCCGTAGCCGGCGGGCGGCAGCATGTTGACGACCACCGGTGCCGGCAGGTCGCGCGAGCCGTTGAAGCGCCGGTCGAACTCGTACGGTTCGCGTTCGAGCTGCTCGCGCCGTTCGATCATGCGCCGGTTGATCTCGGCCAGGGTGGCGGCATCGGTCACGCCACGGCGCAGGTCGTCCAGCAGTGCGA
>CALBMM010000265.1 GCA_937896535.1 uncultured Pseudomonadota bacterium
GGGCGAGCTCGGCCGCGGGATACGCATCGGGATCGCCACGGGGCAGGTGGCGACACACGAACGCGACGACCGCGGCCCATGCCTCGGTACCGGCGCGTGTGCGCAGGGCATCGATCTCCGACTGCCCGTCGTCTTCGAGCGCCGACGCGGCCACGTGGACCCGCTCCTCGCAGTCGTCCCAGATCTGGAAGATGAGCTCGCGTCGGCGATGCGGCGGCGCGTCGCTGCGCCAGATCTCGAGCAGCTCGCGGGACAGGCGACGCAGCTGCCGGTCGATGTTCTTTTCGGCGAACGAGACCGCCATCTGCAGCCGCATCTCGGAGGTCGCCGCGAGCAGGCGCTGCTTTCGCTTGGCCCAGAACTTCTTGCCCTGCCCCTGCAGCACCCACTCCTTGAGGCCCGGCGCGCGTGCGCCTCCGTCGGCCCCCAGCCGCGGCGCCAGCTTGTCGGTGAACCGGAGCCGGCCGTCCGGCTGCAGCGTCGCCGACCAGGTCGCGCCCGGATCCGGATCGTGAAACACCCACCGCCCGTCGTCGTCGAGCTCGAAGCCCGCGTCGGCCGGCGTCTTCACCTGGGCGATCGCAGCGCCGGGCTGCGGGTCGACGATCGACCGACCTTCCTTCGAACCCCGGCGAGCGACTCTCGTCCCGCGGGACGCGTCGAGCGCGTCACGTGCCGAAGCCGGCAGACGCGGCGAGATCGAGCCGGCCGAGGTCCGCGCGGCGCGGCGGCCCGACAGCTCGAGCGCGCCGGCGGTCGGGTCGTCCTCGGACGGTGGCGCGGGGGGTGCATCCACGTCGGGTGCATCCACGTCCTCGCCGATCGCCGGTGCCGCGTCTTGGTCGGTCCTGGGACGGGTCTGGCCCCGCCGTGTCGACGGGGCCGGTCGGGCCGGCGCCGGGTTCGGGGCCACCTCGTCGCCGGCGCCACGCGACGCCGCGTCGTCCGGCGGAGCCACGACCCCACCCGCAGCGGGTGGGTCGGGCTCGATCGGCACGTACGTCACCAGCTCGATGTCGGTGAGGTCGGGCGCGGGAGGCTCGACGGCCGGACGCACCGGATCCGGCAGCGCCCACAATGCCCCCAGCAGCGCGGAATGCAGCAGCGCCGTGGCGAACAGGGCACGACGCCGAGCCATCGCGCGCCATGCTACGCCCGACGGCGCCGCTCCCGTAGGGAGATGGGGCGGTTCGGCGAGGTCGGCGTGGCGCGTCGCCCCGTCGTCGCGCCATTGGCGCAAGACGCAATCCGCGGCGTACGACGGCCCTCGGAGCCCGAATTCGGGGCTTCACGGTCGCGCCGCAGCGCACGTGCGCGCACCACCACGTCCACGGGGTGAGGAACCGAGCATGTCCGACCCGACCGACCGCCACCGTGTCCCCGCCCGTTCGACCACCCGCTCTCGCGCCTCGCTCGCGTCCACGTTCGCAGCCGCGGTCGTGCTCGTGGTCGTCCCCGCATGCGACGAGCCCGAGGGACGCGAGCTCGCCGCGGACACCGACGGCGAAGACGACCGCGCCGGCTCGGGCCTGTTCGAGGGCGTCAACGGCAACGCGTGCCTGGTCAGTCCCTACAACTGCAAGCTGCGCGTCTCCGGAGGCAACCGCGTGCTGCGCAACGACGGAGGAACGGACTGGGGCACGTACACCGGCGTCCCCGTCCGCGACGGAGACGGCAACGTGGTGGCGACGTCGACCAAGACCAAGGTCGCGTTCAACTACGGGCAGACGCGCGTGTTCGACTCCGAGCCGTACGCGATGGCGATGTCGACCAGCAACTCGAGTGCGGGCTGGATGCCGATCTCGAGCATCAAGGGCCAGGAGTCGTTCGAGAACAAGGTGGGCCACGTCTCGGCCAAGAGCGCCGGTCTCGCGAAAATGGGCTGCTACGAGGTCCGCAACGATCACGATCCGGTGCTGGAGTTCAAGAAGGTCGTGTACGACTCGACCGCGACCCACGAGCGCGCCGGTGACTACCTTCCCCTCGTTCGCGCCAACGGTCAGCGCTCGGTCAACCTCGTGTTCAACGTGCCGGGCATGGCGCTCGGCGGTCCCGCGATCGACCACTTCCCGGCGGGCACGAAGTTCCAGCGCGTCGACGTTCCCACCGAGCACGGCGTGCCCTCGATCGACATCCCCCTGTGGGTACAGGACGCGCAGGGCCGCTACCGCAAGCAATCCGGCACGATGAAGTTTCTGTACGGGTACGTCATCGCGGCCACGGGCACCAAGCGCAACGGCTGGATGGCCTACGACGCGCTCCAAGTCTCCAACGGCTGCGATCCCACGCCACCGCCACCGCCACCGCCGCCCGCGGGCGCAGGCCAGTGCTACGCCCGCTGCTGCGACGGCGAGCTCGAGGGTCCGGCGCTCGTGGCCGACGCCCCGGCGTGTCACTCCGCGTCGCAGACGATGTGTGCCGCGCACGACCACGTGCTGCGCACCGAGCTCGACGGCGCCGAGGTCTGGCATCGGCCCAACCGGTGCTGGGCCAAGTGCGCAAACCGTCAGGCGTACCACTCGCTCGACGACGTCACCGAAGGCTGCACCGCGCAAGCCAGTGCCTGGTGCGACGTCGGCGATCGCGGCGGGCTCGAGGACGCCGCTTGGTCGCGCTGTCAGCCGTGATCCCTTCTGCGCCCGACACGACGGCCGTGTGACGGCGTGCGCGCGACCGCGCACCGTCGTCGCGCGTGGCCTCTCGCGCGTCCGCTTGCGCTACGATGGCGGCGACGCGCCGATGCTCCTCTCGGCATTTTTGTCGGACGCTCCGGTGTCCGTTCGCCAGCGCATCGGCGAAGTCGACGATCCCGGCCTGGCCGCGCGGCTACAGTCCGTCGTCGATGATGCCGTCGCGGCCTGGCCCGAGGTGGAGGTCGCACCGGACGACTTCGTGCGATACGTGTCGATGCGGCTGCAGGAGGACGCGCCGGCCGACAACCCGTGGACCGGGATGCACCTGGGCGACCTGTACCTGGCCTGCGGGTGCGCCGAGGGATCCCCCCGCGCGCTCTCCGTCTTCGAGCGAACCCACGGCGGCGACATGCGGCGTGCCGCGGCCCGCGTTGCCGGCGACGAGGCACGCGGCGAAGACTTCCAGCAGGTCCTGCGCGAAAAGCTCTTCGTCCACGGCGACACACCGCCCAAGATCCGGGAGTACTCCGGCTACGGTCCGTTGCGCGGCTGGCTTCGGATCGTCGCCCGCCGCACGTACATCGACCTGTGGCGCAGGCAAGGCCGCATCCGCGAACACGCGGCGGAGCAAGACGAGCTCGCGATCGTGGCCACGTCCCGCGACCTCGAGCTCGACTTTCTCGAGGCCGGCTACCGCGAGTCGCTTCGGGCGGCGCTCGCCGAAGCGATGGCCGCCTTGTCGCGCAAGCAACGAACGATCTTGCGTTATCACTTCGCGCACAAGTTGTCGGTCACCGAGGTCGGCAAGATCTACCGGGTGCATCGCTCCACCGCCGGCCGGTGGATCTCCGAAGCCCGCGCGTTCGTCGTCGAGCGGACGCGCGAGGGCCTCGTCCGGCGCCTCGGTGCCGGCGACCGCGAGCTCGACAGCGTGCTGCGAGCCCTCGAGAGTCGCCTCGAGATCACGATGAGCGCGATGCTCCGCTCGCCGCTCTAGAGAAGCGATCCGCTAAACCCGCGAGGCGATAACAACGCCCCCGAACCGGCCCCCGACGTTGCTCGACGCTCGGAGTATGCCCGATACACCTTCGGTCTCGCGCCTTGGGGGCCGCTCCGCTGACGTCGTTCTCACCTCACGGGTTTAGCGGTTCGCTTCTCTAGCCGTGGTCACTCGCCGCCGCCGTGTGCGGTGAGCCAGGCATCGACCTCCGCGACGGCCGACGTCCCTTCCTCGGCAAGAGCCACGAACTCCGCGCGGGCCCGCGCGGCCTGAGCTCGTGCCTGCGCCCGGTCCCCCTGCTCCCAGGCCACGCGCGCGAGATCGAGGCGCACCTGCCCCCGCAGCCCGCCGTGCATGGCGGACCCCTCGAGTGTCTGCAGCGCGGCCTCCCACAGCCGCGTGGCCTCCTCGGGTCGCTGCTGCCGCCACGCCGCGGTCGCCACACCGGCGAGGCACCGCGCCGTATCGGGATCCCCGTCGCCTTTGGCGCGGCGCATGATCGCCTGACAGATCTCGAACTCGGCGCGCGCCTCGGTCGGACGCTCGCGGTCGAGCAAGACGTTGCCGATGTTGTAGTGGGCGATCGCCAGCCGCGGATTGTCGGGCCCGAGCGACGCTTCGCGGACGGCGAGCGACGCCCGGTGCTCGGCTTCCGCCTCCTCGAGTCGTCCCAGCGCCCACAACACGTTCGCCCGGTTGTTTCGCGCCGATGCGACGTCGAGGTGCTCGGCGCCCAGTGCCTCGGTCAAGATCTCGATCGCCTTGCCCTGGGCCGCCTCCGCCTCCTCGTAGCGATGGGCGGCCTGCAAGATGTTGCCGAGGTTGTAGTGCCAGCGACCGATCGTCGGATGCGTCGCGCCGAGGACGGGCGTGCGGACTTCGATGAGCGCCTGGTACTCGTCGGCAGCCTCGGCGAGGCGTCCCTGCAGCTGCAGGTCGTCGGCGATGTTCGCCCGCAGCACGAATACGTTGGGGTGTGTCGGACCCGAGGTGCGCTCGACCACGGCCAGTGCCTTGGCGTGTTCGGCTTCGGCCTGCGCCGCGCGGCCGGCGTAGGCGAGCGCCCCCGCCAGCTGTCCCCGCGCGAGCACCGTGCTCGGGTGCGCGTCGCCGAGCTCGGCCTCGTACGAAGCCACCGCCTGCTCGTACTCCGCCGCGGCCTCGGCCCACTGGTAGTCGTGCATGAGGATGCTGCCGAGCGTGCGGTGAGCGTCGGCTTCGAGCCGTCCGCCGGGCTCGACCGCACGGGCAAGCGCCAGCGCCACGTCGATCTGGTCACGTGCCTCGACGACGCGAGCCGGGTCGTACCCGGTCACCCGCGCCAGCGCGCTCGTGACCTCCGATGCCAGCGACGCCGAGCGTGTCTCGAGCGCCAGCGCTTGCGCGGCTTGCAGGGCCACCTCGGCCTCGTCGCGCGCCCCGAGCTGCTCGTGGATCGTCCCGGTGAGCAACGACAGCTCCGCACGCAGGTGCAGCGTGTCCAACGATCGCGCCGCGGGCTCGATCTCCACGACCATCGCCATCGCTTCTTCGAGGCGACCGGCATCGCGCAGCGTCGCCGCCGTGGTCACGCGGTCGTAGGCGGACACGAGCGCGCTCGCCATTTCGGGCTCGTCTGCCGGCAGGCCTTCGGCCTCGAGGGTGCTCGCGTCCAGACAGCGCTCGACGATCGGCAAGCTGCCCACCAGCTCCGGGGCGCGGTCGAGCGTCTGCGTGTCGGGCTCGGACAGCACGTCGACCGTGGCGGCCAGGCGCGCCTTGGCCCGACGCAGGCACGCGGCGCGCATCGATGCGACCGCGGTGGCCTCGGGCGTGTTCGTCTGCTCGATGCGACACGCTTCGATGCGGGCGCGCTGCCAGGTACCGGCCCAGGCGTCGATCCGGTCGACCACGCGCTCGGCCGTGTTCTCGGCGTGCGGCGCGGCGATCGTGCGTGCGGCCTCGACCACGCCTGCGCGCACGTCCTCGTTCCAGATCTCCGCGAGCTCGCGGCCCGCGTCCATGCAGGGATCGGCCGCCGACACACGCTGGGCGTAGACGGCCACGACCGCCGCCGTGGCGACCGTCCCCACGCCGAGCAACAGTCGCGCCCGTGACCGCCGCGGTGCCAAGGCCTCGAGGAGCGCCTCCATCGAGGCGTGTCGGTCCGCGGGCGCCGGGGCCAGCCCCCGACGCACGGCCTCGCCGACGTACCGCGGCGCCTTGCTCGAGGTCGGCCACGGAGGTGGCGGCGCGCGCTTGGCCGCCAACAGCGCGGCCACCGAGTCGGCATCGACCACCGGCGCACCGACCAGCGCCTCCCACAAGGCGACGCAAAACGCATACTGGTCGACCGTCGGTGCCGCGTCGTCGGCGTCGAGCTGCTCGGGCGCCATGTAGTGGGGCGTGCCCACCACGCGATCCCGCCGCGTCCGCTGCACGTCCACGTCGGACGAGGACGGATCCTCGGACGCGCCGCGATCACCATGGGACGAGACCAGCTGCGGCACCTCGGCCAGACCGAAGTCGGCGACCTTGACGACCCCAGCCTCACCGACGAGCACGTTGCTCGGCTTGAAGTCTCGGTGAACGATCCCGGCCCGATGCGCCGCGGCCAAGCCGGCACCGGCCCGACGAAACTTGGCGACGATGCTCGCCCACGGCCGCGGCGTCTGCAGCCACTGCGCCAGCGAGCGCCCGGGCACGTACTCCATCGCGAGCACCCACGCGTCGTCCTGGACTTCCACGTCGTAGACGGCGACCACGTTGGGGTGGTTCAGACGCGCCATCGCACGCGCCTCCGCCACGAGCCGCTCCTCGGCAGGGTCGCCCACTCGCTGAGGTCCCAGGCGCTTGAGGGCGACCTCGCGCTGCAGCTTGGGGTCGTAGGCGCGCACCACCGTGCCCATGCCTCCGCGACCGAGTCGCTCGAGCAACACGTAGCGACCGATCGTGTCGCGCGCGGCCGCGGGCCAGTCCCCCGATTCCACCCCGCTCATTGAACCGCGCGGCGCGGGCGAGTGTCCATGCGGTGCAGGACGTAGCGCCGTCCACGCCGTACTGAATTGCGTAGCCGAAGGCGGTCTACGCGGGCGAAAACGAGAGCTCGCGCGATCGCCTGCGCACGTGTAGCCGCACCGGTCCGTCTCGATCGATCGGAGGAGGAGCACCCGGCCACGACCTCGTCACGCCGGTAGAATCGAAGATGGTGGGCTGTCCTTCCGATGCCGATCTGCTGGTGTTCGTCGAAGGCGGCCACGACGACCGAGCACGCACGCGCATCGAGCGGCACCTGGACACGTGCTGGGAGTGTCGCGAGGCCGTGGCCGAGGCCGTCCGCTCCAGCGCGGACGGGGTGTCGGCCGAGACCGCGACCGAGCTCGGACGGGAACCACCCTCGCTGCCCGTTCCCGGGCCCGGCTCGGCGCTGGGTCGCTACGTGGTGATCGACGAGCTCGGCCGTGGCGGTGTCGGTCTCGTGGTGCGCGCCTACGACCCCAAGCTGCAGCGCGAGGTCGCCCTCAAGCTCGTGCGAACGGACCGCATGTCGGCCGAGGCCGAGGCGCGGGTCGTTCGCGAAGCGCGGGCCATGGCGCAGCTCAACCACCCCCACGTGGTGCGGGTCTACGACGTCGAGCTCGACGCGGCGCGCGTGCTGCTGTCGATGGAGCTGGTCGAGGGCGGCAGCCTCGCGGACTGGCTGCGGTCCGGTCGTCGCGACCCGCACGTCGTCCTCGAGCACTTCATCGCCGCCGGTCGAGGCTTGGCCGCCGCCCACGCCGCCGGCGTGCTGCATCGCGACTTCAAGCCCGCCAACGTCCTCGTCGACCTCGACGGTCCGCGACCGCGGGTGCTCGTGACCGACTTCGGCCTCGCGCGGATGGACCACACATCCACCGCGGCGGACACTTCCATCACCCCCGCTTCGACGCCCGGCGACGGCGACGGTGACGGCTTGACCGAGACCGGCACGGTGATGGGCACGCTGTTGTACATGGCGCCGGAGCAGCACCGCGGCGCCGTCGTGTCGCCGGCGGCGGACCAGTTCGCGTTCTGCGTCGCGTTGTGGGAGGGCCTGACCGGACGCCGCCCGTATGTGGGCCTTTCCTCGAGCACGC
>CALBMM010000266.1 GCA_937896535.1 uncultured Pseudomonadota bacterium
GGCCAAGAAGACGCCCGCGGCCAAGAAGACGCCCGCGGCCAAGAAGACGCCCGCGTCCAAGAAGACGCCCGCGGCCAAGAAGACGCCCGCGGCACACAATCCCGCGGCGGCCGCCCTCGACGAGCTCGCCTTCTTCCTTCGCAACGGCGAGCATCCCGGCGACGCCCTCCCCGAGATCATTGCCCGGCTCGAGGAACACGCCGACCCCTCGCTGGTCGGCGCGATGTTCGGGCTGCTCGACGACGACGACACGTCGGGCCTGCTGTGGCCGGTCTTCTACGTGCTCGAGGACCAGGGTGAGGCGTACCTGCAGGCGCTCGTCGCCCAGATCGGTGCCTTGCAAGAACGTGCACCGGTGTGGGCCGAGACCGCACTCCTGCGCATTCTCAATACGCGCGGCGAACCCGAGGACTGCACGGCCGAGCTCGTCGCCCATGCCCTCGCCGCCCCCGCGACCACGCGCCGTCGCCTCGTCGCCGCCCTCGACACGCTGCGCGACAACGCCGGCGACGAGCTGACCGCCGATCAAACGGCCTCGATCGCCGCACTGCGCGATGCGTTGACCTGACCGACGCGCAATACCGCGCAGCCCCGGCGTCGGTCTGGAACAAAGATCGACCCCCCGCGAACCGAACGGACCGCTCGCCCTAAGACCCGAGCGAGATGCCCGTACCCTCGCTTCTGTTTTCGTCCCTCGCCTTCCTCGCGGAGCCGGCCGCCGCCGCGTCCCCGGCCCCGGCGGCCGACCCTGCCACCGCGACGGCCCCGACCCCGGCCACCACCCCGACCGACAAGCCGTACGCGCCCGACGAGCCCAAGTACAAGGGCACCGGCATGCTGGTGACCACTTCGGTCATCGGCGCCGCGTCGCTGGGCGTGACGATCGCCCGCAGCGTCGTCCTCAAGAAAAACTGCCCGCTCGAAGACGGCACTGCCGCGTGCACCTACGACTTCGGCAGCGACATCGGGCTCGCCGCGACGCAATGGACGCTCAACATCGCCACGATCGGCCTCTCCGCGGGGACAGGCGTGCTCTTGGGTCGCTACCACGCGTTCAAGGACGTGGGCTCGGGTCGCGTGCGCAAGGCCAAGGTCCTGCAGGCGGCCGGTGGCGGCCTCATCGGGGCCGGCATCGTCGGCATCGGCACCTCGGTCGCCCTCGCCTTCGTGCTGCCCAAGCGATGTCTGGACAAGGAGCTCGACGGCGGTGATCCCCTGTCCGGCGACCGCTGCCTGCTCAAGGCGTACCCGGCGTGGACGATGACCAACTGGGCATCCTTTTCGATGGTCAGCGCCGGTGCCGGCATGGTCGCGTATGGCGGCAACTACAAGGGGCGCCGCGGTGCCGTGGCCGACAATCTGCGCTGGTCGCCGTTCGCGGGGCGCACGTTCGCGGGGATGGGCGTCTCCGGCCGGTTCTGATGGCCGCCGGGTCCACGTCGGGCACGACGCCCGCGTATGATCACCACGTGGCGACCCCGGCACCGCCGACCGAGGACGCGCTCGACCACTTGCGGTCGGCGCGTCCGGTCGCGCCTCGCCTGGAGACCGACCGCGCCCTGGCCCGCCTGCAGCAGACCCTCTTCGGGGTCCGGGTGGCACCACCGGCGGTCGGCCGCTATCGGATCGTGCGCAAGCTCGGTGCGGGTGCTTCGGGCGTCGTGTACGTCGCGCACGATCCCGAGCTGTCGCGAGACGTCGCGCTCAAGGTCCTGCACGCGACCGGCGGTGGCGTCGCCGACGAGCGCGATCGAATCCTGCTGGAGGCCAAGTCGCTCGCGCGCGTCAGCCACCCGTGCATCGTGGAGGTCTACGACGTCGGCACGCACGGTGGGCCGGCCGGCAACGTGTACCTGGCCATGGAGCTCGTGGCCGGGCTCGACCTTCACCGCTGGCTGCAGGCCCGCCCGCCGTGGCGAGACGTCGTCCGGGTCTTCGTCGCCGCCGCCCGGGGTCTGGCCGCCGCGCACGCGGTGGGTGTGGTGCATCGCGACTTCAAACCCCTCAACGTGATCGTGGGCGACGACGGCCGTCCCCGCGTCGTGGACTTCGGGCTCGCGCGGACGACCGAGCGCGACGAGACCGACCCCGCCGAAGCGGCCGAGGCCGACGACGCCATGCTCGACTCCGGGTCGCTGCCTCGGGGCGCGACGCTGACCGACCCCGCAGGCCGCGGCGTGCTCGGCACCCCTGCGTACATGGCACCGGAGCAGCACGCCGGACTGCCGGCGACGGCCGCCAGCGATCAGTACGCATGGTGCGTCGCGCTGTGGGAGGGGCTGTTCGGGCGCCGCCCCTTCGACGGCAGCACCGCCGCGCGCCTGCAGGCGCAAAAGCTGGCCGGCCCTCCTCGGCCACCGCGGCGTACCGAGGTGCCGCGCAGCCTCGCCCGGATCCTGCGACGGGGCATGGATCCCGACCCACGCGGCCGGTGGCCCAGCATGGTCGCCTTGCTCGCGGCGCTGCAGACCGCCCCGCAGCGACCACGGCGATGGCGCGAGGGTCTGGCGATCGCGGCGGTCGCCGGGGTGGCGCTGGTCGGGATCGCGAACGCCGGCGACGACGACGACCCCTGCACGAGCGCCGGCGAGCGCTGGGCACGAACGTGGACGGACGCGCGCCGTCACCAGCTGCACGCGCGGGAGCCCGCATCGAGCGCGCGGGCCGTGGCCGAGATCGAAGGCTTCGGGGCGGCGTGGACCGCAGCGCATCGTGAGGTCTGCCGGTCCGCCACGCACCACACCCCCTCCGCCTCCCTGAGCCTGGACGCGCGCATGGCCTGCCTCGACGACCAGCTGCATCGGGTCGACGCGCTGCTCGACGTGCTCGGACCCGCGGCATCCTCGAGCGATCCGCCCGCCACCGCCTGGCTACACCTGCCCACCCCTTCGGACTGCACCGCTGCGAGCGCGGGTCCACAGACCGTCCCGACCGACCCTGCCCTCGCCCGCGCCGTCGCCCGCGTCCGAGAACGGATCGCCGACGCCGACGCGCTGGCGCTGGCGGGCCGGTACGCCACCGCGCTCGAGGCCGCCTCCGAGGCGGCGCAACGGGCCGAGTCGCTCGCCTTCGATCCGCTGACCGCCGAGGCCCTGACGACGCGCGGCCGGATCGAGCAGGACGTCGGCCGTCTCGTGGAGGCAGAGCGTTCACTGACGCGGGCCCACGACCTCGCGGTGTCGGCCGGCCACGACGGCCAGGCCGCGCGCGCGTCGTCGTACCTGGTGTACCTCGTGGGCCACTTGCAGCATCGCCTCGACGACGCGCTGCGATGGGCGCAAGCGTGCGATGCCGAGATCAAGCGCTCCGGCGACGAGCACCTGCGCGCGGGCCTGTTGCTGCAACGCGCCGAGGCGTTCGAGGCCGCCGGCCGCGTGGCCGAGGCCGAGCGCGATCTCGACGACGCGCTGGCGCTCGTCGACGCCGACCCGATCCGACAGCGCCGGCGGGCCCCCACGATCCACAACAACCTCGGCGACCTCTTGCAGCAGGCCGGTCGCCTCGACGAGGCCCGCGCGCAGTACGAGCTCGCGCTCGACCGTTGGATCGCGCTGCTGGGTCCGGACCACCCCGACGTCGCGATCGCGCTGACGAACCTCGCGACCCTGGACCTTGTCGAGGATGCGCCCAGCAACGCGGTCGCGCGCCTGACCCGGGCGATCGAGATCCGCAGCCGTGTGCTCGCGGCCCACCACCCGCTGCTGATCTCGACGCGAGCCAGCCTCGCGGTCGCGTTGCGCGAGGATGGCGACCTCGAGGCCGCTCGCGCGATCCTGCTGGAGTCCGCCGAGATTCTGCGGGCCGAGCCGTCACCACCCGCCGAAGAGCTCGTCGCCGTCTACACCGCGCTCGGCACCACGGCGCGGGCGGCCGGCGATCACGAGGCCGCGCGCGCGTGGTTCGAGCAGTCGCTGGCGACCGTGGAGGGCACCTTCCTCGCGGGCGGCCGCACGCACGCGCTGGTGCTCGTCAATCGGGCGCTGACCGCCGTGCACCTCGGCGACGTGGCCACCGGCACGCGTGTGCTCGACGACGCGATGGCGATCGAGGCACAGTGGCTCGGCGCCGACCATCCCGCGATCGCGTCGCGCCGCTTCCTGCTCGCGACCGCCCTGCGCGATGCGGGGGCCGAATCGGCCGCCGCCGCCGTGGGCCGGCAGGCGCTGCAGGACCTCGACGAAGCGGCCGCGCCCCAGCTGCACGCCGAGATCGACGCCTGGCTCCACGGCGCGTGAAGACGCGATCCCGTCCGCGCGCGTCGGCGGCGTCGCGGCGTTCCCAACGTCTCGGCCGCGCCTGATAGTCTGGGTCGGTGGATGCCGCGACCGCCGACCACGAGCTGCTCGCCGCGTGGCGGGCGGGCGACGCCGAACGCGGCAACGAGCTGGTCCAGCGACACTTCGCGTCGGTCTACGCGTTCTTGCGTTCGAAGGTGCCCGACCACGTCGACGAGCTGGTCCAGCGAACGTTCCTCGCGTGTGTCGAGGCCGTCGAGCGGATCGACGAGACGCGGAGCGTGCGAGCCTATTTGTTCGGGATCGCGCGACGGCAGCTCATCTATCATTTCCGCCGCTCGCAGCGTCACGACGCCCGTTTCGACCCGATGGAGACCTCCGTGTGCGACGCGGCCGGCTCGCCCAGCCGCCTCGCCGCCGCTCGCCAAGCCCAGGCCCGGGTCCTCGACGCCCTGCATCGCTTGCCACTGGACCTGCAGATCACGCTCGAGCTGCACTATTGGGAGGACATGAGCGTGGCCGAGATCGCGGTCGTGCTCGAAATTCCCCCAGGGACCGTAAAAAGCCGCCTCCATCGCGCCCGCGATCGACTCCGCGCGCTGCTCGCCGACGACGAAAACGCCCCGCCGTCGATCGAGGAGAGCGTCGGCCACTTGCGCGCCCTCCGGCGCGCCCTAGAACCGACGCCGAGCGCTCCATAGGCGCTGGACGTGGGCAAGTCGTCCCACGGGCGACTATTTTCCCGCTGGCGACGCGCCTGCGTCGTCGGTGCCCGTGGCGGTCGACGCGCTCGGCCCTCGCTCCACCTCGATGCTCGCCCGGCTCACCTCCCTCGCGCTGACGCTGTTGGCGATCGCGTGTCTGGCCACCGGGTGCAAGCAGGGCCGCAGGAAGACGCAGCCACCGGGTCCCGTCGTCCGGTCGGTGGAGATCGAGGGCAACGAGGCGCTCGATGACGACACGATCGTCGAGCACCTCAACCTGCAACCAACACCGGTCGTCTCGCTCGGCGACAAGTCGTACTACCTGCCGGGTCTGGACGAGATCGACGCCGAGCGTGTCGAGGAGGTCTACGACTCCCACGGGCTGTACGACGCCGAGGTTCGACGCATCGAAGTCGACATCGATCACCAGGACAAGAAGGTCCGACGCCAGCGTGCGCACGTGAGGATCGAGGTCGAAGAGGGCGAGCCCACGGTCGTGGAACGACTCGAGTTCCACTGGACCGGATCGACCCCGCCCGTCGCGGATCGACCCGACTTCGAGCGCGCGTGCGAGCTCGATCCTCCTTCTCGCTTCGGCGTGGTCCCCCTCAACGAGGCCACCGCACGCCTACGCCAGGCGCTCGCCGACGACGGCTACGCCTACGCCAAGGTGCAGGAGCGAGCTCGGATCGACCGGAAGACCCGCAAGGCCGAGGTCGACTTCTCCATCGAGGCCGGACCGCGCAAGACGATCGCCTCGATGCGCGTGGAGGGACTGACGCGGATCCCCGAGCACCTGGTCCTGCGCGAAGTCGACTTCGCGATCGGCAAGACCTACTCGACGCGTCGGGTCGAGCAGATCGAGTCCGGGGTGTACGGCCTCGGGGTGTTCGCGACCGTGACCGTGAGCCCAGGGCCGCAGACGCCCGGCCGCGACATGGAGCTGGTGATCCGCGTGCAGGAATCGAAGATGCAGCGGATCAAGCTCGGGGTCGGCCTGCAGATCGATCCCCTCCGCTGGCAGCAGCACGGCACGGCACAATACGAGCACCACAACCTGTTCCGGCGGCTGTACGGCTTCACTGCCCGGCTGCAGGCCGGCTACGCCGAGCTCCCCGCGCTGTACGACCCGCGCCAGCACGGCCCGATCGCGAAGCTGGACCTGCAGCTGCGCAAGAAAGGCCTGGTGGAAAAGCGCCTGGTCTGGACGGAGTCGCCGGGCTTCGAGCTCGGCATCTGGGAGGGCTACCAGTTCTACTCGGTGACCAATCGCCTGGGCGTCTCGCGCTTCTTCGGGCGCTACTTCGAGCAGAGCATCAGCTACAACAATCGGTTCACGGATCTGTTCAACATCCAGCCCACGCTCGACCGAAATCGCACCGTCCTCGGGCTGGACTTCGCCGACCCCTACTTCCTCGCGTTCATCCAGATCACCCCCACGCTGCATCTGACCGACTCGATCCTCGAGCCCAACAACGGCGTGCGCCTGTCGGTCGACTACGACGTCGCCAATCGGTTCATGGGGGGTCAGTTCAACTACCAGCGCATCGAGCCGGACCTTCGCGGCTACTACCGACCACACGAGCGCATTCAGCTGGCGGCACGCGCCCGCGTGGGCATGGAGCTGCCGTACGGGGACGCGGCGGGCGTGCCCATCGACCAGAAGCTGTACCTCGGCGGGGCCGGCGACGTGCGTGGGTGGCCGCTGCGGCGGCTGTCACCGCGCGTCAACCTGTGCCCCGACGCCCCCGACACGTGCCGCGACACTCCCGTCGGCGGCCTCACCATGGTCCACGGCAGCTTCGAGCTGCGCGTGCGAACGTTCGGCGACCTGTGGATCGCCGGCTTCGCCGACACCGGTGACGTGCGCGCCGGCGTGCTCGAGTTCGTGCTCGACGACCTGCTGTACACGACCGGCGGCGGGTTTCGGTACCACTCGCAGGTCGGAATCTTCCGTATCGACGTCGCCGGACAGCTCAACTCCGACCCGCGATTCCCCGAACCGCGCGCGTGGGCCCTGCACTTCGGGATCGGAGAGACCTTTTGAGCGAGGGCGTCCCCGTCTCGCCGCCGCCGGACGATCCGGCACCCCCTCGTGTGGCGTCGCCGCGCCGCGTGTGGCGTTGGCTGCGTCGCGGCGCCTTGGGACTGCTGGCGCTGCTGGGTCTGGTGGTCGCGTTGCTGGCCTGCGTCTTCTTCACCGAGGCGGGCACCGCGTTCGCGCTGCGTCGGGCGATCGCGATCTACGACGACATGATCCCCGGTGGCGCGACGCTGGGCGCGATCGAGGGCACGCTCGCCGACGGCGTGGCGATCGACGACGTTCGCCTCGAAGATCGACACGGCGAGCCCTTGGTCGTGGCGCGTCGCCTGAAACTTCGACTCGATCCGTGGGCGCTGGCGACCGGAGCGGTGCGAACGGGAACGATCCGGATCGATGGGCTCGGCGTGTACCTTCCCGACCCCGCGCGCGCCGACGAGGGCGGAGGGTTCGCGGACCTGGGCCCCGAAGGGCCGACCGAGCCGGAGGCCGAGCCGCCCAGCGAGCATCTCGGCCCCGACTTGCCCGTGTCGATCGACGGTGCGATCGCGCTGGAGGATGCGGCGATCTACCGGGCGACCGGGCCCACCGCCGTCGAGACGTGGATCACCGTCTCGGAGCTGGCGGCCGACGTGACCGCGGACGGCCTGACGGCGCGGACGCGGCTTCACGCACGCCTGGCGATTCCCGAGCAGGACCTGGACGTCCACTGGCTCGCGCTCGAGGTGACCTGGGACGACCCCGGCGCCCGGGTCCCCACCCTGTTCGTGCAGTCCAGCGCGGGCGTGGTCGAGCTCGACGAGCTCACCGTGGACCTGGAGCGCGAGTCGGCGTCGCTCGGATCCGTGGCGCTCGTCGCCGATGCCGGGTGGCTGCAGCGACGCACCGGCGTCGCGCTCGATGGCGACCCGCACGTGCGACTGACGGCGGCCGGCAGCACCGATGCCTTCAGCCTCGACGCCGACGTGCGCGTCCCCGGCCGCGGCGAGCTGGCCGCGGCCCTGGCGGGTCAGTTGGTGCCGGTGCCGGACCTGCAGCTGCTGCTCGACGGCGAGCTTGCGGCGATGGTCGACGTGACGGGTCGGCCCGTCGAGGGGCTCACGGTGCGTGGTGCGGCCGACCTGTTCGGCGGTCTCGCGGAGGGCATCGACGCACGGTTGGGGCTGACGTGTCGCGGCTGCGTGCAGGACGTGGGGCCGCTGCGGTTGGCGGCCGCCGGTCACGTCGACGCCGAGGCCACGACCGGCTTCGCGAACGCGACGATCACGGCCCCCGGAATCTCCGTGGATGCCGACGCGGGGCTCGTGCCCGGGGGCGTCGGCGCGGCGAACGTGCAGATCCTCGTCGAGCAGCTGGCCAGCTTGCGCCCCGTACTGGCCCAGCTCGGCGCGCAGATCGATCTGGCGGGGTGGCTGCAGACCGAAGCGACGTGCACCGGGGTCGTCGAGGCCGGCCAGGGCGTGTGCCGCTTGCAGGCGGGGCTGCAGGACGGCAAGCCATTGCGGACGGCGCAGCTGGACACCACCGTGGCCGTACGCGGCCCCCAGCAGATCGCGCTGGAGCTGTCGGCGCTGTCGGTCGAGGCACGAGGTGTGTCGCTGGCCTTGCGCGATGCCCCCGCGACCGCGCGCTACGATCCCGAGCGCGTCTCGGTCCACGGCCTGCGCGTACAGGTCCGCACGCGCACCGGGACCGGCCGGATCGAGGTGGACGGTGACGTGGGCTTGTCGCAGCCGCCGCGGGTGGACGCGCGCGTCCGTCTCGACAACGTCGCCCTCGCGGCCGCCAATGCGTTCGTGCCCGAGCTCGACGCCGCCGGCACGCTCGACGCCGCGGTCGACGCCCAGGGGACGGCGTCCGCACCTCGGCTGCGGGTCGACGCCCACGGTCGGTCCCTGCGGCTGGCCGGTTTCGACCTCGGCGATCTCGACCTGAAGGCGTCGTACGCCGACGGCCAGGCCCGCGCCGACCTCGATCTCGCCGGTGCAGACGTCGGCGTGATCACGATCGACGCGAAGGTCCCGGTCGCGCTCGACCTCGAGGCGAGCCGCGTCGCCGCCCTCGGTCGCGGTGGCGCGGTCGTCGATGCCATGTGGCACGACGTCCCCCTCGGCACCGCCGCGAAGCTCTCCCCGTCGCTGTCGACCCTGCACGGTCGCCTCGGCGGCGAGCTCCACCTGCGCCGGAGCTTGCGACGCCCCTCGCTGACGCTGTCGCTCGACGTCGAGCAGGCCGAGCTCGACGCGATCGCGCTGCCCCGCGTTCACGCCACCGCCCGGTACGCCGACGCCCAGGCGGTCCTGCACGTCGATGCGACTCACCCCACGGGCTTCGACACGCTGACGGTCGACGCCGAGGTCCCGGTCGCGCTCGACCTTTCACGGGGTCGAGCGCGCTGGCACCCCGCGCAGCCCCATGCCCTCGACGTGGTCCTCGTCGGCGGTCGGCTGCGGGAGGTGACGCGATTGGCCCCCGCGGTCGCGGTGGGCGGTCGGGTCGACGCACGGGTGCACCTGCGCGGCGACATGCATCACCCCCGGGTGGACGCGGAGGTCCACGCGCACGCACTCTCGTACGACGATCGCCTCCTCGGTGACGTTGCCGCCTCGGTGCGGCTCGACGACGACACGGCCACCGTCGCGATGCATGCGTCCGGCCCGGCGATCTCCGGTGTGGGTCTGGACGCGACGATTCCGGTGTCGGTCTCCTTGGCCGAGGGTCGCGTGCAATGGCTCGACGACCGCGACCACCGGATCCGGCTGTCGATCAACGAGTTGCTGGTCGCCGAGGCCATGGCGTGGTTGCCGCCCCCGAAGGACCCGACGACCCGACCACTCGCGCTTGGAGGACGCCTCGACGCGTCGGTCGCCCTCGACGGCCCCCCGACCGCACCGCGGGTCACCATCACGGCCCACCTCGACGATGCCTCGTTCGATCGCCGCGACGTGGGAGAGGTCGAGGTCGCCATCCGCTATGGATCCGGCCACGCCGACGTCGACGCGCTGTGGACACAGTCGGCCGATCACACGGTGCGGCTGATCGCCGACGTGCCGCTCGACGTCGATCTCGCCCGAGGCACGGCTCGCTGGCAGCGCGACGCGACGCACCACGTGCGCATCGGCGCCCCCCGCATCGACCGTGCGCTGCTGTCACCGTTCTTGGACACGGGCGAGCTCGACGCAGTGTCCTCGCTGTACGTCGTCGCCGACGGCACGCTCGAGGCGTTCGACGCGAGCGCATCGCTGACGGGCCTCGTGGGCGCCCGCGGCGAAAAGCACCGGATCCAGGCCAAGCTCGTGGCCGACGAGACCACACAAACGCTGGTGGTGCACCTTGGTGTGCGGCCCGACGGCAAGGGCTGGGCCCGCATCGACGCCCGCGCCGACACGCCGATCCCCGCCCTGCTCGACGGCGCCGACTGGCGAGCCACCACGTTCTCGGTCCGCGCCGACATCGACGACATCGACCTGCGCAACGTGGCAGCGTTCGCGCCGCGCCAGGTTCAAGGCCTCGCGGGACGCCTGGATGCACACGCGGTCGTCGACGGCACGTTCGGTGCCCCCCGCATCGACGGCAAGCTCGAGCTACGCGACGGCGAGGCGACGATCGTGCCGGCGCGTCAGCACGTCGAGGACGTCGCCCTCTCGCTCGTCGCCACCAACGAGGCGATCGACGTCCGCCGTCTGCACCTGCGCAGCGCCGGCGGCTCCGTCGACGGCAGCGGCCACGTCGGGTTCACGGACGGCGCGGGCATGCGGGGCAACGTGTCCCTGAAGATCGACCAGATCCCGATCCGCAGCCCCGGCCTGCCACGCATGGCGTTCACGGGCAAGGTCGACACCCAGCTGGACGCCACGGCGGATCGACTGGGCGTCGGGGTCACGGTGGCCAGAGCGCGCGTCGACGTCTTCACCTCGAAGATCAAGGCGGCCAGACCGATCGCCACCAACGACCACGTCGCCTTCGTCGACCTCGACGCGGCCCCCGACGACGAGACCGCGGCCGGCGACACCTCGGCCCCGCCCCCACCTCCGCCGCAAACCGACACCGGGAGGACCGTCCGCGTCCGGGTCGAGCTGACCGATCCGGTCGCGATCGTCGGCCCGTCGATCGACATGACCTGGGGCGGCGAGATCGAGACCACGACGTCCCCGTCGGGCACCACGGCTGCCGACGGCGCGCTCGAGGCCGCCCGTGGCGGCTTCGCCCTTCTGGGCAACGACTTCGACATCACGCGCGGCACGGTGACGTTGCCCGAGGACGGCAGCAACGTGCCCTTCCTCGACCTCGCCGCCACCACGACGGTCGACGGGGTCGACATCACCGCGACGATCCGCGGGGCGCTCCCCAAGCCCGAGCTGGTGCTCAGCTCTTCGCCGGCGATGTCGCAATCGGAGGTGTTCACGATCCTCGTCACCGGCAGCGCCGACACGGCCGACGCCGATCCGGACGAGGTCGAAGCGAAGGCGGCCGGCGTGCTCGCGGCGATGACCAACCCCGCGCTGCAGCAGCAGCTCAACGACACGCTCCACGTCGACAAGGTCGGCGTCGGCTTCGGCGAGACGACCGACCAGCCGGTCCTCACGGTCGGCAAGCGGATCAACCGAAAGGTCTACGCGGAGACGCAGTACCACCACAACGCGCCCAAGACGAAGAACCGCGCCGAGCTCCGCGTCGAGTACGACTTCGCCCCGCGCTGGAGCATCGAGACGTTCTTCGGGGACGCAGCCGCGGGCGGGGTCGACCTGTTCTGGGGCCGCGCTTTCGACCGGCCCGCCAAGTCCGAGTGAGCTCGGCGGAACCCGCCCGCGTCGCGCGCGAGTCCTCTCAGCCGCGGTCGAAACCGACTCGACATCCGCGCAGGCGCGCCTTGGACGGGCCCTCGTAGGCCAGGAAGTACCCCTGGCGGAACGTGTCGATGCTGACGTCGAGCCCGCTCATCGACAACCGCTCGAGGTCGTCGGCGACCGTCTCGGAGACGGTCGCGAGCGTCTGAACCGGCTTGGTCGATTGGATGTCGATCTGCTGCAGGCGGAACGTCGCGTCTCTGCCGTCGTCGTCGTCACGAAGCAAAAAGCACGTCACCTCTCGCAGGTGGGCACGGTGCGGCAGCTGGATCGGGACGAAGGCCGACTCACTGACCGCGCCGGCCACGGGCGTCAGCGCCATGTGGCTGGGCTGCGCGGACGGGTCGGCGGGAGCGAACTCGGCCGCCGACAGCACCAGGTACTCGCGCCCCGCGATCGGCTTGTCCGAAAACGACTGCACCGGGGCCGCACGGCCGGGGGCCAGCATGGTCGCGCCGCGCACCGGCAACGCCAACGCCCCGAGGCTCGCGACGATTCCGGCACCGAGGAAGAACGATCGCGTCGACATCGCGTCGACGATAACCAGCACCGGCGAGGTCGGAAACCCGCTCGCTGCTGGCTCTAGAACGCGCCGGCGACCTTGAAGAACACGATCGACGATCCGGCGGCCTTTTGGCCGAACTTCGTGTCTTCGGGGCCGAGCAGGAAGAAGCTGCCGAGCTCGAACGTCACGGACCCCCACGGGGGCACGACGATGAGCTCGGGGTAGATCACGTACGAGCCGTTGTCGCCGCGGCCGGTCGGGAAGTCCACCACGCCGAACAGACGCATGATGAGGTGGCGACCGAAGAAGATCAGGTCGGTGCCGCCGACGGCGTAGTTGCCGATGTGGTCGACCCCGAACTCGTCGATGAACCCTCGAAGATACTGGGCCTGCACGTACACGTGCTTGCCGAACGTGTGGTCGAAGCCGGCCGTCGCCTTGATGAACGGCTTGGAACGAATCGTCTGCCCGTCGAGCTCCGAGACCGGGTTGGTCACGCCGTCGTCGGGCGTGACGTCGACCATGACCGGGAACTCGATCCGCAGCCGCTGCGCCTGCGGCAGGAACAGTGCGCCCTCCCCCCACAGCCCGAGGTTCTTCAGGAACGGCAGCTGCGTGGTGAAGTCGAAGCCGATGACCTGCATCCGGGGGTAGATGAGCGTCACGTCGGACGTGAAGCAGCAGCCCGCGCCGCCGCCCATCATGAAGTCCTCCTGCCGACCGGACGCGGCGAGGACGGGCGTCGGGATGTCGTGACGGCCGTTGAAGTACGACACCGTCATGTCCACGCCGCCGAGGCTGGTCCCCATCTTGATCGCGCTCTGCCCGTTGGTGAACCGCGCGCGCGGGATCTTGACGTTGCTGGTGACCTCCGGCTCGAGGTCGGGCTGGATGTCGATGAGCGACTGCAGCTCCTGCAGCTTGTCGAGGTCGGAGTCGTTGGCGTACGGCACCGGCGCCTGCGGGTCCTTGAGCGCCGCCGCAGCCGACGGGGGCAGCAGAGCCGGATAGAAGATCGGCACGTACACGCCCTGAAACCACAGCTTGTCGGCCAGAGGCGCGTAGTCGACCACGACCATCTGGTTGCCGATCGGCTCCGTGAACAGGGGGCGATCCTCGAGGTCGTCGGCGTTGATGTTGTTGGTCGGGTTGAACTTGTCGGCCGTCCCCCAGACCAGCACCTGCCGTCCGACCTTGATGTCGAGGTTGGGCAGCACGTCGTACAGCGCGACGTAGGCCGCATCCGACTCGAGGTGAAACGGCGTGAGCATCTGCTGCGTGGCGAGGTCGTCGAGCTCCTGCGCCTGCGCCACCCCGAAGAACACCGGCTCGACGTCGCCGACGATCTGCAGGTGCTCGTTGGGCGTGTACGCGAAGTAGAACTCGAGGCGATTCTCGTTGCGGCCGAACCCGCGCTGATCGACGCGCGCGGTGTCGTAGTACGCCGAGCTGACGATCCGGACGCGGGTCTCGAGATCCGCGAGGAACTTCGACGCCTTCGAGCCCGACGCCGCGGCCGCGGTCGTCTTGGACTCCGTCTTGCCTTCGCCCTCTTTCGGCGCTTCCGAGACGACCTCGACCTCGGTCTGGGTCTCGGTGGTGCCGAAGATGTCGTCCATCGACAGCGCCCCGTCGCCGGCCTCGTCGGTATCCGAGGACGACGCATCGGGACCGTCTTTGTCCTTGTCCTTGTCCTCGTCCTCGTCTTGGTCCGGCGGGTCGCCGTCGTCTGGCCCGTCGTCGTCGGTCGCGTCACCGTCGGGCGACGTCGGCGGGTCGCCGTCGGGCGCATCGTCGGGCGCGACGTCGTCGGGTGCCGCATCGTCGACCCCGTCGTCGGGCGGCGGCGCGTCGACAGGGGCGTCGGTCGGCGCGGTCGGGGCAGGACCGGCCCACGCCCACCTCGACAGCGACGTGCGCCCCGTCCCGCGGATCGGCTGGCCGGCCATCGGTCGGGCCTGTCCCGCACCCACGGGCGCGAGGAAGGTGACCGTCCGCGGCGAAGTCTCCGGGACGGCGAGCGCGGCGACGAGAGAGGCGGCGAACGCGATGCTCAACGGCGAGAGAATATCAAAGCCGGCTCGCGTTCCGCCGCCACGAGTTCGGGCCGAAAGGTCGGCCCGTGCCCGGGATCACCAGGGACCTGACTACCCGCGCAGGAGCATCCGGCGCGAGAACAGGTCGTCTTCGACGCCCTGGTTGACCTTCACCTCGCCGAGCTCGATCTTGGTGACTTCGCCGGTCTTGAGGTTGGTCATCGTGACCTCGGTGGGCAGCAGGACCCCCTCGATCTTCTTCCAGTCGTCGCGGTCCTGCTGACGGACGAGCTTGTCGTCCGCGTCGAAGTACCGCATCGTGGTCACGCCGCCCTTCTTGGCGTCGATGACGATCTCGATCTTGGGGTAGGTGGCCTTGATGCCCTCTTTGGGGGTGAGCTCGAGCGTCGTCTCCGAGCCCTCGCGTCCCACGACCTCGGCGTCGAACTTTCGCGCCAGGCCGATGTCGGTCATGTCCTCGTACGTGAACTGGCTGCCCAAAAAGCCCTGGTTTTGCACGTGAGCGGCAACCCGGCGGGCTTTTTTGAACTCCGGCATGTACACGTACAGGGTCTCGGCGTCCTGCATCAGGACCTTCATCCCCGCGACGTCACCCGGCGCCGTGAAGCTGATGAACTGCTTTTCGAGACCCTTCATCACCATCTCGAAGGTCAGCTCCTTCTTGATGGTGCCGTCCTTGATGATCGTCATCGTCGCCGTGTAGGACTGATCGTCGAAGGCCGCCGTGCGCTTGTCGATCTCCTTGAGGATCGCGTTGGCGTCGACGAAGGCGGCCGGCGTCGAGTTGACCACCGAGGCCGAAGCAGCGGGCACGGCGATGCTGGTGAGCAGAGCAGCGGACAGCAGAAGGCGGGTGATCTTCATGGGCGAAATCCGGGCGCGGGGTGGGGCTTGGGGCGTCGCCGCCCTGCGCCGACCGACTTGGACGGCGTTGCGGCCCGGCTATTCGCCGTCCGCTGCGTTTGCCCAGCAAGCGAATGAAATCACGCGTTTTTTCCTAGTTCGGTGATCTACAGCACACTGCGGCGCAAAGGCTCAGGATCGGCGCGCGAAAAGGCGCGGGGTGAGCCAGACGGCCCCGGCGGCGGCCACGGTCAGCCCGATGGCCAGGCCCACCCCGAACTGCCGCAGGGGCGGCATCTGCGAGGCCAGCAGCACCGAGAAAGCCAGCGCCAGCTGGATACCCGCCATCAGCACCACCGAGCCCAGCGACTGGGCGGCGTCGGCTCCCGGATTGGCCCCACCGATCTCGCGGGCCCGCACGCCGAGGTGGATCGCGAAGTCGACCCCCGCGCCGAGCGCGATGCACGAGACCATCGACGTGCCGATGCTGATCGGATGCCCGAGCAGCGCGATGGCGCCGGCCGTCACCGCGAGGGTCCACGTCGCGGGCACGAGCGCGCGCACGTGCCCGGCCAACAGCAGCACCACGCCCAGCGCGAGCCACGACACGAGCGTCGAGGTCCCGAGGCTCGTCGTGACGCTGTCCGCGAACGCCTGGCCGATGACGGGCTGGCCCGTGAACGAGACCTTCCACGGCACCGTCTCCACGGACGCCACGTCGAGCTCGGGCGGGATCCGCCAGCGCTCGTCCGACAGCTCCTTGAGCGACTCGATCACCGGCGCGCACGGCTCGGGGGCCGCGGCTCGTTCGGGCTCGGGCACCGGCGCGGGCTCGGCGAACGGATCACCTTCGTCGTCGGGCGCGGCCTCGGCGGGTGGTCGAGGTGCCGGCAACCCGAACGCGCGGCAGGCCTGACCGAGACGCTCGCGCTCGAGCATCTCGGGCAGATGCGTGTCGACGAACTCGGCGAGGTACTTCGGCCCTTCGGCGTCCTCCTCCACGAGCTCGGGCAACTGCTGCGCGAAGTAGGCCTCGAGCTCCTTGCCCTTCAGCGCCAGCAGCTTGGCCGGGTCCACGTTGGCGTGCTGCGCCTTCGGCAGCGGCTCGATCACCTCGTCGGTGCCGAGGATCCGGTCGCGCAGGTTCGTCGCGAGCGGCGTCGTCACCTCGGCCGGCAGCTCGCCTGCGAGTTGCTTGGAGACCTCCTCGGGCGACACCTGCACACCGACGAGCTTGGCGGTGCGGGCAAAGACCTGGAGTCGGCGCGCTTCGTCCAGGGGTGAGCCCTTCGTCGGGACGCCGACCGACAGCGCGTCGCGCTGGTATCGCGCGACGATCGTACGCACCGCCTCGGTCGTGGTGACCAGCGCCTGCGAGTCGGCCGTCGAGAGCTTGACGTGGATGATGGCGCCGTCGGACTCGGTCGTCATCAGCTGCTTCATCGCCGGGTGGTCGGCGAGGTTGGAGACGACGCGCTGGGTTCGCTTCTTGTCCGAAGGGATCCCGCGCCGTCCCCCGAAGCCCTCGGCGACGATGCCCACGGGCTCGACGAGGCTGCGGATCTCGGCGACGCCCTCCACCGCCTCGACCTCGTCACCGATCGACCGGATCTGTCGCAAGACCACCGGGTCGTTGAGATCGGCTTCGATCGCGATCTGCAGGAACTGCGAGCCACCGAAGTGGCGATCGAAGAACGCGGCGGCGGCCTTGGGCTCGGAATCGTCGTCGAAGACGTTGTTGGTGTCCGGGTCGGCCTGCAGTCGCCAGGCTCCGAGCGCACCGCCGGCCACCGCGAGACCGGCCACCAGCCACAGCGGCGGAATGCGGCGCAGGGGCAGCTCGGGGTTGGGGCGCGAGGGCAGCAATCGGGCCGGCAGCACCGCGAGCAGGGCCGGCATCACCAGCAACGCGAGCGCCAGCAGCAGCAGCATCGCCAGGCCGGCCACGATGCCGAAGCGCTGCATCGGCACCTGCGGCATCACGACGAGGGCGAAGAACGCGATCGCGGTGGTGACCCCCGACAAGATCACGGGCTTGGTCAGCTCGCGCAAGGTCGCCGCCGCACGCTCGGGCGGCGTGCCCTGGGCTCGCTGGTAGCCCGCGAGGATGTGCATGCCGAAGGCGCCGCCGAGCGCCACCATCATCACCGGGGTGGTCGAGCTGACGATGGTGAAGGGCTCGCCGAACCTGCCGTGGGCCCCCACGATGAGCGCGACGCCGAGCCCGGTCATCAGCAGGTTGAGCACCGCCGCCGTCACCGAACGCAACAGCAGCGCCGACACGACCACGAGCACTCCGATGACGATGGGCGACAGCCGCTCGATGTCCTCGCGCGAGGCCGTGGACGCCGTGGTCTCGATGAAGGGTGCGCCGCCGAAGTAGGCCTTGCCGTCCCAGTGCTCCTGCACGGCGTCCCGGATCGCGCCGAGGGTCTGTGCGCGGGCCTGCGCCCTGCCCTCGCCCGTGTTGGTCTGCAGGAAGGCGAGCACCGCCGCCGCGGTGCCTTCGGGCGAGACGAGGTTGCCCACCGCGTTGTCGTCGGCGAGGACGCGCGCGGCGATCTCCTCGGGCGTCGCCGGCGACTTTCCGGAGCTCATCTCGTCCGGGACGAGCTGGGCCACGACCAACGTGTCGCTGACGACCTTCGCCTGCGGAAAGTCCGGCAGCGACAGCACGAGCAGCACGCCCGGTGCGATCTCGATCTGCTTGCCGATGGCGCGCATCTGCTCGATGCGTGCGGGGTCGAAGAGGTTGTCCCCCTCCGGGGGCTCGAGTCCGACCAGCGCCACCTCGAGCATCCCGAACTTGTCGGCGACCTCGCGGAAGGTGACGACGTCGGGGTGCTCGGGCGGCAGGAACGCGAGCACGTCGTCGTCGTGCTGCAGCTGCTGTACGCCCGGGATCAGCCAGGCGGAGACCGCCACGAGGAGCGCGAGGACGATCCAGCGCAGGCGAACGACGATGTGGTCCGGCGACGCTGCGCTCACGACGTGCGACTAGACCATATCTGCGGGGCCCACGCGAGGGGCCACGAGGGCGGCGCTCAGCCCCAGACGGGCGTGAGCCAGTTGCGGCGACGGTCGACCCGACCGTGCACCACGTCCTGGAAGTGCTTGCTGATCTTGGCGGTGATCGGACCGATGCCACCGTTGCCGACCTCGCGCCGATCGACCGAGCGCACCGGGGTCACCTGCGCTCCCGTACCGCACAGGAACATCTCGTCGGCGACGTACAGCTCGCTGCGGCCGATGGACCGCTCCGAAAACTGCAGGCCGAGGTCCTCGGTCGCCATCGTGATCAGGCTGCGACGCGTGATGCCGTCGAGGTTGTCCTCCGTGCTCGGGGGCGAAAACAGCACGCCGTCGCGCACGATGAAGACGTGCTCGGCGCTGCCTTCGGAGACCTTGCCGTTCTCGGTCAGGAAGATCGCCTCGTCGAAGCCGTTGTCGAAGGCCTCGCGACGCGCCAGCGCGCTGTTGATGTACGCGCCGGTCGGCTTGGTCCGCGACGGGATCGCATTGTCGCGAACGCGTCGCCACGAGCTGACGCAGACGTCGATGGCGTCCTTGTCGATGTAGCGCTTGAGCGGCATGCAAAAGCAGATGAAGCTCGTGCTCTCGATGTCGAGCACCGGCGCCAGCGCGTTGGAGTTGTGGATGAGCAGCGGCCGAATGTAGACGTCGTGGTGGACTTCGTTGCGGCGCAGCAACTCCAGGAGCACGTTGGACGTGGTCTGGGCGTCCGGCAGGCGCAGGTGCAGGATCTTTGCCGAGTAGGCCAGCCGGTGGACATGGGCATCGAGGCGAAAGACGAACACCTCGTTGCCGTCATCGGCCAGGTACCCGCGAACGCCCCCGAAACAACCCATGCCGTAGTTGAGTGCGCGCGACCGCACGCTCACGGTGGCCTTGTCGTCGTCGAGCCATTCGCCGTCCTTGTACGTGACCATCTTCGGCGGAGCATATGCGACGATCGCCGCCGCTCGCCACCGATGTCGGGATCGGCACGCGTTGTCCCGCTCACACCGTCGTCACGCATCCACGTGAAACCGCTTGCGCACCCAGCGAGCGGCCGCGCCGGCCCCGCCCACGCGTTGGCCGTATGCTCGGCGGCGCATGGCGGCGCTGTTGTCGTTGGCGTGGCTCGCCGTCGGGGTCTCGATCTGGCGTCGGCGGGCGGAGGCGATCGACGTGGAGTCCGTGGCGATCACCGCCGCGCTGACATTGACCCTCGTCGGGCTCGCGGCCGTCGGCCTCGCCTCGTTCGGATGGTTCGACACGACGTCGATGACGCTCGCGTGCGCGACGTTGGCCGCCGTGATCTGGCCGTGGGGTCGCGGTGACCGTATCGTCGTCCGCATCGACGCGCGAGGTCTCGTCCTCGGTGGCATCGTCGTCCTCGCCGCGCTCGCGCTGCGCTGGCCGGTGGCCGACTATGCCCTCGCCGGTCGCGATCAGGGCACGTACACCCTGCGAGCACAGCACACGCTGCGCACGGGTCGGCTCGATCTCGTCGACCCCGTGCTCGCGCACGCTTCCGAGGAAGTGCGCACGCGCTCCGGCCCCGCGGATCTGCTCGGACTGTATCCGCGACGCGGCGAGCGATGGGCGCGCGGCCTGTACGAAGGCTCGTACCGGCCCGGCCTGTATCTGGCCGATCGCGACCGCGGGCACATCGTCCCGCAGTTCTTCCACTTGCACCCGATGCTCATGGCGTGCGCGGGTCTCGTCGCCGGGCCGGCGCAAGTGGCCTCGATCGTGCTCGTGGAGGCGGCGCTGGCGTTGCTGGCGATCTGGGCGCTCGCGCGACGGCTGTGGCCACGCGGTCCGTGGCCGTGGCTGGCGACGGGCCTGGTCGCCGTCGCCCCGCTCGCGATCTGGGTGCACCGCACCGCGCTGACCGAGGTACCGGCCACGATGCTGCTGTGGACCGCCGTGCTCGGCTTCGTGCGCGGCCGACCCGGCGATCGCGAAGCGGCCGCGTTGCTGTTCGGCGCGACCGCCTGGCTGCGCGGCCACGGTTGGATCGTCGCGCCCGTGGTCGCCGCCCTGCTGTGGCGCGTCCCCCCAGGCGATCGACGGCAGCGGCGCGCGAGCACGATCTACGTGGTGCTCGTGGTCGCCGCCGTCTTCGCGCACGCCGGGTCGATCTGGCCGTACCTGCACGACGAGCTGTCCCGACAGCTGCCCGGCGACGTCCACCCGGGACCGGGGCTGATGATCGCAGCGGCGATCGCGGGCGCACTGGGCTGGTGGGCCGTCGACGAGCTGTGGGGCGCGCGTCGCAGCGACCGCGGCGGTTCCTCGCGTGCGGCCGCGTGGTTGGTCGGCGCGTCCGCGACGGTGGTCGTGGCGTGGTGGCTCGCGCGCGGCACTGCTGCCACGGAGCCCTTCGCCCGGCTCGATCCGCTCGTGGTGGTCCTCGGTCCCGTGTGGCTGCTCGCCGCGGCCGCGGGCGCTGCGGCGCTGTGGCGACATCGTGTGGCCGCGACGGCCGACCACGCGTGGCTCGTCGCGATCGCGGCGTCGATCGTGGCGACGATGGGACTGTACGCCCAGCGCAACCTTCCGCAGCTGCACCTTTATTACTACGCGCGGTACCTCGCGCCAGAGGTGCTGGTCGCGGCAGCACTGCTGGCGACCTACGGCATCGAGCGACTGTACCGGCGCGTGCTCGGCCCGGGCCCACGACGCTGGATCGCCCCCGCGCTCGCGTTCGTGGTGGCCGCGGTCGTGGTGATCCGCGTCGCCGGCGTGCTGGTGACGGCCCCGGTCACGCGCATCGCCGAGTTCGCCGGGGCCGACCGCATGCTGGCGCACCTGCAGTCGCGCTTGCCACCGGGGGCGATCGTCGTCGCCGGCGGTGAGGGTTGGCACCACGGTCACACGTTCAACCAGGTCGCGGGGGCCCTCGCGCTGCGGGAGTCGATCACCGTGCTGCCGCACCGGACGCGCGAGGCCGCCTACGCGACGCTGCA
>CALBMM010000267.1 GCA_937896535.1 uncultured Pseudomonadota bacterium
GCGATCATCTCCTGGAAGTTCGACTGATCGGTGAAGTGGTACTCGACCCCGTTGGTCTCGCCCGGTCGCGGGGGCCGGGTCGTGTACGAGACGGAAAAGCCCAGCTTGGGGAACTCGGCCCGCAGCCGGTTGCACAGGGTGGTCTTGCCCGCGCCCGAGGGCGAGGACACGACCAGCAGCACGCCACGGCTACTCGACATTGGAGACCTGCTCCCGGATGCGCTCGATCGTCCCCTTGGCCTCGATCACGATTCGGCTTCCCTGGTGGCTGCTGATCTTACTGCCGATCGTGGTGATCTCTCGGAAAAGCTCCTGCGCGACGAACTCCAGGGTCTTGCCCTGCCCCGCCGCCGGCGGCGCGGCCAGCACCTCCCGGGCCTGCGCCAGGTGACTGTCGATGCGGTCGAGCTCTTCGGTCACGTCGGCCCGGGCCAGCACCATCGCCACTTCCTGGGCGACGCGGTCGGCGTCGACGCTGGTCGACTCCAGTCGCTGGGCGACCGCCTCGATGCGAGCCCCGACGCGCGCGGTGATCGCCGCGTCGTGCGAGGGCAAGTGTTCGCGCAGCGCGGCGGCGTGGGCCCCGACCTCGTCGAGCTGCTCGCCGACGACGACCGCGAGCGCGGCCCCCTCCTTGTCGCGGAACGCACACATTTGGGCGAGCGCTTCGTCGACGAGCGCTTCGAGGAACTCGGGCGGATCCGTCGGCGCATCGGCGTGCGACGACGAGCGATGCACCGACTGTAAAAAACGGAGGATTTCCACGGGCGTAGGCGGCGAAAGTTCAAGCTTTCCCTTGGCCTGCGCGACCACGTCGATCGCCGCCGTGACGACCTGCGCCAGCGTGCTCGCGTCCACGCCGAGCCCCGCGAGCGCGTCGCTGGACTCGTCCGAGGACACCCGACGCAGCGCGATCGACAGCTCCACGCGGCCGCGTCCGAGACGTTGTCCGAGCCGCTGGCGCAGCTTCTGATCGAGCTGACCGCCGAACGGCTGGCGCAGCTTGATCTCGAGGTAGCGACCGTTGACCGAGCGCAGCTCGACGTGGATCGACACGGGTCCGTCGGGGGACTCCCAGCGGCGGCGCGCCGAGCCGAAGCCCGTCATCGAGCGCAGTCCCACCCCACGGAAATACCGTTTGCGGCGGGGCTGTCGCAAGGGCGGCGGCCCGGCCTATGCTGCGCCCGCATGCTGGCCGCGCTCGCACTCGCCGGGGTCGTCGCGATCGCGGCCCCCGCGGCAGCCGACGACGCGCCGCCCCCCTCCGCGCCGGCCTCGGCGAAGAAGGAGACCTCGGCCACGCCACCGACCGCCGAGGGCGACGAGGGCGACGAGGGCGGGCCCGCGGCCCCGGCCGACGACGCGACCGAAGCCCGGCCCCGCAAGAAGCGACGCGGGCTGCAGGCGATCGCGACGCCGGGCGACGGCCGCAAGTTCCTCGTGGGCATCGAGGGGGTCGTGATGCAGGCCCCGGTGCTGCGCACGACCGCAGCGCAGCTGGACCCTCGCTTCATCGGCCGCTCGGTCGTGATGGGCGGGTTGGGCATCTTGGGCCGCTACCGCCCGGTGCCCGTCATCGGCTTGGACTTGTCCGTGCGCTCGGGCTCGCTGCGCTACACCGACCGCGACGACGAAAGCCTGATCGCGACCGACCACGTGATGGCCGAGGCCGGCGTGCTGGTCTATCTGATCCGCGCCGAGTCGACGCAGCTGGCGATCGACGGCGGCCTCGGCGGGGCGTTCAACCGCGTCGAGTACGAGCTCGTCGACCGCCCCAAGGGCGTGCAGACGTTCGGCTCGGGCCTGGTCCGCGCGGGCGCGGACGTCGAGTTTTCGTTCAAGCGCATCGCGGTGCTGCTGTCGCTGCGCAGCTACGGCGTATTCACCGACCGCGACCGGGTGCGCAACCGCGGCGAACTGCTCGAGGGCACGAACGCACGCGGTCCACTGCCGACGATGTCGACCTGGCTGGTGGGCTCGGCCGGCATCGCCTATCGGTTCTGAACCGTTCGTCGACTCAGGGCTCGTCGGCCTCGGCCTCGAACTTGGCCAGAAGTTGCTCGATGCCACGGTAGCGCATCGGGCTGTCCTCGCTCAGCGCACCGCCGTCGAGAACGGGGCTGTACTGCTGGGGCATCAGGAAGGAAAACAGGGCGATCCAAAGCGTCATCGGGGTTGCTCCTCGTCGGCCCCCAATCTGTCCCACCCGTCCCTACCAGCCAAAAAAGTGACGCACGCGGCGAAGCTGTGCGGGGGGGTCCCGCGAGGCTCGCTCAGCGCACGAGCTCCCAGTCGCGCGGGGGTGCGAGCGAAAGGCCCGACAGGACCGGCAGGTCGTCCTCGAAGCGCAGCCCCTCCAGACGACGGGACACGACGAGCACCTCGGTGGGGGCCCGCAGCACGCTGACCGGACGCAGCTCCGACAGCCGCGTCGCGACGCGGGTCTTGGCCTCGGCCCGGGCCTGCGGGGTCGTGGCTTCGCGGAAGGCCAGCAGCGCCGCGTCGAGCTCTTCGTCGGCGACGCCCGAGACGTTGAGCGCGCCGTCGCGATGGAAGTACGGCAGCAGGTCGGCGTCGGAGCGCTCGGCGAGCCGCCCCAGCGCGACCTCGAAGTCGCCGCGGCGCAACGGTCCCATCAGGTACGCCCAGCTCGCCGTCGCGAACGGCACCCGAATCCCGATCTCCTGCCACGCCGAGCGCACCGCGACCGCCAGCTGTTTGCCGAGCCCGCCCTCGTCGTTGAACATCAGCGCCAGGCGCAGGCCGGTCGTGCCCCGTCGTCGCCAGCCGCGGTCGAGCGTCCACCCGACCTGATCGAGCACGCCGGCCGCGGCCTCGCGACCGCGCGCGTCCTCGGCCGGGTCGAGCGCTTCGGGCAACCCCGCCATGCCGAGTGCCGGGCCCGAGGCCGCCCGCACCAACATCGCCATGTCGATCGGCGTGGGCGGCGTCAGGTCCACCGGGGCGGCCAGTGGCAGCGGCGGCGTGCCGCCGGCGAGCTCGGCGATCTCGGCGCGCGGCAGCGACACGTCCAGAGCACCGCGGACCACCGGTCCCGACGGCGGACCCGTCCGCACGTTGTAGACGATCACGTCGTAGCGCGGCGGCGTCAGCAGCCACGCCTCGAAGCGGGGGGCCATCGCGGGCTTGGCCAGCTCGTCGGGCACGTGCCCGGCGGCCATCTCGGCGACCAGGTGCACGTTGCCCCGCCGCAGCTCGGAGACCGCTTCGGCTCCGTCGGTGATCTCGCGCAGGACCAGCGACGGCCCGCGCCCGTCGACCGGCGCGAGCACGACCCGGTCGGCCTCCATCGCGACGACTTTGCGCGGGCCCGTGCCGATCGGCGCCGTGGAAAACTCCTTGGTCGAGCCGCGGTGGGCCTTGCGCGGCACCACGAACATGCTCGCGAGCCGCTCGAGCAGCAGCGGGTCGGCCCGCTCGACGGCGACCCGGACCCAACGACCCGGGTCGCGATCGACGAACGTGCCCAACGTCGGGGTCGCATCGGACGGCGGACCGTCGACGAGCTCGATGCGCGACAGCTCTTCGAGGCCGTGGCGCAGTCGCAGCAGGCCCCGGCGGGGATCGAGCCAGTAGCGCAGGCTGTACTCGACGTCTTCGACCGTGACCTTGCTGCCGTCGTGGAACGTGCGCCCGACCGCGATGTGGCAGTAGGCCTCGCGGGGGGCGTCGGCCGGGGTCAGCACGCAGCTGTCGGCCAGCCCGAGCGTGGCCCAGGGGGCGCCCTCGTTCGAGCGTCGGGTCAGGCCCTCGAAGACCGCGTCGTGGGCGATCCGGGTGGCCCAGGGGTCGAGATCGTCGAGGGGATCGAGCGAGGTTGGGACCCGCCGGACCGCGAAGACGATCGGCGCCTCGTCGGGGCTGGGCGCCGCGTCGAGCCCGTCGTCGGCCACCTCCGGGCCGAGCTCGACCTCCGAGGCCGGGTCTGCTTCGGCGCCCTCGGACGCTCCGCCCCCGCACGCGGCCGCGCACGCCACGACCGCCGCCCACAGCCACGCGACTGCGCGCCGCGCACCGGCGTTCTCGAAGGTCTGCGGCCGGGTCATGGCGGGGTTCTACGGCGCCAGGAGCGGGTTGAACATGCTCGGCGCGACATGGTACGACAACGTGACAACGACCACGTCCGCGTGCGCCCGCGGGGGTCGTGATCGACGAAGGACCGGCATGTCCCAGACCCCGACCCACTCCCGCAATCTCACGCTCGCCATCCTCGCGCTCGCGCTCGCTGCGCCAGCTTGCGACAAGGCGGAAGAGCCCGCCGACCTGCCGGCCGAAGAAGAGGACGACGCCAACATCCAGGCCGTCACGCTGCCGCCGTCTCCCGACTTCGAAGAGGGCAAAGCCCCCGAGCAGTGGGAAAACGGCGCGTGGTCGATCTGGGGCCTTCGCCGCGACATCGACACCGCCGTCAAGGACGGCGAGGCCGGCAAGGAGATCGAGGTCATGGGCTGGGTGCAGGACATCTACATCCCGCCGGAGTGCCCCGAGGGTGAGTCCTGCCCGCCGCCGAAGCAAGCGCACCTGTGGATCACCGACCACGAGGCGTCCAAGGGCAAAAAGCGCGCGATGATGGTCGTCAACTATCGCTTCTCGATCCCCGAGTGGGACGCCAAGCGCTGGAAGGACGTGCCCGACGTCGTGTTCGACAAGGACAAGCGCTACACGTTCAAGGGCAAGTTCAAGCAGTTCTCCGACACGGGCTTCGCGTACGACCGCGGCCTGCTCGAGTTCATCGCCTACAAGCCCCACGATCCGGAGACCGGCGCCGAGATGGACACCTGGGTCTACCCGCCCGGGGCCCCCTGGCACCCGCTGGAAATCCAGCGCCAGGAAGAGGAGAACGCCGCCCTCGCCGAGAAGGCCGCCAAGAGCGCGGTGCCGCAGCCGGAGGGGTAGACGCGAACGCCCGCGGGGCATTCGCGGCTCCGTGCCCGTTCCCGTTCCCGACAACGAGCGCGCCCGGAAGACCTCCGCGGCGCGCTCGGCAATTTACGGCCCTCGGTCCCCCGCCCCGGCGCGGTAGTGCCACGCATCCCCCGCGACCGACACCCAGCCGTCCCCCGCCGTCAGCGTGTACGCGCTCCCGCGCAGCGGCTGAATCTCGGCGGTGATCGTCGCCGCGGTAGGCGGCGCCCCGTCGCGCACGTCGGTTCCCGAAAATGCCCGCAGCGTCTCGAGCACCTGCGCCGCCTCGCCCAGCGGCGCACCGTCCTCGCGCACGAGCGTCCCTTCGTCGTCGACGAGCCGCACCGTCTGCCCCTCGAACGTCAGCGTCACCCGCCGCGCCCCGAGCAGCGAGAACTCCCCCACGTCGGCGCGCAGCAGGTTGGCCGACAGGCTCTCGCACGTCCCCTCCGACACGCGCGCGGGACGACGACCCGGGGCCACGACGCGGCAATCGGGACCCACGGCGAGGTCGACCGTCGAGGGTCGGTCGCGCGTCGGCGTCAGCTCCAGTCGCACGATGCGCTCGGCAGGCGTGTCCGCGTCGTCGAGCCACTGTACCGCCCGCGCGCCGAGGGCCGCGGCCATCAGCGCCTGCAGCCCGTCCTCGTCGAGCGCCGCATCGGTGGCCGGATGCAGCGGTGCATCGAGGCGCCAGACCCCCAGATCGAAGTGTGCGCTCTGACGCAGCGCGTCGCGGCCGGGTCCCGCGAGCACCTCGACCGCGCGCACGTCGTCGACGGACGCGGTCACCAGGCCGCGGTCGGTGAACGTCTCGGGATCGAACGCGAGCACGGGCGCGCGACCGTCGATCGCCAGCCAAGGTCCGTCGTCACGTCGGCACCGTTGCGCGGGCCCCTCGCCCACGCATCGCAGACGCAGCGACGTCGCCGAGTCCAGCGTCAACGTCCAGCGCACCGCATCCGCGTCCTCGTCGGAGGCCGGCGGATCGGCCAGCCGCACCTGGGTCTGCGCGGCGGCTTGAAACCAACGGTAGACCTCCGACTCGTCGACCTCGGTCGCGACGGTCTGGCCGGCGAGCTCGTGCTCGATGCGAAAGCCACCGCCGTGACGTGCGAGCGTGCGCGGCGGCTCGCCCAGGATCTGCAGCTCGATGCGCAGGACCCGGCCGTAGTCGGCGACCACGAGATCGCGATCGAGCATCTCGCCGTCGTCGTCGGTGCCACGCCCGGGTACCGGCCACGGCAGCGCGAGCGCTTCGTCCAGACAGCCGCGCAGCCCGGGCCCGCGCGCCACGACGATCCGCCCCGGGCGGCCCGGGCACGCACCGCCACGCCACAGGGCGAGCTCGTGACCATCTTCGCGCGTCAGCACGACCCACGGCGGCGCATCGGTGTCCACGGGCGCGTCGACCCACGGATCGAGGCGGGCCGACACCAGTCGCTGCAGACGGTGCTCGACCGCCGTGCGCTCCAGCAGCGCGCTCGTCGTGCCCAGGGCGCTGCGCCACAGTCCGTCCGCGCCGCGGCGCAGCGACAGCCCGTCGTCGAACTCGATCGCTTCGGTCTGGGCCGGCTCGAGCACGACGGCGCGGTGGGCCACCCACGCGAGCGCGGACTGCTCCAGCAGCGTCCCGATCTCCTCCTCGACCACCCAGGTACCGGCCGCGCCGCGAGGGGCGTTGCGGCGTCCGCCGTACCGGCCCGCGCCGTCGGGCGCCGTGGCGCCGATCCACAGCTGCACCTGCCCGTCCGGCAGCGTCACCGTGATCGTGCCCTGGGGCGCGGCCGAGAGCTCGCCGTCCGGATCGTCGACGGCCCGCAGCGTCGTCGCCATGCGCAGCGACGCCCACAGTCCTCCCACCGCTTCGGGATCGGCCGGGCCGAGTCGACGGCCGGCCTGCTCGACCCAATGCCCCTGCCCGTCGGCGACGACGCGCACGACGTCGCCGGAGACCGGCCGCAGCTCGATCGTCGCGCCGATCTCGTCGCGGTCGGCGAGCTCGGGCATGAGCCGTCGCGCGTTGGACTTGGTGGAGACGAGCTCGGCCTCGGGACCCTGCTCCGCCCACGGATCGGCGTGCGCGAGCGCGACCGATCCGACGGCGACCGCGGCGAGCACCCACGTGGTGGCCGACGGACGTCTCAATGTCGCCGCCTCCACAGCACCCACACCCCGAGCAGGATCGCGAAGCCGGGCAGCCCGGCCAGGCACATCCACACCATGCGGTCGAGCTGCTGGTCGAGGAGCACGAGCTTGACGTGCTCGCGACTGCGCGCGCGGATTCCCAGCAGGCTGTTGCGCTCGGTCAGCCAGCCGATCGCGTTGAGCACCAGATCGCGCCCGTGGTCGTAGCCGACGTCCTCGCGGAAGTAGGCGTTGAAGGCGAACTGGTCCGAGCCGATCACGACCACCCGCGAGCCGCCGCGCTGGCCGGCCGCGGCGAGCACGATCGGCCCGAGGTCGTCGACGCCTTCGTCGTACTCGACCTCGCCGCCGCCCCGAATCGCGGCGATGTCGGACTCGGCCCACGCCGCCTCGCCGGCGGCGAACAGCACTTCGGGGGTCGCCGCGTCCGGCACGGACACGAGCTCGAGCTGCTGCGCGACCACGAAGCTGATCGGCCGGCCCACGAGCGCGCGCACGGCCGGGTGATCGCCCCAGCCTTCCACCAGCGTGAACGCCAGCAGCGGTGCCCCGCTGGCCATCGGGTGCGGGTCGAGGACCACACGCTCGCGCAGCGCGATGCCGTAGCTGGCCAACAGCGGCTCGTAGCCGTGGCTGACGAGGCGGTCCGAGCCCGGCAGGATCACGGCGCCCGACAGCACGAGCAGGTCGCCGCCCGCCTCCGCGAACGCGGTCAGTCGGTCGACGTGGGCCTTGGGCCACGCCCCGCGCGGACCGGCGACCAGCACCACGTCGCAGCCATCGAGACCACCGGCGTTGGTCAGATCCGCGGCCTGCACCGTCAGGCTCGCCCGTCGCAGCAGGTCGCCGAGGTGGGCGTAGCCGGCGAACGGCTCGAGGTTGTCCAGCGCCGCCTCGCCGTGCCCTTCGGTCACGCACACGGTCGTGTCGACGGGATTGGTGACCGCGATGAACGCCGAGATCAGTGCCTCCTCGCCGCGGAACTCCTTGACCCGCGGACCCGTATCCTGCACGTCGGCCCCCGTCGCGTACGTGACCAGATCGGCCGGCAGCAGATGCGTCTTGCGCAGATCGGCCCCCTGTCCGGCCCGCACGAGCACCACCCCGTCGGCCAGATCGCGACCACCGAGCCCGAACTCGGCCACGAGCGCCTCCGCTTCCTGCCGATCGCGATCGGGGTCGAGCATCTTGACCCGCAGCATCGGCGCGGCCGACCGCATGCGGGTCAGCACCTCGCGCAGCTCGCCCGCGAGCGGATTGGGTCGCCCGCCGCCGATCGTCTGCGGCACCACCACGGTGACGTCGACCGGGCGATCGAGCTCCGACAGCAGGCTCTGCGCCCGCTCCGAGAGGCTGTAGACCCGGCCGCCCGTCCAGTCGCCGCGCTCGGCGTGCCGCATGCCCAGCCACGCCAGATGCCCGCATGCGATCGCCAGCAGCCCCACGCGAACGAAGCGCTCCGCGTCCCGCCGCGGATCGAGCAGCACCGAGGCGAGCGCGACCGAGACCACGACGATCGAGCCGTGCAGCCAGACCCAGCGTCCGTCCACGATGCCCTGCGACATCTCCTGCATCATCGACAGCAGGCTCGTCCGCGACAGGAACGCGGCGAGCGTCTCGTGCTCGACCTGGTCGACGAGCAGGCCGGCCAGCAGCACGATCGTGCACGAGACGAACGTGCCGATCGCCGCGCCGAGCTGCGAGCGGGTCAGCGCCGAGGTCACCAGCCCCACGCCGAGAAAGCTCGCGCCGACCATCAGCGTGCCGAGGTAACCCGCAACGATCGGGCCGGGGTCGGGCTCGACCCCCGCCCCGCGCAGCAGCACGTAGAACGTGGCGGTGGGCAGCCACAGCGCGACGTAGAACGCCACGGCCCCCGCGAACTTGCCGATCGCGACCTGCGACGGCCACAAGGGCGCGGTCATCAGGGCCTCGAGCGTGCCCTGCTTGCGTTCCTCCGCGACCAGCCGCATCGAGATCGCGGCACACAGGAACACGACGGGCAGCCAGAAGATGAAGAAGCTGCCGCCGAAGAAGTACTGCATCACCGGGCCGGGGGCGGCGAGCGGGTCGTTGAGCACGCGCAGCAGCAGCGAGAAGTTGTAGCCCTGCAGCAGCAGAAAGAGCGTGCCGACCACGTAGGCCAATGGCGTCACGAACAGCGACAGCAGCTCCCGGTACGCGATCGCGACCGCGCCGCGCACGTAGTCGCCGACCTCGGCCGCGATGCCCTCACGCGGCATCGTCGTCCTCCGCGCGCGCCTCGTCGTCGGCCTCGGCGGCGCCCATGCGCGCGCCGGTGACCTCGGCAAAGCGCTCTTCGAGCCGCGTCGTGCCCCGCGACAGCTTCGTGGGCGCGACGCCCTGTTCGGCGCAGGCGCGTCCGACCGCGGCCAGCAGGCGATCGGCGTCGTCGTCCGGCGCCACGGCCAGCCGCAGCGACCACGCCCCGTCCTCGCCCGACCAGCGCGGCGGCTCGCCCAACGACAGCACGCCGAGCACCTCGTCCACGCGCGCGCGCGTGGCCGCGAACGCGACCTCGACGTGGGTCGCCCGCGTCGCCTCGGCGAGACTCTCGTCGGCCACCACACGTCCCTGCGACAGGATCACCACGTGGTCGCACAGCATCTCGACCTCGGCGAGGATGTGGCTGGAAAACAGCAGTGTCTGTCCGCCGCCCAAGTCGCGCAGCATCGCCCGCACGTCGCGAACTTGGTTGGGATCGAGGCCGACCGTCGGCTCGTCGAGGATCACCAGCGGCGGTCGGCCCAACAACGCGTCGGCGAGCCCGACGCGCTGCCGGTAGCCGCGCGACAGCTGTCCCACCGGCGTGTGCAGCACGTCCGACAAGCCCGTCAGCGCCGCGACCCGCTCGATCTCGGCCTTGCGGTCGCGCCCACGCACCCCCTTGATGCGCGCCCGAAACTGCAGGTGCTCGACCGCGCGCAGCTCGTGGTACAGCGGCACGTGCTCGGGCATGTAGCCCACCCGCGCTCGCACCTGGCGCGACTGGGTGCGCACGTCGAGCTCGCCGACCTTGAGGCTGCCGTCGGGTCCCAGCGGCAGAAACCCGCACAGAAGGCGCATCAGCGTCGACTTGCCCGCGCCGTTGGGGCCCAGCAGGCCCACGCGCTGTCCGGGCTCGACGGTCAGACCGACGTCCTGCAGGGCCAGCCGTCGCGCGCCGGGGTAGCGGTGCGAGACGTTCGTGATGTGCACCGAGGCGCCGGTCATCTCGCCGTCAGGGTCCCGGGGCGTCGGCCTTCGCGTCGGCGTCGTCGTCGGCCTTGGCGTCGGCGTCGGCCTTCGTGTCGACGTTCGTGTCCGCCTTCGCATCACCGTCGGCCTTGGTGTCCGTGCCTTCGGTCGGCGTCGGGTCCGAGGGTGGCGCGTCGGTCGGGGGCGCTGGCGCTTCGATGGGCTCGACGGCCACACCGCCCTCACCGTCGGTGCGTCGACGCGGGTCGTCGGCGGGCAGCTCCGAGCGCGCGCCGAGCTCGGCCTTGACCGGGTCGCGCGTGATCTCGGCGATGGCCCATTCGATCGCTTCCTTGGCCTCCGGATCGGTCTCGGTGGCGAGCGTCTTTTCCAGCTGCGGCTTGTAGCCCTCGATGCGGTGCACGCCCATCGCCGTCGCCACGGCGGCGCGAACCTTGGGCGACGTGTCGTAGGCGAGCGCGTACGAGAGGGCGACCCCGGTCCCCGCGTCGGCGGCTCCGGCGAGCGCCTCGGCACAACCGACGCGCTCGTCGTCGCCGATGAGGTAGTTGCCGGACTTGTCGCGCAGCGTCAGGCCGTCGATGATCCCCTTGCGACGCTGCTCGTAGGCCGCGTAGGCCTTCGCCGCTTCGTCCTGCTTGCCGGCGCGATAGCGAAGCTCGCCGAGCGCCAACCAGTTTTCGAGGTTGTCGGGGTCGAGCTCGGTCGCGCGGGCCTGCGCCGTCGCGGCGGCTTCGACGTCACCGGCCGCGGCCGAGGCGACGGCGAGCGCCATCCATGGTCCGGCGTCGTCGGGCACGAGCTTGGCCGCCATGCGGTAGTGCGCCGCGGCGGTCTTGGGGTCCTTGCGCGTCTCGAAGGTGGACCCGAGCAGCAGGGCCGCGTTGGCGCGCAGGTGGGGATCTTCGGCCCCGTTGGCGATCTCCAGCAGCGCCGCCGACAGCTCGGCGAAGCCGGACCCGGTCACGAGGTCGGGCTCGGCGTCGATGCGTGCGCGCAGCCGAACGTAGCGCTCGGCGAGGGCGTCATCGCCCATTTTCGGCACCGGTTTGGCTTCTGGTGCGGTGTTACCGGTCTTGGCCGGCGCCGGCTGCTCCGCCCCCGGGCAGCCGAGGGCGATGGGGCAAATCGCGAGCGCCCACGCGGTGAGCCACCGGCTGCGCCAATCCCGCAGGGATGGTTTCACGATCGTGGAGCTTGCCACAAAACCGGAACCTCGTGATACGCTCGCAATGTGGGTTTTGTGCGGATGATTCGCTGCATACCCGCGTGGCTTGCCCTCGCTGTCACGACCGGTTGCCTCACAACAAGTGAGCCAACCAGTCCATGCCCAGCCATGGATCTCGGACGCGCGGAGTTGGCCACGGTGGTCTCGCCGGAGCACGCGCCGGTGCTCGCCGTCGCGGCCGACGAGCCCACGGCCGACGAGCCCACCCCGTTCGTGACGCATCAAGTCTGCGACGGCAACGATTGCTGGCTGCAGAAATCGCCGCTGCCGGGCAACTACCTGACGGCCGGCAACGAGCTGATGTTGACGCCATCGGGTCGCTACCTCGTTGGGATCACCGACCTCAACGGCGTCGTGACCTTCCGGATCCACAGCGACGCGAACGCGTCCGAGCCCGTCGAGTGGATCGCATCGCCGCCCGTCAACGCGAGCTCGCCACGGCATCTGGTGGCCACGATGCGGGGCATGAAGCCGTTCTCGGCGCCCGATCGAGATGTCCCCGACAGTGACCGGGAGTGGGTGATCGCGCGCGACAGCGCCGGCCGTCTGTTGCGCTACGCCCCCGGCGCGGCGACCGGCGAGCATTTGGCGGTCGGGGTGAGCAACCTCGGCGTCGCGGCCGTCGGCGAGAGCTACTTGGTCGGTCGGAAGGTCCACAACGCCGGCGAAGAGACCCTCTACCTCGTGCACGTCGACGGGGAAGGCCGCGAGCACGAAGAGGCGAAGCCGCTCCTGCGCGGCGCCACCTTCTCCCGCATCGTCGTCACGCCGCGCGACGACATGGTGATCGCGACCTCCGGCGAAGACGACGACGCGGAGACCTTCGTCTTCGACGTGGCGTCGGGCCAGCTGCTCGACCGCTTCGCCGGGGCGGCGATCAGCGGCCGCACGCCGGGCGATGACCTGCCCGGTTTGCGCGCGGTGTCGCCGGACGGCTCGGCCCTCGCCTACCGCACGCCCGGCGGCGCGATCGCGATGCGCGGTCTGGACACCCAGGCATCGTGCCTGGTCCGCAGCGCCACCGGCACGAGCCACTCGCTCGCGGGCTTCTCGGCCGATGGCGTGCTGTACATGGAGTCCAACGGCGGCGCCGGCAAGAGCCAGATCTACGCCTTCGACCCGCCGACGCGCCGCCTGAGCACCCTCGGTGACGCCGCACGCGGCATGAAGCTGGTCGCCGTGCCCGGTCGCGAGGTCCGCGACGACAACGACCTCGAGGGCGGGGTGGTCGCCCACTGGGCGCTCGCCGTCCACAACGGCCGGTACGAGGCCGTGCTCGAGCACGGCCAGGCCGAGGCGCTGCCGCTCGACGACGAGGTCACGATCCTGCCCCGCGACGACGCGGCGGTGTGGCTGCTCGACACCAGCGACGCCGCGGACACGATCGGTGCCAGCAAGCGCGTCCTTCGGGTCCGCCGACTCGCGCCCCAGCTCGGCCTCACCGACCGGGCGCTGCGCTACGACCCCGACCGCCCCTCGATCCCCGACCTGGTCGATGGCGAGAGCGTCGGCCGCTTCGAGTTCGAGATCTCCAAGCGCTCCAGCCGGGCCTGTGTGGCCACCGGCACGCCGGGCGGCTGGGGCTGGGGCTGCGGCGCCGCGAGCTCGTCGTTGCTGTTCGAGATGTCGCCGGGCGACCGCGAGCAGACCGCCGACCCGGACAAGCCGCCGCTCGAGGACCAGGTCGCGCCGGACCCACCGCCGTCCGACGACGACGACGACGCGCCCTGATCGCCGCACCGTCGGCCGGCCTGTTATCGTAGGCCCATGGCCTCCGACAGTGCGCCGCCGCCGGTCTCCGGCGCGTCGGCGCGCCCGGGCTCCGTGTCCGTGTCGAGCCCCGGGCTGTTCTCGGGGGCCGAACGCTCGCTGTCGGACGCGTCCACCCTCGTCTCCACCGACGGGGTCGAGGTGCCCGCCGCCGACCCGACCGAGGACGGCCCCTTCGAGGCCCACGCGCGCTACCGCGACCTGGGCCTACTCGGGCGCGGCGGCATGGGGGAGGTCCGGCTGTGCCACGACGATCGGATCGGCCGCAACATCGCGCTGAAGGTCATCCGCAAGGCCCGCGCCAGCCGAGCCCGACCCCGCGCTCGCTTCGAACGCGAAGCCAAGATCCAAGGCCAGCTCGAGCACCCCGCCGTCGTCCCCGTCTACGACATGGGCGAGGGTGCCGACGGCCGGACCTACTTCACGATGAAGCAGGTCGACGGTCGCTCGCTCGACGAGGTGATCAAGGCCAGCCGTGACGGCGACACCGAGATCCTCACCGAGTATCCACGCCAGCGATTGCTCGAGGCATTCGTGCGCGTGTGCCTGGCGGTCGAGTACATCCACGAGCGCGGCGTCCTGCACCGCGATCTGAAGCCCAGCAACGTGATGCTCGGCAAGTTCGGCGAGGTGTATCTGCTCGACTGGGGCCTGGCGAAGCTGCTGACCGCCGACCCCGCCGAGGACGAGCCCTTCGACGGGAGCAGCGGCGCCGACAGCTCCGCGCCTACGATCGCCAGCGAGGAAGGACAGACCGCCGCGGGCGAGCTGATGGGCACGCCGGGCTACATGGCGCCCGAGCAGCTCGACGGCGGCGTGCGCCCCGTCGACATCCGCGCCGACATCTACGGCCTGGGCGCGGTGCTGTTCGAGCTGCTGACGTTTCAGCCACTGCATCCTCGCGGCAACGTGCAGCGCTTGATCGGCTCGACCATTCGCGGTGCCGATGCTCGATGCAACGAGCGCGCCCCCGATGCCGCCGTCGCGCCCGAGCTCGAGGCGATCTGCATCAAGGCCACGGCCGACGACCCCGACGATCGCTACTGCACCGCCCGCGAGCTGCACGATGCCGTCGTCGCGTACGTGCGGGGCGAACGGGACCTCGAGCTGCGATCGCAGATCGCCCAGACGTGGGCCGAGCGCGCCGCCGCGACCGCGGCCGAGGTGCTCGACGGCGACCACGATCCCGCCCGTCGCTCCGAGGCGCTCGAGCAAGCCAGTCGCGCCCTCGCCCTCGATCCCGACCACGCGGGGGCGCGCGACACGATCCTGCGCCTGCTGCTCGAGCCGCCGCGCTCGCCCCCGCCGCAGGCGCGGGCGCATCTGGAGCAGGCCGAGCTCGAGGCCGAGCGCACGGCGGCGCGCGGCGGCGTGATCGGATTTTCGGCGTGGCTGCTCTTCGCCCCGGCCGTGATGCTGCTCGGCGTGCGCGACTGGACGATGATGGCCCTGCTGCTCGTCGTCACCGCGGGCGCCCTGTTCGTCAGCTGGCTCGGGGGCCGCGCGCATCGAACCAGCCGCTGGCACCGTCCGGTGGCGTTCGCGTTCGGCATGGCCGGGCTCGCCCTGGTCGGCCGGCTGTTCGGACCCCTGCTCATCGTGCCGGGCCTGGCCGCCACGACCGCGGCCTCGTTTTGCATGCACGCGCAGGGCCGCCGGCGTCTCGCCTACTTGGCCGTGGCCGCCGCGGTGGTCGTCGTGCCGCTGTGCCTGGAGTGGGCGGGCGTGCTGCAGCCTTCGTACGTGTTCGCCGGCGATCGGATCATCATCGCCCCGAACCTCACCCACATCCCCAAGATGGCCACGCTGACGTTCCTGCTGCTGGTCACCACCGCCGCGATCGTGGTGCCGCCGCTACTGCTGGCGCGCACGCGCGATGGCCTTCGTGATGCCGAGCGCGACCTGGCGATCCATGCCTGGCAGATGGAGCAGCTGCTGCCGAAAGCCGCCCGCACGGACCTCAGCGAGACCACGGTGTCGCGCAAGATCATGCGCTCGCGTTGAGACGTCGACGGTTCCCCCGCTCAACCGCGACGCAGCCGCGGCCAGGTCGGCGGCGCCACGCCCTGCCGTAGCTCGGCCATCGCCGGCCCGAGCAAGTTGGCGATGTCGCTGGCCAGCGCGCCCACACTCGCCAGCGCGCCCGCCAGGCCGTGCGCGTACACGCCCGCCTCCGCGGCCGTGCCCGCCTCGACGCCCACGGCCAGCAACGCCCCGATCGCCCCGGCGAGCACGTCCCCGGAGCCCGCGGTCGCGAGCGTCGCCGCGCCCGAGACGTTGATCGCCTGCAGCGCGGGGTCGTGGGCGACGATCGTGCCCTCCCCCTTGAGCACGACGATCGCACCGGTGCACGCCGCGAGTGCCTGCGCGGCCGCGCGTCGATCGGTCTGCACCTGCGCGTTCGACCATGCCCGGTCCGCCAGGCGTGTCAGCATCCGCGCCGCCTCGCCCGGATGTGGCGTGACCACGCGGGGCCCGGCCATCGTCGCGCGCGGCGGCACGTGGTCGAGCGCGCTCGCGTCCCACACCGCCGGGCGAGTGTCCTGCCGCCACAGCGCCTCCAGCGGCCCCGTCACCGCGCCGCTCGTCAGTCCCGGCCCGACCACCAGCGCCGTCGCAGCGGCCAGCACCTCGCCTCCGCGCCACGACACCACCATCAGCTCCGGCCGCGCGCTCGCCAGCTGCGACGCGACGCCGTCGTCGGGCGTCGCGATCGTGCATAGACCCGCGCCCGTCCGCATCGCGGCCGCACCGGCGAGCACCGCCGCGCCGGGCGTACCGCCGGCGCCGCCGACGACCGCGACGTGACCTCGTTGCCCCTTGTGCGCCGCGGCCGTCGGCGCGCCGAGTCGACGCGCGACCCAGCGCGGATCGATGAGCGAGACCGGTCGTGCCCGATCCGGCACGCCCTGCAGCCCGATGTCGGCGACGACGATCCGCCCGGCGTGGCGACGCCCCGGCGTGACGTGCAGTCCCGGCTTGCTGCGCGCGAACGTGACCGTCACGTCGGCGACGAACGCGGCGTCGGCGGCCGCCCCGGAGTCCGGATCCACGCCCGTCGGCACGTCGACGGCGATCCTCGGCCCGCGGTACCCGGCGATCCGCGTCAGCGCCTGCACCACGGCGCCGCGCGGTGCCCCCCGCGTGCCCGTGCCCAGCAGTGCGTCCACCACGACCGCGTCGGCGACCGCCGGCCAGTCGCGCCCGACCGTCACCCCGTAGTCGCGGGCGATCCGAATCTGCTCGCCGAGCGCCGCGTTGTGCGTGTCGGTCGCCAGCACCGCGACCACCGGTACGCCCCAGCCGTGCAGCTGTCGCGCGACCGCGACGCCGTCGCCGCCATTGTTGCCCGGTCCCACCGCGACGACGACCGGCCCCTGCCCTTCGCGTCGGCGCGCGACGACCTCGTGGCTGACGCACAATGCCGCGCGCTCCATCAGCAGCGGCGACGGCACGCCGAGTCGATCCATCGTGTGTCGGTCGGCGTCGGCCGACTCCTGGGCGCTCCACAGCTCTGCGGGCGCGGCGGCGTTCATCCGCGGTCTCCCACGGCCACCGCCATCGCTGCGGCCATGCCGTCGACGTGGGTCAGCGAGACCAGCATCTGCGTCACCCCCATCGCGTCGGCGACCTCGCGGGCTCGTCCGCGCAGGATCACCTTCGGGCCGTGCTCGCCGCGACGGGCCGGCGTGACCTCGACGTCGTGCCAGCCGATCCCCGACGGCGCGCCCAGGGCCTTGCTCGTCGCCTCTTTGGCCGCGAATCGGGCCGCGAGCGACTCCCAGCGGGTACGCCCCGGACCCTGACAGTACGCCACCTCGGCATCGGTGAAGATCCGTCGCACGAACCGGTCACCGTGCCGACCGACCGCCTTCTCCATGCGCTCGACGGGGCACAGGTCCAACCCGATCCCGAGCACGCTCATGGCACAGCTCCGAGCGCCTTGCCGGCAACCTCGAGGATGCGCTCGGCGAGCTCGCGCAGCTTGGCGTCGTCGTCGCCCTCGACCATCACGCGGATCTTGTTCTCGGTCCCCGAGTACCGCACCAGCACGCGCCCGGTGCCGTCGAGCTCGGCCTCGACCTGCCGGATCACCTTCGCGAGGGCCGGCACCCGATCGATCGGCGCCTTGCGACCCACCTTCATCGAGACCAGGTGCTGCGGCAGGCGGGTCATCACGGTCGCGAGCTTCGACAGCGGGCTGCCGGTTCGCCGCATGATCGACAGCACCTGCAGCGCGGCCACGATCCCGTCGCCGGTCGTGGCGTGGTCGAGAAACACCAGGTGTCCCGACTGCTCGCCGCCCAGGTTGTAGCCGCCGGCGCGCATCGCCTCCACGACGTAGCGATCGCCCACGGGCGTGCGCACCAACGACAGCCCGAGCTCCTCGAGCGCACGCTCCAGGCCCAAGTTCGACATCACGGTCGCCACCACGGCGCCTTTGCGCAGCTGCCCACGCGCGTGCATCTCCCGGGCGCACATCGCCAGGATCGCGTCACCGTCGACCACGTTACCCGCCTCGTCGACGAGCACCGCCCGATCCGCGTCACCGTCGAGCGCCAGACCGAGGTCGGCCCCCGACGCCCGCACGCGCTCGCACACGACCTGCGGGTGCATCGCGCCCACGCCGTCGTTGATGTTCGTGCCGTTGGGCTCGACCCCGATCGGCACGACCTGCGCGCCGAGCTCGGCGAACACCGACGGCGCCACGCGGTAGGCCGCCCCGTGGGCACAGTCGACGGCGATCTTGATCCCGTCGAGGTCGTGCTGGGCCGAGAACGCGTGCTTGAGATGGGTGATGTAGCGCCCGGGCGCGTCGTCGAGGCGGTGCGCCCGACCGATCGCGGCCCCCGTCGCCCGACGCGACGCGAGGTCGTCGTCGTCCATCAGCGCCTCGAGGTGCGCTTCGACCTCGTCCGGCAGCTTGTAGCCGTCGGCCGCGAACAGCTTGATCCCGTTGTCCTCGAACGAGTTGTGGCTCGCCGAGATCACCACGCCGGCCTCGGCCCGCAGCGACGTCACGATGTACGCGATGCCCGGGGTGGGCAGCGGCCCCAGAAACGTCACGTCGGTCCCCAGCGCGCACATGCCCGAGGCCAGCGCGCTCTCGAGCAGGTACCCCGACAGCCGCGTGTCCTTGCCGACCACGATCGTGCCGCCGCGCCCGAAGTGAGCCGCGACCGCCATGCCGACCCGCAGCGCCGTCTCCGGCGTCATCGGATCGGCGTTCGCCTCCCCGCGGATCCCGTCGGTCCCGAACAGTCGGCGTGTGCCCATGGTCGAGCGCAACCTACCCGGCGGGCTCGCCGGCGTCGAGCGGGGGCGTGGGCGGCGGCGGGGCCGGCACGGTCACCCGCTCGACCCCGTGGTCGATCTTCAGCTTCGCGCGCACGTCTCCGGGCACGGACTCGGCCCAGGAAAAGCGCACCTCCGCGACGCCGCCGGTCGACGGGGTCCCCTCCACCATCTCCGCGACGGCCTCGACCGGAAACGAGATGCCCAATCCCTCGAGGGTACGGAACGCCGGCAGCGGGCCGGCGACCTCCACGTCGTAGGTCCGCGGGATCACGCCGGTCGGATCGAGCCGCTCCGGGACGACCACCGGCACGGGGTACGTCCGCGCCTCCGGTCGCGGCCGCACGACCGCGCGCACCGAGACCCGAGCCCCGCGCGTCCCCTCGCCGATCAGGCGCACGCCGGAAGGCGGCGACACGATCGTCAGCTCTTCCTCGACGTCGTCGGTGGCCCCGGCGATCTCGAGCGGCTCGGTCTGCAGTCGCTGCACCCGCTTGACGAACGATGCGCCGCCCTTGATCGCCCACTTGGCCGGTCGCGCCTCCACGCGCACCAGCTCGTAGTCGGCGGCCACGGTCCCGACCGTCTCGGCGGCGATCGCCACGTCGCGCTCGACCACCTTGTCGAACCGCAGATCGACGTGGTCGTACTGGATCCCGGCCAGGATCACCCCCGAGGGCATCACGATGCTGGCTTGATCGATCTCCAGGGGCCCCGGGCTCGCGGTACGCAGATCCAGCGTTGCGGTGCCGAAATCGTAGTCCTGGAGCCGATTGACGCGGGTCCACGGCCCGCGCACCTGCACCTGGATGGAGTCGGGCAAGTCCGTCATCAGCACGCGGTCGGGGTCCTCCTCGATCCGCAGCGGCACCTCGAACGCGCGCGTGACCTCGTCGCGCGTCATCACGAACACGATCGCCGCGAGCAGGAACGCGATCAGCTTCGTGCCCCAATTGCGGAACGCGAGGTCGTTGAGAAAACGCAGCGGCGCGAACGCAGGTTCGGTCATGCGGGTCGCGACGCCTCGCCGGCGTCCGTGCTGCGAGGGGTGGTGATCGATTTCGCGGGGCCCCGCGTCGGGCGGGTCGACGACGCTCCGGTCTTGTCCTCGTCGACCAGCCGCTTGATCGCGCTTCGGTCGAGGTCGACCGCCGACAGATCGGCGCGCGACGCCTCGGGATCACCCGGAGCCCGGGTCGCTTCGGCGCGCGGCTCGGCCAGCCAGCCCGCGATGCGGCCCTCGAGATCGGAGATCCGCAGAGGGTCGGAAATCGCGCCCCGGTGGACGATACGAACCTCGCCGCGCTCTTCGCTGACGACGATGACGAGGGCGTCGGTCTCCTCGGTCGCGCCGATCGCCGCCCGGTGACGGGTCCCGAAGCGCGGGTCCACCTGCTGTTCCGTCAACGGGCAGATCACGCCGGCCCGCGCGATCCGGAAATCGGCGATCACGACCGCGCCGTCGTGGGCCGTGTTGACCGCATGCGGCACGCACAGCGCCACGAGCGTCTCGGCCCGCAGCGGCGCGTCGATCACAATGCCCCGTCCCGTCGCCACGGCGAGCACGTCGATCTCGCCCTGCAGCACGACGAGCGCCCCCACCCGCGCCCGCTTGAGCCGCTCGAGCCCGGCGATGAGCTCCTCGACGGCCGACTGCGCCGCTTCCCGCCGTCCGGCCGGCATCAATCGCTGACCCACGTACAGCAGCGCGCGTCGCAGCTCCTGCTGGAAGACCACGATGACCAGCAAGATGATCGACTCGAAGACGTACCGCAGGATCGTCGCGACCGCGATGAGGTCGAGCACCCGCACCGCCCCCGCCAGCAGGCCCAGGCACGCGACCGCCACGAGCACCGGCGCCGCCCGGGTGCCACGCACGACCCGCAGCAGTCCGTACGCGAGGATGAACAGCAGGAAGAAGTCCAGGCCGTCGCGCCACGTGAACGCGGAGATGAGCTCGGCTGGATTCAATGCCCACCTCCCGTCCGCGCCTGCGCCTGCACTTGCTCGTACGCGTCCGCGATCGATCGCGCGACCGCCAGCGCCTGCACCGTCTGCGCGACGTCGTGCACGCGCAGCACGGCGGCGCCTCGCTCCGCGGCGATCACCGCCGCGGCCAGCGACCCCGGCAACCGCTCGTGCGGCCCCGCGCCGGACAGCGCGCCCAGGAAGCTCTTGCGGCTCGCCCCGACGAGCACGCCACAGCCGGTGGCCTGCCGCAGCCAGCCCGACGCGGCCACCAGCGCCGCGCTCTGCTCGGCCGTCTTGCCGAAGCCGATCCCCGGATCGACCAGGATGCGAGGACGCTCCACGCCGCCGTCGCTGGCCCGCTGCACCGCGGCGGCCAGCTCGTCGGTCACCTCGCGCAGCAAGTCCACGAAACGGATGTCACGGTTCATCGTCGCCGGCACGCCGCGCATGTGCCCGATGACCAGCCCGGCTTGCGTGTCGCGGACCACGTCGAGCATGTCGGCGTCGGCGAGCCCGCTGATGTCGTTGACGATGGCGGCGCCGGCCTGCACGGCCGCCGCCGCCACCTTCGCCCGCCGCGTGTCGATGCTGACCGTGGCCCCGAGCCGCGCGGCGATCC
>CALBMM010000268.1 GCA_937896535.1 uncultured Pseudomonadota bacterium
GCCGCAAGCACCCGCAGCAGGAGTTCCTGCAGGTCGACACGACCAACATCCTGTTCATCTGCGGCGGCGCCTTTGCGGGCATCGACGACATCATCGACCACCGCATGAGCGCCAAGACGATGGGCTTCGGCGCCGAGATCCAGCAGCGCAAGGAGCTGCGGCAGTGGGAGCTGCTTCAGGCCGTCCGCAACGAGGACCTGATGAAGTTCGGGCTCATCCCCGAGTTCATCGGCCGGTTGCCGGTCGTCGCCCCGCTGCAGGAGCTCGACGAAGAAGCGCTGGTCAAGATCCTCACCGAGCCCAAGAACGCCCTGGTCAAGCAGTACAAGCGACTGCTCGAGCTCGATGGCGTGGAGCTCGACTTCACCGAGGACGCCCTGTCGGCCGTGGCCAAGAAGGCCAAGGACCAGCGTTCCGGTGCCCGCGGTCTTCGCTCGATCCTCGAGCGCGCGATGCTCGACGTGATGTACGAGATTCCGAGCGTCGAGAACATCGCCGAGGTTCGGGTCACCGAAGAGTGCATCGCCGAGGAGAAGTCCCCGGTGATCGTCTACCGGAACGAAGAGAAGGAAGCCTCCTAAGGCAGGGGCTCGGGTCGCCCTCGGGCGGCCTCACACGGTTGCGTCGGGCGCGCGAGCGATCGTCCGATGCGGCCCGCGTGCGGCACAGCGTCGGTGTCTTGGCCGGACGTGCCCAATGACGTACGTTCCAGCGCCGGTTGAAGGACAGCTGGCGCCAATCACATATAGTAGATGCGAGTTTTGCTTATGCGACGCGGATGGATGCTCAGTGGGGTGATCGTGCTTGGGGCCTGCGGCGGTGGCGCGACAGGCGCGGACGGTGACGGAGAGTCCTCGGCGGACGGCTCGTCCTCGGTCACGGCGGCCTCCGCCACGTCCACGACCTCGCCGATGACGGCGGGCGATGCGAGCGCGAGCTCCGGCGTGACCTCGCCGGACGGTGATGGCGGCGACGATGGGCCGAGCCCGGTCAACTTCGACCTCGGTGGCACGCCCGACATGCCGCCCCCGATGTGCGGCGGCAAGGGCAACGTCGGCGACACGGACCTGTCGTACATCTGGATCTCCAACTCGTCGCAGGGAACGATCTCGAAGATCGATACGGTGACGATGGTCGAGGAGGGCCGCTACCTCGCCAAGATCGCCAACGGTGACCCGTCCCGCACGTCGGTGAACCTGATGGGCGACGTGGCGGTCGCCAATCGCTCCGGCGGTGGCATCGCGAAGTTCTTCGCCGACACCACCACGTGCCCCGACAGCAACGGCAACGGAGCCGTCGACACCTCCTCGGGTGGGGGCGACATCCTGGCGTGGGGCGACGAGGAGTGCCTGGCCTGGTACACGGAGCTGACGTGCGGCTCCAACCGTCCGGTCGCGTGGACGCGCGGTGAGTGGAACGCCCAGGCGTGCACCTACGAAAACATCAAGCTGTGGACCGCGTGTGACAACCAGGTCCACCGGCTCGATGGCGAGACCGGTGTCATCGAGGACAGCGTCGCGGTGCCGGGCGGCAATGCGTTCGTCTACGGCGGTGCGGCGGACGGCGACGGCAACTTCTGGGGCCTCAACACGAACACCAGCCAGATCTTCCGCGTCGACGGTGGTGACCTGTCGACGGGCGCCTGGCAGCTTCCGGCCAACGGTGGCTACGGCATCGCCGTGGATGCGATGGGCCGGCCCTGGGTGTGCGGCGGCGGATCGGTGTCGCGCTTCGACATCGACACGGCGGTATGGGATTCGTCGGCCGGCGGGTTCGGCGGCATCGGCGGTTGCATGACCGACGGCATGGGCACGATGTGGCACGACGGCACCAACGGCTTGCTGTTGGGCTTCGACACCGAGACGCTGATGGTCGTCAATCAGATCCCGCTGCCGGAGTACGTGCACGGCATCAGCATCGACTTCCAGGGCAACGTCTGGGGCGTGTCGTTCGCGGGCAGCAACGCCTACCGTGCCAATCCCGCTACCGGCAACGTCGACACCTTCACCGGCCTGGTGGGCGCGTACACGTACTCGGACATGACCGGGTTCGCGCTCTCGTCCGCCGGCGGCGGCGGCGTGCCCCCGCAGTAGCGGGTCCGCGTTGACCCAAGCCAAGCTCGACAAGATCCTCGCGCTGGCGCGGTTTCTGACCCACGAGCTGCGGCGCGAGCCCTCCGCCGAGGAAGTTGCCGCGGAGCTCGGGATCGGGGCCGAGGTCGTCGATGCCGTGCTGCACGTCGCCCGGGGTCGCCTCGACCTCGACGACCCGGTTGCAAGTCGACTCGACGCGCTGCTGGACGATGCGCACACGATCGTGTCGCCGCTCGACGTCGGTCGTTGGTTTGCGCGCAAGGATCCCGAGCGCAAGGGCGTCGTGGTCGTCGCGGGACCGTTGCAGGGCTACGCGGGCGACGTGGTCGACGAGGACGCCGACACCGTCCGGATGGCGCTGCTGCTGTTCGGTCGGCCCGAGATCGTCGAGCTCTCTGCGGCGGACCTGGAGGCGGAACCAGGGGCGGCGCGCGAGGGCGTGAGACGTTGGGCACGTCAGAGCTGCGAGCGCTCCATTGCCGCGAAGCTCGTGATGTTCTGGGAGGAAGAGTCGCCGCTCGAACCGGCCGAGCGCTACCGTGCCGCGGCGCACCTGCGTCGGGAGCTCGAGGACCGCGCGGGCCCCGAGATCGACGCGTTCGCGGCCGAGCTGTCCGATGCGATGACCGCCCGCCCCGACGAGGCCGTCGAGAGCACGTTCATGCGACACAGCGCGCGGTGGCAGCGTCGGGAAGAGGAGGCCAGCGAGGTCTTCATCGCCCTGTTCACCGATCACCGTCGCTGGCTGACCCTGGACGCGACGGTCGCCAAGTGTACTCGCGCCGCCGGTGTGGACCACCGCGCGCGGACAGATGCGACGGACGCCGAGCAGGCGCGGATGCTGCTCGCGACGCTCGAGCGCTGGGAAGAGACCACCTCGGTCTTGCGAACTGCCCACATGCGGATCCTGCGACGCCGCGTTCGTCGGCCCATGCGGCGCGCGTGAGCATGGCTCGCTGGCGCGGTCCGCCTGCGGCTTCGACCCGGGCCGCGCCTTGGTTGTCCGGCGACTCGTTGCGCACCCGCGTCGTCTCGAGCGCACCTCGTCGCCCGGCCGTCGTCGACACGGCGGCGACATGAGCAAGGGCCGACCTTCACGCAGCAACCACGCGTCGGACCACGGCTCGGGCTCGCTCGCCGGTACGGGCTCGCGCAGCTGGTACGGGCTCGCGCGCCGGCACGAGCTCGCTTCGCGGGAGTGGCGATTCGCGACACGCCGCCACGCCGACGAGCCGTGACGGAGGTCGGACGCGACGACCTCGCTTGCGGGCAGGCGCCCTTTGCTGCGACGATCGCAATCGGGCGATCCGTGCGCAGCGTGACTCACATTCCGATGCTCGGGCTCGCGGTCGCCCTCGCGGGCTGCGGGGCGACGCCGCCCGAGCTTCCGGCGACGGGGGGCGAGACGCAGGCGGGTGGCTCGACGTCGGGGGGCGGTGGTGAGACGACGCTGGACGGCGCAACGAGCACGAGCGACCCCGCGGTCGACAGTTCGGGGAGCGGCGAGGGGACGGCCGATGCGGGCGACAGCGGGACGGACGGCGGGACCGAGATCGGCTGCGGATCGTCGCCGGTGCGGTGCGATGCGCCGTCGCCGTACACTGGCGCGGGCGAGTGCGATCCGTTCGCCCAGGATTGCCCGGACGGCTACAAGTGCAGCCCCACCGTCGGCATGGACTACGGCACCTCGTGCGTCCTGGTCGCCGCTGACGCGCGCGGGCCCGGCGAGCCGTGCCAGTCCACCGGTCAGCCCGGCGACGGGATGGACGACTGCGACGTCGGTCTGAGCTGCACGGGCGTCGCCTCGTCCTCGCCGGTGTGCACGCCGCTGTGCGGCTGCGGACCGCTGGCGCCCACCTGCCCCCCCAACGCGCTGTGCTCGATCGCCAACGCCGGCACGGCGCCGATCTGCGCGCCAACCTGTGACCCGTTGGTCCAGGGCTGCGAGCCAGGAAGCGGGTGCTACCCCAACTCCGACGACGTGGCCTTCGTGTGCCTCCCCGACGGCGCAGTCTTTGGGCCGACCAGCCCGGGCGACCCGTGCGTGGGCCTCAACGAGTGCAGCCCGGGGCAGGTGTGCTCGGCGTTCCTGCCGATCTCCGTGTGCGCCGACCCGAACGGGTGCTGCACCGCGCTGTGCGACACCAACGACGCGACCGCGTGCGGCGGCGCGGGAGCCAATTGCGTGCCGTGGTGGCCCGCCGGCGACGCGCCCGCAGACTGCTCGCCGACGATCGGGTTCTGCGACGCGGTCTGACGCGCCCGCTCGAGCCGAGGTGTGCACTCGACCCGGAGCGCCCGATGCCCGACGCCGCCATCCCGATCGAAGACATCACCGCCGCCGTCGCCGTCCTCCACGCGGGGGACCGTGCGGGCGGGCGGGAGCGCCTGATGGCATTGTGGGCGCGCGGGCCTTCGCCGACGACGCGCTGCATTCTGGCCCACTACATCGCCGACGCGCAGGATAGCGTCGCGGAGGAGCTGGCCTGGGACCGCGCGGCGCTCGCGGCCGCGGATGCGGTGACGGTCGCCGAGGAGACGGACATCATGCCGGGCGTCACCGTCGCCGCCTTCTACCCTTCGCTCTGGCTCAACCTGTCCGACGCTGCGCTGCGCGCGGGGGATTTGGCGGAGGCACGCCGTGCCCACGAGTCCGGCGCTGCGACCCTCGCGTTGCTGCCCAACGATCCCTACGGTGTCACGGTCCGCAACGCCTTCTCCCGCTTGGCCGAGCGCCTCGACGCCGCCGGATAGGGCGCAGCCTCGACGCCCGAGTCGACGGTCCGCGCTCGTGTGCCGCAGCCTGACGCGTCACCTCGGCCGGCTCGTTCGGCGAAACGTCGGACGCCTGGAGATCGACGGGGTGGCGATCGAGCTGGGCACGGGACACGAAGGTCTGCGCCATCGCGTGCCGCGACAACCCACCCGAGCCGCGCGGCGTCGTGGCCCAAGCAGGCTCGCGGGCCGGCTGCACCTCGGCGGCGACGTTCCCGCAAGAGTCGGCTCGCGCCAGATGTGACAGGGGTCGTGGCGTGACATCGCCCGCTGCACTCGGATGGCCCTGCCGCGTTTCGACGCCCTGTGCCCGTGCGCTGGCCGGTATTGTGGTTTTGCGGTGAAGGCGGCAACCCAGCGGGTGGCCGAGTCGCGACCAGCCACCGACCTGCGGCGCAGTCGGGATCGCACCAAGAACGCGCCCGCGGCAGCGCCGACCCGCGCGCGTGCGAGCGAAGCGGCGTACCCCGTCCGCTCGTTGCTCGATCGCCTGGTGTCGCCGCCTGCGTCGGAGCCTCGGCCCGAGATCCGTCGACGCGAAAACCGTCCCACGCAGCGCGAGCGACTTCCAGTCAGGGGTCGGCGTCGACCCGGCGCTGCCGCCTCGCGACCCAGCGGGCGCCCGCCCGGCCGGTCGCCGCGGCGTGCGAGCGGGCACCCGACGACGATGGCCCGGTCGCCACAGCGCGGTCGCGCCGTCGCGCGGCCCTCGCACGCCGACCGGCACCCCGCAGCGATGCCGCGAGGTCCGCCCATGCGCCGGGGCACCCTTCACGGACTCGAAGCCGAGGCCGACACGATCGCCGCGCAGCTCGTGCACGGGCGACCCGGTCGCGTACACCTGCGCGCCACGCCGTCGTCGTACCGCACGCGGACCCCGGGCCAGGCGTTGCCCGCGGAACTGCAGCACCGTTTCGAGCTCGCACTCGGAGCCGATCTGTCCAAGGTTCGCGTGCACTGCACTGGTGCGGATGCTGCGTTTGCCGTCGCCCAAGGTGCGCGCGCCTTTGCGGCAGGCACGAGTCTCGTGTTCGCGCCGGGCCAGTTCGACCCTCACACGCCGCGCGGTCGCGAACGGATCGCCCACGAAGTGGCGCACGTGGTGCAGCAGTGTGGTGAGCGCGACGCACATGGGCGGTGGAACCTGCAACCCCGCCACGGCAGTGGTGCGGTGCAGTGCGACCCGAATCCGTTGCCCACCTCGAGCACGGTGCCGAGTCTGCAGAAGATCTACGAGCACTACTGGAATCGGGCCGGCACCACCGGGCGAGCGGAGATCGACACGTTCGCGACCGAAATCGGGCCGGGGGTGTCACCGATCCTGACCCCGAAGCTCACCGACTACACGGGCGTGGGGCTGTCGCACGCGGCACGGACTGCGGCCGAACGGGGCTTCGGCCACGACTTCGGTGACGTTCGCGTGCATCGCGGAGCGCCGATCGACCGAACGTTGCGTGCCGCCGGTGCCAGCGCGTTGACCTCCGGCAGCCACGTGCTGCTGCGTGGGGACGTGGATCCGTCGCGCGGCTCCGGGCGTCACGTGCTGCACCACGAGCTCGCCCACGTGCTGCAGCAGACGGGTCCTCGGCCGCTGGGCCGTGGATCACCGAGCCCGGGGCTGGGGCACGCGGGAAGGGGCCTGCGCTGGGCGCCGGGCCGAGAAGCCGCAGCCGACGCGATGGCGGGGGCGTCGCTGCGGCGGCACGCCGATGCGCGGCCGTTGCCCGTGGCCGCCACGGATCGTTCGTGGGCGCCGTCGCCCACCGTCGACTTCGGGCAGCGGGTTCTGGAGAAGCTCACCACGTTCAACGAGATCAGCGAACGTGCGGATGCGGAGGAAGACGGCGCTCACGGGGTGCAGGCACCGATCCCGCGGGCGCTCTCGGACACGGTGGAGCACGTGCCGACCCGGCTCAAGACGCTGCTGTCGGCCGATAGCATCGAAGCGGAGCGGCCCTTTGCCGAGGCGGCGACCAAGACCGCCATCGCGACGCATTTGCTGGGGTCGGTGCGGCAGAAGGCGATTCGCGACGCGGTGCCCGAGCTCGCGCAGAACGCAGAGCGCACGAAGGTGAAGGACAACGACGTGGAGCACTGGGTCGACCTCGGCGACTTCAAGACCCAGCTCGAGCGGTTCATCTATGGCGAGTCGGGGATCCTTCTCGAGATCGAGATCCGGGGCCAGGGCAGCGGGGCCGCGCGGCGGATCCAGGCGCCCGATCCGGTCGGCAAGGTGCGTGTGCACTGGGTGCACCTGGGCGACCTGCATGGCGGCACCGACCTGTGGAAGCTGGTGCTCGACAATACGTACACGGCCGCGCAACCCAAGGACGATCGCGCCAAGGCCCGGCAATGGGCGCGCGTGCTCATCCAGCAGCGCGGGCCGTCGCTGTTCATCTTCCAGGGCGCGCACTTTCAGTTTCGCGCGTCGTTCACGCGGGCCGTCGAGGCAGCGATCGCTTCGGCAGGGGGAGAGGTGCTCGATCCGGGGAGCCTGCCTCGGGCGTCGGCGTACCGAAACACCGATGCACCGGCCCAGGCGACACGCCTGGGCAACGTGGGCCTGCGGCTGGGAACGTATGCCGAGCGCCAAGGGGGTGGGCGCCTCGATGCGCCGGATCGCGAGGCTCACCACATCACGCAGTATCTGTTGATCCAATACTTCCACAACGGGCACGAGAGCGAGAAGGAGAAGGACCCGAAGCGGCGCGCCTTCAAGGCCGACCCCGGTGCGCTCGGTAGCGTTGCCCTCGACGACATCTACCCTGGGCTGGCCCTCGCCGGCGGGCGACCGGGAACGTTCGATGGTATCGAGATCGCACCACTCGCTGCGGGGCGCGGGGCACTGATGCCGGCGATCTCGTTGGCACGCGAGACCCACCGCGGTGGCGGGTTGCACGTGACCCCGTCGTCGGCCGACCGCGACAACGGAAACAACACGCAGGCGAGCGTGGTCAACGACGTGTTCCTCGACAACATCGGCGAGGACTTCAAGGCCGCGGAGGAGACGGCCCAGGAAGACGGGAAACCGGATGCTCTCGTCAAAGCCGTGAAGAAACACGGCAAGTCCAGGCGAACCGCGGCGTTCAAGGGGGCGATGCTCGCGACCTACAAGTGGATGGCGGGCCGAATGCAGCCGGCGTTGCGCAAGGCGCTGCTGGGCTCGGAGCAACGCTACTACGAACGCCTGGCGAAAGAGGGGGGCCACCCGAACTGGAAACTGAAGACCATCGACCTCGAGAAGGTCGCGGCGAGTGCCATCGAGCTCAACAACGGCACCGCCCGCAAGGGCGTCAACGGCCTGGCGAAATGGAAATGGGTGCTGCCGTAGGCGGGGCGTTCCGGCCGCGAAAGAACGTTCGTGCCGCACGCGCGACGGCGCAGCGCGGCTGGAGCCTTGGTCGCACTCCCTGCGTCAGGCGCAGGCGACGAGCATCAGTGCTGCGCAAGCCCAGAAATTTTCACCGAACGAACCTCCGTTGCGGTCACGAGTGTGCGCGCGGGGCGACAGTACGCCGTGGCTCGCTCCCTTGTTCGCGTTCTCGCAATGAATGACACACCCACTGCGGCCGCGTTGGTGATCGCCGCGTTCGTGCCTGCCGGTGCCGACCCGGGCGACGACATGCTCGGCGACACCGATGGTTGCGTGGAGTACCTGTGGCATCGCGATCAGATCGACCTGTACAACGTCGAGTCGCTGCCCGATGGCGATGTCCTCGACGGCTGATCGCGTTCGATCTGGACGACACGCCGCGGAGGAGGTGCCACCGCGCCTTGTTGGGAGGCGTACTCGGATGGAGCCGTGACCTACTCGGACACGGTGTACGTCCGCGACGTGGCCGCGGTGTCCGGTGGTCGCAGCTATGTGCTCACGTGGACGTTTCTCGACGAGCTCGAGGTGACGGGGCGAGAGGACCTGTCGTTTCGCTCGGCGACGACGTCACGTCGGCCAGTGGCGGGGCTGATCGGAGGGGATCGATGAAGCAGGTGGTTGGCCGGTGCGTGCGCGGAAAGGCCTGCTCGAGGTGCGACAGGGCTGAGCGGGGAGAGCCTCGGCCGCGGGGCGCGTATCGGGGGGAGCGCGGGGTGCGTGCCGACCTTTTTTCGAACCGCTCGACTCCGAGCGTCACCGCCAGGCCGAGACATCCAATGAAACGTCCTCGCATTCCCGCTCCCCTCGCTCTGCTCGCCTGCCTCGCGCTCGGCGAAGGCTGTGACTCCCAACCCGATGGCGACGACCTCGAGTTTCGAGGCGACCCCACGGCGCCCGACCCGGGGGGCCCTCCCGGCACGGGGGCGGACCCCGGCGGGCCCACGTCCGAGCCCACCGACTTCGTGGTGTGCGAGCACCGGATCTCCGGCAGTGACCTCGACGTCGACCGCGGTCTGCCGTTCTGCGCCACGGCCGGGCTGACGAGTCGCCGCGACTTCTCGAACTTCAAGCGCATCGTGATCGCCCAGCACGGCCGCGGCGGCGACGCGACGCGCTACTTCGACAAGCTGACGGCCGCCGCGCAAACCGCCGTCAACGAGGGCTACGTGACGGGCGACACGTTCGTCATCGCCCCACAGTTCATCGCCCAAAAGGACGTCGACAACGAGAACATCCCCGCGGCGATGCTCAACGGGGTGATCTGGTGGAAGAACGACAGCGAGTGGCCGCTCGCGTCCGAGTCCAGTGACGGCGGCGGCAACGAGTACAGCTCCTTTCACCTGTACGAGCGTCTGCTCGACGCGCACCTGGCCCGGATGCCCAACGTCGAAGAGATCATCTTCGTCGGCCAGTCGGCCGGCGGGCAGGCGATCCACCGGTTCGCGCTGCTCAACGACTACCCCTTCGAGGCGACCGACGACGTGCGCTACTACCCGGCCAACGGGTTCACGTACACGTACCTGACCTCGGATCGTCCGACCTACGACGACGCCCCCGAGGTCTATTCGTTCACGCCGGGCTTCACGAACCAGAACTGGGCGTGGCCCGACACCGAGATCTGCTGGCAGTTCGCCGGGGGCGAGAAGCTGCACAACGACTTCGACGACTTCTGGTACGGGGTCAACGGGCTTCCCGACTACGCGTTCGATGCCGGCGACGACGTCGACGAGAAGACGCAAGCGCACATCGACGCCTACCTCGACCGCAGCGTCACCTACCTCGTCGGCGAGGTGGACGTCGTCAACGACAGCCTCAACAACAGCGACTGCACCCCCAACGTGCAGGCGCAGGGACGCCACCGTCGCGAGCGCGCCCATGCCTACCAGCAGCACGTGCTCGACCAGGGCGGAAACCACGCGATCGTCCGCGTGCCCGACGTCGGACACGGCGACGCGATGTTCGGCGACAAGTGCGTCATCGCGACGATCTTCGGGGCTGCGTCGGGGTGCGACCCCATCGAGGATGCCGAGCTGTTCGACAACTGGGTCGGCGAGACGGTCGACATCGCCTTCGCCAACATCGACGGTGATCCCGGCCGCGAGATGGCGGTGGTCAGCAAGGTGGGCGACGACGCCGAGGTCTTCCTCATCGACGACGCCGACAACAACTACGCGGTGCTGCAGCACGTCAACGCGGGCTGGGTCGATCAGCAGCAGCCCACGTCCGTTGCGTTCGGCAACGTGATCGACGGCACCAGCGGGGTCGAGCTCGTGGTGGGCCGCAGGACGATCGGCCTGGCCGGCGGTGGTGGCTTCGTGGTGTTCGAGAACAACGGCGTGTTCACCGAGGTGTACGACTATGCGCCCGCACGCGATGCGGTCGCCGTCTCCATCGGCAACGTCGTCGGCGACAACATTCCCGAAATCGCGGTGGCGTACGACGAATCCTGGGCCCTGCGCTGGGAGCTGTTGGCCTGGAACGGCGCGGGCTTCACCCAGGAAGACGGCGGTGCGTTCCTCGACGCGTCCCGGCCCATCGACATCGTGATCGCCAACGTCCAACCGGACGACGCCGAGGGGGAGGTCATCGTGGGCAGCGACGCGGACAAGGGGCCCCGCGTCTACATCCACGACCCGGGCAATTTCACGAAGGAAATCGGTGCGGGGTGGAAGGACGGCGACCAGCTGACGGCGCTCGCTGCCGGTCCCTGGGACGGTGACACGGCGTCGGAGCTCGCACTGGCTCGAACCAGCCCGACGAGCTGGACCTGGGCGGTGTTCGACGACGCGAGCACCGGCTACAAGCTCGACCGCTTCGCCAAGCCGTTCGAGCAGCCCACCGCGATCGCCATGGGCTCGATGGGAACCTGGTACGGGTCGCTCGCCGTGGCGTACGCCGATGCACCCCACGAGCAGGTCACGCTACGCACCTACTTCACCGAGGAGGACCCCGTCCTCGGACACATGCGTCGCGACGCCGATCTCGGCGTCGGCGGGGTCGTTCGCGAACTGGCCTTCGGTGACGTGGACGGGCACGGCAACGCCGAGCTGGTCATCGGTCGCGGCGGCGCCTTTGGAGCCGGCTGGCGCGTCAAGGTCGTGGCCGCGCCGTAGCACGCGAGCCGAGACGACGCGGGCCCGCGGTCATCGAGGTGGCCGCGGGCCTTCGCGCGTCGCGAGCCCGGATGGCGTCGTGGACACGGACGTCACCGATGCCGGCGGCGGCGGCGGGCACCGACGAGCGCGAGGCTCGGACCGAGCTCGCGCAGTCGACGGATCCGCGACGCGGGCGGGTCGGCTCACGCGACGCCGCGGATGAAGGTCTCCACGCCGGCGTGGAAGCTGTCCTCGACGTCGGCGCCGAGCTGGAACTGGCCGCTGGTTTCGAGCAGGACGTAGCCGTGAATGAAGGCGCGGATGGTTCGCATCGCGGGAACACGCTGGGCTTGTGCGATGCCGAGCTGACCGAGCGGGCGATCGAACAGGTCGAGGAGGTCGCGGGCCGTGGGCGGGACGATGCCGTCGGGGTAGTCGGGCACGACACGGGCCATCAGTTGGTACAGCCCCACGTTGGCGAGCGCCCAGGCCCGCAGGCCGTGGGCGAGGCGACGCAGCTGCTCGCGCGGATCGACGACGCCGCGCACGGTCGCCTTGAGCCGCTCGACGAGGCGAACGAGGCCTTCGTCGGCGGCGGCGCGCTCGAGCGCCTGGCCCGAGGCGACGTGGTTGTACATCGAGGCGGGGCGGATCCCGAGGACACGCGCCACGCTCGAGATGCCCAGGGCATCGACGCCCTCTTGCTGCACGAGCTCGACGGCGGCTTCGATGACCTCGCGCGCGCCGAGGGCCGGTCCTTTGCGACGTCCCAGGATCCTACCCTCTCACGAAGGCTTCGATCGCGCGAGCGGTCGCCTCGGGCTGCTCGATCTGCGGGTAGTGGCCGGCGCCGTCGATCATCGCGATCCGGTTGTCGCCGCCGAGCACCTCGGCCTGGCGGCTCGCTTCGGCGGCGGGATCGGGGAAGTCCGGGTCGTTGGCTCCCATCGCGACGAGGGCCGGGACCTTGAGCTCGCGCAGGCGCGCGGCGATGCCGGCCTTGCTCGCGCACAGCATCTTTCGCATGGCACGCAGGCGCCCCGGCTCACGCAGATTCGCGAGCACCTCGGCGTGGTGGCTCTCGAAGTCCGAGGGCAGGGTCGCGTACAGAGACTTGCGGTAGCGGCCCCACATCCACACACCCCAGGGCGGGACGAACATCACCGACAGCATGGGCTTGAGCATGGCGAAGCCTCGCGGGTCGCTGACGAAGCCGCTGAGCGAGACGATCCTACCCACGCGATCGGAGTGCAGGCCCGCGTGCACACTCGCCGCGGCGCCGACCGAGTTGCCGATCAGCGTGGCGTCGCGAAGGTCGAGGGCGTCGAGCAACGCGACCACGTCGTCACCGATATCCTCGCTCGTGTAGCTGTCGAAGGCGGCGTCCGACTCACCGTGGCCGCGCAGGTCCATGACGTAGACGGTGCAGCCGGCGTTGGCGAGCAAGGGTGCGAGGCGTCGGTAGCTCGCGCGGGTGTCCCCGATCCCCGGGATCGCGACGACGACCGCTTCCCCGCTGCCGAAGACCTCGTAGGCCACGCGTCCCTGTGCGACTTGAAGCGTTTCGCTCATCTCGATGCCGAAACTAATATCATTCGTTTTTAAACTCAAGGTATTTGTTCAAGCACGAGCCCGGGGGAGGCTCGATGCTCGCAAGGTACTGATTTGCAGACACAATTGCCCGGCGCGGGTCGCGGCCACTCAGGCGCGGGACCGCACGCCCAGGGCGACACCGTGGGCGGGCCCGACCGTCGCCACGCGGACCCTGCCCGGGTCGGGCTTGTCGGACGCAACGCGCAGCTGCGCGGTGCGCAGGATCGTGGCGAGGACGATGCGCATCTCGTAGGCGGCCATCGCCGCACCGAGGCAACGACGCGCGCCGCCGCCGAACGGCAGCGGCTCGAACGGAGTGAAGCGGCGGCCGAGGACGCGTTCGGGGTCGAACGTGATCGGGTCG
>CALBMM010000269.1 GCA_937896535.1 uncultured Pseudomonadota bacterium
CGGCCATGAGCAAGGTACTCGTCACTGCGGCGCTGCCCTACGCCAACGGGTCGATTCACCTCGGGCACATGCTCGAGGCGATCCAGACCGACGTCTATGTCCGTGCGCGCAAGCTCGCGGGCGACGACTGCATCTTCATGTGGGCCGACGACACCCACGGCACGCCGATCCAGCTGCGGGCCCGCCGGGAAGGGATCGAGCCCGAGCAGCTCATCGCCCGCGCGTACGACGAGCACGTCGCCGACTACCGCGACTTCGGCATCGGGTTCGACATCTTCCACACCACGCACTCCGACGAGGTCAAGCACCACGCCGAGGCGATCTTCGGGGCGATGCAGGCCCGCGGCGACATCTCGACGAAGACGATCGAGCAGCTGTACTGCGATCACGACGCGATGTTCCTGCCCGACCGCTTCGTCAAGGGCATCTGCCCCAAGTGCAAGTCGGCCGACCAGTACGGCGACAGCTGCGAGGTGTGTGGCAGCACCTATGCGCCCACCGATCTCGGCGAGCCGGCGTGTGCGATCTGTGGCACCACGCCAACGCTGCGGGGCTCGGAGCACTTGTTCGTGCCACTGGCGCGTCACGAAGACTTCCTGCGAACGTGGCTGCGCCCGATCGCCGACGGCGGCACCACGGTGCTGCAGGACGCGGTGCGCAACTACGTGCTGTCGTGGGTCGACGGGGGCCTGCGCGACTGGGACATCTCGCGCGACGGGCCGTACTTCGGCTTCGAGATTCCCGGGCATCCGGGCAAGTACTTCTACGTGTGGTTCGACGCGCCGATCGGCTACATCGGCGCCACCCAGAAGTGGTGCGCCGAAAACGGTCGGGACTTCGAGGTGTACTGGAACAACCCCGGGGGCGACACCGAGATCGTCCACGTCATCGGCAAGGACATCGTCTACTTTCACTGCCTGTTCTGGCCCGCGATGCTGCATGCGGCCGGCTACACCACGCCCTCGCGCGTGCACGTGCACGGGTGGCTGACGGTCAACTCTCAGAAGATGTCCAAGACGCGTGGGACCTTCATCCTCGCGCGGACCTACCTCGACCATCTGTCGCCGGACTACCTGCGCTACTACTACGCGGCCAAGCTCGGCTCGGCGCAGGACGACATCGACCTTTCGCTCGAAGACTTCGTCAATCGCGTCAACGCCGAGCTGGTCAACAAGGCGGCCAACCTCGCGAGCCGCTCGATCAAGTTCATCACCGGCCGACTCGGCGGCACCGTGGCCGACCTGCCCGACGACGTGCAGGCGATCGTCGACAAGGCCAAGGCGCGACTGGCCGAAGCGCCGGCGCTGTTCCGCGAGTTCGAGTCGGCCAAGGCGCTGCGGCTGGCGATGGACATCGCCGAGGACTTCAACCTGTATCTGACCGAGCAGGAGCCCTGGAAGCTCGCCAAGACCGACCCGGAGCGGGCGCGGGCGATCTGCTCGGCGGGCGTGTACGCCTCGCAGATCGTGGGCACGCTGCTCAAGCCGGTGCTGCCGACGTGGGCCGAGAAGCTCGAGCGCTGCTTGAAGCTGCCCGCGCCGCTGACGTTCGACAACGCCGCACGGCCGCTGCCGGCCGGTCATGCGCTGGGCGAGTACGAGACGCTGGCCGAAAAGATCGACCCCAAGCACGTCGATGCGATCGTGGAGGCGTCCAAGGCCACGATCGGCGCGCCGGCCGAAGACGAAGACGAAGGTGAGGGCGGCGAAGCGTCGTACGACTACGAGGTCCCCGCGCTGGGGGCCGAGGTCGGCATCGACGACTTCGTGGGCCTGGACCTGCGCGTGGGCAAGGTGGTGCAGTGCGAGCCGGTCGAAGGCGCCAAGAAGTTGCTGCAGCTGACGATCGACCTCGGGCCGCTCGGGCGTCGCAACATCTTCTCGGGCATCGCCCGCAGCTACGAGCCCGCCGCCCTGCGAGGCAAGCTCGTGGCGGTGTTCGCCAACCTCAAGCCTCGCAAGATGCGGTTCGGCGTGTCCGAGGGCATGGTGCTCGCGTCCGGTGAGTCCGACGACGCCGTGACCGTGCTCGAGCTCGACCCCGCCCGGGCCCGGCCCGGCGAGAAGATCAGCTGAGGGTGGCGTGAAGAAGCCGGCGCACCAGTGGCAGACGCAGCGCGTCGTCGCGGTGCGCCGGGCCGAGGCGCCCGGTGGCCCCTTCGCCGACGACGCGCGGGCCGAGGCGTTTTCGCTGACCGGTCCCGACGGGGCGCCGACGGGCGAGGCGGTGTTCGGACTGCACGCGCAGGTGCTGCGCGACGTGGCGGTCGACGACGACCTCGTGCACGCCGCGCGGTGCTGGCTGGCCGCGCGCGGCGTCTTCGAGCTGCGGCTGCGCGACGACCAGGGGCGCAGCCTCGCGGAGGGGGCGTTCGACGTCGACGATCTCGGCGAGCCGCCGCCCGCGAGCGCGAACCGGGTGATCACGTTGGCCCCGTCCAACGCCGAGCTCGTCGATGCACTCGGGGCCTTCGACCGCGTGGTCGCTTGCGAGGACTCGACCGACAAGCCGGCGGCCGCCGCCGACCTGCCGCGGCTCGGGCCCGACCTCGGTCCCGATCTCGACCGCGTCGCCGCACTGACGCCCGACCTCGTGGTCAGCTCGCTTTCGGTGCCGGGCATGGAGCGCATCGTCACCGGCCTGCGCGCACGTGGGATCGGGCAGGTCGTCACCGCCCCCCGCACGCTCGCCGACATCGTCGAGGACGTGCGCCGCGTGGGTGAGCACTTGGGCCTGTCCGCGCGAGCGTCGAGCGTGGTCGCGGGTCTGCACGCCGAGATCGACGCGCTGCGTGCTCGCCGGCCCGCCGTCCCCGTCCGCGTGTACCTGGAGTGGTGGCCGCGGCCGATGTTCGCCCCCGGTCGCGACAGCTACGCCCACGAGCTGATCGAGCTCGCCGGCGGCATCAACGTGTTCGGTGATCGACCCGGCGCCAGCGTGCAGATCGACGCCGCCGACCTCGTCGCCGCGGCCCCCGAGGTCTGCTTCGTGTCCTGGTGCGGGGTGGCCGAGGCCAAGCTCGATCCGGCCAACCTGACGTCGCGCGCCGGGCTGCGGGACTTGCCGGCCGTTCGTCACGGACGGGTCCACGCGCTCGACGAGGCGCTGTCGGGTCGGCCCGGGCCCCACGTGTTCGAGGCCGCCCGCCGCATGGCCGACGCCATCGCCGGCCGCTGATCGCCTGATCCGTCCTCGCAACCTTCGGCGCGCCGACGCGATCCGTTCGCCGATTTCTTGGGCGAGCGGGGGGGCGCGTGCCACGTTCGCGCCATGCCGACCGCGCCGATCGACGCCTCGCTCGCCGCCCACCTCGATGCCCTGGTCACCCAGCTGCGCGTCTTTTGTGGCCACCGCACGCTGTGGCTCGACGACGCGACCGGTCGGCTCGTGCACGCCGAGCCCGACGACGAGCTCGAACACCACGGCTTTCGCTACGTCGGTACCGTGATGGCGCCCGGTCGCGACGAGCTCACGGCGCTGATCGCCGGACGTTTCCAGCCGATCGCCCCGGCGCTGCCGGCGACCGCATCCGTGCACGCTTCGCGCGGTCTCGCCCCCGCGCCGGCCCTCAGCTGAACCGGGAAGCGATCTCCTGCCGCCCGCGCGGTGAGGCGAACGCTGTCAGGATCACGGCGAAGGGTCGATCTCGCGCCGATACGCAGTTCTATCGATTTGCAAGTCGCCGCCGGCTTGGCATCTTCATGATGTGCTGGCCGTAGGCATGGCCGCCGCGCCCCGACGCGCGCGCAAGGACCGACGAACGCACCACCGCTACAGCGTCTGGTTCCCGGTCCAGATCGACGCCGACGAGCTCGGACAGGTCGTCGGCATCACCAAGGACGTCAGCGTCAAGGGGATGCTGCTGCAGACCAACGCCGACCTGTTCGTGGGCGCGCCGATCTCGGTGACGTTTCGGGTGCACGCGAGCGGTGATCCGCTGCAGGTCGATGCGACGGTCGTCCGCAGCGAGCACAACCGCGAGGGGCCGTGGCCGTTCCAGCTCGCGGTCGAGTTCGACGATCCCCTGCGCTATCTCGAGGCGCCGCTGCGACGCGAGTCGTCCGCCCCCTGAGCCCCCGCGCTCGCGGTGGCGCGCCGGCGTCAGGCCGCCGCCTCACGACCATGCTGCAGATCCGCGAGCACGGCGAGCTCGTCGAGCGAGGGGGCCGTCCACTCGCCGCGGCCGTCCACCACGTGATCGATGAACGACGCGGCGAGGTCCCATCCCGCGCGCGCCGACGGGCGGAAGAACCCGAAGTGTCCGACGTGGCGCCGACCGAGGTCGAACGGACGCAGGTGGTGATGGTGGATCGTCGCCGACGCGAGCTGGCGCTGTAGCCACTGCACGTTGCCCAGCGGCGCGAGCGCGTCGTCGGTGAAGCTCAGCGCGAGCACGGGGCCACCGAAGCTCGCCAACCGCGGACGCAGCCACGGCAGCTCGGACAGGAAGTACTGCTCGTCGTCGCACCACCGCGCCCACTGACTGGCGACACCGGCCGGCAAGTCCTCCCCGATGCCGGACCAGCCGGGCAGGTAGCCGAAGCCGTGCAGCAGGGCGGGCAGGGCGGCGTGCAGCTGCAGCCAGTACTGCGCGCGACGGGGCCACGGGAATCGGCCGAGGTAGCCGCTCTGTGCGCCGACGGTGATCGCGGCGCGGGCCGGTGCATCCGGGCACAGCGCGGCGGCGATCTGCCCGCCGAAGCTGTGCCCGAGCGAGAGTGTCGGCAGCGACGGGGCCAGCCGCTGCAGCCAGCGCTGCGCGAACGCGGCGTCGTCGATCCAGTCGTGCATCTGCACGGGGTCGTCGGCGGTGCTGCCGTCGCGCGAGCGGCCGATCCCGCGGTAGTCGTAGGTCAGCACCCGGATGCCGCGGTCGGCCAGATGCGTGGCGAAGGCGCGGTAGAACCGGGCGGGGGTCGCGGTCGCGCCGTGGATCACGAGCTGGGCCCGGGCCCGCCCCGTCGGCGTGAACAGGTCGGCGCCGAGGGCGCGCCCGGAGGGGGTGGGGAGCTCGAGGATTCGCTGGGCGGTCACGAACGCAGCCTGAACCTGGATTCTGCGCCCGACCGCCCCCAACGCCGCAGTCTGCGACTGCAAAATCACAGCTCGCCATCGGCGGCTGGACTGCGAAAATGCAGGGGTGTTCAACTGGGACGACGTCCGCTTCTTCTTGGCCGTGCAGCGCGAGGGCAACTTGGCCCGCGCCGGCACGGCCCTGCACATGGACGCCACGACCGTGGGACGTCGGCTCCAGCAGCTCGAGCAGCAGCTCGACGCGCGGCTGTTCGATCGCACCACCCGTGGCTTCGTGCTGACTCCGGCGGGTCACCGCCTCCTGCCGCGTGCCGAAGGCATCGAGCGAGAAGTGCTCGCCGTCGATCGTGATCTTGCCGGCGACGACCATCGTCTCGAGGGCACGGTTCGACTGACCGCGACCGAGATGATGACGACGCGCTTCATCGCGCCGTACTTGTCGAAGTTCCACGCCCGCTACCCGCAGATCGAGCTCGACGTGCGTTGCTCGAACGCGACCGTCGACCTCGCGCGACGCGAGGCGGACATCGCGTTGCGACTGGCCCGACCGCGGCAGGAGGACATCGTCGTCAAGAAGCTGTTCGAGATCCACCTGGCCCTGTACGCGTCGGCCGAGTACGTGGACCGCTTCGGCATGCCGGACTCGGCCAACCTGCAAGGTCACCGCTTCCTCGCGTTCTCGGACACCAACGCCTTCCGCCGCGAGAACGAGTGGTTGCTCGAGCACGTGGATGCCGAGCAAGTCGTATTTCGTTCCGACTCCGTCTCGTCCGTGATGTCCGCGACGCAGGGCGGCCTGGGCATCGCTCTGCTGCCGTGCCACCCCGCCGACGACGTCCCCGGCTTGGTGCGCACGCCGCTGCGGGGCTCGCCGCAGCCGCGCATCGTCTGGCAGGCGGTGCACCAGGATCTCGTGGGCGTGTCGAGGATCCGGGCGGTGCTCGACTGGCTGGGACGGTTGTTCGCACCGCGACACCTGCGACCGGTCGAGCGCACGAGCGCGTAGACGCGGTCGCCTGTGCGCAGAAAATGCCCCTGCGAGATCACGCCGGCGCACGCAATGCCGGCCGGACGGACGCGCCGCGACGAATCCTGCACTACGTCAGGAGGCCGACCATGCCAGCGCGACAGCCCCACGAATGCGATCTGCTTCTCCTCGAGGCGGTGCAGAAGGGAGACATCGATGCCGCCGTCGAGCTGTACGAGCCCGATGCGAATTTCGTCGTCGGCCCCGGCAAGGTGGTCGAGGGACGCGCGGCGATCCGCGAGGTGCTCGTGGGCTTCGGTGCCGCCATGGCGGGGGGAAAGATCGACTCGGTCAGCGTGCTCACGAGTCCCGACGGGACGCTCGCCGTCACGCGGACCAAGGGCAGCAGCACGGTAGCCGGACCGGACGGCAAGCCGATGACGGTGCCGTTCCACAGCGTCGAGGTCGTTCGCAAGCAGCCGGACGGAACCTGGCGGTTCGTGATCGACGACCCTGCCGGGGAGGGACTCGAGCAGGTCCACGTCGACTGGGCGGCGGACGGCTGACTGATCTACTGCCGGCGTCGACGCAGGCAGAGCAGTGTCAGCAGCGCGAGCGAGGCGACGGATCGGGAGTGGGTCGTGCGACAGCCGCAGCCGTCTTCGCCGCCACCCTCGTCGCCGGCGGCGCCGCGCCCGTCGGTGCCGCCCATGGTGCCGCCGGACATGCTGGCCGTGCCCGCACCTGTCGCCGCCTGTCCTCCGTCTCCGCTGTCGTCTCCGTTGCCGCCATCGTCGGTGGCCGGGGGGGGCGGCGGCGGGTCGGGCTCGCCGGCGGTGCGGTTGACGATCCGGCCCAAACCGCGGGTCTGCGCGTCGAACAGCTCGATGCTGCGATCGACGATCGCCGCCATCGAGTCGAGCTCGGCCTCGCTCAGCGTCTCGTCGGGGCGCTTGATGAGCAGAAACGAGACGTCCCACTCGGTGGGGGCGTCGCCGGCCGCGGGGATCCGCGGACCCTCGGCGGCGATGATCTGCTCGATCGTGATGTCCTGCCGATTGGCGGTGACCGTGTAGGAATCGGCCTCGAATCGAAACGCGTCCGTGGGGGCGCACGATCCGTCGTCGAGGGCGGAGTCGACACAGTTGGTCGGATCCGTCAGCAGAAAGAACGGCGCCACCTCGTCGGGTCCGATGAGGCCCATGAGGTACAGGTCGAGGTCGGAGAACTCGAACAGCTCGGTCTTGGCGGCGGTGAAGGTGCCGTCGCCGTTGTCGGTCCAGGCGTGGCCTTCCACCGGCGAGCCGGCCGAGTCGAGGTAGAACGACCAGTGCGCGTCCGAGCGCCCGAGCAGGTCGTCGCGCGTCACGCCTTGCGCATCGACGTAGTACGGAAACGCCAGCCACGCGTGTCCGAACTCCTGGCCGAAGATCAGCGAGATCGTCTCGTCGTCGAGCCCATCGTCGCCGCCGAGGTATTGCGTCCAGCGGTTGAGGTGCAAGAAGCCCTGCACCTGACTGTTGGGCGTGTCGTCGAAGATCGGCGCGGGGATCACCGGATCGAGGTCGGCGATGTGCGCGTAGCCGATCCCCTCCACGTCGTTGGCGACCGCCTGGTACAGCGCGCCGATGCCCGCGGGCAACGACCACGTCGTGTAGATGACCAGGAACTGGCTGTCGTCGGGATGCGCGGCCAAAAAGCCCGCCTCGACCTGTCCGTACCCGTCCAAGAACGGATCGCGGTCGAACCAGTTGGCGGACTCGACCGACCCGTCGACGTCGTCGAACAGCCAGAACCCGTCGAGCCGACGCTCCAGCTCGATCGGAGCCGCGCCGGCCGACCGAGGGGCGAACGCGGCGCCAAGGGCCAACGCGATGGCGAGTCCACGCACGACAGGAGTATAGGCGACGGGGAGCGGGCGAGAACCTCGCCCCGTCACGGATCGTTCGTACCTCCGCCGCGATCCTCGCGGCGGTGCAGGATCCTCGCGATCTCGCGGAAGGACTCGATGGCCGGGTCGGGCTCGTCGATCGCCGCCGCGTGCGCGAGGGCTTGCGCTTCGTCGCCTTCGATGTGCGCGCGGGCTTGGGCGAGGCGCCTATGGGGTGGGGCGTCGCCCTGCTCGTCCGCGTGGCGCACGGCGACTTGGCAGTAGTGATCGGCCTCTTCGGCGTTGCCGGCGAGTGCCCACAGCAGGGCGAGGCTCGCGTTCTGGGACGGCGAAGCGTGCTGGAAGTACCGCGCCTCGTAGCGGGCCACGACCGAGGACGCGGCCTCGACATCGCCGCCAAGGCGACACGCCCACGCCAGCTGTTCGGCCCACGCGATGTTCGGATCGCAGCTCGATTCGTCGGCGTAGGCCTCGAAGGCGTAGGCGGCCGCGTCGGCGGCGAACGCCCGCCAGCCGGCCTCGCCGAGGACGGTCGCGGCCTGTACGGCGCAGCTGGCCCGCAGCTCGGGTTCGAAGGCGAGGATGCGCGCCCATGCCTCGTCCACGAGGCCGCGGGCCCACGCGTCGGTAGGGGGGCGCGTCGCCGCCATCGTCAGGGCGAGCATCGTCCACGCAAACGGATCGTCGCGGTCGACCGCGGCGGCGAGCTGGGTCGCTCGCGTGTCGTCGCCACGTCGAGCGGCGATCTTGGCGAGCCACCGGCCGAACAGCCGCTCGGGGTCGAGCTGCACGGCGGCGCGATCGGCTCCGTCGTTGTCGCCGATCGTCTCCCGCACACGCGCCAGCGTGCCCAGCAGCCCCTCGTCGGACTCGTCGGCGGGGATCCGCGCGCACAGCGAGTCTACGGCGTCGTGTCGGCCCAGCGTGGCGTGGAGCAACGCGACGGCGAGGATGTCCGCCGGCTCGACCGCGAGCGCCGTGAGCTCGTCGGCGATCGCTGTCGCGAGCTCGCGTGCGCCCAGCTCGGCCGCCTCCACGCCGAGCCACGCCAGCTCGGCGACGATGTCGCCGTCGCGCATGCGTACGCGCGCGGCCGCTTGCTCGAAGGCCCGCACGAGCGATGAGTTCGTCTCCGTCATTTGCTCGACTCGATGCACGCCCGGCGGTGGAAGATCCGGGCGACCTCGCGGAAGGACTCGATGGCCGGGTCGTGCTCGTCCATCGCGGCCGCGTGGGCGAGGGCGACGTCCTCGTCGCCGTCGATGTGCGCGCGTACCTGGGCGAGGCGCCGATGGGGTGGGGCGACGCCCTGCTCGTCCGCGCGGCGCACGGCGACTTGGCAGTAGTGATCGGCCTCTTCGGCGTTGCCGGCGAGTGCCCACAGCAGGGCGAGGCTCGCGTTCTGGGACGGCGAAGCGTGCTGGAAGTACCGCGCCTCGTAGCGGGCCACGACCGAGGACGCGGCCTCGACATCGCCGCCAAGGCGACACGCCCACGCCAGCTGTTCGGCCCACGCGATGTTCGGATCGCAGCTCGATTCGTCGGCGTAGGCCTCGAAGGCGTAGGCGGCCGCGTCGGCGGCGAACGCCCGCCAGCCGGCCTCGCCGAGGACGGTCGCGGCCTGTACGGCGCAGCTGGCCCGCAGCTCGGGTTCGAAGGCGAGGATGCGCGCCCATGCCTCGTCCACGAGGCCGCGGGCCCACGCGTCGGTAGGGGGGCGCGTCGCCGCCATCGTCAGGGCGAGCATCGTCCACGCAAACGGATCGTCGCGGTCGACCGCGGCGGCGAGCTGGGTCGCTCGCGTGTCGTCGCCACGTCGAGCGGCGATCTTGGCGAGCCACCGGCCGAACAGCCGCTCGGGGTCGAGCTGCACGGCGGCGCGATCGGCTCCGTCGTTGTCGCCGATCGTCTCCCGCACACGCGCCAGCGTGCCCAGCAGCCCCTCGTCGGACTCGTCGGCGGGGATCCGCGCGCACAGCGAGTCTACGGCGTCGTGTCGGCCCAGCGTGGCGTGGAGCAACGCGACGGCGAGGATGTCCGCCGGCTCGACCGCGAGCGCCGTGAGCTCGTCGGCGATCGCTGTCGCGAGCTCGCGTGCGCCCAGCTCGGCCGCCTCCACGCCGAGCCACGCCAGCTCGGCGACGATGTCGTCGCCGCGCGTGCGCACGCGCGCGGCCGCGTGCTCGAAGGCCCGCACGAGCGATGAGTTCGTCTCGGTCACTTGCTCAACCCGATTCCTTGGTACGCCTTGTTGGTCTTGTCGACGACCTCGTCGTGGGCCGGCTTGACGTGGGTCTCCCATACGAGCCGGTCCGAGCTCCCGCGCAATTTCGCGACGGTATTGTAGTACTCGACCTCCTGGACTTGCAGACCCCTACGCAGGCGCGGCTGCATCTCCGACCAGGCATCGGCGTAGGTCTTGCGAATCGCGTCGATGATCCCGACTTTGAGGGACGCGCGCGAGACCTTGCCTCCGCCGATGTCGAGCTGGTCACGGTCAGACGTCTGCGACCTGAGATCCTTGAGGGCCAGTGGGGCGTTCTTTCGCGCCTGCGCGTCGCCCTTCCCCAGCGCCGCCTGGTGCGGAGCCGAGAGCGCATCGATGAACTTGTTGTCTACGTTCGCACCCTGGCTGTTCTTGCGGTTGGCGGGTTCCTCGTCCGGCGTCTCGCCGCGCAAGTGAATGTCGGCGCGGTGGGCGTGCGTCGAGACCATGATGACAGGCATCCCATCGCCCCGATCGCCCGTGTCGAGCTTCGCGAGATCGATCTTGTCGCCGCCGTTGGCGATCATGTCGACCTCGGCTCCCGTCGCGTCAATACCCAGCGCCGCGTGCTCCTTGGGCAGCGTCGACAGCAGCGGGAACGGCATCCGCTTGTCGTGCTTGTTTCGCAGGTACTGCAGCACCAGGTACTGGACGGTGTGGTGCGGGTCGCGGTCGTCGGGTGTTTTGGGCACCCACTGCCCGTACGTGCCGACCCGCAGGCCATTGCCGTCCTTCTTCGTCTTGTGGTTGCCGTACTGCGCGGGTGATGGCCAGGATTGGGTCTTGTCGGTTCGCAGCGCCAGGTCGGAGACCTGCTTGCTCACGGTACGCTTCAGTCGCGACGACAGCATGAAGTCGCGCTTGAGAATGGCCCCCGGCTGCGGGACGAGTCTGGACAAGACGAGCTGCGTCGCGACCAGGTGCTCCTGGCGGTCGCTCGCCGTCGTCAGCGCGGGGAACGTCTTTGCGACCAGCTTTGCCCATAGCCCGGCCTTGTCCGCCTCGTCGTTCAGGAATGGAAGGTGCACGTAGTGGACCTGCAGTTTCTCAACGACTTGCTTGCCCGCCGGCGGTGTGATGTCGATGAGCTTTCGTGTGCCCAGCTCCGGGGGTGCATCCTTCGTTCGAAGCTGGAACGTCACCGCCAGCCCCGTCGTGGCGAATATCTGCCGCCGTAGCGCGAGCTCGAACGCATCGGGCCCGAGGTACGAGACCGGTTTCGCGTGCTTGTCGGCCTTCTTCGCCGCGGCCATCTTCGGTGCCACGGTGTCACGGGTCCGGTTGACGATGTGTGGGATGGCCCGACCGAGCCGCGTCTTCGCGGCCAGGAAGTGGGCGACCAGCTCCGCACGCACGTCGCCGAAGGGCTTGTCGAACGATGATGCGGGGAGCGCGTTGATCGCCGAGAAAAGGATCGTGTTCATCTTCTCGGCCACCTGCAGCGCGTTCTCGTCACGGGACGCCCGGATGCGCGCGAGGGCGGTCTTCGACTCGAGCTCTGACACGTCGCCCTCCGCGTGGATCTCACTGGCGTCGCGTAGTTCCGTCAGCATCGAGCGCAGCAGCTTGGCGCCCATGAACGGCTGCACGCCGGTGCCACGTCTCGGGACGGAGAGCGGGTCACGTTGCACGGGGACCTTCACCCGGCGGGCACCACGCTCCGCCATCGCCTCGAGGTCGGCATCGACCACCAGGCCGCGACCCGGCGTGCCCAGCTCGGGAACCGACGACTGCAAGCCGTCCAGTGGCCGTGGGCCCGTCTGCTGCACGACGTGCACGAGCTCGTGGTGAAGGACCCCGGCCGTCGCGCCTTCACGCGGCAGCCCAGAGCGCATGAACACGTGGCTGCCCGACGTGATCGCCTCGGCCCCCAGCGCTTGCACGACCCGATCGGCATCCGCACCCTGATGCAGACGAACGTGCGTGAGGTCGTGACCGAGGCCGGTCTCGGCGCGCTCGCGCGTCGCCGTCGGCAGCGGACGACCCGTGCCCAAGCGCAGGCTTGGAGCCCCGAGCTGCGGGCCCGCGGCCGGTCCCGTCGTTCGAGGACGAACGGGGCCGTCCTTGATGAACGGTTGCGCCTCGTTGAAATCGTCGCCCGAGAGGTCGACCTTGATCGGCGGGGCGCTCGGCTTGGTCAGCTTGGTCTTGTCCATGAACGGGACCTTGCCGAGGATCTCCGGGACCGCGGTGAGCAGGCCGCTGCGGACCTCTTCGAGTCTCGGCTCGACGTGGCTGCGGACGAGCGCGCGGTACAGGTCGTTGGGGTCGCCCCATTGCTTGAGCGGATCCGTTGCCGCGCTGATGATCTTGTCCCACAGCCCGAGCTTGCGTAGGACGGCCTCGCTCGCACGGAAGCCGATCTTGTACTTCGCACCGAGTCGCGAAATGGCCAGGTCGATGATGAGCTCCACGAACGCTTCGAGCGGGAAGATCTCTTCGGGGAGCTGGAACTCGCGTAGCGTCTCGATGACGGTCCCTGTCAGATCGTAGACCGCTTGCACGCCATGGGTGGCAACTTCCTGGGCTTGCGCGGCGAAGTCGGCCTCGGCGAGGTCGTCTGCGGACGTGGCGAGCATCGAAAAGTCGATGCGAGACAGGCGATCGACGTTGTCGACGATGAGCCCGAGCAGCATGTTGAGCCCTGGGTTCGTGGCCACGGTGACCTGTGCCGCGCGGAACGGGCGCTGTGCGATTCGGCGGACGCGGGCGAGGCTCGTGAGCAGGCGAATACCCACCTCGAGCACGTTGTGCGCTGCCCGCACGACACGGGCCCACGTGCCGGTGCGCTTGGGGATGGCCGCCTTCTGGGCGTCGTCGTTGCGTGGCTTGAGAGGGAAGACCTGCGAGACATCGCCGGACGCGCGGAAGAGGAGGAAGCCGATGATCTTCTCGGGCTCGATGAGACCCTTGATCTCGTCGAACTTCTCCGTGAACGCGCCGACCCCCTTGTCGCCGATCGCAGTGATGATTCCCTTGATCTGTGCATCGGTCAGGAGGCTGATGACGGTCGCGATGAAGCGAGCCGCCATCACGCCCTGGCCGATGCCGGGGACGAACTCCACGATCTCGAGCACCAGCTCGAGTCCTTTGCCGATGATGACGCCGACGGCCTCGATGTAGGCCAGACCGAACGCGTTGCCGAGACTGTCCGTGAAGTCCTCGAGCACCGCGTCGTCGCCGGCCTTGAGAATCAACAGCGGGATCTCGGGAGCCCTGGTCTTGCTTCCTTCGGGCGGGGCGACGAGCAGAGTGGCCAGCTCGGTCCCGTCGGGGATCACCGCGCCGCTGGCATCCACGGTCATCGCCTCGGCGACGTCGTTCGCCGATCCCGACCATGTGACACCGAGGGTCTGTGCGAGACCAATTCGGGGCAGGAAGACGAAGTCGCGGTGGACCTCCGTGAGCATGTACTGCAGGCCGCCCCAGACGAACGTGCCGTCGGGGGCGACGAGCTTGGCGGCGGGCAGGTTCGGAATGGTCAGCGACTTGTCTGTCGCGCTGCCGTGGAAGCCACGGTCGCTCCGGATCTTCAGCTGGGCCTTCTCGATGTACTCCGCGAACTGCGTCAGCTTGGTCGCACGGTCCTCGTAGTCGCCGTTCTCGAGATCGTCGCGCTTGATCGACAGGATGTCCGCCTTCTGCGTGGACCACACCGCCAACGTGCCCTTGGTCAGCCGGTGCAGCGTGCCCACGACCGAGTGCGGCCATCGGTAGGGGTTGGAGCCCAGGGCGTCGATGAGCTCGGTCGAGACTTCGAGCGCCAACGCGGCGGCTTGCAGGGGGCGGTCCCGCGCGGGGGCCACCAGTCGGACGAAGTTGCGCATCCAGTCGAACACGTTCGTCATCAGCCGGTGGCCGGTGATGTCGAACCGGTCGTACTCGGAGATCCAGCCGCGAAGCAGCGAGTCCACGATCGCCCGCCGGTCGTGCGTCGTGGCCACGCGTTCGCTGGATTGCAGCTGCGCCCGGGCGGCATCGTCGTGCGGCTCGAGCGATTTGGTGAGTGCCTGAGACTTGATGTCCTTGGCCTTCTCCTTCTTTGTCCGGCCGAGCTGCTGCAGGGCGAACAGCCACAGGTCCCACGAGGGCGATGCGAAGCCGGAGGATGTGCGGACTTCGGCGTCGAGCGCCGGGAGGTCGTTTTGGAGCTGTTCGACGAGCTCCGGGACGAGCGGGAAGAACTTCACTTCGAGCGGCTTGCCGTCGTCGGGCGCGTGCCGCGGGGCGGTCGCGAGCAACTTGGGTCGGGCGAGCGTCAAGGCTTGCGTCTTCGGGTTCTCGAATACGGCCGCCGCGAACAAGCGCTCGGGTACGATCGTGGTGACGCCGCCCTTGTCCTGGACGGACATCTTCTTGTCGTACCAAGCGACCCAGTCCCACACGGCGTAGACTTCGGGCAGCCCGAAGTTGCCGATGCGGTCCAACGCCTCGGCGTAGATGAACTTGTCCTTGACCTCGAAGTCGCCGGTGCGCTCACTGACGATGTCGTCGAGCGTCTCGGCGAGCTTGCGTTGCCGTCGTGCGTACGCAAACCACGCCAGGTCGCGTTCTTTGAGCCCGGTGCCCGTCAGTAGCTCGTCGGAGCCGACCGCGTTCGGGTCGTCGATGTACCGGGAGAAGCGGTACTCGCCGACGATGGCGAGCTTCGGTCGCCACCCGAGGAAGCCGTGCACGGTCCGCGACACGCTCTGGAGGTCGAGCGCACCCTTGGCCGAAAGAGCGCGGAACTGGAACGCCAGCCGCAACCGATTGGCCAGTCGCGCATCGCCGTGGTCGGTGTCGCGCGAGGTGTCGTAGCGATCCATCGCGCGTTCGAGGCCGCGGAGGTACCAGACCAAGAGGCTGCGTCCGAGTGTGGCCGGGGTGGAAAGGGTGCCACCGGCGGCGGCCGCATCGATGTCCGGCTCGAGAAGCTCGGCTTGCGCCTCCAGCAGCGCGCCGTGGCGGTCGACCAGGGCGTCGTAGTCGGCGGGGCTCGGCACCGTCGGATCGGAGGTCAGTAGGTCCTTGGCGGCCGCCTCCAGCAGCACCGGGATGGGCTTGAACCAGGCGGCGGCCTTTGCGTCCTTGACGAGTTGGTCGACCTCCGCCGCCGTCAGCAGGCCGGGTAGGGCCTGGTCGGTCGCTTCGACCACGGAGCGGAGCTTCTTCGTCGTACCCCAGTGCGACTCCGCGAGCTTGGCGACCCGCTGGATCTCGGGCCACGCGTCGGCCTGGATCGCGCCCACCTCGGGGATCGTGGATTTCCACGCGTCGGCGCTCGACTTGGCGTGGGCGACGTCGGTGGCGATCTGCCAGCGGTAGTTGACCACGCTCCACTCCCACGCCCGGTCGGCCTTCTTCGTCCAGTAGTCCCAGCGAGCCCTCAGCTGGTCGCGGCGATGCGTCGACGTCAGGTAGGTCGCCGCCATCGCGCCCGCGACGAGCTCGTTGGGATACCGAGCCAACGAGTCCCGGTCGATCGTGCTCGCCTCGCTCGAGGTGATCTCGTCTTCGAGCGCGCTGCTGTGGAGGGACTCGAAATCGCCGGAGAAGAAGAACTGTCGCCACTCCTCGACGAGGCGAGTCTTGGCGCCCGCCAGGAAGGTGTGGCTGGCCCGAGCACCGCCGAGCCAGCCGAGGCCCTTGCGCGCTTGTTCGTACGTGCCCTTGCTCCGGAAGCTGGTCGCGAGCGAGGCACCGCCCGAATCCGTGTAGACCTTCGCGGCCGCCTCGTGTCGACCGGAGCCCTTGAGGATGTCGGCCGTCAGGGCGCGCAGTGCCGCGGGTTCACTGGAAAAGCCCGTGGCATCTCGCAGTGCTTGGACCTTGTCGACCGCCGCCGTGTCGTTCGTCCAGCTCGCCGCGCCCACCGTGCCGCCGAACCATCCCTCGATCGTACGGATGCGGGTCGACGTCGCTCCGCCCGAGTCGTAGCGTGCAGTCACGTCGTTGAAGCTCGGTCGGACGTCGAAGTACTCCCAGGCGTCCATCGTCGACAGCAACTCGTCGGCCTTGTGCTGAGGTCGCCCGACGTGGCCCGAACTCGAGACCATGGCCTGCTGGGCGACATGGACGAGCTCGTGGGCGAGCACTCGGGGGCTGGCCCCAGGGCGGAGGAGGACATGGCGCCCGGCGGCGAGTCCCGCGGCGCCAGCTCGGCGCAGAACGCCCCGAGCGCGTGCGTCGTCGTGAAGTCGCACGTCGGAAAGGTCCACGCCGAGGGCTCGCTCCGCTTCGCATCGCAACCTCGACGGCAACGCACGTCCCATCCCGAGCACGACCGGCGGTCGCGCCTTCGGGGCACCGTGCAACGCGGTCCGCGGGCCGCGGTGGCCAGCCACGATCGCGTCGGCCCAAGCGTCGGCCTCACGTTCCAGCAAGCAGGGTGGACCGGGCCCGGACGTCGGCGGCCCGCGAGCGCGGTGCGTGTGCGTCACACTCGCGGGTGCCACCGAGGAAGTGTGCGGTGGGATGGTCGACCCACGTCGCGCCGCCACCTCGGCGCGTGCGAGCACGTGGGGGCGTCGTTCGGGACGTCGCATCGGGAGACGTGCGTCGGTTGCGGCACGAGCCCGCCGCTGCGGTGCCGGCTCGCGCGCGACGACGGTGCGAGGAGCGTCGTCCCACTCCGTCTGTCGGGGCGCGGGCGTCAGCCGGTCGAGCAACGAACGCACCGGCAAGTGACTCGGGGGACGAGGCGCGGTGACGTGCGCGCTGGGTCGACCCGGACGCCGTTGGAGGTCGGCGTTGCGGTGGCGATCGGCGGCCCGCTGGCGGCCGGGCTCTCGCGACGGTACTCGTCCGTTCGTCTTCGCCGGCATCTGCGTCGCACGCGACGAGGAAGTCTCCCACGGCCGCAGGGCGAGCGGCGGCCGATCCGTCGAAGCGTCGCGGGTCTCGCCCGCGGGGGCGATGCCACGGTTCGAGTGCGGGACCGGCCCGTGGGCCGGTCCCCGGTTCGCTCAGTCCAGGGCGTCGTGGAAATCGTCGAACGCCGCGAGCACGCGCTGGGGCGCCTCGAGCTGCGGGTAGTGCCCGATGCCTTCGAGGCGCACGATGTCGGCGTCGGGGTCCTGCGACAGCCAGTGGTCGCAGACGTGGCCGCCGCTGACGGGGTCGTCGACGCCGTTGACGAGCCGCAGCGGCACCTTCGGCCGCAGCAGTACGTCGACCCAGCGGTCGCGGTTTTCGTGGCGCTCGGGGATGTAGCGGATCAGGCGGTGCGCGATGCGGGCACCCTGCTGGTGGTCGATGATGCGCCAGTGATCGGCCAGCTCGGCGCGCGTGGGCTGGTGGCCGGCCGAGAACACCGCCGAGAAGCTCTTGGCGAAGCGGTCGAAGGTCATCATCCGCGAAAGCAGCGGACCCAGCGGCGTCAGCAAGAGCTTTTGGATCGGACGGGGGCGGTGCTGCTCGGGGAAGACGCCGCCGTTGAGCAGCACGCAACTGTCGATCGTCCACGCCAGGCTGCCCTCGGCGTGGCGGGCCAGCAGTTCCTGGGCAACCGAGTCGCCATAGTCGTGGGCGAGCAGGTGGGCGCGCTCGACCCCGAGCTCGTCGCACAGCGCCTCGCACTGCGACGCGGCGTCGACGAGCGAGTACCCGTAATCGCGCGGCTTGTCGGAGAACCCGAAGCCGAGCAAGTCCGGCGCGATCACGCGAAAGCGCGACGTCAGCTCGCCCCAGATCGGCGCGAAGTCCCAGCTGCTGGTCGGAAACCCGTGGATCACCAGCAGCACCGGGCCTTCACCCGCGTCCCAGTAGCGCTGCGTGTGCCCGCGCCACGTCGTGGTCTGCGATGCAGCACGCCACGCGTCGGGAGACGGCGTCGCCACGATCCGGGTCAGCCCGTTTCCCGCACGAGCGAGACGACGGCGTCGACCCAGCGCGGATGGGCGTTGAGGCCGGGGACCAACCGCAGGTCCTCCCCGCCGGCGGCGACGAAGTCCTCTTTGGCCCGCATCCCGATCTCCTCGAGCGTTTCCAGACAGTCGGCCACGAACGCCGGGCAGAACACCGCCACACGCTTGGTGCCGGCCTTCGCGAGCTCCACGAGGACCTCGTCGGTGTATGGCTTGATCCACGGCGTGCGGCCCAGTCGCGACTGAAACGACACGGAGTAGGCGTCGGGCGAAAGCTCGAGCGCGGCCGCGAGCGCGCGCGAGGTCGCGTAGCACTGCGCGCGGTAGCACTGCGCGTTGGCGGGCACGATCGCGTCGCAGCAGCCCTTGGACTGCAAGCAGTGCTGCCCGGTCGGGTCCGACTTGAGCATGTGCCGCTCGGGCAGCCCGTGGTAGCTCAGCAGCACGTGGTCGGGCTGCAGCTGCTCGAGCACGGGCCGACCCACGGCGGCGAGCGCCGCGATGAATCCGGGGTCGTCGTAGAACGGAGGCACCACCGTGATGAACGGGGTGTTCCACAGCTCGGCCGCCTGCTTGTACACGGCCTCCACGCTCGAGCCCGTCGACGACGACGCGTACTGCGGATACAGCGGACACACCACGAGTCGGTCGCACCCCGCGTCGCGCAGTCGCCGAAGTCCGTCGGCGATCGACGGCGAGCCGTAGCGCATCGCCAGCTCGATCGGTGGGCCGTCCGGCATCGCCTTGCGCACTTGTTCGGCGAGCGCCTGCCCGTGTACGAGCAGCGGCGAGCCCTCGTCGGTCCAGATCTTGGCGTACGCCTCGGCCGACTTGCTCGGCCGCGTGGGCAAGATGATGAGGTTCAGCAGCAGCCAGCGCCCGACCGGGTTGATGTCGAGCACTCGCGGATCCGACAGGAACTCGCGCAGGTATCGACGGACCGGGCCGGCTTCGGGGGCGTCGGGCGTGCCGAGGTTGACGAGGAGGATCCCCGTCTTGCTCGTCACTTGCCCCCCTCGCCGACACCGGCGACGCGGTCGAGCACGGCCTGCATGCGCTTGACCATCGCGGCGGGGTCGGGGACCGAGCCCTCGGCCAGGTGTGCCTGGTCGTGCAGCAGCTCGACCCAGTCGGCGACGACCGATCCGTCGCCTTCGCCGGCCTCGGCCGCCTTGGCCTGGGCCGCGCGTACGAAGCGGTGGTTGGGGTTGAGCTCGAGGATCCGCGGCGCCGTGGGGACCGAGCGGTTGGCGGCCCGTAGAATCCGCTCCATGTTGCTGGAGATGCCGCCGGCGGCGTCGACGAGGCACGCGGCGGAGTCCGTCAGACGTTTGGACGCCCGTACGTCGCGGACGCGGTCGCCGAGAACGGCCTTGGCCGCCGCCAGCAGCGCTCCGATCCCGCCGTCGTCGGTGTCGTCGTCGGAGGGCTCGGAACCGTCGAGCGACAGCTCGCCCTGCGAGACCGAGCGCAGTGGCTTTCCGTCGTGCTCGGCCAGATCCTGCAGCACCCACTCGTCGACCGGGTCGGTCATCAGAAGGACCTTGTAGCCCTTGGCGCGACAGGCCTCGAGATGGGGGCTGTTGGCCAACGCCTGCGCCGACTCGCCGGTGACGTAGTAGATGGCCTTTTGGTCCTCGGGCATCGCCGCGACGTACTCGTCGAGCGACACGAGCCCCTCGTGCTCGGTGCAGGCGAAGCGCAGCAGGCTCGTCAGTTCCTTGCGGTGGCCGTTGTCGGTGTGCAGGCCCTCCTTGAGGAACACCCCGAACTCCTCCCAGATCTCGGCGTAGCGATCCTTGTCGGACTCCGCCGTGTCGGTGAGCAGCCGCAGGATCTTGCGGGTGAGCTGGCGCCGGATCGCGGACAGCGACTGGTGCTCCTGCAGCATCTCGCGCGAGACGTTCAGCGGCAGGTCCTCGGAGTCCACCACACCGCGGACGAACCGCAGGTACGTGGGCAACAGCTTGTCGCAGCTCTCCATGATGAGGACGCGCCGCGCGTACAGGGCCAGCGCCCGCTGCTGGTCACCGAACAGGTCGTGGGGGCGTCGGCCCGGGACGTACAGCAGCGCCCGGAACTGGATCGGGGCGTCCAGCGAAAGGTGCAGACGGCCCAGCGGCTCGTCGCCGGGGAGCACGAAGCCGCCCATGACGTGGCGGTAGAACTCCTTGTACTCGTCGTCGGAGATGTCCGAGGCGTTGCGGGCCCAAAACGCGTTGGCGGCGTTGATCTGGCGGGGAGCCGGTGCGTCCTTGCCCTCCTCGGCGGGAACCTGCAGGCGGATCGGATGCAGCACGAAGTTGCTGTACCGCCGCACGATGTTCTCGATCCGCAGCGGCTCGAGGAACTCCTTGGCTTCCTCCTTGAGGTGCAGCTCGATCCGGGTGCCCCGGACGGCACGGTCGGCGTCCTCGATCGTGTAGCCGCCGTCGCCGAGCGAGGACCACTTGACCGCGGTCGTCCCGGGCTTGGCCGACTTGCTGACCACGTCGATGCGGTCGGCGACCATGAACGCGGAGTAAAAGCCCACGCCGAACTGACCGATGAGGTCGAGGTCGGGCTTGCCCTCGCCGCCGGACTTGTTCTTGGCGGCCTCTTCGAGAAAGCGCAGCGTGCCCGAGTGCGCGATCGTACCGAGGTTGGTCGCGGCCTCCTCGGCGGTCATGCCGATGCCGCTGTCTTCGATGACGAGCACGCCGGCGTCCTTGTCGATCGAGATCAGGATGCGGGGCTCGGCGTCCTGGTCGAGCGTGTCCTGGTCGACCAAGGCTGCGAAGCGGGCCTTGTCGAGGGCGTCGGAGGCGTTCGACAGCAGCTCGCGCAGGAAAATCTCGCGGTTGGTGTACAGCGAGTTCGTCACCAGCCGAAGGACGGCGGCGACCTCGGCCTTGAACTGATGCGCTTGGGGGGTGGCGACGGTGTCGGACATCGGCGGGCTTTCCGGCTAGGCGGAACCCTAAGGACATCTACGGCGTCGTCAAGGCCCGAGCGCAACGTGCGCTGACTTCGAGGGCACGCCAACGGACTCCGATCCGTGGCTTCGGACGAGACTTCGCTCGCGCGGACGGGTGGCACGGGCCCGAAGATCGACGCCGATCCGCACGATGGCGCCCACCCAGAGCCCGCCGAGTCGAAACGGCGTCTCGCCGACGACCTGTCCCGTGGGCGTGCGCAGCATGTAGCCGAGCTCGCCGTCGAAGTCGACGCGAAGTCGCCCGTAGCTCACACGCGGCCCGACGCCGGTCGACAGGTCCGCGGTCAGGCCCGCGCTCGTGCCGTCGGGGACGCCGGGCGAGTCGGCCTCGCCGCGGATCCGCGCCCAGGACATGCCGACGAGCACGTGGCCGCCGACGCCCACGACCGGTCGCGCCCGCACCCGCCACGCGAGCCCGCCGGCGGCCGTGAGCGCGTGACCGCGGATCCGACCGAACTGTCGCTGCGACTGTCCGAAGTCCCAGCCCACGGAGCCGGCCAACCCCACCGACTCCGACAGCCATCCGCGCACCAGCACGTCGACTCGCGAGGCCGGCAACGGCTCGTCGTCGAGCAGCGCGCGTCCCCGGATTCCCGCGCCGAGCATCAGGTCGATGCCGTGCGGTGGATCGGTGCGGGCGCGGGCGACCTCGGTCGCGGCCTCCACCGCTGCGGCGGAAGGAGAGGGGCCGGTCGACGGCGCCGGCTCGAGGCGCTCGATCGCCTCGGCGCGCTCGGGCTCGGGGGCAGGCGCGACGAGCTCGAGCCACGACGCGGTGAACAGCTCGCTGATCGCGATCGCGAGCAGCCGCTCGCGGCCCGGCTCGTCCGGCGGCGTCGCCACCTCGCGACGCATCGTCTTGTCGGTGAGCGGGTCGCGGATCTCGATCGCCATCGTGTCGGCGCTGCACGTCAGCGCGACCGACAGCGGAGGTCCGGATCGGATCTGCGAGGTCACGCCCGCGAGCTCGAGGTCGAGCAGGCGCGCCAGCTCCTTGGCGCTGAGGCTGCCGCAGCCGGTCACCGACAGCTCCACCGCCTTCGCGTCGCGCTCGACGGTCGCGACGATCGTCGGCTCGGCGGGGGCAGGGGCGGGCGCAGGCGCGGGGCTTGCGACCACCCCGAGCAGGACGGCGGTGATCACGGGGAGTCGACGAGACGCTGCATCCGAGCGGCGTGCGTACCGGCAGGGTACCGTCGAAGGTACGCCCGTGCGGCCTCCTGCGCCTTGTCGTCGTCCCCGGCTGCGTCCCAGGACACGGCGGCCTCGGCTCGTGCGTCCTCGGCCAGCGCGCCGTCGGGCGAGCGCTTGATGCATCGCTCGAACGCCCGTGCGGCCGCGGCGTCACGTCCCCGCGTGCGCTCGACCTTGCCGAGCTGAAAGTACGCCGACACGGCCCGGGGGTCCTTGGGATACAGCGACACGAGCCGACCGAGCGCGGCCGCGGCGGTGGCGGCATCGGCGGCGGCACGCGCATCGTCGGCCTCGCGCAGCAGCTCGTCCACGCTCGGACGCGGCACGGCCTTGGGTGGCGTGGGGCTGCTGCCGCCCGCGTGGGCGATGGCCTCGGCGTCGACGCTGACCGCCGACGTCGCCGGCTCGGGCATCGTCTCGTCGATCGCCAGACGCACGGAGTCGCCGGCGTGCAGCGTGACGGTGCTCGCCCGCGCACGGACCTCCACGATGCCTCGCTCGACGCCCACGGCCACGTGACTGGTCCCGACGTCGACGGAGAAGATCGTGCCGACCACGTGCACGTGCACGCCGCGGGCGTCGACCTCGAAGTCGCGCGAGCGATCGGGCGCCACTTCGTACCGGACGCGCCCGGAGTCCTGCGCCAGGGCGACGCGTGCGTCGCTCTGCTCCACCAGCTGCACCCGCGCCGCGCCATCGAGCAGGGCGAAGGAACCGTCGGCGAGCACCAAGCGGGCCGGATCCACGTGGGGAATCGCCGGGGTCGACGGGGTATCGATCGCCGCGAGATCGGGGGACGTCAGCGCGAGCGGGACTGCGTCGGCCCCCACGCGCGATGGGACGAGCCACAGCATCGCGGCCGCGGCCACGGCCGTCACCGCCGCCGCGACGGTCGCCATCGCCCACGGTCCGCGGCCACGCCGGGCCGGCGCCAGCGGGGGCGCCTGCACCTCGTCCATCAGCTGCGACAGCACCCGACGCTCGCGTAGGTCGTCCCACGAAAGCTCGCGCTGCCGCGCGTCCTCGATCGCGACCGCCCATCGATCGTCGCGCGGGCTCACGGCTCACCTCCGAGTCGGCGATCGAGTCGCGCCTGCGCGTCGGCGATGCGCCGCTTGACGGTCGCGAGCGAGACCTCGCAGATCGCGGCCACGTCTTCGAGGCGCTCACCGTCGACGCGCGCGAGCACCCACGGCACCCGCAGCTTGGCGGGCACCTGGTCGAGGGCGGCGTACAGCTCGTCGGCGGGCGCGCGGTCGCGGGGGTCGGAAACCTGGGCTGCGGCGTAGGTCCACTGCTTGCGCAGCCATCCACGGCGGCGGCGGCGCTCGAGCCGGGCCTGACAGTGACGCACCGCGATCGTCGCCAGCCAGCGTCGCACCAGCGACCGCTCGCGCAGGGTGTCGAGGCGTTCGGTGGCACGGATGAAGGTGTCCTGCACCACGTCGTCGAGGTCGGCGTCGTCGCCCATCACGCGGGCGATCACGCCGGCGACGTACCGGGCATGCCGCAAGTACAACGCCCGAAATGCCTCTCGGTCCCCGCGCAAAATGCGCTGGACGAGGTCGGCATCGGAAACGTCACCCCACTGCGGGACGCGGTGCGCAGACAGCCCCACCATGTCTAAGATCGACGAGGTGGCCGGATCGGCTCAAGGGATTTGTCGGAGGGTCGCACTCGCCCTCGGGTTGGCCGCAGGGAGCTGCGCGCAAGACGCGCTCGTGCTCGGCGAGCCCCCGGTCGGCTCGACCACGGTCGTCGACGTCACCAACGGCACGAGCTCGACCGGACCCGGCACGACCGACGACACGGGGGCCTCGACCGGCAACGTCGACCCCACGTGCCCCGTCGACGGCGGCTGCAGCAACAAGATCGATCTGCTGTTCGTGATCGACAACTCGGGAACGATGGGCGAGGAGCAGCTCAACCTCGCCAAGAACTTCGGGCTGCTGCTGCAGCAGCTGCGCAGCCTCAGCGACGAGGACGGCGACGCGGTCGACGTCGACGTCAACATCATGGTGACCACGACCGACTTCGACAATCCGGCGTGCCAGAATCCGCCGCCTCCGCCGAACTACGAGGCGGCCGAGGGCGCGCCCGTGTTCACCCCGTGCACCGAGCGACTGGCCAGCTTCACCAGTCGCGACGGGCAGACCCAGCTCCCGCAGGCGTGCACCGACGTGTGCGATCCGACCGCACCCGCCGCGCCGACCGAGCACTTCATCCACTTCGATCGCTTCGGCGACAACGTCGAGGGCGGCACCGTGCAAGACGCGTTGTCGTGCATCGGACCGCAGGGGATCGACGGGTGCGGCTTCGAGTCGCCGCTCGAGTCGATGCTGCAGGCGCTCAATCCGTTCGCGTGCTGGAACGACCCCGACGGCTGTGACGACCCGAAGTGGGCGTTCGTGGAGCGACCCTTCCTGCGCCAGGACGCGGTGCTGACGATCGTGATCATCACCGACGAAGCGGACTGCTCGGTGCGCGACTACTCGATCATGACCGACCCCACGTTCATGCAGACCAACCCGGACACGGGGCAGCCGGCCGTCAGCTCGGGGCTGTGCTGGAACGCGGGCGTGGTCTGCAGCGGTCTGGATCCGATGACGGGCGCCTACGACGGCTGCATCTCGGCGGCGAAGGGACCCGGCGGCGAGATCGGCGTCTCCGACGACGAGGCGGTGCTGCATCCGCTGTCGCGCTACCGCGACCTGCTCGAAGGACTGCGCAGTGCGGGGCTCGTGCGCGACATCGTCATGCTCGGCGTGCTCGGCGTGCCCGAGGTGACCGCCCACGCCGACACGCCACCGCATCAACCCGTGGCCGGCGGCGTGTCCGACCTCGTGTACCGGCAATGGCGCGACCCGGACGTGCCCTCCGGGGGCGACATCCTCCCCGAGGAGTGGGTGGCGGGCATCACGGCGGCGGACAAGACGTTCGAGTTCGGCGTGGGTCCGGGGTGCACCGGCTACGACGCGGCCGCCGGCACGTACACGGGACAAGCCATCCCACCCGTGCGCATTCGCGAGGTGTGCGAGAGCCTCGACGTCACCGACGATCCCACGACCCCGCAAGACGAGACGCGCGTGCGGTGCTGCATCGAGTCGATCTGCGACGACGATTTCAGCGCGGCAATCCAGTGCCTGGCGGGCCTCATTCAGGACGTGATCACGCCCGTGGGGTAGGCGGCGCTCCGCCCGTTACGAACTCCGACGTAGAGTCGGTGACGGTTGCGCGGGGGTGGGATGTCCGCGTACGGTAGTCGAGCATGGTGGGGTTCGTTCGGGGTTTGCGGCCAGCGCTCGGCGTCGCGCTGTTGGTGGTGTGCAGCGCGGTGCCCGGGTGCGTCGACGACGAGGTCGGGCCCGGCGAGTTCCGCTCGCTGCCCGAGCAAGGCCAGCAACCGGTGCTCGAGGTTCCGGCCCCGCTCGGCATGGCGCACTGCGACGTCGACGTCGAGGGCGTGGGCGTCATCGACATGGAGACCGACTACCTGCCGCACGTGGTGCAGTGCGAAAACGGTGGCGCCAATCTCGAGGCTCTCAAGGCGCAGGCGATCGCGGCGCGGTCGGTCGGCTACTACAACATGGAGACGCAGGGATCGATCTGCGACAGCCAGGGCTGCCAGGTCTATAGCTGCGGGACCCAGCCCACCGCGACCGTGTACCAGGCCGTCGAGGAAACCTCCGGCCAGTACCTCATGTTCAACGCCACGCTGACGTACGGCTTCTACGTCGCGGGCGACAACGGTGTCTCGCCGCCGGCGTGCGTGGGCAATCCGGGCGTCGGCACCGAGTCGTGGGTCACCTACAACGAGGGGCAGTCGGGGACCAACGTGACCCAGACGGCGCTCGGGTTCATCTTCGATCCCGGCGACAACGGCTACGACCCCGACGCCGACCTCAAGCAGGCCCTGCTCGAAACGCAGGTCTGCAACGCCCGCGACATCACCTCCGCCGAGACCGTCATCCGCCAGACGCCCGGCGCGGGACTGATCGAGACGCTCCGCAACCAGGGCCTCGACGATATTTCACTGCTCAAGACCGTCGCGCAGGTCAATGAGATGGATTTCGTCCGGCTGGGCGAAGGGCCGG
>CALBMM010000270.1 GCA_937896535.1 uncultured Pseudomonadota bacterium
ACGACGACGACGACGACGACGACGACGACGACGACGACGACGACGACGACGACACTGGCGACGCAGCGCCCCCTCCCTGAAGGGCGTGGACGGCACGACAGAGACGTTTGCGCGCCGATTCGGTCCGGCTCGCCTCTAACTCACGGCGTCCGACTCCCACGACGTGACGCGGGCGTGCTAAAGAGGGTGCACGCGCGGCGCTGGCAGTCAGGACACGCATTTCAAGAGTCCTGGCAGCGCCGCCGACAACCAGAAGCAAAGAGAGTGGAGACCTCGGGTTTCGAGGGCTCCAAAGAGTACGAGTATGTCGAACAAGTTGTTTGTAGGAGGCCTCAGCTGGGACACCAGTGACGCCGGATTGAATCAGGCGTTTTCCCGCTTCGGCAGCGTCAGTGACGCGAAGGTCATCCTGGACAGAGAGACGGGCCGCTCGCGCGGTTTCGGATTCGTCACCCTCGGTGACGCCACGCAAGCTCAAGTCGCCCAGCGCGAAATGGACGGGTCCACCCTCGATGGCCGGCAAATCCGGGTCAACGAAGCACAGGACAGGCGGTAGTTGCCATGACTCAGGGAACGATCAAGCGCCTCACCGACCGTGGGTTCGGATTCGTCACCACCGGCAGTGGTGAAGACCTCTTCTTCCACATGTCCAGCCTTCAGGGAGTCTCGTTCGAGTCGCTCCGCGAAGGCCAAGCCGTCGAGTACGACGTCGGACAGGGTTCCAAGGGACCCCGTGCCGAGAACGTTCGCCCGGCGTAGCTGAGCGGTTCGCTCCGGCGGTGCCGACGGCCCGCCGGAGCATTCGTCGTCGAGACCGTCGAAGCCCCGAGCGCAGGGTCCTGCAAGCACCCGGCCTCGCGAGCGCGCGATGGACCGACGCAACAATATCGTGGTGGACGGAAGGTTCGTCCTCCACTCCCGGATCGGCCACGGAGCCATCGGAGACGTCTACCGGGCGCGCGACCGAGACAGCGCACGGTGGGTCGCCGTCAAGGTGCTGCGGGCGGTGCACGAGCGCAATCCGAAGTACCAGCGGATGATCCTGACGGAGGCCGAGATCCTCGAACGGGTCGAACATCGCAACGTGGTGGGCTTCGTCGGCCGAGGCGTGCATGGTCGGCTGCCGTACGTGGCCATGGAGCTGTTGGGCGGCGGTAGCCTGCACGAGGCACTTCAGCGGTTGCCGCGGCGGCGACTGGACGTCCTCGGAGCCGTCGCGCTGCTGGCGATGACCTGTCACGGCGTCCAAGCCGTCCATGACGCGGGCTTTGCCCATTGCGATCTCAAGGCCCGCAACGTGCTCTTGGACGGCAGAGGCCGGGCCGCCGTCGGGGACTTTGGGTTGGCGATGCGCACGGGCCCGACCGGATTTCTGGCGACGGCGTTGGTCGGCGGAACCGCCGACTACATGGCCCCGGAGGTCATCGGCCGGGCGACGGACATCGTCGCCGCCACCGTCGACGTCTATGCCCTGGGAATCCTCGCCTTCGCGATGCTCACCGGCCGCCGGCCGTTTACCGGCAACTGTGCCGAGGACTTGTTTTCACAGCACGTCGGCCGTCCCGTCCCCCTCGCGTCGAGCGTCCGCCGAGGTTTGTGCGCGCAACTCGATGGCGCGGTCGCGAGCGCGATGAACAAGGATCCGGACCGGCGCCCCGCCAGCCCGAGAGCCTTCGCGGACGCGCTCTCCTTCGCGATCGCGACGCCACCCCGTGATCTCGGCATGCGCGTCGACGCAGTGGCTCGCGACCGTGGCAAGCGTGCGGCCGAAGACCTGGACTCACCGTAGGCGAGAACGTCCTCGACCGCCGAGCCAGCGCGCCACCGCCGGCCGTCGGTGGTGGCGTCAGGGGAAGACGCAGACCCCACCGCCGCCGGGTGCCGCGTGGGGGCAGTGCAGCTGCGGATCGCCGACCGCCGGCGCACCGGCATGGTACGTGCGGCAGCCGATCGTGTTCCCGGCGGTGTCGCCCATGGTGCCGGGATACCAAGGGGCGCACTGCGTCATGCAGTCTTCGAGATCGGCGTAGACGTTGATGTCGCCCGTGCAGTTGTCGAAGTACGTATCGCAGTAGTCGGCGCAGTTGGGCGCCCCCGCGTCGACACAGGTCGCGGCGCCGCTCGGGCCAGCGTGGGGACAGTGCAGATCCGCAGCGGCAGAGCCGGCGACGGTCGCGTGGTAGATGCGACATCCCAGCGAGTCGTTCTCGGTGTCCTCCACCGCACCGACCGGCCACTGCCCGCACTGGTCCATGCACTCCTGCTCGTTGGCGTACTCGGTGAAGTCGACACACGCCTCCAGGTAGATCCCACAGTACGTGGCGCAGTCGAGCTCGACCCCTGCTCCGGTGGAGCCGTCGTCCATGGCGGCGCTGGACGACCCCATGGGGTCCTGGGTGTCGGCTGCCCCCGTCGTGTCCTCGGATGCCCCGGCGGTCATCGCCGCGGTCCCCGAGTCCTCCGACGCCATCATGCCCGTCGATCCCCCCCCGTCGCCCGAGTCGTCGCTGTCGGCCGAGGCGCAGGCCGTGAGGGTGAAGAGACAGGTCGCGGCAATCAGCTTCGTACGCATCGTTTCCTCCGCGGGGTACGCCCGCTGACGGTAGGTACGACAGACCTCACCGGGCGGATCGGACGCCGATTCACGAAACCGACGGTGATCCGAGTGGGCCTGCCCTTCGTACCCATCCCAGCTCGCCACCCGCAGGACCGGTGGCGACCAAAGGCAAGGCTCATGAACTGGAAAACGAGACTCGGAATCGCGGCCGGGCTACTGGCCGCCACCCTCCTCGTGACGCCCGACCGCTCCGCGGTGGCGGCTGACCACGTCGACTCTCCTTCCACCGGCGGCGACCCGGCGGCGGACTTCACCGACCTGTTCGCGTGGGGCAACGGCGACACCGTCGTGGTGGCGATCGCGTTCGCCGGACTGGGCGAGGCCGGCGTCCCCGCGACCTACGACCGCGGTGTGCTGTACGGGGTCCACTTCGACCAGGACGGTGACGGGCTCTCCGACCACGACGTCTGGGCACGATTCGGCCAAGACGATCAGGGGCAGTGGGGCGTGCAGGTCACGGGCCTGGCCGGAACCGACGCCGTGGTCGGCCCCGTCGAGCAGGAGATCGACGCCGGCTTGGGCCAACGCGTGTGGGCCGGGTTGCGCGACGACCCGTTCTTCTTCGACTTCGAGGGCTTCAACGACACGCTCGACAGCGGCACGGTGATGTTCGACAGCACCCGTGACTTCTTCGCCGGCACCAACGTCACCGCGATCGTCTTCGAGGTCTCCACTGACCTCGTCAGCGGCGGATCCCCGTTCACCGTCTGGGCCACCAGCCACCGCTAGCGCGCAAGGAACACCCACATGAAACGATTGCAGACCACGATGTTGGCCACCACGCTCGGGCTGTGCCTGGGCGCCTGCACCTCGAGCAGCGAGCGCGAGGACGGGGAGGACACCGCCTCGACGGTCGGAGACTCCGACACGGGAACCGACCCGACCACCGGTCCGACCACCGCTCCGACGACCTCACAGGCAGACTCGTCCGACGGCATGGGCGACGATGCCTCGAGCACCGGCGCCGCCGGGGGCTACGACTTCGACGACGCGACCGTGGACATGCTCGACCAGGTCGACCGCATCGGCATGCCCGCGATCAATACGGCCGTCATCAGCTCCAAGGACGACTACAACCAGGCGTCCCCCGCCGACGACATCGCCGGCACGTTCGTGCCCGAGATCGTCGCCAACCTCACCGGCCTTCACGCCGCCCTCGACGACGACCTGACCGGACTGGGATTGCAGCCCTGTCTCGTCGACGACTGCGTCGCGCAGGCCGCTCCGCTCGTGGTCCCCGACGCGATCGGCATCGACCCCGCCGGGGCCGCCGGCTTCCCCAACGGCCGGCTCCCGGCCGACCCCGTGGTCGACGTGACCTTGGCCGTCGTCTTGCTGGATCTGACGGCGCCGGGCCAAGACGCCGCGCTGTTCGCCGGGCTGCCTCTGAACCCGCCGGCCAACGACGTCGCCTTCGAAGACGGCTTCCCGTACCTGGCCGCCCCGCACTGAAGGTCCGAGGCACCGTGGCGCGTGGGTCTCAGGTTTGCCGTGGCCCACGCCCCGGCCCGGCACCGTGGGATCGCACGATGTCGCTCGTGCGCACCCCGTGCGCCACGGCAGGTCGTGCCGAGGGGGGGTCGCGGCCGTGCGTCGCCGGGTGCGGCTGCTCCACCGTCTCGCCGGCGAGAATCTCCCGCAACATGTGAACGAGGTCGGTGTTCGTCACGACCCCGACGAGATCGCCTCGCTCGTAGACCACGGCGCACCCCGTGATCGACTCCTGCAGGACGACGACGACGGAGGACAGAGGGTCGTCGGCGTCGCAGCGTGGAATGTTGCGCATCACGGCCAACCGGATCGGTGCGCTGTCGCCCTCGCGCGCCAGCGCGATCGCGAGGTTGACGTCGCTGGTGCGCAGGACACCGACGAGCTCCTCCCCGTACACGACCAGAAGGTGGTGCAGGTTGTTGATTCGCATGCGGTCGGCCGCGTCGGCGAGCGTGAGCTCGCCGTCTACGACACAAGGGTCCGCGGTCATGACGTCGCGTGCGCGCAGCGTTGAAGTGTCCATGGATCTGTATCCTCTCGACGGATCAGAGCCGGCGAGGGATCGGTTCGGCGCCTCCGTGCGGCGGGGAAGGACGCGCCAGCAGACGTCGGTGACGGACGTGGCCGAGGGTCTCGCGAACGGACAGTCGCGCGCGGCGAAGCCGGGACTTGACGGCCGACATGGACAGCCTCAGCTCCTGTGCGAGAGCCTTGGTCGACTCGCCATCGAGATCGCGACCGAGCAGGATGTCCCGATCCAGGCGCGACAAGGCGTGCAGGGCGACCCCGAGGTCTTGATGGAGCTCCCACGCTTCGGCGACACAGTGGCCATCGATCGGCTCTGCCCAATCTCCGCCGCATGCAGACGCCGGCAGGGGTCGTCGCCGCCGGTACTTCCGCGCGACCTGACTTCGTACCAAGGTCCGGATCCAGGTGGAAACTCGGCAACGGCGCTCGAACCCGTCGAGGTTGCGGAGCAGCACGATCAGGCTGTCCTGCGCGATCTCCTCGGCGTCCGCTCGGTTGGAGGCCATCTGCGTGGCGAGACGGACCACCACCGGCTCGACGGCGCGGACGAGGCGATCCAGCGAACGAGGTCGACCGGCTTGCGCGGCGACGACCAGGCGCTCGAGTCGAGGCGCGGGCGAGCGAGCGGCCATGGGCACGACGGATGCATGGGTCGTGCCGTCGGCGAGCGGCGCGTACGTCGACACGTCGACGTATCGTTCGTCTGCGCGAGCACGGGTCACTCGGCCGCAGCTGCCCCCGGCTCGGACTTGCGCGGCCGATGCGTCTGTAGTCGCGCGAGTGTCCTCGCGGCGGCGTCGCGTCCTCCAAGACCGAACGCCAGCGCGGCCGCGACCGCGACGGCACCGAAGCCGATTCCGAACGCGAGCTCGATGATCTCGTTGGCCAGCCCCATCTGGCGCAGGGCGATCGCTCCGGCAAAGACCCCGATGCCCAGTCGTGCCACGACCGCCATCCGCTCGGCCTGTCGCACTTCGCTGCGGACGATCGCGTTCGATGCCCACGTGGCGACGAACAAGCCCACCCCGAAGATGACGAGACCGAGCAGGATGTGCCCGCCGAACACGAGGGCCGCGGTCGCGACGTCCGCGAACGCATCGAAAGAGAGCAACCGGGCGCCCTCGATCACGGCGAAGGCGAGCACCACCACCATCACCAGCGTTCCCGCGAGGCTCGACGGCGATCGCGTCGTCGTCGCCGACTCCGCAATCCCCATCTGGGCGGCGATCCTGTCGAACCCGATGCCCCGCAGCAGGTTGCGCACCACGTCCGAAACGAGACGGCCCAAGACGTACGCGAGTATCAGCACCAGCGCCGTCCCGAACAGCGCGGGAACGGCTTGCAGGAACGTCCCGAGCATCCGGCTCGCCGGGGCTGTCACCGCGTCCAGCTCCAGCGCATTGAGGGCCGCAACCGCCACCGGCAGCAACAGCAGCGCGTACACGGCCGTGCCCGCGACCGAGGACGGCGTGCGACGCCCCTGCGTCGTCGTCGGGTCGGTCCCGCGTGCACCGAGCCGGTCGATGCCCGCGCCCACGAGTGCGTGGACGACGATGCGCTGCAAGACGCGGGCGACCAACCATCCCACGGCCAGGATCAGCGCCGCGCTGCCGAGGTTGGGCAGATACCCCAGGATCTCGGCCAGCATCGCGCGGGCCGGCTCGAGGAGTCCGCTGAGCCCGAGCGTCCCGACGATCGCGGGGATGAACACCAGCAACGTCAGCCAGTAGGCCGCCGAGGCGATCGTCGCGCCGAGTCCCCCGTCGGCCGGCCGGACTGCGGTCGTTGCCGCTTGCATCTGCGCATCGGGTTCGGCGCCGTCGGAAAGGTCGTCCGGCGGGCGCGGGAGCCCGGTCTGAGCCGCGTAGATCCCGTCCACGCCCCAGCGCTCGAGCGCGCCGCGAGCAACCCTCCGCACCACGGCGGCCAGCACGAGCGCAAAGGCCAGGATCACGATCGCACCGACCACCCGCGGCACGAACACGAACACCGAGTTGAGCAAGACCGCGATCGGCTGCGTCGCCGAGGTCAGCTGCACGTACTGAAGCAGACCGAGCAACGCGAACAGCAGCACGACCCAGTAGGTGAGTCGGCCAGCCCACTTCGCGGCGTCGGCGTGTGCGTTCGGACGCGCCCCCACGACGCCGGACAAGATCTGCCGCGCGGTGGGGCTGCGGTCCACCGTACGCCGTACGATGCCCCCCAAGGCGAGTGCCAGGATCCAGCCGAGGATCGCGATCGTCAGCGCGATCACGATCCGTGGGGCCTGGCCGATTGCAAAGGCGCGAAGGTTGTCGATCAGCTCGGTCATGCGTGTTTCCGAAGCCAAACGAAGCAAGGCACGTGCCACCGCGCGTGTTCGCATCGTCGAGTGCGTTGCCGTGCTGCACCTTGGCGTGTGTGTTGCAGCCCGACCAGGACGACTGTCGACCGTCGTCACGGCGACGTCCGCGGGTCGCGTCCCTCGGCGCCATCGGCGACGCGCGCCTCGACCTCCCTCCGTCGCGGCGTTCGTCATCGAGAGCCGGCAAACGTCGCGTGGACTCGTTCCCGCGGCTGGGGACGATTCCCCACCACGCTGCACAATCACGGACGTGACGCGCTCGTGATCGCCGATCCACGAACACGTAGTTCGGGCAGGGTGTCGCGCGGTGCGTGAGCTTTCGGTGAAGCTCGCATGTTCCGACGAACGTGGGTTCGCGCGATGCAGGAGCGCACCGCTTGCCGGGCTTTCCCCGGCAAGACTCGGCCCTCGTCGAGCGTCGACGCGTCGCCGCTGCTACGCTGGGTGCCAAGTGGATCTCGGCTCCGAACGCGCCAGTGTCCTCGTGGGCATCGGTGCGTCGGCCGGTGGCCTCGATGCGGTGAAGCGTCTGCTCGTCGCGCTTCCCGACGACCTCGGGATCGCCCTGCTGTTCGTACCTCACCTCAATCCGAGCCAGCCCAGCGCGCTCATCGAGTTGCTGTCGCGGACGACCAACATGCGTGTCGTGATCGCCGCATCGGGCATCGCCGAGCCGAACACGGTGTACGTCACGCCGCCCGGCTCGCAGCTGACGATCCACGACGGACGCATGCACGTGGGCAGCAACGGGCGGACCCACGACCGCCCCATCGACCTGTTCCTGAGCTCACTGGCCGCAAGCGAGGGCGAGCGCGCGATCGGAATCCTGCTGTCGGGTTCCGGCTCCGATGGCCGGTCGGGGCTGTCCGCGATTCGGGAAGCGGGAGGGGTCACGCTCGCCCAGGACGACAGCGCCGCGTTCGGTGACATGCCGAGGGCCGCCATCGATGCCGACGTCGTCGATTCCGTCCTCCCCCCGCATCTCATCGCCGCGGAGCTGAAGATGTTGGTCGAGCCCCTGCGCTCCGTTTCTGCGTCCCGACGGACGAGTCTCTCGGATACGCACGCGACCACGGACGGAGCGCTGCTCGACGTTCTTCGGGCCGTCCGTCACCGACGCGGGGTGGATTTTTCCGCGTACAAGATCGCGACCGTCCGACGCCGAATCTCTCGTCGCATGGTCATTCGACAGATCGAGACGCTGGGCGCGTACGCACGGGTCCTCGACGCGGACCCGGCCGAGGTCGATGCGCTCTTCGAGGACCTGCTCATCCGCGTCACCGAGTTCTTTCGCGACCCGGAGGTATTCGAGTACCTGCGGACCGAGGGGCTCGCGACGCTGACGCGCAGCGGCCAGGCCGCCCTGCCGCTACGCATCTGGGTGGTCGGTTGTTCGACCGGGGAGGAAGCGTACTCGCTCGCGATGACGATTCTCGAGTACCAGGCCGGCAGCGACCGACCCGTACCGATCAAGATCTTCGCGACCGACATCAACGACACCGCGCTCGAGATCGCGCGAGCCGGTCGCTACCCGACGGAGCGCTGCGCCGGACTCGCGAAGCACCGCCTCGAACGCTTCTTCAGTCCGACCGCAGACGGCTACCGAGTCCGTGCCGAGGTGCGTGAGCTGTGTGTCTTCGCCCGTCACGACATCGCCCGCGATCCGCCGTTTTCTCGCATGGACCTGGTCAGCTGTCGCAACGTGCTCATCTACTTCGGCCAGCAACTGCAGGACCGAGTGGTCGCGACGCTGCACTACGCGCTGCGGCCTTCGGGGTTGTTGCTGCTCGGCCGAGCCGAGACGATCGGCCGCGGCGACGACCTGTTCGAAGTCCGGGAGCGTGAGCTGTGTGTGTTCATGCGCCGCCCGACGTCGCGCGCACGACTACCGGACCTGCCCGCCGTCACCGTCGGGGCTCCGCCGGGCCTCGAGACGAGGGGGCCACCGGTACACGATGCTCTGACGCGGCAAGCGGACCGGTGGATCGTCGAGCACTACGGGCCCGTGGGCGTGATCGTCGACGCCGACCTGCGCGTGCGGGAGTTTCGTGGCGATACCGCAGCGTACCTGGGAAACGAGTCGGGGCCGGCCACCCTTGGTCTGCTCGAGCTGGTCCGGCCCGAGATCCGGCCGTTGGTCACCGATGCGCTCATTGCCGCCCGCGAGCGGGGGACCCAGATCACGGTCGACGGACCGTGTCCCGACGCCGGCGGGAAACCGCGGTCGGTCCGGGTGCACGTGGTCGCACTGGGCGGCGCGGCGCTCTCGGGATTCTTGGTCTTGTTCGAGCCCACCCCCGCGGCGTTTCCCCTGCTGACTCGGATCCGTACCTCGGCCCGCAACTACGGACGTTCAGCGCTGCAGCGCCTCGCCGGCGCCGGACAAGAAGACGCCAGCGTGCAGCGCGATCAACTCGCGGCCGCCCGCACTCGCCTGCACGGACTCATCGACGACCACCAGGCCAAGACCGAGGAGCTGACCGCCGCCAACGAGGAAGTGCGCTCGAGCAACGAAGAGCTCCAGAGCACCAACGAGGAACTGCAGACCGCCAAGGAAGAGGTCCTCGCGTCCAACGAGGAGCTGTCGACCGTCAACGAGGAGCTCGCACGTCGCAACCGCGCGCTCGCTCGCAGCGTCGACGACCTCGCCAACCTTCTCACCGGCACGAACATCCCGATTGTGATGGTCGACCGTGAGCGAAGGATTCGCTGGGTTTCGCCGAGTGCGGCGCGCGTGCTCGGCCTGCGTCAGACGGATACGGGCCGGACGATCGACGCGACGCCGCTGGCGATCGGCGCGTTGGCGCTGACCAGCCTCATCGACCCCGTTCTCGACGACATGCAGCCACGGGAGCAGCTCGCCCGCGACGCCGCGGCGAGCTGGTGGCGGATCACGGTGAGCCCCTACCGCCGCTCCGACGACAGCCCCGACGGAGTGGTCATCGCGCTCGTCGACGTGGACGCGCTCATGCGCGCACAGGCAGGCTTGTTGGAGGAACGCACGCTCGCGCAGTGGATCGTCGAGACCGTGGACCAGCCCTTGGTCGTCGTCGACAGTGCACTGTCGATCGTGTCGGCCAATCGCGCGTACTGCGACTCCGTGGCCGCCGAAGAAAGCGCGTTGTTGGGGCTTGCGCTGCTGGACGTGGCGCCGCAATCGGACGACCCGGCCCTTCGGACATGGCTGGAGGCGGTGATGCTCGGGTCCGACGACGCGGCCGAGCGTGAGCTGACCACGGTCGGTCCACCGCCGCGCCAGCTGGCACTGCGTGCGCACAAGATCGTGCCGACGCGTGGCGGTGCGGCCCTACTCGTCGTCGTCGAGGACATCACCGCCCGCCGCCAGCAGGAACAAACCGAGACGGACCTGCTCGCACGTGTCTTGTCGGCGCAGGCTCAAGAACGCGAGCACCTCGCGCGGGAGCTTCACGACGAGACGGGGCAGGCGTTGTCGGCCCTTTTGCTGGGGCTCCAAGCCGCCGTCGACAAGATCGACGACCCCCCCGCGGCGGCGTACGTGGCCGACTTGCGCGAACAAGCGCGGGCGTTGCTGGACGCGGTGGGCCGGCTCGCGCGTGGTCTGCATCCGCCTTCTCTGGACGAGCTGGGCCTGGGCGGGGCGATCCGCGCGCTCGTCGACGGCTTTGGGCACACCCATGGCGTGACGGTGAATCTGCAGTTGGGTGGCGAGCGCAGATTCGGCGCGCTGCCGGCGGCCACTCGGCTGGCGTTGTACCGCATCGTGCAAGAGGCGATGACGAATGTGGGCCGCCACGCGGCGGCGTCCAGCGTCATCGTCACGCTCGTCCACGCCGGCAACGAGGTGACGCTGCGGGTCGCGGACGACGGTCGCGGCTTCGAGCCGACCACGAGTCCTCGCGGCGGCATGGGCCTCGAGCTGATGCGGCGCCGGATCGCGTTGCTGCACGGCAGCATGACGCTCCACGCATCCGTGGACGAAGGAACGCGGCTCGATGTCGTCGTGCCCGTCGGAGCTGCGCGTGCGTGATTCGAACCCCGTGCGGATCGCCGTCGTCGACGATCATCCACTGTTTCGCCGGGGCGTCGTCGACCTTCTGTCGGCCGTCGCCGGCTACGAGGTGGTGGGGGAGGCCGCGTCGGTGGACGAGACGCCCGCCCTGGTGCATCGGACACGTCCCGACGTACTGCTGATCGACATCCGATTGGGGACTGGCAGCGGACTGTCGGTCGTCCCTGCACTGCTGGCGACTTCCCCCGGGTTGCGGATCATCGTGCTGACGATGTTCGGCGAGCCCGAGTTCCAGCTCACGGCCCGTGCCGCCGGCGCCCATGGGTACGTGACGAAGCGTGATGCCGACTCGGTCCTCGTGCGGGCGATCGGCGCGGTGCTGCGGGGCGAGCGACACTACCCCAACGTGGACCCGCCTGCCCGGCCCACGCCCGGCCCAGTCAAGCTGGCCGCGCGCGAGGCCGAAGTCATCCGTGAAATCGCACGCGGCCACACGAACCAGACGATCGCCGATCGGTGGGGCGTGAGCGTCAAGAGCGTCGAGAGCTATCGCGCGCGCAGCATGCAAAAGCTCGGTCTGTCGACACGTGCGGACCTGGTTCGCTATGCGCTCGAGGTGGGATTGCTCGGTGGCGATCTCGTGCGCGGCGACGAATGAGCCCGGTGTCGCGCAAGGACTGCACGCGCCGTCACGACGACGACTTTCTCTGGCCACGACGCTCGCCGCGGTCGTGCCCGCTGTGGTCGTGGGACTGATCCGACTCTTCCGTGAGCATCCGCTTCATCTTGTCCACGGCTCCCGAGACCGCCTGTTGCACTCGCGTCGCGTCCTCGGACACGGCGAGCGGATCGAGACGGCTCAGGCGTGCCTCGATCATGCAACGGACGAGCGGTTGACCATGACCGCTGCTCGGATCGCTGAGGTGGACCTCGAGTCGTGTGATTCGCGGCGCAAAGCGGCGCAGCGACGGCTCCACCAGACCCCGAATCCGCTCCGTGAACTCCTGTGTCCCCTCGATGCTGCTGTCCGTGTGAATCTCGATGTACATGGGGCCACAACCAAGCAAGCGTCGATCCGGATCCGACGGGCCCGGCCAAAGCGACATGATCCCGCGACCCACGCAAACCGACTCCAGCGGCGGGGCGACGTCGACTGCGATCCCTGGTTCAGTAGGGAGCGGACGCCGAACCATCGAGGGAGCTCGAACACTCGGCGGCACGCCGGTACTTCGCCAGGCGGTAGCGGACTTGGTCACGGGTCATGCACAGCAAGTGCCCCGCCGTCGTGACGTTGCCTTGCGTCCGCTCGATCGCTTGCAGGACGAGGTCGCGCTCGAGCCGACCGATGTCGATCCCCCCGGCCGGCAGCAGGATCGGCGAGGCCGCGGACACGGTCGTGTCCTCGAGCTGAAGGTCGGCCGCATCGATGCAACCGCCATCGACGAGCACCGCGGCCCGTTCGATCGCGTTGCGTAGCTCGCGGACGTTGCCGGGCCACGGGTGCTGCTTCAGCTTGCGCAGACCGGCCGGGCTGAGCTGGACGTCCGACAGAACCTGTTCGGGACGCAGGAAACGTCGCAGGAAGGCCTCGGCGAGCATCTGAACGTCTCCGGCGCGGTCTCGCAGCGCGGGCACGTGCAGCATCATCACGGCGAGTCGGTAGTACAGATCCGCACGGAACGTCCCTGCACGGACCCTCGCGCGCAGATCGACGTTCGTCGCGGCGATGACCCGAACGTCGATCACGATGTCCTCGCTACCGCCGACTCGGCGGACCTTTCGGTCTTCGAGGACGCGCAGCAGCTTCGCCTGCACGATCGGGTCCATGTCACCGATCTCGTCGAGGAACAATGTGCCGCCGCGCGCCTGCTCGAACATGCCGACATGGCGCTGCTTGGCGTCGGTGAACGCGCCCCGCTCGTGACCGAACAACTCGGACTCGAGCAGGGCAGCGGGCAGCGCGGTGCAGGTCACGTTGACGAACGGACTCTCGGATCGAGGGCTGCACGCGTGGATCGCCCGGGCGGCGAGGTCTTTGCCCGTGCCGCTTTCTCCCAGCAGCAGGACCGAGGCCTCACCCCGGCTTCCGACGCGGTGGATCGTCGCGCGGAGGTCTTGCATGACGCTGGACAGCCCAAGGAGCTCCCCCGCGGGGTCGACGAGCTCCCCACCTTCTCGCGGCCGGTCGCCGATGCACGGCGACCGCGGCGACGTACGCGTGAAGGGTTGGAAGGTCGTAGCGGCGTGGTTCATGGCGAGTTTCTCGTCGCCAAGCTAGGTCGGAGGGCACGCCGGGGGCTAGCGGGGAAACCCCGGCAAGATCCGACCCGGTGCGCGCCGCGGGTTCGCCCGACGGCGCTCGACTCCCCGGTCGCGCGAGTGCGGAGCGAGACGGCTCGGCCCGGGCGACCGCAACCCGTTACAGCACGTCCCGTGCCAGGTCGATCACCGCATCGGTCCGGCGCTACCGTCGCGGCGACGCGTAGAATTCCCCATCCCCGGGAACGGATCCACGGTGCACGTGCTCATCCTCCCCCGTGCTTTGCGTGACTGCGAGCGCCTCGTGCACGTCGCGGACGGTGGAAGTCGCCTCGACCTACGGCTTCGCCGTCGTCCCGGCTCAGCCGCCGTCCGGATTCCGCGATGACGGCAATGTCGTTGAGGTTCGGATCTTGCTCGCTACTGGCCGGGTACTCGAAGCTCGCCGAGACCGTGGCCACGTACCGACGATCTGCGTGGAGCGGTCGACGACTCGACTCGGGAGGGGCGTAGGTGTTCATCCCTCGAGACCGAAGCAGGTTTCGTACCCGGCTTCCGCGGCGGGGGCCGTGGAAGACATTTCAGTGGGTTGACGGACCCGAGCCAGGCCGAGTTCCTCGAAGGAGCATCATGATGATGGGCCCGCAGACAGCGAGCGCGAGGCCCACGCCCACGAGGGCCAACGCAACGACACCCGCGGCGAGGCGCCACGCGAGCGACGAGGTCGAGGCGCTGGCCCGTCCAAGCCGCAACGACGCATCGGAGGCGGCGCACATCGAGTTCGCGGCCGACATCACGCGCTGCCCACCCTGCCCGCGGCCGCACGACGATTCGAAGCGATACCGCGATACGCCTTGGCGACGAACTTGGACGCCATCGCGCGCACAAGTGCGCTGTAGTTGACCTCGAGGCGGATCTCGGAGCCGATTGCCAGACGGTGCCGACCAGAGCTCAAGATCAGATGGTCGCTGCTGGCCCCGAGGATCCGTAGCCCCGCCGGCGGCCTCAAGCCGGCGGGATCCGTATCCTGATGACCGATCGCCAGGAGTGTTCGCGCCATTTCTCCGCGGGCGAGGACGGCGGGCGCATCCCCGAAAGCGGATTGCCCGATTTCGCCCCACGGTCGTGACGGCTTGACCTTGGACTCGATCACCTCTGCGACGAGTCCGATCGCGTCGGTATGCAGCCCATCGATCCGCTCCCGATGCAGAGGATCTCGACCCAGCAGGATCGCTTCACCGAGCCGCAGATCGTCGATCCGGCCGGCATCACCGCCATTCAGAGCCCACCCGAGGTTTGCGGAGTTGCCTCCGGACACGACATCCAACACCAGACCGAAACGCGTCTCGATCGCCTCGGCCAGCAACGAAAGCTCCAGCATGTTCCCGGCGTCCGGGGACACGCCGCTGTGGCAGGCGAGGTTGGTGCCGATGCCTCGCAAGGTGATGTTGGGAAGTCGAAGCGTCTCGCGAACCGTTCGGTCCAGGTCGCCGGGCATGATCCCCTCCCGCAGGTCGCCCAGCTCCACCATGAGCACCACGCCGTGGGTCCGCTTCGCCTTGCCCGCTGCGCCACTGAGGGCGCTGAGGACCTCGATCTCGGTATTGAAGCTCACGTCGGCGGACTCGACGACCCGGCCGACCTGACTGAGCATCGGAGACCGCAGCAGCGTCATCCGGGCCTCGATCCCTTCGCGCCACATCGCCTCGAGATTGTCGACCCGCGAGTCGCCGATTCCCGAAGCGCCGGCATCGAGCATCGCACGCGCGATCTCTGGACAACCGACGACCGCCTTGGTGACCCCCGTGACGGCAATGCCCTTGCGTGCGAGGCGCTCGACGAGCATCCGCGCATTGTCGCGGATCTTGTCGATATCGATCTCCAATCGCGGCGCGCTCATGATCAGGTCGGGGTGACTCGGCGCCCCAGCTCCGGGAAGGCGTACGAGACCATCTCCACGAGCCGATCCGGGGATCGCGTCAGCGCGTCCGTGGTGGGAATGCCGAGGTCCGCCTCATACGCATCGATTGCGATGTCGACCTGCGTCGGGGTCATGTGCTCGTGGTTGAGGGTCAGCCCGATGACCCGGGTATCGCAGAAGGCCTCGATGAGCGCGATCTCCGATCCTGGGCTCGGCATCGCCATGTGTTCGAAGTCGCAGCGATGCCGCCGCCCGGGCGCGTGCTGCAAGATGACGGCGTCGGGACAGCTTCCTCGGAGCACGAAGCTGGAGGTCGAGAACGCGGGGTGACTGAGCGCGCCTTGTCCCTCGATGACGATCACGTCCGGCGCTTCCGCCTCGAACGCCTCGACGATCGTGCGCTCGAGCTCTCCGGCGCAGAACTGCGAGGGAATCGCGTCGAGCGCCACGCCGTAGCGCGCCCCCTGGATCATGCCGGTCTGGCCCGTGCACACCATCACGGCGTGGAGGCCGCGGTCGCAGAGGGCTCGCGTCAGCACCGTCGCCGTCGTCCGCTTGCCGATCGCACAATCGGTGCCGAGCACGGCGATTCGCGGGCAGGTGACCTCGGCGATGCGGCCGGTGAACATTCGCAGGTCCGTCTTGGCCCGTGGCTTGCGTACATCGATCAGCTCGACGTTGTTTGCGGCGCTGAGCGCAACGAGCTCGGGGTCGTCGCTCAAAAACTCGTGCAGGCCGCTGACGATGCTCAGGCCGTGTTCGATCGCTTCGAGGACCACGACACGCTCGCGTGGGGACAGCATGCCCGTGGCGGGTGCCATCCCGAGGATGAGGTAGTCGGGAGCGACGCCGCCCTGCCCCACCGCGTCCGCCAGATCGCGACAGACCGGGATGGCATTGGGTCGGCCGCCCAGGATCACCCCGGTGTCGAGGCCGGCCTTGTGGCTGTCGATGACCGAGAGCACTCGATACTTGTCCGAGTGGCGAACCAGGCCGTTGGCGGTCTTGCCGTCGATGGCACCGAACTGACCCTCGCAGTAGACGATGGCCGTGGGCCGTGAACCCGCCGTCGCCCGCGTCCGTCCGTTGGCCGCGGTCGCCGGTAGCGGCTCGGAACGCTCGCCGGCTCCGCCGACGACTCGCGAGGAATCGTCATGAACGCTGCGACCACCGTGAAGCACTTTCATCACGGACCCCAATGCGAAATGCGGTCCGGGAGGAAAAACCACATGCGATCATCGAGGTCGTGTCGATGTTGCTCGGCCCCGCCGACGCGTCCGTCCATGGGACCCGCTCACTTTGGTCGACCGGGCGTTCACTTTGATGCCGCGGAGGCACGAAGAGCCCACCGCCGAGTCACGTCACGACCGAGCCTGGCGGGCCATGCGTCCGCCAGACCATCCCGCTGGCCCCGAGCGGGTCGAATCGAGCAGACGTCGGTGTCGGCGCGGACGCAACCAAGACTCGCAGCGCCACAGTGATGACCCTCCGTTGGGTGGGCGGGCGCTAGGTTGGACGGGTGAACTCGTTCGTACAGCGTCTGCTCGTCCTCGAACCACCGCCCGACGAACGCAGCGTCGGCAGGCGTGCGAGGAGCTGGCGGGACTACGACCTCGTCGGGGCGCTGCCGTTCGTGGCGATCCACCTCGCCGCCTTCGGAGCGCTGTGGACCGGGGCGAGCTGGCAGGTCTGGGTCGTGTGCGCCGTGCTGTTTTGGGTGCGCATGTTCGCCGCCACCGGCATCTACCATCGCTACTTCTCTCACCGCGCGTACAAGACGAGCCGGCCGATGCAGTTCCTGCTCGCCGTCCTCGCCCAGACGACATCACAAAAGGGCGTGCTTTGGTGGGCGGCTCATCACCGCGCGCACCATCGCAACTCGGACACGCCGCGCGACGTTCACTCGCCGCGGCAGTTCGGATTTTGGCACGCACACGTGGGCTGGATCTACGACGGGACGAACGCGACCGACTATGGTCGCGTTCAGGATCTCGCCCGTTTCCCCGAGCTCGTGATCCTCAACAAGCTGTGGTGGTTGCCGCCGGTCGTACTGGGCGCGGCGGTCTTCGCGATCTGGGGCTGGTCCGGGCTGTGGGTCGGTTTCATGCTCAGCACCGTCCTCGTCTGGCACGCGACGTTCACGATCAACTCCCTGGCGCACGTGTGGGGCAGTCGTCGGTACGACACGCCGGACACCAGCCGCAACAACTGGGTCCTCGCGTTGCTGACCATGGGAGAGGGCTGGCACAACAACCACCACTACTTCATGGGCTCGGCCCGGCAGGGCTTCTTTTGGTGGGAGGTCGACGCGACCTACTACGTGCTGCGCGTGATGAGCTGGCTGGGACTCGTCTGGGACCTCAAGCCCCCCTCCCCACGGGTCTACGAGGCTGGCGCACGCTAGCCGGGCTCCGACCCCATCTGCCCCGACACCAAGTGAGCTCCAGATCGCATCCGAAGGCGCCCCCACCTCCGAGAGACGAGGACCCCCCGCCTCAGACGTGTTGGCACCGAGGGGCACGCCCGGCACGGTGCAAGAATGAGATGGTCACGCAGGGCCTGGTCGCGAAGCTCGCGAGGGACCGTCGCCGCGTTTCGACCGATCCCAGCTCACTGATTCCCGGCCGCGACGCTCTCGGCGCGCTTCGCCAACCTCGCCGACGCTGGTCGGTCGTCGCGGCCACGTACGTCGGCGGGCGGTTCTCGGAGTTCGAGACGCTGCGCTGGGAACACGTCGACCTCGAGCACGAATGGATCTCGATCCCGGCACCAAGACGAAGGGCTGTCGAGCGATGGGGCTACGTTCGCCGCGGCCTCGCGGTGGCTGCTCCAACAAGGCTGCCGCAATGCGGTCGCGAAGATGCCGCCCCTGCCGAACGCCGGCGACGCCACCGCAGCAACAGCCACCGTCCCGCCGTCGTAGCGCTGGCCTAGCAACCTCGTGGTCACCGGCGACAGCCATGGCGCCCGTGCCACGAACGCCCGATCGAAAAACCCCCGCAGACCGCGTCTGCGAGGGTTCATCGGTGCCCAGGGGCGGAGTCGAACCACCGACACGCGGATTTTCAGTCCGAGACGGGCGAGTTTGCGCGAGATTGCGGGAGGGCGCCGACCGCAGTAGAACCGCAAATGGCGCACGAATATCGTAGCCCGAGTGGGTTGCGGCAAAGTGCCTGGTTTTGCCCGGCTTTGCGAAAGCTTGTGCCCACGGTGTGCCCACGGCGCTAGTCTACCGCCGTGCCGCGCCGCAGCCCCGACCGCCCCTCGATGAATACCCGCACGCTCCAGGCCGCGATCAAGGCCGGAGAGCGCGTGGAGCTGTGGGATGCGGCGGTGCCGGGACTCCACGCGGTGGTGACGGCGGGTGGCGTCGCCACGTTCGCGATCCGCTACCGCAGCGGTGCCGGCCAGCGCCGGCTCCGGCTGGGCAGGTTCGGGACGCTCACCGTCGACGACGCACGCAAGCTCGCCCGGCTGCGCCTTGCCGAAGTAGCCGGGGGTGCCGACCCGGCCGCCGAGCGCGAGCGCCGACGTGGTGCCCCCACCGTCGCGGAGGCCTGTGAGCGCTACATGGCCGAGCACGCGCGACCGATGCTCAAGCCGACGACGGTCCGCAACTACCAGTCGCAGATCGACGGCGAGATCGGAACGCGGCTCGGTCGCCTGCCGGTCGGCGAGCTGGACCGGACCACCGTCGAGCGATTCCACCGCAAGGTAGGTGAGCGGGCCCCGGGCGCCGCAAATCGCATGCTCGCGCTGCTGTCGGGTGTGTGCTCGCAAGCGGAGGCGTGGGGCTGGCGTCCGCCACGGTCCAACCCGTGCCACGGGATTCGTCGCTTCCGCGAGCATCGCGTGGAGCGCTTCCTGGACGGCCACGAGCGCGCTCGACTGGCCGCCGTACTGCGCACCGCGGAGGCCGCACCGAAGGGCCACCCGGACCACGTGAGCCGCGGAGCCATCGACGTCGTCCGTCTGCTCGCGTGGACCGGCGCACGCCTTTCGGAGATCACGGCGTTGACCTGGACCATGGTCGACCTGGAGCGCCGCTGGTTGCACCTGCCCGACAGCAAGACGGGCAAGAAATCGATCCCGTTGTCGGCCCCCGCGGCGGCCTACCTGGAGCGCCTCGCCGAACGTCGAGACCCGGGGACGTCGTGGGTCTGCGCGAGCGAGACGGGCGGGCCGTGTCACAACGTCCGCCGCGCCTGGGGTGCGATCCGTCGCCGTGCCGACCTCTCGGACGTGCGCCTGCACGA
>CALBMM010000271.1 GCA_937896535.1 uncultured Pseudomonadota bacterium
GTCGACGCAGACCTGATCCCACTCGTTGTTGCAGCAAAACGCGTCCTGACCACAAACGCAGTTTTCGCCGCAAGGCGTGTCGCATCCCGCAGAGTTGTGTGGGCTCCAGCAGCTGAAGACGGGCGTGGCTTGGGCGGGCCACATGCACCCGCCGGCGAAGCCGACGATCTCCGGGTCTTCGTAGCAGACCATCGCGCCGTAGCAGTCGCTGGCGTCGTCGCACGAGAGCATGCACTCGGGACCCTGCGGCGGGAACAGCAGCGTGTCGCACACGTCGACCGTACCGGGCGGGCCTTGATCACAGTCGCCGCCGCCGCTGCAGTTGGCGAGCAGACACACCGAGTTGCCTTCCTCGGAGATGCAGTCGAGGCCGGCGGTGCACGGCGCGTTGACGTTGCCGCAGTTGCCGTACATCGGCAGCGGCGTCACGTCTTCCATGCACACGATGCCCGCCACGCAGCTCATGCCGTTCGGGCACGTCTCGCCACCGGCGCAGCTGAGGTAGCAGTCGTTGCCGCCGACGCCCGTGATGTCGCCACAGGTCACGATCGCGTCGCCCGTCGCCGGCGGCGCGGGACAGTCGCAGGTGTCGTTGCATCCCTGCGGCGAGCAGGTCGTCGCGTCGACCGGCAGGCCGTCGAACAGACACACCGCTCCCGCGACGCCACACTGACCGGCTGCATCGAAACCGCCCAAGGCATCGAGGCAGCTGCCCCAGTTGCCGGCGCCCCAGGCCGCGCACGCCGGCACGCACGTGCCGTTGTCGCAGATCTCGTTGGCGTCGCACTCCGGATCGTCGGTGCACTCGGGCGTGCCCGTGCTCGAGCTCGAGCCGCCGGTCGAGCCGGAGGTGGCACCGGAGTCCGAGACCGCGGTCGTGCCGGAGCTGCCCCCCGACGTCGAAGGATCGCCCGTCGACGTTCCGGAGTCCGTGGCGACGACGCCCGAGGTGGTCGACGCGTCCCCGCCCGTATCGGTGCCGTTGGACGTGGCCGAGGCGTCGCCGGCCGACATCGTGGTGTCGGCCGGAGGGGTCGTGGTGGGTCCTGCACCCGAGGTGCCGCTTCCCGAGGTGGGCTCGTCCGAGTTCGAGGTCGTGGTTGCCTCGTCCAGGTCCGGGCAGCCGGCCGTCAGCAAGACCAGGGCGAGCGAGCGCCGAAAAAGCCAAGTCATCGCGTACGATTCTAGCGGGCGTCCTCGCCCGTCACCAACCGAACGGCTGGGCGGGTCGGGCCCGGTGTCCGACGCTCCCACGACATCACACAGGTAAGTCGCTTGCGCGACGAAGACGAATTCGCCGACACCCTCGCGACCGCCGGTCCTGCCCCGGAGCTCGGCCCGGGCACGCAGGTCGGTCGCTACGTGGTCCTCGCCGAGCTCGGTCGCGGCGGGATGGGCGTGGTGTGGCGGGCGTACGACGCCAAGCTGCAGCGAGAGGTCGCCCTCAAGCTCGTCACCGGCACGGTCTCGTCGACCGCGCACACGAGGCTGGTACGGGAGGCGAGGGCGATGGCGCGGTTGAGCCATCCGCATGTCGTCGCGGTCTTCGACGTCGAGCAGACCGGGCACGGGCTCGCACTCGCGATGGAGCTGGTGCGCGGCACCGACCTGCGGACCTGGTTGCGCGAGCGGGACGCCGACGGCGAGGAGATCCTGCGGATGTTCCTCGATGCCGGTGCCGGGCTGGCGGCCGCGCACGAGGCCGGCATGCTGCACCGCGACTTCAAGCCGGGCAACGTGCTCGTGGGGGTTCGGGCAGACACGCAGGCGTGGGTCGTCAAAGTCACCGACTTCGGTCTCGCCCAGCTGCGAGGCTCGCCGATGGCCCCGCACGACGACGCCGAGGGCGTCCGGTCGAGCACCTCGTACGACGACCTGACGGAGGCGGGCACGGTGATGGGGACGCCGCGGTACATGGCGCCCGAGCAGCACCTGGGCGCCGAGCTGACCGCGGCCGCCGATCAGTACGCGTTCTGCGTGGCGTTGTGGGAAGCGCTCGCCGGGGAGCCGCCGTTTCTCGGATCGCCTTCCGAGCTCGCGAGGCGCAAGCGCAAAGGGCCGCCGCCGTGGCCCAAGTCCGCGAACGTTTCACCGCGGATCGTCGATGCGTTGCGGCGGGGGCTGTCGCCGCAACCGGCCGAGCGGTGGCCGAGCCTGCGGGCCCTGCTGACCGTCCTCGCCCCCCGACGATCTCGCCGCGGTCGAATCGTCGCGGTCGGGACCGGGCTCGGCGTCGTCGGGGCGATCGGTGCCGCGGTCGTGCTCGCAAGGCCACGCATCGATCCGAGCGAGCGTTGTCGGGGCGGGGCGCCGCTGCTCGCGGAGGTGTGGTCGCCGGCCCAGGCCGCCGAGCTCGAGGCCGCATTGACGGCCACGGGGGCTCCGTACGCCGCCGCACTCGCCGACCGTACGCGGGCGCGTCTGGACGGCTGGGCTGCGGCGTGGCTGCGCGAGCACCGTCAGGCGTGCGAGGCGACGAGCGTGCGCCGGGAGCAGTCGGACGCGGCGCTCGATCTGCGCATGCGGTGTCTGGACCGCGCTCGCCGTGGTTTCGGTGCGCGCGTGACCACGCTGCTGTCGGTCGATGCGACCACAGTGCCGCAGGTACACGAGGTGCTGCGCGAGCTGCCCGCGATCGATCGCTGTCGTCGCGTCGAGGCGTTGTCGTCGGAGGTGCCGCCGCCGGTGGACGCGGAAGCGGACGCCGTGGCCGCGGTGTACGAGCGGCTCGATCGTGCCCTCGCGGTCGGGGGCCTCGGGCGCATCGATGCGGGGCTGGCCGAGGCGCGGGCCGCCGAAGCCGCCGCGGTCGCCCTTCGCTACGCGCCGCTGCAGGCGCGGGTCGACTACGTGCTGGGCGATCTCAGCACCGACGCCGGTGATCTCCAGACGGGAGAGGCCGCGCTGTCGCGCGCGCTGACGCAAGCGCTCGCCACGGGCCAATGGGCGCTCGCGTTCGAGGCGACGATCGGGTTGATGTACACGATCGGCTTCAAGCAGCAGCGCCCCGAAGCCGGACTCGCGCTCGTCGACGCCGCGCGGGGGCTGCACGCACTGGCCGGGGCCGACGTCAGCCACGCCGGCCAGCTGCACAACGCGATCGGGATGATGTACACGGCGGCCGGCGACGCCTACGAGGCCGAGTCGCAGTACCGCCAGGCGATCGCGGCGTGGCTGCAGTCGCCGACCGAGTACGAGGACGGTGTGCTCGTCGCTCGGGCCAACCTCGGCGCGGCCCTGCGGGTGCAGGGCAAGGCCGACGAGGCGCTCGCGCTCGCCGAGGACACGGTGGCGCAATCGCGTGCGGCGTTCGGGCCCGACCATCCCCACGTGCTGCGGGCGATGCAAGCGCTGGGCTCGGCGCAGCTGACCAAGGGCCAGGGGGCCGACGCGGCGCGCACGTACGCCTCGGCGCTCGGGGGCGCCGGGCGGACCTGGGGCGCCGACCACCCCGACACCGCCGAGATGCGTTGCAACTACGCGGCAGTGCTCAATGCGCTGGGCCGATACGACGAGGCGGCCGAGCAGTCGCGCGCTGCCCTCGGCGTGCTGACCAAAAAGCTCGGGCCCGAGCACGCCACGACGGCGCTGGCGAGATCGTCGTTGGCCACCGCACTCGTGTACGCCGGAGAGCCGGAGGCGGCGCGCGAACACTATCTCGCTGCGCTGGCGATCTGGTCCGAGCAGCTGGGCGAGGACCATCCGCGCGTGCTGTCGACCCGGCACGACTTCGGGGCGCTGCTGCACGACCTCGGCGACGACGAGGCCGCGCGCGCGCAGCTGCAGCTGGCGCTCGACGGCATGCTGGCGCTGTACGGGCCCGGCCACAATCACGTCGCCGCCGTGCGGCTGGCGATGGCGAACGTGACCCGAGAGCTCGGCGACCGCGAGACGACGCGGGCACTGCTGACCGAGGCACTCGAGTCGCGCACGCAGTCGCTCGACGCGGGCCATCCCGACCTCGCGGCCGCGCAGCTGGCGTGGGGCGACTTCCTCGTGGCGGAGGGGAGGATGCAGGAGGCACTGGGACCGTTGCAGGAGGCGTGGGAGACGTTGCGGTCGCGCCCGTCGCTGCAGGACCACCGGGCGTCGGCTGCCTACCTGCTGGCGGTCGCGCTCGACGCGACCGGTGGCGATCCGGGACGGACCCTCGAGCTGGCACGGATCGCCGAAGAAGGGTTCGCGGCGATCGGCCCGCGTGTGGAGGACTCGTTGGCGCGCGCTCGCGTGCTTCGCGAGTCGCTCGAGCCGTGAGCTACTGCGGCAGCATCGAAGAGATGGTCTTGTGCGTCTCGCGAACCGGGTGCTCGGGGGCGAGCGCGGGAAACCAACCGAAGAACTCAGGCAGCTGAGCCTTCTGCTCGGGCGTGAGGTAGTCGAAGTTCGTGCCGCGGTCGTTGACTTCCCAAAACTCGCGCGTGTCGAGGGTGCGCAGCTCGTTCCAGATGCTCTGCAGCCGCGTGGCGGGCTCTTCGGCCATGTCGTCGCGAATGTGCCGGGCGAGCGTGGACTCGCCCTCGCACAGGTAGGTCGTCGCGAGCTTGATCTGGGCGCGGCGAACCCCGCGCAGGGTCTTTTCCTGGTCCTGGCTCTCGGCGAGCTCGTCGACGGCCAGGAACACCTCGAGCAGATTGGCGTGCTCGTAGCTGCCGAGCATGAACGCCTTCTCGCACAGCTGACCCACGTCGTGGGCGATCACCTCGGTCACGAAGGTCAGCCCGCGCTGGAAGCTGACGCCACCGTAGTACCGCATGAACTTGGCGATCTGCAGCGCGCGGTGCTGCAGCGAGCGGCTTCGGTCCGAGTCGGCCGGCTCGTCGCGACCGTGCTCGAGCACGAACTCTCCGAGCTGACGGTACTGGTGCAGGATGTTGTACGCCGTGCGGATGTCGTTGGCGTTGATCGTCGCGCGCAGGTACGTGTTGAAGAACTTGATCGCGAGGTCGAGGGCATGGATGTCGCCCCGCCGCCCCGCCGCGACCCCGAGGCGGCGCGTGTCGATCGCGATGAGGTAGCAAGTGTCCTTGATCTGAGCGAGCGACTCGGCGAACAGCATCTGGTACTGCCGCATGATCTTCCACTCGAGCCAGGTGCCGCGATCGCGCAGGTCGTCGACCGCGTCGTCGGAGAGGCTCACGAAGTCCGGGCTCTGCCGGTTCCACTCCGGGATCGTGTGCCAGCGCTGGCGCATCGCGGCCTTCGTCTCGCCGTAGCGCACCCCGAACTCGAGCAGCGCGTCGACGGCGACCGACGCGATGCCCTTGTCCTTTTGCTGCAGCGCGTTGAGCCCGATGTTGGCGAGGTGCTCGACCGCCTCCACCGCCCGGGCCTGCCGGGCGTCGATCGCCTCTGCCGCCTTGCCGCGAATGGGGGTGGCTGCCTCGAGACCGTCGTCCATGATGCGGCCGACGATCTTTTCGGGGTCGAGGAAGTCGAAGACGTAGGCGAAGTACGGAAACAGCAGCAGCAGCGACGCCGTCATCAGCAGCATCGAAAACAGCACGCCGTACCGTGGCAGGTAGTCGTGGCCGACCGAGAAGTTGATCCACAGCACGTACACCGAGGCGGTGACGAAAAAGCCGAGGACCATCAGGTTCGTCTTGGCGCGGAAGAACAGGCCCGTGATGTGGGGGGTGAACCGTGTCGCCGCCAGCTGCACGATGATGGACGAGACCGTCAGCGCCAGGCCGAGGACGGCGGCCATCACCTCGCCGAGACCGCCGAGGGTGTTTCGCGCCTGATCGACGTCCTGGTAGAGGATCGAGTGAACGAGCGCCGGCAGGGAGACGGTGCCCTCGGTGCGATCGAGCGCGGAGGTGACCACGTCGAGCCAGAACGAGGCGAGGAAGATGAGCGCCGTCAGACCGAGGATCGACAGGAACGGCACCGACCAGGAGGCGAAGGGCAGCCCGCCCCCGATCCCGCGAAAACGGCCGAGGATCGACGCCAGCGCGCTGGAGCGCTGGCCCGGGTCCTCCGGTTGCTCCGGGCTCCGCCGGCTGGACGCTGCGGCGCCCTCGCGGTCGGAAGGCGAAGCAGAGCCGCCATCGTCGCTCATTGCGGCGACGGTAGCAGATCGGAGGGGCGCGGGGGTAAAGTGGGCGGGCACGTGCTCGTTGCGGTCGACGTCGGCAACTCCCATACGACGGTCGGCGTCTTCGATGACGCCGACGCGTTGCTCGGCGAGATCAGGCTCGAAACCCGTCGGGGCTGGACGCGAGACGAGTTCGCGATCGCGCTGCGGCAGGGGCTGTCACTGAAGGGACTGAGCCTGTCGCACATCGACGACGCCGTCCTCGCTTGCGTCGTTCCGCCGGCGCAGCCCGTCATCGAGCAAGCGCTGTCGACGTACGTCGGGATCCAGCCGTTGGTGATCGGCCCCGGGGTCAAGACCGGGATGCCGATTCGCTACGAGCCGGCGCAAGACGTGGGGGCCGACCGCATCGTCACCGCCGTGGCCGCGCACCATCGGCACGCCACGCCCGAGCACGGCATCGTCGTCGTCGACTTCGGTACGGCCACCACCTTCGACGTGGTCTCGCCGCGTCCTGAGTATCTGGGGGGGGCGATCGCGCCCGGCGTCGGCATCAGTGCCGACGCACTGTTCTCCCGCGCCGCAAAGCTCCCTCGCGTCGAGGCGGCCCGCCCGGCCACCGTGGTCGGTACCAACACCGTGGCCGCGATCCAGTCCGGGCTCGTGTACGGCTACGTCGGCCTCGTCGAGGGGATCATCTCGCGCATTCGTGACGAGGTCGCGTGGCCCGTCCGGGTCGTCGCGACCGGTGGGTTCGCGCGCATGGTCTCGGAGACCTCCACCGCGCTCGACGTCGTCGACGACGCACTGGTGCTCGAGGGGCTGAGGCTCATCTACTTCAAGAACCGCGGCACCGGGGCCCGTGGTCGAGCTCGTGCGGCCGCCAAGATCGCTGCAGAAGACGACGTCTGATGGCCTACCAACACGCACAGCTGACGCAAGAAGATGTTCCACCCGACGTATGGAAGGTGGCGCGCCCCGAGGCGCCGGCGCCGTTGCGGGGGATGGTCGCCAAGGGCTTGGCCCCGCTGCCGCCCGCGTCGCTGGTGCTGGCGCTCTACGCGTTCTGGGCGGCCGGTGACGGCGACCACGGCGAGCAAGCGGCCCGCACGGTCGAGGGCCTTCCACCCAACATTCTCAACGGTGCGCTCGACGACAAGGCGCTGCACCCGGGCGTGCTCGACTTTCTCGCCCGCAAGCACGCGCGCAACGTCGAGCTCCTCGAGCGGATCATTCGCCATCCACGCGTCGACGACGAGACGCTCGCGAGCATTGCTCGACTGTGCCCGGAGTCGATCTGCGACATGCTGTCGGAGAACCAGCAGCGGTGGATGAAGTTCCCGCCGATCGTCGAGGCCCTGTACCAAAATCCCAACTGCCGCATGTCCGTGGCGCAGCGGATGCTCGAGCTCGCCGTGCGCGAGGGCATCGACGTCAAGCTGCCGAACATGGAGGAGATTCGCACGGCGCTGCAGCTCGACGACTCACCGGTGGACGAGGCGCGCGATGCGGTGTTCAAGGGCGCCGCCGGGCGGGCGCTCGCGTCGCACGACGAAGCGGTCGAGCGGGCCCAGCGAGCGGGCGCGGACGAGGCGTTCGATCCGCTCGCGCCCGACGCCACCGAGGATCCCGATGACGGCGAGCTCGCCGGACTCGATGCCCTGCTGCAGCACGGGCTCGGCGACGACATGTCCCTGCCCATGGAGGACGACGAGGAGGCCGAGGAGGAGAAGGCACCCCCGCCCCCGGTGCAGGAAGAGACGAAGGATCGCGTCACGCTCATCTCCAAGCTGCGGACGATGGAGAAGATCCGAATGGCCTTGCTCGGCAATGCCTTCGAGCGGGCGGTGCTCATCCGGGACTCGAACAAGTCGGTGTGCATGAGCGCGATCAAGTCGCCGCGGGTCAAGGAGAACGAGGTCGTGGCCTACAGCCAAAACCGCAGCTTGCCGCACGAGGTCGTTCGCTACATCGCCGGGCGACGCGAGTGGACGAAGCTGTACACGGTCAAGCTCAACCTGGTGCTCAATCCCAAGACCCCGCTGTCGCAGGCGATGGGGTTGCTCGGGCACCTGCACGCCCACGACGTGCGGAAGGTGGCGCGCAGCAAGAACATCGCATCCGCGCTGGCGACGGCCGCGAAACGTCGGGCCGACAAGCGCCGTTGACCGTACCGCCATGCGTCGCGCGCTCGCTCGATACGGAGGTGCCCTCGTTGCACCCCGCGCCACCGTCGCCGCGTCCGGCCCCGAGGAGGGCCTGCGCGACGGGATCTGGCTGAGTCTGCTGTATTTGGCGGTCACCTCGGTCTACCCGGTCGCCGAGGGCTTCGCGAACTGGTGGGCGACCCGCAATCTCGGGGGCATCGTGATGATCCTGTCGGCGTTCGGGCGGGCGCTCATCGTCCCGATCGTCGCGCTCGTCGCCGTCGAGACGATCTTGGGCCAGGGGCGCGCGCACCGCCGCGGGCTCGCCCTCGTGCCGATGGTGGTGGTCGTCCTCGCGATGCGTCAGGTACCGTGGCGGGCCACCGTGGGCGTGCCGTACCTGCCGGAGCTGCTGGCGATGCTGGCCGCGGTGGGCTGGACGCTGTGGGTGCGCCGCTCCATCCCCGAGCAGGAGGCGCGCGGATGAGTCGGCTCGGTCTCGGCGTCGGTGTGGTGTTCGTGGCGGCTGCACTCGCCCAGGGCGCGGCCGATTTCGCCAGAGCGCGGGCGGACTGGGCGGCGATGGGCCCGCTGCCCCCGGGTAGCGCCGCGCCCGCGTTCGCCGTTCGCACGCTGTCCGGTGCGCAGTTCGAGCCCGAGCACCTGCAGGGCAAGGTCTCGGTACTGACGTTTTGGGCCACGTGGTGTCCGGCGTGTCGCAGCGAGATCGACGATCTCGACGAGCTCGACGACGAGTACGAGGGGCGGCCGGACGTGCAGTTCATGGCCGTCAACGCCGAGGGCGTGCCACCGCGCGAAGCGTGGCGAAAGGCCGCGGGCTACGCGGCGAAAGAGAAGCTGAGCCTGCCGATCGCCGTCGACAACGGCTCGATGTCGCGCAAGTTCCGGGTCGGACCGATCCCGCACACGGTCGTGCTCGATCCGTCGGGCACGGTACGTCATGTGCATCTGGGCCGCGTGTCCTCGTCGACGATCGCCGAGGAAATCGAGCAGCTGCTGCAAGAGTCTCGCTGAACCGACGGCGCGGTGTTATGTCGCGCCCATGCCGGAATGGTTGAAAGAGATGGCGCCCATGCTCGCGAGCTGGGGCGTCAAGGTCGTCGGAGCACTCTTTGGGATCTGGTTGGCGTTCCGCCTCGGGTCCTGGATCGAGCATCGCGTCAGCAGCACCCTCCAAGCGCGCAAGTTCGACGCGGCGCTGTCGAAGTTCTTCGCCAGCATGGCGCGATGGCTGCTGATCTTCGCCGCCTTCCTGTCGATCGCCGGGATCTTCGGGATCCCGACCACGAGCTTCGCTGCGGTGCTCGGTGCGGCGGGTCTGGCCATCGGCCTCGCGTTCCAGGGAACCCTGGGCAACTTCGCGTCGGGCGTCATGCTGCTGACGTTCCGTCCGTTCGACATCGGCGACGCCGTCAAGATCGCCGGTGAGACCGGGACGGTCCGCGAGATCGGGCTGTTCACCACCACGATGGACACGCTCGACAACCGGCGCGTGATCATCCCCAACGGCAAGGTCGCCGGCGACACGATCGTCAACATCACCGCCAACGAATTCCGGCGCGTCGACATCAACATCGGCACGGCGTACTCGGCCGACCTCGGGGCCGTCCGTGCCGCGCTCGACAAGGCCGCCGCGGGCATCGAGGGCCGCGACGACGCGCAGGGACATCAGGTCATCGTGCTGGAGTTCGGCGACTCGGCGATCAAATGGCAGGTGCGCGTGTGGTGCAAGACGACCGAGTACTGGGACGTCTGGGACCGGGCCATCGTCGCGATCAAGACCGCGCTCGACGAGGCGAAGATCGGCATCCCGTTCCCGCAGCAGGACGTGCACATCATCGAGATGCCCGAGCCCAAGGGCCCGGCGCGTCCCGGCGGCCTTCGCTTGGGGACCTGATCGTCTCTCTAGCGCTTGGCGCTCGCGCCCTCGCGAACCTTGCCGACGAGCAGCGCCAGACCGAGGCACGACACGAGGACGAGCACGCCAGTGATGGCGTCGCTCGTCGACCACAGCTGGGCTCGTGTGGCGTAGGCACCCCCGGCGATCGCGGCAATGGTCGCGACCTTGGCGAGCGTGACGCCCACGTTGCCGAACAGGGCGGTGGCGGCTCGGCCCCCCAGCTCGGCCCAGGCACCGGCGGCGGCCACGGTCAGCAGGATCATCGTCGCGGCGATGAGAAGGCGTCCAAAGCCACCCAGGCCCTCGTCGAAGCGCGCGGCCACGACGACCGCACCGTCTTGCGCGAGGTACGGGCCCGAAAAGCCCGCCTCGAGCAGCTCGGCCGGGTGCGGGTCGTACGGCAGCGTCTCCGTGTAAGGACCCGCGGGCTCGCCGAGCTCGTGTAGCGGGACGAGGGCGCGCCGTCCCTGCAGCTCCGGCGGCAGTCGGGCGTCGCTGCGCACGACGACCTCGAAGGTCTGATCGGGCGCGACGACGTAGGGCCCGACGACGTCGGGGTTGGCCTGCAGCACCGCGCGCATGTCCTCGAACTGCTTGTCGGCGACGTCGTATCGGATCCGCGAGCCGTCCAGCCGCGGCGTCACGGCGATGTGGATGTCCTTGGCCGGGTCGTCGTTGTGACGCAGCACGAGCTCGGAGACCTGCAGCAGGAATCGCCACGGCGGCGACTCGACGCCGCCGCTCTTGGTCACCGCGGCCGCGCGCGCGCCTCGTTCGGTGCTCGTCAGACGCAGCGTGAGCACCCGCCCGATCTCCGGGAGGAAGTCGCCGGCCGACACGAGCGTGAACGGCGGGCGAGGCTGGCCGTCGTCGGGGTAGGGTCCGCGATACCCGTTGCGGAAGAACTCGTGCAGCTTCGGATTGAACGGCCGCTCGGCGTTCGGTGCCTCGTACATCGCGAGGTGGGCACCGAGTGCTTCGTCGCCCGAGGTGGCCTCGGCGACGCGCGCGACGAAGTGGTAGTCGTCGAGCATCACGTAGGGGACCGGCGCCAGCGACAGCTGGCTGATCATCTTCGTGAGGTCCAGGTCGGGATCCTTGGGGGTGAGCTTGAGGAAGGAGACGCCGCCGGGCGACTCCCGCACCTCGCGGTCCATCTCCACGCGAACGTCCCACGCCGCTTGCTTGGCGCCTTCGGGATTGATCGACCGGAACGCCACGGTGTGGGTGTGCTCGGTGATCTCGTACGCCTGCATGATCACCGCGTTGCGCTCACCGTCGAGCTTGGCCCAGGGATGGCCGCGCGGGCTGCTACGCAGCACGACGGCGTAGTGCTCCTTGGGCTGCAGCTGCGTGTCTTCGGGCAGCACGATCGTCTGACCGACCTGCTGACTGGGGCGCAGACCTCGGGAGCGAACGAACTCGAGCGGGACCAGCTCGTTGGCCGCGACGACCTTCGGCTTGGTCCCGCCGCCGAGCACGACGAGTCCGGTCGCGGTGATCAGGATCGCGCTCGTGGCCAGTGCCGCGACCATCGTGATCGCACCGGCCTTGCGCGGCGCATCCGTTCGCGTCCCGGCCAGCGCGCCGATGCCGATCCCGCCGGCCGCCCCGACGGCGGACGCCTTGGCCAGCCCGTGGAACATCGCGATCGCGACGCCCGAGCCGATCGTGCCGCCGGCGACGGCTTCGACGCCGAACGCTTCGTTGATCGCGTCGCCGAGGCTCAGCTGCAGCACGAGCGAGTCCGACAGCGCGACGACGATCGCACTCAGCGCGTAGGCGGCGACGACGAACGGCACCACGGTCAGCGCGATCCGGCGCGGTCCCGACCACCACACGACGGGCAGGGCGGCGACTGCCAGCAGGATCGCCGCGGCGGTGGGCCCGGGACCTCCGAGCCAGCCGAGCACCGCGATCGTCTCGCTCGACGACAGCAGTCCGGCCACGACGACCATGATGGCGACGACACCCACCGCGAAGAACGGCGCGATGATGCTGCCCACGCCCGGGGCGCCGAGCAGATGGATGCGGGGAGTCTCGTCACTGCCGAGCGCGCGCGCCCCGAGCACGCCCTCGGAGAAGTGCAGGCCGAGACCGACGACCACGCCGATCCACATCCACACGAGCGCGCCCGGACCGCCCAGGTGGATCGCCGCCACCGTGCCGCCGATCGTCGCCGCGCTGGCGCAGGCGGCGGCCATCAACGGGAACGGTCGTGGATCCTCGTCGGGGGTTCCGCCGAACCCGCCACGGGCCCACGGCAGGCCCCGCAGCTGCGGGACACCGGCCGCGAGCGTCAGCACGCCCGCGACGCCCAGCAGTACGTAGGCGAGCCAGGGATTCCACAGCTGCGACGCGAGATCGGCCATCGTTGGTGACGAAGCGTGGCAGCAACGCGCGGCGGCGTAAAGGCGCCGCCGCGGCCGCGCCAACTCGGTTGCGGCGCCGCACTACTGGACGAAGATCTGGCCCGAGATTTCGACGCTGACGCCGCCGGTCGCCGCGCTCAGCGTCGGCGTCAGCGTCTCGCCGCGCAGCTTCATGCCCGCCGTGCCGAGCGTCTTGGTGCTCAGTGGACGCGTCTGGCCGTCGCCGAAGATCGCGAGCGTGTGGCCGTCGAACCAGACCTCGCGGTCGTCGCACGAGATGAAGAACGTCCCGTGGCCGGCGTCGCCGGTGCACGTCCGACTCCGGCGATGGACGCGGACCTGCCCGCCGTCGAACTGCATCGTCGGCTCCGCGCGGGCGGGGGCGAGCCACTCGCCGACGAGCTCACCGGTGCGTCGGCGCCACGCGTGCAGCCCGGCCGTGTCGGCGACGACCAAGCGGTCGACCTCCATCTGGAGCGCGAGCACGTTGCCGCCGGGGCGGAGCACGATCGGCGCGTCGGCCACGGCGAAACGCGAGCCGTAGCGAGTCCGGGTCGACTCCGGCAGGGGCGTGGCCCACAGCGTTGCGCCGGCACCGTCGCGAAGCACGAGCTCGGTGGGACCGGCACGACCGCGTTCGTCGGCGGGTCCGAGCGCGAAGACGAGCGACACGTCGTCGCGCATCGTCGGGTCGCCGCAGCTCGTGCGTACGAACTCCGGCGCCATGCAGTGTTTGTGCGGGGCGCACGGGTACGTCTCCCATTGCCAACACGTCCCGGCCGCGCGTACGGCGACGATGCGCGCGTCGTCGGCCGGTCGCAGGAAGACGGCGTCGCGGTCGGGGAAGCGTCGAAACGACAGATACGCGAGGTCGCCGGCTGCGACCTCCTCCACGCGCGGACGCACCGTCGCCTCGATGCACTTCGCGAGCGCTTCCTCCTCGGTCTCGTCGGGGTGCACGTCGATCTCGAGTGGGTCCGAGTCCGTGGACGCCGAGCCGCGCACGCGAACCTGGAAGGAGACCTGGCCACGAGCGTCGCCCGCGGCCGCCGTCGCACACGCCAGCAGCGGCCCGACGTCGGCGAGCACATGGTCGACAAAGGCCCGCGCGCTCCCCCCGTGGTGCACGAGGGAAGTCAGGTGCAGCACCGGCGCGGCGGGATCGTCGACGTCGTCGATCCACCCGACCTCGAGATGCACCGGTGGCGATCGCCGCTCGTGCACCGCCGGCGCGGGGTCGGCCGCGGGGGCGTCGGGGACCGCCGTCGTGGTCGGCGGCGGCGTCGTGGTGGCGGGCGACGACGGTACGATCGACGGAGGACGGCTCGCGGGCGCGGCGGGACGGCAGCTCCACGTCGTCGCCGCGGCGAGCACGAGCCCGAGCGGCGGGTGGAGATCTCGGGGCAATCGCACGACGGCGCCCGGCCCCGGAGATCAGCCCGTGCTGCCGGAGGAGCCGCCCATCGAGGTCATGCCCGTGGTCGTGCCGCCGCTGTCGGTCATGCCGGTCGTCATCGAGCCCGTGTCGGTCGCCATCCCGGTCGTCGGATTGCCCGAGGTCCCCATCGTCGTGTCGCCGTCGGTGGTGTCCATCGGCCCGTCGTCGTCATCGGGGGGCGGCGCGGTGGTGGTCATCGGGGCAGTCGTCGTCGGTGACGTGCACAGACAGGGCCCGAACGCGGTCCCGGCGCCATTGCACTCCTGTGTGCCGGGCATCCCCGCGCAGTCGCACGCCCGTGACTCTCCCGGCGTGCACGGTTCGAGGTTGCTCGAGCCGGCGCTCGTGCCGGCCGTGCCGCCCTCCGTTTCGTTGCCGCCCGAGTCGTCCCCGGGGCATCCCGTCACAGCCAAGAGCGAGGCGAAGCACAACGAGACCAGTCGCATGGTCCAACGATAGCAGGGGGTGGTGGGGACGGCTGTGGCCCGCAGACCCCATCCGTGGACTCACGTGGTGGATTTTTCGTGGGGCGGGGGCACTGGGGAACCGGTGCGGTGCCGCGGCAACGGTCGAGTGCGGGTCATGGGCCGCCAGATCCCACGGAAGCCAGCGCGGTGAAGATGACAGAGCGAAAACGGCGTGCGCTCGCGCGGTTACGTCGCGACCTCGCCCTCGACGAGCTCGATCTCGTGGCCGGGGGGACCCACGTCGAAGATCTCGCGCACCGGCTCGTGGCCGTCACGTTGCAGCCGCTGGCGGGATCGTCCTCCTCGGGCTCGCGCGACGACGGCTGACCGTCGAGTACGACGAAGTCCTACCGCCGGTTGCCACGCAGGGTGACAGACCGCAGCCGCGGGGTCGGCAGCGCCGGGAAGTCGCGGGCCAGGCTCGCCTCGTACTGCAACGCGGGCGCGACCACGGGCGGCAGCGGTTGCTCGGCGCCCGGCATCGGGGCTCGATCCACGAACGACGTGTTCGGGCTCGCGTCGGGGCCGACGAACGCCGTGTCGTTGCTGCAGGCCGTATCGGCGCAGCCGCGCACGCGAAACCGCAGGTACCGTGCCCCGCGAAGGTACAGATCGGCGATCTCGGTGTCCGACAGCGCGCGGTGCCAGATCGCGAGCTCGTCGAGGTCGCCTCGGCCCGGGAAGGCGGGGTTGCTCTGGCCCATCAGCGCGAGCTCGACGCCGTCGGCGTCGACGAGGCTTCCCGCGACGTTGCCCATCGTCGCGCCGTCGAGCTGACCGTCGAGGAACAGGGAGAGCGTCGTGACCGGGTGCCCTTGCTTGCGCAGGACGAGGTGGTGCCAGAGGCCGTCGTCGATCGTCTGGTTGGTGCAGGTCAGCGGCCCGCCATCGTTCCAGCGAGCGGCCGCGAGGACACGGCCCGGGACGCCCCCGCATCCTCCGACGTCGCCGAGACACTCGACCCAGATCGACGTCGTCTCCGCGAGGTTCGCCGCGCTGTCGATCGACACGAAGGTGTCGCCGTCGCACGACTGCGCGCGGACCCACATCGACCACGTGAAGTCGGCCGTGCCTGGGGCAACCACCGTGGCGGGGGCCGACAGGTACGGGTCTCCATTTGCAGGCGTGTCCGAGAGCGCCCCGTCGAACACGCCGTCGGTCGTCGATACGGCGCCGTTTTGCACGTACACGTCCGTGCCCAGACCCGATGTGTCCATCGCGTGCACGCCGTTGCCGTCGTCGTGCAAGTCGTCGAAATGCAGCAACAGGACGAGGCCGTCCATGTCCGCGTTGCCCGATGCGAAGGCAGTTTCGCTGGTGCCGCCGTCGGGGAGCGGTCGGCCGTAGGGCGCGTCGGGGGTCCACGTGATCGAGGTCCACTCGACGTCGCCCCCCGCGTCGAACACACGAGAGTCGAGGCGACCCGACTCGCTGCCGTCGGCCAACACGAGCCCTTCCGACCACGTCAGCTCCACGAACACGCCGGCGCCGAACTCCGCGTCGAGCTCGTCGTCGGTGAACTCGACCGTGACGGGGGGGCCCGCGGTCGTGGCGTCCCCGTCGCTGTCGTCGAGCGCCGTGTCGTCGGTCGCCGAGGCGCCGGTGGTCAGACCGGTGGTGCCCGGTCCGGCGGAGGAGCCCACGGCGTCCGTCGTCGTGGCGTCGTCGTCGAGGTCGAAGGCGGGGTTGAGGCTGGAGCAGCCACCGACCCACACGACGATCATGGTCGCGAGAACCGGGCGGCGCATCGTCCTACCTTACCAGGCGTACGCGCACTGTCTCGATCGTCAGCCCCCGTTGCGCGACCGTGCGATGGCGAGTTCGATCGCGCGGCCTCGGGCCGTCGCCGGATTCTCGAGCACGGTGCCTGCGTCGTCGCGTAGGCGTTCGATCGCGTCGGTCCACCCGAGCGTGCCTTCGGTGATGGCGAGCGCGAGGGAGTCTCCCGTCGCGCCGAACGGCTCGGGGACGACCACCACGTCGCGTGCCGCCAAGCGCTCGCGCGTCGCGGTGTTCACGGTCGCGTAGGGCGTCACCGAGATCACCGCCCGCGCCCGCAGGCGGTCCGCGTCGGCTTCGTCGACGAACGGGTCGACCGCTGCCCCCACCAGCAGATCGGCGTCGACCTCCTGCCACGGACCCTCGACCGCGGGGATGCCCAGTGCCTGCGCGGCATCGCGGGCGCGCGACCGATCTCGATCCCACACGACGACCTCGACCCCATCGGCGATGAGATCGGTGGCGGCCTGTCGACCGATCCCGTCGACGCCCACCACGATCGCGCGCGCGTGGGCGGGCAAGCACGACCGCCACGTCCGCAGCACCTCGCCCCGAGCCCGGGCCAGGACCTCGGGTGAGGGTGTGCCGTGCAGCGGCAAGTCCGACTCGGCCTCCAATCCGGGGCCGGCGACGGCGACGATCTGCCCGTCCGCGAGGCGCCGGCCCAGCATCTGGACCAATGCTTCGTGCCCGAGCGCCTCGTGGGCCACGGTCACGATCGCCGCACCGGCACGGGATATCCCGAGCAGTCCGGCGATCATCGAGCCGGCCCGCGCGTGACTACATGCCTGGGCGAGTACCTGAACGGTATCGACGTGCGCGCTGACCCACGCACGCCCAAACGAAGGACGTCCGCCGTGGTCCACCACGGCGAACGTCTGCAAGTTGTCCTCGGGCCCCAACCACCGCGCGCATGTATGCGGGCGGCGTTGGTCGAGGACGGCCAGCTCGGCTTCGGAAAACTCCACGTCGCATCCTACCGCGGGCGTCGATCGAGTCGTCGCTCGCGGTCGGTGCGTCGACCGGAGTGATCAGCCGCCGCCGGCACCCGCCGCGGCTGCGGCATCGGCCGCTGCGCCCGTGGCGAGCTTGGTGACGCACTCACCCATCTTGGTCGTCGCCGCCGTGATCTTCTCGGCGTCTTCGGGCTTGAGCTTGGCGGCGGTCTCCGCGTTCTTGGAGAGCCAGTCGGCCTGCTCGGTGGTCACCTTGGTGGCGCAGTCCGTATCCTTGCAGGCGCAGGCCTTTTCGGAGAACTCCTCCATCTTCTTGACGTATTCGGCGCCGGCGTTGTCGCAGGCGAGGGTGGGGACGAAGAACAACCCGAGGGCGAGAGGGCGAAGTACCTTCATGACGTTCGGTGGAGTCTGCCCTGGGAGATTTGTGACCGGCAAGGGGGGTCTGTCGGTTCTGTTTCCAGGCGGCTCGAAAGGGCCGTAAACGGCTGTAATCGGCCGCGAGGTTGGGTGTTTTGGTAGCTATCGGGCGGCGGGACAGTACGATACGAGCGTGACCGCCGAGGGGAGACCGCCGCCCGCGGCCGAGGACGGGGTCTCTTTGGAGGAGGCCCGGGTCATGAACCTGGTCGCCCAGCGGCTGTTCGACACCGCGGCGGCCCCCCTGCGGGTCGGACGATTCGACGTGCTCGAGCGGATCGGCGAGGGCGGGATGGGCGTGGTCTACACCGGCTACGACCCCGAGCTCGACCGGCGGGTCGCCCTCAAGGTTCTCGCCAAGCACGCGGCGGCGAGCCCCGACGCCCAGGCGCGACTGCGGCGAGAGGCGCAGGCGATGGCCGGGGTCAGCCATCCCAACGTGATCGACGTGTTCGACGTCGGGATGGTCGACGGCCGGGTGTTCGTCGCGATGGAGCTCGTCGAAGGTCGCACGTTGACGCAGTGGGCCGAGGACGAGTCGCGGCCCTGGACCGAAACGCTGCGGGTGTTGTGCGACGCGGGGCGGGGCCTTGCCGCCGCGCACGCCGAGGGGCTCGTGCACCGCGACTTCAAACCCGACAACGTGATGATCGGCGACGACGGCCGAGTCCGCGTGCTCGACTTCGGGCTCGCGCGCATCGACACGGCCGCATCGGCGAACGAGGTGTCCGACACGCCGCTGCCGGACGGTCGCCTCCGGGCCGATCGCACGCGTCAGGGGGCCGTGGTCGGCACGCCGGCGTACATGGCCCCGGAGCAGCTGCGGGGCGAGCCCGCCGACGCCGCGTCCGATCAGTTCAGCTTCTGCGTGTCGGCCTTCGAGCTGTTGTACGGCACACGTCCGTTCGGCGACGACGAACAGATGGCGGCTCACGTGCTCGCCGGCCGAGTGCGCGAGCCGCCGCGCGACCGCGAGGTCCCCGAGTGGGTTCGCGACGCGGTGCTGCGCGGGTTGTCGTTGCGCCCCGACGATCGCCACGCGTCGATGCAAGCCCTGCTGGTGGCCCTGTCCCCGCCGCGTGCCCGCGGGCGTCGACGTATCGCGACCGTGGTGGCCGTGTCGGTCGCGCTCGGCGTCGGGGCGGTCGCGGTGGCGTGGCTCGCGAGGCCGGCGGCGACCAGTGTCCTCGCGTGCACGGTGGCGCTGGGCGAGCTCGGCGAGGTCTGGAACGAGCCGGCCCGGAGCACGGTGCAGCGATCGCTGCGCGGGACCGCGGTGCCCTACGCCGAGGACACGGCGGCGCGGACGGTCGCCGAGCTCGATCGCTTCGGCGTGCAGTGGCTGGGCACACGCCACGAGGCGTGCGTGGCGTCATCGTCGGCACAGGCGGCCGATGTCGACGACGACGCGGTGCTCGCCTGCCTCTCCGATCGGCTCGGTCACATGTCCTCGCTGGTGGCCGTGCTCGGTGACGCCGACGCGGAGATCGTCGAGCGGGCGGTCGAGGCTGCGCGCGGGTTGCCCCGGATCGTCGTCTGCAAGGACGCTCGGGCCGCCGATACGGGGGCCGAGCCGCCGCCGGCCGAGAGCGCCGCTGCGGTGGCACGTGTGCGCGCCGAGCTGGTGCGCGCCCGACAGCTCGGCGCTGCCGGCCGATACGCCCCCGGCCTCGACGTCGCGGCATCTGCGGCCACGGAGGCCGACGCGCTGGGCTACCGACCGCTCGCGGCCGCGGCGGCCCTGGTGACCGGAGAGCTCGACACGGGCGCCGGTCAGTACGAAGCCGCGGACGAGCGACTGCAAGCGGCGTACTTCACCGCGGTCGACGTGGGGGACGACGCGGTGGCCAACGCGGCCGCGGTCAAGCTCGTGCGCGTGACCGGGGCGCAGCTGCGTCGGCACGACGACGGTCACGCATGGGCCCGCCACGCCGAGGCGATCGCCGCGCGTCGGGCGTCGCCGGAGCCGGAGCTCGCCGCCGAGCTCGCCAGCAACCTCGGGGCGGTGCTCGAGTCCGAAGGCCAGTACGCGAGTGCGGCCAAGCAGCAGCGACGGGCCGTCGCCGCCTTCGAGGAGGTGTTCGGCGCCGATCATCCGCGGGTGGCCTGGGCGCTCAACGAGCTCGGCGGCATCGAGCGTCGCCTCGGCGTGCACGAGGCGGCTCGAGCCTCGCACGAGCGCGCACTGCAGATCCGCGAGAGCGCCCTCGGTCCCCGCCATCCCGACGTCGCGCAGTCGCTCAACAACCTGGGGCTGTTGCTCAAGAACCTCGACCAGTTCGACGAGGCGCAGGCCTACTACGATCGGGCGCTGCAGATTCGCATCGACGCACTGGGCGAGGGGCACCCTCAAGTCGCGTCCACGCTCAACAATCGCGCGTCGTTGCTGTCGGCGTGGGGCCGCTACGACGAGGCGGAGCGCGACCATCGGCGTGCCCTGCAGATCCGCACCGCGCGGTTCGGCCCCGACAGCGCCGAGGTCGCGCTGTCGCTGCAGAACATCGGCCAGGTCCTCGATGCCCGAGGCGACTACGAGGGCGCGCAGACGCTGCACCGACGCGCCCTCGCCATCGTGGAGGCACGCTTCGGACCCGACCACCCCCGTGTCGCCGTCGTCCTCGGCGAGCTCGGTACCACGGTCGACCATCTCGGCGACTACGAGCAGGCCTTGCAGCTGCACCAGCGCGCCTTGACGATCAACGAGAAGGCTCGCGGCAAGCGACACCCCCGGACGGCCGAGTCCCTCGATGGGATGGGCAAGGCGCTACGCAAGCTCGGTCGGTTCAACGAAGCGGTGCGCGCCCACGAGCGGGCACTGGTCATCACGCGCGAGGCGCTCGGCGACGATCATCTCGACGTGGCCCGGTCCCACAACAACCTGGGCCTGGCCCTGCGGCGCAAGGGCGAGCTGGCCCTGGCCGCCGAGCACTACGAGCGCGCGCTGCAGATCAAGACGGCGCGGCTGGGCGAGGACCATCTCGCGGTGGCGACGGCGCTCAACAACATCGGTGCGATCCGGGCCGAGCTCGGCGACTACGAAGCCGCCGCGGAGGGCCACCGGCGCGCGCTGCAGATCCGGTCGTCGAACTCGCAAGCAGATCCCGCAGACGTGGCCACGTCGCACCACAACCTCGGCGTGGCCCTCGACGCGCTCGGTCGACCCAAGCAGGCGATTCGCCACCTGGAGGCCGCGCTGCAGACGCGCGAGCGCGTCGATCCCGAGCACCCGTCGGTCGCGATCACGCTCCACTCGCTCGCCCAGGCGACCACGCACGCCGGTCACCCGGTCGACGCGGTGCCGATGCACGAGCGCGCGCTCGCGATCCAGGAGGCGAAGCTGGGGTCCGATCACCCCCGGGTGGTCGAGACGCTGCAGGCGTTCGCCGAGACCCTCGACGCCGCCAAGATGTCCGAGCGCGCGGCCCAGATCCGGGGGCGCCTCGCGACGCTGCCGGCGATCGCAAGTGACGATCAGCCGTCGCCGGGGTGAGCGGCGAGGTCGCGAAGCGACGCCGCCCATTTTTCGAGGTCGTCGCTGGTCGACGCGAGCTTGTCCGGCGCACCCTCGATCTCGCTGATGCGTTTGCGCAGCGCTTGCTTGGCGCGATGGAGACGACTGCGCACGCCGGGCTCGGCGAGCTCGAGGACTTCGGCCATCTCCGGACCCGTCAGCCCCTCCCAAAGGTGCAGCTCGAGCGCGATCTGGTAGTCGACCGGGATCGATCGCAACGCCCGAAGCAGGACCTTCTGCTCGACGAACTCGGCCACGATGGCGCTCGGCGAGGGCGCGAGGTCGGCGACCGACTGCGACATGAAGTCGATGCGCGCGTCCTTGCGGCGGCGTCGACGGTACTCGAGGTACAGGACGTTGCGCGCGGTGCCCAGCAGGAAGGTCTTGAACTTCGACTCGCGGCGGAAACGGTCTCGGCTCTCGACGCACCCCAAAAACGTCTGCTGCACGAGGTCTTCGACGCCGCCGTTGATCTTGTTGTTGAAGAACCGGAAGACGGTGCGGAAGTGGCGACGAAACAGCTCGTTGCCCGCGGCCTTGTCTCCGCCGGACCAGGCGTCGAGCAGGTCGAAGTCCGTCTCCACGGCGCCATGGTAGTCCAGCCCGTCTCCGTCGTGCGTCGTCGTTGCGCGGAAGGCGCGGAATTTTTCTCGGGGGATCGGCGGATCGATCGCACCGCAGCGGCAACCGCCATCGTAGAGAAGGTGCGTTCGTCGCCCGACCGACCGGCCCTATGGCCGCGAGACTCCGGGGCCGACCGGGCACAATCGCGTCGCCCGGTGTCGTCACCTCGATCGGACTGCTACCGTGAGAGCAATCATGGCTTATCGAATGGCGATCGTGACCCTCGTGGTCAGCTTCGCGACCGGCTGCGTGCTTCTCGGCGACGACAACGACGACGCCGGCCAGGACGGGTCGTCGTCGACCTCGACCGACGGATCGGGCACGTCGATCACCATCACGATCACCGACACCAGCGGACACGACTCCACCGGCGTCGGGCCCGGGACCGATGGCTCGACGAGCGGGCACAGCACGGACGGCACCGGACCCAGTGACTCCTCGGGCATCGCCGACACCGGCACCAGCATCGGGACCGGCGACAGCACCACGTCCGAGTCCGGCTCGAGCGGGGGCACCGGAACGGACTCGGGCTCGAGCACCGACTCGGGCTCGAGCACCGACTCGGGCACGAGCACCGATTCGGGCTCGGATTCCGGGACCGGCACCGGCACCGGCACCGGCGGGAATTAGCGAGGACCGCCGAGGCCGTCGGGCGAGCACCCGGGCGCCACAGCCCAGGGCCGGGGCGTGTCCAGCCAGGTGGCCGGTCTCGTCGACGAGGAGAGGGAGCGGATCCAAGCCCTTCGCAACCGGGCTGGGTTGCCGGAACCGTGCATTCGATCCGGAGGTTCTTTCGTGATCCGGCTGCCGAGCGCCGACGTTTTCATCGATGTCCCATCCGACGTGGGCATTGCCCCGTGGCCGTGTCGCAGCCCGCGTGGATGGGACGAGGTTCGTCATGCTCGCCCTCGTCTTCGGCGCCCTCGGGGGCGCGCTCATCGTCGTCGACGCCCTCGCCAGCCGTGGCCGGGGTCGGTACGACTGGACCGACACCGCGACCAATCTCGCGATCGCCGGGGGTGGGCTGCTGACCGGTGCGGCCGGGCGCGTGCTGGCCGTGGCGGCGTCTTGGCTCGTCTACGAGCTGCGCATCTTCGACATCCCGGTGACGTGGTGGGCATGGGCGCTGCTCGTGGTCGCCGAGGATCTGTGCTTTTACGCCTTCCATCGCGCCAGCCACGTCGTGCCGATCCTGTGGGCGGCTCACATGCCGCACCACTCGAGCGAGCGCTTCAATCTCACCACGGCGCTGCGTGGGTCGTGGACCACGCCGCTGACGGGTGTGGTGTTCTGGCTGCCGCTTTCGTGGCTGGGGTTTCATCCCGCGATGGTGCTCACCGCCCACGCGATCAGCCTCGGCTACCAGTTCCTCATCCACACCCAGAGCGTCGATCGACTCGGTGTGCTCGAGTGGGTGTTCAACACGCCCTCGCATCACCGAGTGCATCACGCCCGCAACGCGCGGTATCTCGATCGCAACTTCGGCGGGATCTTCATCGTCTGGGACCGACTGTTCGGCACGTTCGCCGCCGAGGACGAGACGCCGGTGTACGGCACCGTGCATCCCGTGCGTAGCGCCAACCCGCTCGTCGTGCAGCTCGCGGGATGGCAGCAGTTGCGCCAGTCGTTGCGGGATCCGAGCCGGCCCGTCGCGAGCCGCCTGCGCGCGCTGTGGGTCCGTCCGACGACGAACAAAGCCGTCGCCGCGCGGGTTGCTTTCACACGATGGGATGGGGAGCTGCCACTGGTGTCGTCAGAGCCATGCGCCAGCAAGCGCGTCTGGACACTGCCCGTCATGCCGAGCGACGTTTCCAGACCCGAGCGCGCCGCGCCGAGCTCCGCCGACTGCGCCGCCACGCCGACGGGCTCGCCGAGCGCGAACCCGATGCCCGCCTGCGCCGCGACTTCCCGTGCGCCCACGCATGCAGCGAGTGCTTCGCGCTCCGCTGGCCGGTCGCCGCGCGTGACGGCGACCCGATGCGCCGCCTGATCGACCCGGTGCCCGAGCCCCTCGGTCTCTGCGAACGCTGCGGCAACGCCTCGTGGATCGATCTCGGAACGATCGAGTACGCGGCCGGCCTGCACGACGCCATCGACGAGCATCGTCGCGCGCGACGTCGGGCGTCGTGGAGCGCGATGGGGCGCGGGCTCCTCGCGGTCGCCTACGCCGCGTGGATGGCTCGCGAGCTGCCGCAGTGGGCCCGGGCCGGCGTCGCGCCGTGGCGAGATCGTCAGCCCGATCGGTGGACGGCCCTGCACCGGGTACCGCCTCGTGCTGTACCGCCACGACGATTGGGCCCCGCGCGTGATCGTCTCCGAGGGTGTCCTGGGCTCGGGGCAGCGCCGCGTGGACCATCCGTGCGTGGACACGGACGACCCGCGGATCGTGCGGTGGATGCAGACCCACGGCCTCGACGCGGCGCAGTACTCGTGGCGGGTCGTCGAAACGACGCTCGCCTGACATCCCGGCGACGCCTGCGCCGTTGGCGGTGGACACCGCCCGCGGCCTGCGGCACGTTGGTGCGGTGGCGGGCCCGTCCTCGACGACGCCGAGCGTGACGCGCACGGACATCGACGACGACTTGTTGTCGGCCGACGAGACCGCCAGCGAAGACGCGCTCGACGGCAAGACGATCGATCGCTACTTCATCGTCGGCAAGCTCGGCGAAGGCGGGATGGGCACGGTGTACTCCGCCTACGATCCCGAGCTGGACCGACGGATCGCGCTGAAGATCCTGCACGCGCAACCACACCGGCACTCCCGCCAGACCCAGGCCCGCACGCGCCTGGCGCGAGAGGCCCAGGCGATCGCCAAGGTGTCGCATCCGAACGTGGTCGTCGTCTACGACGTGGGGGTCGTCGAGATCGACGGCGAGCAGCAGGTCTACATCGCGATGGAGCTCATCGACGGCTGCGACCTGCGCACGTGGATGCAGCGGCTGCACGAGACCGCCGAGTTCAAGTCGGGGCAGGCGTGGCGGCGCATCGTCGACGTCATGGTCCAAGCGGGCCGGGGCTTGGCCGCGGCACATGCCGTCGGCGTCATGCACCGTGACTTCAAGCCCGACAACGTCCTCGTCGGCGATGACGGGATCGTGCGAGTGGTCGACTTCGGGCTCGCGCGTCGACTCGGCGACGGCCCGGAGCGTGATGCCCCGCGCCCTCCCACCGCGAAGGCGGAAGCGATTCTCGACGAGCGCATCACCGTCACGGGCGCGGTGCTCGGCACGCCGGCCTACATGGCCCCGGAGCAGTTTCGCGGCGAGTCGACCGACGCACGTACCGATCAGTTCGCGTTTTGTCTGACGCTTCACGAGGCGCTGTACGGTGTGCGGGCGTTCGCCTCCGACACCTCTCAGGGGCTCGCCGTCGCCGTGATGGAGGGCAAGCGAAGGCCCGCCCCCGCCGAGCCTCCCGTCCCCGAACACTTGCTCGCGATCGTCGATCGCGGGCTGGCACGCGAGCCCGAAGACCGCTTCGCGTCGATGGCCGACGTGCTGCAGCGGCTCGAAGACGACCCGGTCCTGCGACGACGGCTGCGGCGCAATCGCGTCGTCGCGGTGGGACTCGCGGGCGGGGCGGTCGCCGGCGCGCTGTGGCTTGGCGCGCAGCGGGAGCCGACGGTGGCCCTCTCGGGAGAGGACCCCTGTGCGGAAGGGGCGGCGCGCGTGGAGACGGTGTACGGCGCCGCGCAGCGAGGGGCGGTGCGCGACGGCCTCGCTTCCATCGATCGACCGTTCGCCCCGCGCGTGGCGGAAGCAACGGTGACGGCGCTCGATGGCTACGCCGACGACTGGCGCGCCGGTGCCCGCGATGCCTGCGAGGCGACCCACGTTCGGCACGAGCAGACCGGGGCGATGCTCGACAAGCGTGTCGCGTGTCTCGATCGCCGGCTGACCGCGCTGCGGATGTCGGTGGATGCGCTGGTCGGGCTCGAGGCCTCCGAGCTCGTCCACGCGGTCGAGGTCGCCGAGGGCCTGCCGCCCGTGGAGGCGTGCGCGAATCGTGAGGCACTGCAGGCCGCGGTGCCGCCCCCCGAGGATGCCGCCACCCGGCAGGCGGTGGCGGAGCTCGAAGAGGGCTTCGAGCGGGTCGACGCCCTGCAGCGGATGGCGCACGCGGGGGAAGCCAAGGCACTGGCCGAGACGCTGGCCGAACGCGCGAGCGACGTCGCATACCCGCCCGTTCAGGCGGAGGCGACCTTCGAGCTCGGCCAGGCGCAGGTGATCGCCGGCGAGCACGAGCGCGGACGCGACTCGCTGGTGCGGGCGGTGGCGCAGGCGCAGGCGGCCGGCATCGACGCGCTCGTGCGCGACGCGGCGTCGGAGCTGTCGAACGTGCTCGGTACGGATCTCGCGGACCCCACACACGCGCTGCCCTGGGCGGACCTGGCCGAGGCCACGGCCACGCGCATCGGGATGACGCCGCGTCAGCGGTTGACTCTGTCGCGACGTCGCGCGTTCATCCTCGCGGAGTGGGGACTCGATCGCGAAGCGATCGAGCACGCGCAGATCGCCGTCGATACCGCCAAGGAGTCGTTTCCCGACGACATCTATCTGCTCGACGGGGTCTACTCCAGCCTGGGGGCCGTCTACGGTCGTCTACGCGACTTCCCACGGGCCGAGGAGGCGTTTCGTCGGTGTGTCGAGCTGGGCTCGCAGCTGTACGGCGAAAACCACCCGCAGATGCTCAACGTCTACCACAACCTCGGCAACGCCTTGTCCGCGCAAAAGAAGACCGAAGAGGCGCGCGAGTACTTGGAGATGGCGGCGGCGCTGGCCGAGTCGATCCCCGATGTCGCGCCGGACGAGCGCGCCCGCATGGCCAACGCGCTCGGCAACTTGCTGCTCAACGAGCGCAAGTACGCGGAGGCGGAGGTGCAGCTGCAGCACGCGCTGCGGCTGCGCGAGCAGAGCCATGGGCCGGATCATCCGTACCTGGCGCGGACCCTCAACAGTCTGGGCAACGTGGTGCAGCACCTCGACCGCTTCGACGAGGCGATCGCCTACTACGAGCGGTCACTGAAGATCCGCGAGAAGGTCCACGGCACCGACCATCCCGACCTCGTGATCGTGCTGGGCAACATCGCGACGCTGCTGGTCCGCCACGGGGAGCCGGCGCGCAGCCTGCCGTACTCGGAGCGCGTCTCGGCGATCCTCGCGGCCCACGAGCTCGATCCGTATCGGCAGGCCGACCATCGGTTCTGGTACGGGCGAGCGCTCGTCGAGACCGGCACCGATCCGCGCCGCGGCGAGACGCTGGTCGATGACGCCATCACGCGCCTGCGCGAGCTCGGGGACGAGGGGCTGCTGCGTGATGCGCTGGCGTGGCGCACCGAACATCCCTGAGCCTCACACGCGCGCACGAACTTCGGCGACCGGGGCGCTCTCGCTCACCGGTCCCGTGCGTCGGTGTCGACCAGCTCCCAGTCGCGACCGGGCTCGGAGAGCACGAAGTCGACCGGAGCGGTGGGCGGCAAGTGCTTGGCGCCGCGCAGCTCGAATTCCAGGTGAGACATGAAGAACAACATCGGCATGGTGTGGGCCATCGTTTCGACCTCCTATGCCTCCTTCGTTGCGCCAGGCCGACGTCCGCTCCCCGCGACGGCAGCTGCGGCCCCCGCGCGGTCGTGGGGCCACGACGATGCCGCCACGGGGCGGCTCGCCCGCGATCCGCTATCGTGGGCGCGGCGTGCACGAAGACGACCGACAGCTGCTGCAGGCGTGGCGCGACGGCGATGCGGCCGCGGGGCGACGTCTCGTCGAGCGGCACTTCGACGGCATGTACCGGTTCTTCGCCAACAAGATGAGCACGGATGTCGAGGATCTCATTCAGGAGACCTTCACCGCGTGCGTGGAGAACCGCGATCGCTTCCGGGAAGAGTCCAGCTTCCGCACCTATCTCTTCGGGATCGCACGTCGCCGGCTCTACCGGTACTGGCGCGACCGAAAGCCGAAGCTGCAAGCCGAGACCTCGGTGCACGAGCTCGCCGAATCCGCCGACAGCCCGGCCGATCGACTCGTGGCCCACGAGGAGCAGCGCCTATTGCTCCGGGCGCTGCGAACGCTGCCGCTGCAGACGCAGATGCTGCTCGAGCTCGCGTACTTCGAGAACATGACCGACCGCGAGGCCGCGGAGGTCGTGGGCATCCCGGTCGGGACGCTCAAGAGCCGCTTGCGCAAGGGACGGCAGCTGCTGCTCGAGGCGATGCAGCACATGGGCTCGCGGGCGATCGCCGAGTCGACCGTGCACGGCTTCGACACGTGGATCGCATCGATGCGTGGACGCTGGCACGGGGACTAGTCTAGTCCGTCGCGGCTTCGGCGAGGCCGAGGTGCGGATCGGTCGCCAACCACGTCTGGATCTGCTCGATGCGGGCGAGCGCGGTACCGGGGAAGGGGCGGGTGACGGACGGCTCGTCGGCGTCGCGACGCCATAGCTCCTGCGCGGTGTTGGCCAGGTCGCGGGCGCGGGTGGGGTCCTCGCCCGCGAGCACGCGCGCGAGGTCGAAGCTCGCGATCGCCTCCACATCGCCCGCACCGAGGTCCGCCGCGCGTCGGCGGCATGCCTCCAGCCCGTCGCGGCCTTCCGCGGAACGACCCGCCGCGTGCACCTCGGTCGCCCGCAGGCACCGACGCAGCAGCAGCACGGGGTCGTCCTCGGCCCGGAACTCGCGGCCGAACTGCAGCGATCGCGCCAGCTGCTCGGCGGCGCGCTCGTGCTCGCCGAGGTCGCCCAATGCCTGTGCGAGGGCGGCCGCGATCCCGTCGATGTAGCGGGCGCGCTCCAGTCCCGGCGCGGCCTCGGCGGCGACGAGCGCACGCTCGAAGTGCATTCGGGCCTGGGCCGCGTCGCGGTCACGCAGCGCACGGTTGCCGGCCTCGTTCTCCATGGCGGCGATCCACGGATGGGTGGGACCGAGGACGCGGTGGGCAGAGGCGAGCGCCTCGTCGAGCGTTTCCTTTGCACGCGTGTGCTCTCCGAGATCCGACAGCGCCAGCGCGTACGTGTAGCGGGTGCCGATCGCGATGCGATGGTCGGCGCCGAGCTCCTCGACGAGCGCATCGAGACCGGCCTCGGCCCACTGCAGGGCCTCCCGGGTCCGTCCCGCGCTGCGCAGGGCCTCGGCGAGGTTCTGGGCCGTCGCGGCGGTCAGGCGGGGCTCGGGTGGATCGAGCGCGGTTGCGCCGTCGACCGCCCGCTGTGCGTGGGCGATCGCCGCTTCGGTGTCGCCCAAGGCCGCTGCGACCGTCGAAGCCCGGTCCTCGTACTGCACCCGCAGTCGCGGGGGATCGCCGAGGCGGGTCAGGGCGGCCTGCGCCGCGGCGCTCCATCGATCCGCTTCGGTATCGTCGCGCATGCGTGCGCCGAGCAATCCGTACAGCGCGATCGCGGTCTCGGCCACGACCGCATCGTGTCCGTGCTCGCTGGCCAGCTCGTGGGCACGCCGGTGGTCGGCGACCGCCGCGTCGATGTCGCCGGCGCGTGTGTGGTGGTAGCCCCGCGCCATCGTGATCTCGGCCTGCAGCGGCGCGTAGCCGACCGCGTCGGCCTGCGCCGCGAGGGCGGCGAGGTCGGCGGCATCACGCTCGGTCGCGCCCACGTTGAGCCGGGGGAGCAGGGCGACGAGGCCGTCGCGGATCCCCTCGACCACCCCGGCGATCGCCGGGTCGGTCGGACGTGGCTCCCGCGACCGCAGCGCGTCGGCCTTGGTACACGACAGTCGCCCCAGGCCGGCGACCAAGTCGACCACCTCGTGCCCATCGTCGGCCGCCAGCGCCTCGACCGAGGTCAGCGCGCCGTCGAGTTTGGCCTGCGCCCGCCGCAGGCATCGCAGCGCGTCGTCGGCCGGCACCTCGGTCGTCGCGCCGTCGCAGACCTCGCGTCGTTGCTCGCGCCATGCGTCGGCGTACGTCTGCAGGCGCGCGCGGGCCCGCGGCCACGCTTGGGCGTGTCCGATCACTTCCAGGTGCTCGGCGACTCGACTCGCCCGAGCGTCGTCGTAGACCGCGTCGAGATCGGTGGCCACGTCGGCGCACGGGCTCGGCGTGCCGGGCAGTGCCCACCAGCCGAGGGCACCCACGCCCACGAGCGCAGCCACGACGACGGGGGCGCGGCGTCGTCGCGGGCCACGGCGAAGCGCGTCGACGACGGCGTCCATCGACGGCCAGCGTGCCTCTGGCTCCGGCGCCAGACCACGGGCGATGATCGCATCCAGCCACGGATGCCGCGGTGCCGAGGCAGGGACGGTGCACCGGCGGTGCTGCTTGGCGGTGTGCAGCTCGGCGAGCGAGTGCCCCGCGAACGGAAGGGTGTCGTACAGCGCCGCGTGCAGCGAGGCACAGAAGGCGTACTGGTCCGCGGCGGCGTCGACCGATTCTCCGCGGTGCTGCTCGGGGGCCATGAACGCGGGCGTGCCGACGATCGATCCGGTGCGTGTCAGCTCGACCGATGCTTCGTCCGACAACGTCGTGAGGTCTTCGGCTTCGGAGGGCAGGGTGGGAGCGAGCAGCGACGCGAGGCCGAAGTCGGCGACCCGGGCCCGACCGGCACCGTCCACGAGCACGTTCGCCGGCTTGAAGTCGCGATGGACGAGCCCGGCCGCGTGGGCGGCCGCCAGCCCCCGCCCGGCATCGATGAAGACCGCGACGATCGCCTCGACCGATCGGGGCGTGCGCAGCCACTTGTCGAGCGAGCCCCCCTCGACGAGCTCCATGGCGATGTAGGGCACGGCGTCGGTGACCCCGGTGTCGAACACCTGCACCACGTGCGGATCGGTCAGCGCCGCGATCGCCCGCGCCTCCTCGAGGTAGCGGCGATCGATCGGGGCACCCTTGTACTGGCGGGGCAGCACCTTGATGGCGACCTCGCGCTGCAGCGACGCGTCGTGGGCTCGGTAGACCGTGCCCGCGGCGCCGGCTCCGAGGCGCGCGCCCAGCTCGTAGCGCCCGAGTCGGATCCGCGGGCTCTTGCCCGACGCGTCGGGGCCGAACATCGCGTCGAGGACCGCCGCCTTCGCGATCGCGACCGGCGTCCCGGTCAGCTGCAGGTTCACCGCCGCGCCGGGCAGTGTGTCGTCCGTGCTGGACACGGCCCAAGCATACGGTGCACGCGCCGCGCCGCCAGGGGGCGCCGCGGCAGGGGGTCAGCGCGACGCGCCGTTGCGTACGCAACGGAACCCAATGTTGGCGAAGGGCGCGTGCGGTCGCGATTTGCCGCGCGCATGCAGCCCGTACGCCGAGCACGCGTTGGCCGAGCACCACCACGAGCCCCCCCGCGCCACGCGGGCCCATCCGGTGTCGGGTCCCTCGGGGTCGATCGCTCCCGCGGCATCGTGCGCGTAGGTCTGGGCCCCGTACCAGTCGGCGACCCACTGCCACACGTTGCCGACCGGGTCGTAGATCCCCCAGTCGTTGGGCGCGAACGCGCGCACCGGCGATACATAGAGGAAGCCGTCCTCGCGCGGGTCGGCGCGGTGGGTGCGGCCTTGCCAATAGTTGAGGCCGAGCGTGCCGTCGGGGCGGTGGGGGTCGTCGCCCCAGGGAAACCGGGTGCCCTCGGCGCCCGCTCGCATCGCGTACTCCCACTGCGCTTCGGTGGGCAGCGACTTGCCGTAGTGGCGGCAGTAGGCGTCGGCGTCGACCCAGCTGACCATCACCACCGGCTCGTCGTCGGCCGGACGCGGCGCGTCGGGATCGTCACCCCAGGGCGCGCGCCAGCTCGCCGCATCGACCCGCTTCCACTGCCAGTCGTCCATGCCTTCGAAGGCCGTCATGCCGAAGCCCAGGCGCTCGGCACTGGTGCGATGGCCGGTGTCGTCGACGAATGCACGGAACGCCGCCACGGTCACGAGCGTCTCGTCGATCGCGAACGGGCTCAGGGTCACACGGTGGGCCGGCCGCTCGTCGCGCTTGCCGTCGTCGCGGCCCATGGTGAACGAGCCCCCGTCGAGCTCGATCATGTTCGCCGGCGCTTCGGGGGGCGCCTCGTCGAGGATCGACGCCGGAGTCGACGCGGCGCCCGGATGGCACGCGGCGACGAGCAACGCCGTCGCGAGGCCGCGGCGCCGACTACCAGTCATGACACCAGTCGAAGCACTCGCGGTTGGCCGTGGGGAACTTCGTCTTGCACCACCCCGTGGCGTCGTCGCTGTGTTCGTACGCGCTGCCGAGACACGCCCCGATCGCCGCGCAGTCCGGGCACGTCTCTTCTTTGCGGGCGTCGAAGGTTTCGTAGCACGCCGACGCGACGGCACTGCACTCGGGACCCGTGCACTCGCCGAATGCCTCCATGCAGCCGTCGCGGCAGCTGGCACGCAGCTGTGCGCAGTGGCGCACGCAGTTGTCGTCGCCGGTCGCGCAGGCGGACCGGCATTCGCCGCACGAGGCTGCACACGCGCGCTGGCAGTCCTTGCACGGCAGCTTGCAGCGGCTCTTGCAGCCCTCGCCTTCGTTCCAGCACCCGGACGGATCCGGGGCGCAGTTCTGGTCGAACTCGATGAAGTCGCACTCGTCGAACGTCTCGCCCGTGTACTCGTCGTCGTCGATCCTCACGCGGTGGTCGCAGCTGCGCATGTACGCAGCGACGAGCTCCGAGGGCGGGTCGGTGTACTCGGGGATCGGTGCTCCGGACGCGGATGTCGGCACCGTGGTCACGGAGGTCGCCGCCGCGTTCGAGGGGGCGGGCGACTCCGCATCCTCGACCGCGGGGCGGCTCGTGGCGCACGCGACGAACAGACCGAGCAAGAGGGCGGCGAGCCAGGGGCGGCCGGCGCAGGCAACCATGCGGCGATCGTACTGCGCCCGATCGCCGCTCGGCTACGCCCGGTCCGCGCCCTCGACCGGGGCGGTCACTCCGGGATCGGGGTCGATCCGTAGCAGCACGCGAGGATCGTGTCGGTGGCGGCCTCGCCCGCGATCACCACGCCCGAGAACTCGATGTCACCCTCGATCCCGAGATCGGGTCGAGCCCCGTACAGATCCCGCGCCGGACCGGTGCAGCGACCCGTGCCGGCGATGCGGTACACGGCCGGACCGATGAGCTCGTTGGCGGTGATGTCCGCCGTGCACGCGTCGGTGTCCGTGTACCAACCCACGGCCACGTTCGTGGCGTCCTCGCTGATCACCACGGTCAAGGGCACGTCGTCGCCGGTCGCTCCGAGGGCAACCTCGGCGTACAGCGTGACCGACAGCCCGCTTTCGGTCATCGTGCCGGGGAACATCAGGACCGTTCCCGAGTCGGACGCGCCACCGGCGAGTCCGCCACAAGCCGCCAACCACGGCTCGCCCTGCCAGGCGATCGGCCCGTCGTAGTAGCCCGAGACCGTCATCGACAGCCCGGCATCTTCGCCCCAGTTGCAGCTGCTGGACCAACCGTCGGTGTCGCCCTCGTCGGCCATCAGGAAGTCGCCGAGGTCCTCGCACCGGGGATCGCCGCAGTCGGGCGGGATCGCGGTGTCCTCGCTGCCGCTTTGCACCGTGCGCTCGTCCTGCCCGCCGTTGGGACCATGCACGGTCACGGTCACGCTCGAGTCCTTGCGCACGGGGACGCAGAACCGTCCCTCACCGTCGGCGACCGCCGTCGACGCGCCGGTGTAGTCGTTGCCACGGGCGATGATGTACGAGCCCGCCGCCGGATCGCCGTCACCATCGAGGGCGCGACCTTCCAGACACGTGGCCGAAAGCGGCTGGTCGCAGTTCCACGGCGACAGGTGGCCGATCGTGCCGCGATACACCCCGGCGTCGCGGTCGAGCATCGCGATGCCCTCCTCCACCCACACGCCGGCCGCGTCGTCGAAGCCCCACAGCGCGATCGACTCGGGGGGCTCGGTCGGCAGCGGGTCCGGGAGCGGGACCTCGATCTGGACGCCCATGCCGTCGCGGATCGTCAGGTCCACGTCGCCCTGCATCACGGTCACGTCGAGCACGCCGAACGTCTCGAGGTGGATCGTCTCGCCGCTGGCGTCGCGGGCGAGTCCATCGCCCGGATAGGCGTCGAGCTCGGCCGCGTCCGACGGGTTGAGCGGCGTCAGATAGACCTCGACCATCCCCGTGACCGGATTGCCGTCGCGGTCGCGAAACGCGTTGGCCGGGGCGTTCATCGCCGCGCCGCGCAGGCCGACCACCTCCCCACCGGTCGACGAGTCGAACGCGATCGCGGGGGCTCGCTCGACCATCGTGACGGTCAGCGGCACCTCCGCGGACGTCGCGAGGTCGAGGCGCTCCAGACCCCGCACGTAGCCGTCGCGGTGAAAGGTCAGCACCGCGGCACCCGAGGCGGGGACCTGTGTCTCGAACTCGCCCTGCGCCGAGGTCGTCGTCGTGCCCGACACGCTGCGGACCTCGACGTTCGCGATCGGCGCTCCCGCGGCATCGACGACCCGGCCCCGGATCGTCGCGGTGCGATCGGTGTCACCGGACCCGTCGCCGTCCGCGGAGGTGCAACCGGCCGCGGGGCCGGTCAGGGCCAGGGCGCAAAGGGCGAGTCGGGCATGCGAAGTGAGGGAACGAAGCCAGGGGGTCGGGGCGGTGCCGCGCTTGTGCATGGCTGAGCGGACCGCCTCGAAACCGCCGGTATTCGGCCGTTTCCGCAAAATGCAGCGATCCAGCCATCGCCGATCGCCGGCCGGATACAGCGATCGCTGCATTCGGAGACGAACCTGCGTCCACGTGTTGAATGTTCCCACCCACGGCTCGGTCGAACGCTTCTCGTGGGCTCGGAGGATGGTCGGTACACGCAGGCGTCGGACGACGTCGAGCGGGAGACGACGCTGCTGTCCGACCACGAAGACGACCGGTCGTGCGAGCACGCCGGAGTCCCCGAGCGCATCGGTCGGTACGACGTGCTGTCGCGTCTGGGGGAAGGCGGCATGGGGGTCGTGTACGCCGCCTTCGATCGCGAGCTGTCGCGGCGCGTCGCCGTCAAGGTCCTGCGGGAGCGCGGCGGGCCACGGTGGGCCGCACTGGCCAAGCCGAGGTTGCTCCGGGAAGCCCGCACCCTCGCGAGGGTGACCCATCCCAACGTCGTCGCGCTGTTCGACGTCGGCTCCTTCGAGATCCCCGGAGAGCCCGAGCAGTTGTATCTGGCGATGGAGCTCGTCGATGGACGGCCACTGCGCGTGTGGCAGACCGGACGCGGCGTCGCGGAGATCCTCGCGATGTACATCGATGCCGGCCACGGACTCGCGGCGGCGCACGCCGAAGGTGTCGTCCATCGCGACTTCAAGCCCGACAACGTGTTGGTCGACGACGGTGGTCGCGCCTGCGTGCTCGACTTCGGGCTCGCCGTCGCCGAGCGCGAGCTGCCCCCGGTCGAGCTCGAAGACACGCTGGAGGTCGGGCCCGACCCCGCGGCCGAGAGGCTGACGATGAGCGGGACCGTGATGGGCACGCCGGCATACATGGCCCCCGAGCAGCTGCGAGGTCGGGCGGCCGACGTGCGGTCCGATCAGTTCGCGTTCTGCGTCGCATTGTTCGAGGCGCTGTACGGACAGCGCCCGTTCGGTGGGCGCAGCGTGCGACAGCTCCGCGCCGCGATCATGCGCGGCATCGCGTGGCCCGAGGGGCGTGACGACGTGCCGCGATCGGTCCGACGCGCGCTCGCGAGAGGCCTCGCCGCCGATCCCCGCGCTCGGTTCGCATCGTTGCCGGCCCTGCTGCATGCGCTGGGAGCCGCCGCCGCGCCCTCCCGCGTGCGCCCATTGGCGTGGCTGGGTGCAGTGGGGTTGCTCGCCGGGGCCACGTGGGCGGTGCTTTCACCCTCCGATGCCATCGAGACGACCTGCACGGGCTTTTCGGCCGAGGCCGACGTTCACTGGGGGGGCGAGCGTCGCGATCGCGTGCACGATGCCTTCGCGGCGACGAACCTTCCGTACGCGAGGGACGCGTGGGCGCGCGTCGATGCCACGCTGCAGGCGTACACGCAGCAGTGGGCGACCGCGCGTCGCACGGTGTGCGAGGCGGATCTGCGGGCCCCCAGCGCGGCGGCGGACCTGCAGATTCGCTGCCTCGATGCACGCCTGTACGGGATGGATGCCTTGGTGGGCGTGCTCGCGCAGCCCGACGACGACGTGATCGAGCGGGCGAGTCGGGCCGTGGCGTCGCTGCCGCGTCTGGCCGAGTGTGCCGACCTCGAGGGGCTGCCGTCGACCGTGCTGGATCCGGCAGCGGCGGGGATGACCGATCGACTGCAGCGCACGCTCGACGAGGCGGCCGCGCTCGATGTCGCGGGGCGCTATGCCGACGGCCTTTCACTGGCCCGAACCGTGGTCGAGGACGCCGTCGCGCTCGGCCACCGCCCTCTGCAAGCCCACGCGCGGCGTCGGCTCGGCGTGCTGCACCAAAAGCTCGGCGACTTCGAGGCGGCCGAGCGCGAGTTGTCGCAAGCGGCATGGCTGGCCGTCGCGGCCCAGGACGATCGCTTTGCCGCCCGCACGATGACCGAGCTCGCGGGCGTCGTCGGGTACTATCAGGCGCGGACCGACGAAGGGCTGTCGTGGAGCCGACACGCGGAGGCGGCTCTGGCCCGTACGACCGCGACGCCCCTGGATGCGTCTCGGCTGACCACGTCCGTGGCCGCGATCCACTTTCGGTCCGGCGACTACGGTGCCGCCGCGCACCACTACGCCCGGGCATTGCGACAGCTCGGCGAGGCCGGGGGCGACGACGAGGTGCGCCAGGAGCTCGCCAACGTCCACAACAACCTCGGCAACTCGCTGTCGCAGCTGGGAAGGCACGCGCGCGCGCGCGAGCACCTGCGCGAGGCCTACGAGCTCACCGCGCAGCTGCGCGGGCGATCGCACCCGGATCTGGCGGTCATGCTGGGCAACCTCGCCAACGTCGAGCTCGACCTGGGCCGGCGCGCGCAGGCCCAGGCGATGCACGAGCGAGCCCTGGAGATCCGGCGTGCGGCATTCGGCGACGAGCACCCGCTGACCGCGAGCTCGTGGATGAACCTCGGCGTGGTCGTCGATGCACGCGGAGAGCACGAGCGGGCGCGGGTGCACCTGCAACGTGCCCTCGCGATCAAGGAACGCGTCACCGGGCCGGAACATCCCGATACCGCGCTCGCGCTCAACAACCTCGGCGAGACCCTGCGCAAGCTCGGCGACGTGGAAGGCGCGGCGATCCATCACCGGCGTGCGCTGCAGATCTGGGAGGACAGCCTGGGACCGCATCATCCCTACACGGCGTACCCGGCCACGAACCTCGGTCAGGATTTTCTCGCCGCCGGCGACTACGGACGGGCACGGGACTACTTCCGCCGTGCCCTCGACACACGCCTGGATGCCGACGTCGATCCTGCTCTCGTCGCGATCGCCAAGCTCGGGCTCGCCCGGGCGCGCGAGGCCCTCGGTGAGCCGCCGACCCAGACGCGGCGCTTGGCCGAGGAAGCTCGCGCCGTGCTCGCGGCGGCCTCTCATCGCCACGACGCGACGTGGGCCGAGCTCGAGGGCTGGTCGCCCGCGCCGTAGCGCGGATCCTCGAGTCGCGAGCTCGACCGTTCGGACTCCCGCGCACGGGACTGGTATGGTGCGGGTCGTGCGAGCCGAGGCCGCGGCGTTGGTGTGCCTGCGCCGGTGGATGACCCGCGCGGCCCCGTTGTTGGTGATCGTGCCGACGGCGTGTCGTCGCCCGCCGTCGCCGCCGGCGCCCCTGCCGGCGGTGCCGCACGCGCAAGACGCCGACGAAGAGCCTCCGGAGCCCGTGGTGGCGCGACCCACCCTCGACCTCGGGGGCGCCGCGGCAGTCCCCGTCGACGTCACCCCCACGGCGTCGGAGACCGTGGCACCGCGCCCGGCGCCCGACGAGCTACCGACGTTGGTCCCCGCGCACGCCGGGTTCGTGCCGGACCGTGCCTCCGAAGCGACGTGCGCGAGGGCGCAGACCGCCGCGCAGACCAAGATCGACGCGCTCGCCCAGGGCTGTACGACGAGCGACGATTGTGCCGTCGTCCGTTCCGTGTGCCCGCTGGGCTGCTGGGCGGTGGTGTCCAAGGGGGCCGACTCGCGCGGGGCCCGGCGCGCCGTCGACCGCTACTTTCGCGATTGCCCCGTGTGCAAGGCCAAGTGCACGCCGCTGCCGACCTCACTGACGTGCACCGACGGCGTCTGCGGCCCCGCGTGAGTCAGGGCGCGGCGTCGAGCCAAGCCGACCGCTGCAGCGCCCACTCGGTCTCTTCGAACATGCCTGCCCGCGAATAGCTTTCGACGAGAGCGTCGTAGCGCGCCCTGGGATCGAAGCCGACCGCGAGGTGGAGCTTGCGAAGGCACACGGGGCAAAGGTGCGCCGGTTCGTCGTCGAGCTCCGAGAGGTTGTTGCTGCCGTTCATGTTGCAGCGAAAGAACGTGCAGTGCTCCAGACCGAACATGTGACCGATCTCGTGGGTCATCACCTTGAACGCCCGGCGCATGATCTCGCTGCGAGCGATCGTGGCGCCGGGCTCGAAGAAGTCCGGGTGGTAGCGTGCGAAGCTGAAGACGCCGACGCGTGCCTCGAGCCTGGCGAGGCCGAACACGTAGTTGTAGTCGTCGCCGGGATACAGATCCTGCAGCGTCAATGCGATCACGCAATAGGCGTCGGCGGGCACCTGTGTCTCGAGCTCGTCGAGCACGTCGCCGGCGTGCAGCTGCACGACGCCGTCGTGGCGGCGGCGTGCGATGTCGAGGTCGGCGACCCGCTTGGCCGGCAGGATCGCGGTGGGCAAGCCGAAGTAGCGACCGGCGTGCTCGGTCAGCTCGTCGATCGTCGGCCCGCGATCGTGAGGCAGAGGCCCGATCGGCTGCAGGTAGATCGTGCGCCGGTCCGGGGTCACCGCATTGTGATCGGAGGCGACGAACTGCGCGACCGTCTGCCCCGGCTCGGGATGATGCTCAAGCCAGTCGCCGGCTTGCACCGGCGGCATCGGGTCGAAGTGCGGGCCGATCAGAAAGGCGCGGCGATGGGACGCGTCCAGCCCGTCGAGATCGCCAACCAGGCCATGGTGGTGCACGCCGGCGGGCGGTGTCGGCGTCGTCGTCGGCGCGGCCGATGTCTGCGGCACCATCGCGTCGGTCACCGCACCCGGCTCGGAACACGCCAGGCACAGGGCGATCGCGAGGATGCCGCAGGCACGCACCCCGAGTCGGACACCCGAACGGGTCCGGAGGTTCCCGCTCGGGAGACTCTCCGGGCCCGCGATGGCGGTGGCCACGGCGAGGCAGTGCGAGCCCACCGGGTCGAGGTCAGCCCGCGAGCGTCGGCGCGCCCAGTCCCCACCGGCGATGGTCGGCGAGCATGCAACGATCGCTGACCACGTCCAAGCCCTCTGCGCGCAGGCTCGCCTCGACGGCGGGGTGAGCCACGCCCAGCTGCAGCCACACGGCCCGGGGGCGAGGCGACATGGCCAGGATCTCCGGCAGGTGGTCGGGCAGGTGGTCGGTGCGTCGGAAGACGTCGATCAGATCGACGGGGACCGGTACCTCCCCGAGCGTCGCGACCACCGTGCGTCCGAACAGTCGCTGGCCGGCGAGCGTGGGGTTGACGGGCCAGACCTCGTAGCCCTGCTCGAGCAGGTATGCCGGCACGTAGTACGCGGCGCGATGGGGTTCGTGATGGGCGCCGAGCACCGCGACGACGACCGAGTGCTCGAGGAGGCGACGGGCGAGCGGATCCACGACGGGGAGCATGACTCGACCCGCGGCGTCGGGCCACCGCGCGGGGGCGTCCCGGCTACGACGGGGGCGCGGGCGCCGGCTCGTCCACGAGGCGGCCTTCGGTGGTGAACGCCAGGCCCACGCCGCCGTCGCGACCGTGGTGGACCGCCTCGACCAGCAGATCCGGGCGCGTGGAGGTGGAGCGCCACTTCACCAGGAAGTTCGCCCCACTGCCGCCGCTGCGGTCGGACCCCTCGATGACGAACTCTGCCGTCTGGAGTGGACCGAGCGTGTGCGGGCGGTCGAGGTACGACCGCACGCGCTTGCCGTCGCTGTCGTAGTAGTCGACCGACGAGACGACCACCTGCTCGTGGCTGCTGACGTTGCGCAGGCTCAGCGTCACCACCATGTCGAACGGGCGGGCCCGCTCCGCCACGGCGAGGCTCGAGTAGACCGACACGTAGCTGGTGTGGGTCGTCGGCAGGTGCGCCTCGTCCTCCGCGGGCACGAGGTTTCGCGGGCCGGCGAGCTCGGGGGCCGGCTCGTCTTCCTTGCACGCGCAAGGAAGGCAGGTCAGGACGACGGCGGCGAGTGTCAGCCGCCGTCGAAGGAACGAAGGAGACAGGCGGGGTTGGATGACGGATGGCATGGCGGAGAAAGGGGCCCGGCGGAACGTGCGGGTCGGCGCGCGAGCCCGGCGTCGGGGCGGACTACTCGTTGAGCAGGATCGTGGACTCGTGCATCCAGCCGACGGTGCTGTCCTGCAGCTTGACCTTGTGCCACTCGCCCATCGTCTCGAGAACCTCGACCTTGGTCTTGCGAGAGACCCGGCGCATCCGCTCGTTGCGATTGCCGGGACCGGCGCGCAGGCTGGCGTTCTTGGCGGACACGATGGCGGTCTGCGCCTTCGGCTCGGGCTCGGGCTCGGGCTTGGGCTCGGGCTTGGGCTCGGCCTTCGGCTTGGCCTTGGGCTTGTCGGCCGGCAGGGCCTTGCCCTTGAGCGCATCCTTCTTCAGCGACGCGAACAGCCGGCTGGTCAGACCCACGACGGTGGCCCCGAGCTGCGGCTCGGCCATCACCTTGTCGGTGAACACCCAGTTCTCGTCCTCGATGCCGCAGTCCTTGTCGAGCTTGGCGACGTAGCTCTCCGGCAGCGAGTCGATGGCGGTCTGGGTGCCGCTGCCGACCCACAGCACGTTGCCGCTCGTGGCGTCGATGAGCTTGCCCTCCATTCGCAGCGCGTAGTACTTGACGCGAACGAGGCAGTCCTTCGTCTCGGTGTGGTACCACTCGCCGTTCTTGAGGTTCTGCTTGACCTTGGCCGGATCGACCTTGACCGTGTCCATCTCCTCGACCTGATAGAAGTCGGCCACGCCCTCCAGGGAGATCGACTGGATGGCGAACACCGCGTCCGCCTTCGTCTCACGGCCCATGATCATCGCCTTCTCGGCCGCCGACAGCTTGTCGGTTCCCTTCATCTTCTTGCTGACGCGGGCGACGACCTCGGGTGAGATGACCTCGAAGCCCTGGCTCAGCAGCTCCCGTTCGACCTTGGCCGTGTAGTAGGGGCCGGCCTGTTCCTTGAGCGCGGGCGCGTCGAGATCCTTGACGCTCACCTCGCCCTCGAACGGCAGCAGCAGCACCTTCTTGTAGGCGAACTCTTCGAGCCGAGGCGAAGGCGTCAGTTCGGGTGCCTCGGGGTTGCCGGGCTTGACGGTGAGCGTGTCGGCCTTGGCGCAGCCGCCGAGGAGGAACGAGCCGAGGAGCAGGACGCGCAGAACGTGGGGACGAGCGGTCACGACCCGATCCAAGCATCTTTTCGCGCCGCAGACGAGCGGGGCGCGCCGACCGACGCCCCGAGGCGGATCTGTCCATTGCGGAGCCGGAACCGACGGCCGTTTGGGGCGCTTGCAGCGACCGTGGCGGCGGTCGCCGCAGACGTGGTCGGCCTTGCGCGCTACGTTCGTGTGAAGGTGAAGTTCGAAAAAAGCACCGTCTTCGACGCCTCGGTGCGGGAGGTGTTCGCGTTCCACGAGCGACCGGACGCGTTCGCGCTGCTCATGCCGCCGTGGGAGAAGGCGGAGATCGTGCGGCCGCCCAGCTCGTTGGAGGTCGGGACCACGGTGGTCTTGCGCCAACGCGTGGGCCTGTTGTGGATCACGATCGAGGCCGTGCACGTCGCCTACGAAAAGGACGTGTCGTTCGTCGACGAGATGCGGCGGGGCCCGTTCGCCACGTGGCGACACGAGCATCGGTTCGAGGCGGTGGGCGACCGCTGCCGGCTCACCGACGCGGTGGAGTACACGCCGCCGCTGGGACCCCTCGGTCGTCTCGCCGACCCGATCGCGATCCGCCCACGGTTGCGCAAGATGTTCGACTACCGCCACGAAGTGACGCGTCGCGAGCTGGCGCGGGCGGAGGTGTCGGCTACTCGCGGCCCTTCCAGCTCAGATCGTACAGGTCGAGTCGACGATCCTTGAAGTTGCGGACGTTGCCCTGGTTGCGCAGGTCCTTGAGCAGGTCGAGGTCCACGTCGACGAGCAGCGTCGTCTCCGTGTTCGGGGTGGCCTCGGCCATGATCGCGTCGTGGGGGAAGGCGAAATCCGAGGGGGAGAAGACCGCGCTCTGCGAGTACTGGATGTCGACGTTCTCGACGTGGGGCAGCGTCCCGACCGAGCCGGTGATCGCCACGTAGCACTCGTTTTCGATCGCTCGGGCTTGCGCACAGCGACGGACCCGCAGGTAGCCCTGCTTGGTGTCGGTCCAAAACGGCACGAACAGCAGCTTCATCCCACGCTCGTTGAGCAGCCGCGCGAGCTCGGGAAACTCCACGTCGTAGCAGATGAGGATCCCGATCTTGCCCACGTCGCTGTCGAACACGCGGAGGCGTGACCCGCCGACCACACCCCACCACGTGCGCTCGTCGGGCGTGATGTGCAGCTTGTACTGCGCGTCCCAGCTGCCGTCGCGACGAAGCAGGTACGAGACGTTGTACAGGTGTTGATCCCGGTACAAGGGCATCGTGCCCGCGATGACGTTGATGTTGTAGCTGACGGCGAGCTGTCCGATCCGCTCGCGGATCTGCTCGGTGTGCTCGGCGAGCCCGCGCATGGCCTGAGCGGGTCCGGCCTGCTGATACTGCAGCAGCAGAGGCGCCGAAAAGAACTCGGGAAACAGGGCGAAGTCGGCCTTGTAGGCCGCGAGCGCGTCCACGTAGAACTCGACTTGCTGAAGGAACGCGTCGACGGACGCGAGCGGCCGCATCTGCCACTGGACCGTTCCGATGCGGACCACCGGCTCCTTCTGCCCGATGAGCGGCGCGTCCTCGGCCTCGTGATAGATGTTGTTCCAGCGCAGCAGCGTGGCGAAGGCCCTCGAGCTTCGGTCTTCGGGCCAGTACTGCTTGAGGATCCGCAGTACGTGGAAGTCGTTGGCGAGCTGAAAGCTCAGGATCGGGTCGTACAGCTCCCGGCGCTGACACAGCTCGATGTACTTTTGCGGTGACATCTGTGCCGCGTGCTTGGCGTAGCCGGGAATCCGCCCGCCGGCGACGATCGCCTGCAGGTTGAGGTTTTCGCACAGCTCCTTGCGCGCGTCGTACAGACGTCGGCCGAGTCGCTGGCCGCGGTACTCGGGGTCGACGAACACGTCCATGCCGTACAGCACGTCACCGTCCGGGTCGTGCGTGGTGATGTAGCCGCCGCCGGTGATCGCCTCGTACGTGTGGCGGTCGCCGAACTTGGCGTAGTCGACGATGAGCGACAGGGCGCCGGCGACGACCTTGCCGTGGTCCTCGATGCAGATCTGCCCCTCCGGGAACCGGTTGAGCTGGGCCATGAACTGCTGCTTGGACCAGGCGCCGCCTTCTTCGGCGTACACGAGGTTCATCAGCCGCTGGATTTCGGTGTAGTCGTCGAGGGTCAGGTGGCGCAGGACGAGGCGTGGTGCGTCCCCGACGGTGGCGGGCTCGGTTTCGGGAGTTTCGTCCATGGCGTCGGCTCTTGGACCGGCCCGATACCATGCCTACCCTCGACGCGGCGCCCGCCGGATCGGCGATCGCCGCGCAACGCCGCGAAAAGACGGCTCAGCCCTCGGGTTTGAACTCTTCGCAGGCCTGCTCGATCGTGTCGATCGTCTGCATGAAGAAGCCGGTGTAGTCGTTGGCGCACACCGACGCGACCTTGCCTCGCGTCCCGAACGACTCCACGAACTGGCGGATCCGCGGCGCAGCCTCGGCCCCTTCGTAGGTCGCATGGTCCAGCGGCTGGCAGATTCCGCCGGGCTGGTCGTTGTCGCCGATCAGCGCGAGCGCGACGATCGCCTGCTCGTTGCCGTTCTTGGCCGCGACCACGGCGTCGACCCAGTCTTGCACCGAGCCGGGCGAGTCACCCTCGAGGTCGTCGGCGTGGGGGCCGTTGTCGTCTTCGTCGGTGATGATCGTGATCACGAGGACCGCGTCGTCGCGCACAAAGCCCTCGTTGCACGCCGCCACCTCTCCGCCGCCGCTGAGCGCCTCCACCATCGACAGCATCGGCTTTTCGCCGACGCTCGAGTTCGTGCCCACCCGTGCCGCGCAGTCGAAGGCGGTGCCGAGGTCGGGCTCGCTGCTGGTGATGAAGCGCTTGCCCGAGGAGAAGCCGCAGTCGACGTTGGAGGCGTCACGGCCGATCGGGTGGGTCACGCCGGCGCCCACGACCGCATCGCATGTCTCGGGCTTTTGCGACCCGCACACGTAGTCGCCGCCGACCTGTCCGCCGGCCCCGCACAGATCTCGCAGCGCGCAGGGGTAGCCACAGTCGCACTCGCCCGTCGTGCTCATCGACTCGCACGTCGCGGACTCGATGCAAGCATCCTCGCAGGCCTCGTAGACCCAGGGGTCGACGTCGGTGACCATGATGTGGAACGAGCCGGAGTTGAGCGGCAGCCGCTCCTGGATCGACTGCACGAAGCCGGGCACCGAGTCGATGAGGTGCTGCTGCTCGTCGGCCATCGATCCGGAGTTGTCGATGACGAACAGGAAGTCGACCGCGTCGCAGCCCACGCCGGCATCCGGGTCGTACGGGGGCAGGTCGGGCGAGTCGGGCGGGTCGAGATCGTCGCCGTCGTCACCGGCCGTATCGCCGGCCGACCCACCGGCACCGATCGACGTGATCATCGTTTCGGGTCCGGGCTCGGCGTCCCGCGTATCGCCGCAAGCGACGGCCAGCAGTGCAACGGTCGTGACCCTTCGAACCCACATCGGGACATCCGTTGCCGGACTCCGGCAGCAGTTCCCGCGTTCTTTCGAGACCCGGCTCACACGTGGACGAGGCCGAGCGCGCCGTCCTGCTACCGTGTTCACCGATGAAGGTCGCGATCCTCGGCAACTCCGGCTCCGGCAAGTCGACGCTCGCCGCCCGCCTCGCCGCCGCCGACGGCGTGCCGGTGCTCGATCTCGACACGGTCGCGTGGGAGCCCGGCAAGATCGCCGTGCCGCGCCCGGCGGACGCCGCCCAGGCCGACGTGGCCGCGTTCTGCCGGACACACCCCGCCTGGGTCGTCGAGGGCTGCTACGCGGGCCTCGTCGAGGTCGCGCTCGGCGAGGACGTCACGCTCGTGCTGCTCGACCTGCCCGTCGAAGACTGCGTCGCGCACTGTCGCGCGCGACCCTGGGAGCCGCACAAGTATCCCAGCAAGCAGGCGCAGGACGACAAGCTCGAGTTCCTGCTCGGGTGGGTGCGCGAGTACGACACACGCGACGGAGACATGTCACGGGCGCGGCATCGAGCCGTCTTCGACGCCTACGCGGGACCAAAGCACCGACTGACGCGCGCCCCGGCGCCGGACTGGCGACCAGCCGGGGCACGTTCATGACCGGGGATGCTCGATGAACGACGAGTCTCACCGCGAGCCCGCGCGACCGTTCGATCCGCGGGAGGGGCTCGGACGGGGCGGCAACCATGCTCGCGTTCATCGAGCACGGTCGGGTCGAGGCGACGCGGGCCACCGGTGATGCGGCCGAAGCCGCAGCGCTCGCACGGACGTTCGTGCGGAGCTGCAGGCCGCCTCGCCCGAGCACGGGATGCTGCCGCGAGCACGCGCACGGTTGGCGAAGGCCGAGGCGGCGGTGGGGTGAACGAGCTCGCCGGTCGCCGGCTCACTGCCAGCGAAACCAGCGCAGCGCCAGGGCGAACGCGACCACGCCCCACGCCGTCATCACCCCGAGCTCGAGACCGAGCTCGGTCAGGGCGGCGCCATCGTTGACGATCGCGCGCAGGGCATCGATGAGCGCCGTCAGCGGGAGGGCACGCAGGAGCGGTTGGATCACCTCCGGGAACTTCGTGTAGGCGAAGAACGTCCCCGAGAGGATCCACATCGGCATCATGATGAAGTTCATCCAGCCGTTGGCCGCCTCCACGCTCTGCACGCGGGCGGCGATGAGCAGGCCGAGGGCGGCGAAGCTGGCCGCCCCGAGCACCGAGACCAGCAGCAGCGCGAGCACCGAGCCGTGCACGGTGACACCGAACGCGAGAAAGCCCAGACCGACGAGGCCGGCGAGCTCGAGCACGAGAAAGACCAGGCGCGACAGCAGGTACGACAGCATGAAGTGCGAGCGCCGCATCGGCGTGGCGGCGAACCGCCGCAGCTGCCGTCGCTTGCGGGCGAGCACGATCGTGTAGCCGATCCCCCACATGCTGCTGCCCATGAGGTTGAGCCCGATGAGCCCGGGCAGCAGAAAGTCGATGTAGCGCGAGCCCTTCTCGGTCACGAGCTCGTCGGCCGTCGCGATCGGGCGATCGGGCTGCTCGCTCCACTGAAGGACCGCATCGGTCATGTAGCGGGCCAGGCGTCCGCCGTCGCGCATCTCGTCGTAGCGGTACAGAACCTCGCTGCCCGCGTCGGCGCTCGCCGACACCACGAGATCGACCTCGGCGCGGCGCAGGGCCTCACGAGCCGCGTCCGCCTCGAGCACCTTCACCTGCAGCCCGTCGGCGTCGTCGAGCGCGTCGACGAGCCAGTCGGCGCCTTCGACCACCGCGACGGACGGTTTGTCGGGCGGCTTGTCGCGGAACGCGATGCCCAGCCCGATCGCCATCACGACCGGGAAGCCGAAGATCCAGAAGACGAAGCCGGGCTCGCGCAGGATCTCGCGCAGCCGGGCCATCGTCAGCTCGTACAGCGGCGAGTATCGCTCACTCATCGCGCAGCCCTCGACCGGTCAAGGACACGAACACGTCGTCGAGGGTGGCTTCGTGCGTGCCCAGATGGGCGAGCCCGACGCCGCGCTCGGAAAGGTGGGCCAGGATCGGAGGCAGGGCCGACGCGAAGTCGTCGACGGTCAGCAGGATCCGGCGGCCGCGCGTGGAGGCTTGACGTACTCCGGCGATCTCGGCCAACGACGCGGGATCGATCTCGACCGCGGGCTCGAGCTCCACCAGCTGGCGGCCGCCGAGCGTCGCGATGAGCTCGGCGGGGCTGCCCTCGGCGATGGCCTTGCCGTGATCCATCACCACGATGCGGTCGCACATGTTCGCCGCCTCCTCCATGTAGTGGGTGGTCAGCACGACCGTGCCGCCCTCCTCGCGGTACCGCGCGACGATGTCCCACACGCTCATGCGCGCCTGCGGGTCCAGTCCCGTCGTCGGCTCGTCGAGAAACAGCAGGTCCGGCGCGCCCACGAGGGCGACACCGAGCGCGACGCGTTGCTTCTGCCCGCCCGAGAGCTTGTGGTAGCGGGCGCGTCGCTTGGGCTGCAGCTGCATCAGGTCGAGGACTTCCTCCACGGTGCGGCCCGAGGGATAGAAGCTGCGAAACATGCGAATGACTTCCTCGACCGTGAGCTTGTCGGCCAGGACCGTCTCCTGCAGGGCGACGCCGATGCGGGCCCGGATCGCGTCGTCGTGCCCCTCGCCCCAGCGCATGCCGAACAGCTCGACGTGCCCGGACGTCGGGAGCGTCAGCCCTTCCATCATCTCCACGGTCGTCGTCTTGCCCGCGCCGTTGGGACCCAGCAGGCCCAGGCATTCGCCGCGCGTCAGCTGCAGGTCGACGCCATCGACGGCAACGACGTCGTCGTAGCGCTTGACGAGCCCGACGCAGCGGGCCACCGGCGTCGCACCATCGGCAGGACTCACCGGGCGGGAAGGTAGCACTCAGACGTGGCCGTCGACGACCTTCTTGAGCACGGCGAGGGCATTGAAGATCTTCGCGAGGAAGGACTGGTCGTGGCGGACGAGGGTGAAGTGGGGGTGGCGCGACCACAGCTCGCGCAGCGCCGTGTCGAGCTCGACGGCTCGCTCGAGGCTCTCGTTGCGCACGGGGTTGCCGCCCTCGATCGACTCGCCCCCGACCGCGGCCGTCTCGAAGAAGAGCACCCGGTCGTAGCGGGCGAGCTCGGCGTCGAGGGTGGTCCCGAGCGAGGTGAAGAAGTCGTCGCTGTCCCCCGGCCAGTACGCGGCGCCGTCGACGGTGCCGCGGTCGCACAGCAGCACGCGTGTGGGGTAGGTCGCCCGGTAGATCTCCTCGAGTCCACGCTGCGCGTGGAAGATCGCGTTTTGGGCCCAGCGTCGCGCCGACGGCTCGTCGCTGCGCGGGAACCCGGATCCGAACAGCATCGTGGCGCTCTCGGGGACGACCACGATCTGCTCGCCGACCTCGCGCCGAAGCAGATCGGCCGCGGTCGTCTTGCCGGCCCCTGGGCCCCCGGTGAGGGCGACACGCAACGCTCCGTTGGTGGGACGCATCTGCATCAGCGCCACGGTCTCACCGGGCCGAGACCTCGACAACCGAGCTCGGGCCACGGCGCGGCGCAGGTGGCGTATGATCGGGCGGTGAGGTGGCGGGGGATCGGCGTCGCGGTCGTCGTGGTCGCGGCGTGTGCGGACGGTGATACCGACCGGCAGCCCGGCACGTTCGGCCTGCCGCCCGATGCGACGAGCACGGGCGCCCAGACCTCGGACGACACGCCGACGTCGACCGGTACGACCGATGTGCCGACCTCGACGAGCACCTCCTCGGCGGCGGAGACGACCGCCGGCGACGGCAACGAGGGCACCGGCGACAGCACGGGCGCCAACGGCCCGGTCGTACCCGCGTGCCCCGGCCCCGGCGCGCCGCTGGACTGTTCCCCCGGGCCGGGCTCCGGCGAGGCGGACACCTGCGTCGACGACCCCTCGTGCTTTCTGCAGCTCGTGCAGGCCTCGGTCAACGCCGTGATCGCCGATACCCCGCAGTGGTTCGACCAGTCCGACGGCCAGCCCTTCGTGCTCGAGGTCGAGCTGTACATGGACGAGGTCGTCGCACGCGTCGCCGCGGCGGGACAATGTGCGATCCGCGACCCGAACGCCGGCGACGAGATCGCCGTCAAGCACGACAACGCCTTCGCCGAGAACTTCGACATCCTCACCGCCGAGGGCTACGCGCGCTACGGCAACGGGATCTACACGTCCAAGTGCATCCCGGCCTGGTTTTGACGACGCGTCAGCGTTGGACGAGCGCGGTCAGCCACAGCGCGTGCTGGGCCAGCAGCTGCATCGACGTGAACTCCTTTTCGCTCTCGGGGGCGAAGTAGCCCGTCCCCAGATTGGCCACGAAGACACCTTCGTCGAGGAAGGGGTCGACGCCGGTCCCCCCGCGGATCGGCCGACGCTCGGCTTCGATGCCCACGTCGCGCGCGGCTTCGAGCGCTCGCTCGAGCAGGTCGGGACGTGCCGCCAGCCGCGGGCCCATGTTGCCGTACTGCTCGACCGCGTCGACCTCGGCGTCGGGCAGTCGCGCCCGCACCATCGCGATCACGACGTCGCGTCGGGCCTGCAGCGCGGCTCGATCGAAGTCGCGGATCCGGAAGTCGAGCTGTAGCCGGCCGTCGACCTCTCGTGCGCGGTAGGGATACGTGTAGCCCTCGAAGCCGTCGGAGTCCTCGCACAACAGGGGCGGGCCGTCGCCGCGCGAGGCGATGAACTCGCCGACGAAACGAAGCATGTCCGCGGCGGCACCGCGGTGCGGCCACTCGGCCCCGGCGTCGGCGTCGTCGACCGACCAGCCGGCGCCACGGGGAACGTGGGGGCCCACGATCCGCGTCAGCGCGGCGTCGAGCGAGGCGCGAGCGGCGTCGCCGTCCAGCCACAGGTGCAACGTCCCGTCGCAGTCGCGTCGGTCGTCGGACACGAACGCAAGCACGTGCACGGCCGCGGGCGGCAGCGCGGCGACGAGCTCGGCGGCCAAACGCACCGCCCCGCGGTGGCCCTCCGCCTTCGCGGTCGCGCCGTGCGTGTTGACGCCACGCAGTGTCACGGCGACGACCCGTCCCGCGTGCGACAGCGGACCGTCCTCGCGATCGGCGAAGCGTACCGCGGCGGCCATGCCGTTGAAGTTCTCCACGTTGACCTCGAACGGGTCGATGCCGTCGACCGTGTAGCCGGAGTCGACGCCCTGCTCGGAGAGCCACTTCGCCAGACCCAGCAGCGCCTCCTCGCGGCCGATCTCCTCGTCGGGGCGGCCGATGAAGAGCAGCGGCCGGTGCGGCAGCGACCGATCGTCGGCGAGCAGGCGGGCCAGCGTCATCATGTGCGCGAGGCCGAGCTTGTCGTCGAGACCGAACGGGGCCTGGCCGCCGCCGTACAGAAGGTCGTGGCCGAGGTAGCGCGCGGTGCTCGGGTAGTTGGCGACGGTGACCTGCAGCGCGTCGTTGTCCGGGTAGGGGATCGCGGTGCCGTCCCAGGCCGGCAGCAGCTCCAATCCCTCCCGCGCCTCGGTGCCGCGCGCGGTATCGAGGTGGATCATCAGCGCCAGCGGCGGCGCGTCGGCGAGAGCGCCGCGTCCGGGCAGGCGCGCGATCACGTTGGCGTGCGCGTCGACGGTGACGTCACAGCCGTGCCCCGCGAAGAACGACTCGAGGTATCGGGAGAGCACGCGCTGCCCATCGGTGGACGGCACCGAGTCCGACGACTCGTCGCTGCTGGATTCGATCGCGACCACCGCTTGCAGGTGCTCACGACCCCAGGCGGCGATCTCGGCGGTGGAACGGCTCGGAAGGGCGATCATGCGCGGGCACAGTAGCGCGTCTGTGCGTCGGCGGTACGCGGCGTCCGGCGAGCGTGCCCGTCGCCGCGACGAGTCCTCGCCCGACGGCGACGGTGACGTCGCGCCCACGCATGGCCCGCGAGCGTGGAGACCGAGGCGGGGTCGAAGGCGTGCTCGACGACGACGACGCCGCCGCCGCGACGCCGAACGTGCGCGCAGGTTCGCTCCGTCCGCGGTCTCGTCGCGGAAGCGAGCATGGAACTTCGTCGCCGGCCGAACGCGTGTTCGCCCCCGAAACTGCAGATGCGGGGCATGCCGACGCGGTCGATGTGCGCCGACGCGCGGGCCGCTGAGCTACGATGGCGAGGTTGTACGACGAGTCCAAGACCATCGGCGGGGTCGAAATCCTCTGGGACACCCAGCGGGGGAAGATGGCGTCCGTGGGGCGGGACCTCGTCGGGCTGTGGCTGGACCCGAGCCTGCTCAACACGCTCATCCCGCTTCGCGAGGAGATCGGCACGGAGCTGTTTCAGCTCCTGGTTGCCCACAGCTCCAGCATCGGGGCGAAGGCGGACTACGACAAGATGGTGTCCGTCCTCGCGGACAACTTCGAAGAAGGGTTTCTGGCGTGGGGCAAGGCGGTGGGTGGTGTCGGTTGGGGCCGCTTCGAGCTGCACTCGATCGACCGGTCCACCGGGACGGCGAAGGTGGTGGTGCGCTCGCCGTGGGAGCTCGTGATGCAGCAACGACTCGAAGACCCATGGGGGTGCCCGTTTCTGCGAGGCAAGCTCATCGGCATCTTCCGGTACGCACTCGGTGTCAACTGTTGGGCCGACGAGCGTGCGTGGGTCGAGGACGGCGAGCCCGTCGTCGAGTTCTCGCTGTATCAGTCGTCGTTGACGATCGAGTCCGAGACCGAGCGCTTGCGCCGACAGCTGGCCAACGACCACGCGCTCGAGCTGCAAGCGGAAGTCGACCTGCGGACCGAGCAGCTGCGCAGCAGCCAAGAACGTCTACGCGCCACGCTGTCGTCGCTCGACAGCTGGGTGATCACGCTCGACGTCGAAGGCCGCATCCAGGCCGAGCATCGACCGGACGGGTCCTCGTTTCCGCCGGCCGAGATCGGGATGAGGATCGTCGACGTGCTGCCGCCGGAGGCCGGCGCGAGCATGGACGCAGCGATGCGCCGCGTCGCGGTAGACCAGGCTTCGCACGTGCTGGAGCTGGTGCTGCCCCGCGAAAGCGGTCAGTTGCACTACCGGGTCGTCGTCTCGCCGCTGCGGGATGCCGAGCGTTGGCCCAGCGGGGTCACCGTCGTCGTCCACGACGTGACCCGACAGCGGGAGTCCGAGCGCGTACGGGCGAACCTGGAAGCACAGCTGCAGCAGTCGCAGAAGATGGAGGCGATCGGGCAGCTGACCGGCGGCGTCGCGCACGACTTCAACAACTTGCTGACGATCATCGCCGGCAACCTCGAGCTCGCCGCGGTCGGCAAGATGTCCGACGACGCGCGCGAGCGCCTTCGCGATGCGATGGGCGCGGTGGGCAGCGCGGCGACCCTGGTCCGGCAGTTGCTCGCGTTCGCGCGCAAACAGCCGCTGCGGCCCCACCGGCTGGACGCACGCACGCTGGTCGCGGAGATGGAGTCGCTGCTGCGACGCACGTTGGGCGAGCGCATCGACCTCGAGTTCATCGGCTCCGCAGGACAGTGGACGTGCGAGGTCGACCGCGACCAGCTCAAGAGCGCGATCTTGAATCTCGTGATCAACGCCCGGGACGCGATGCCCGATGGCGGCAAGATCACGGTCGAGACGGGGAACATGCGGATCAGCCCCGAGTACGCCGACGAGCACGACGACATCGATCCCGGTCAGTACGTCCTGGTCGCGGTGTCCGATACCGGCGTCGGGATGCCCGACGACATCAAGCGCAAGGCCTTCGAACCGTTCTTCACGACCAAGCGACGCGGACACGGCTCGGGCCTGGGCCTGAGCATGGTCTACGGGTTCGTCCGCCAGTCTCGCGGACACGTCAAGATCTACAGCGAGCCGGGCGCGGGCACGACGGTCAAGCTCTACCTTCCGCGCGCCTTGTCGGGGACGGAGGCGCGGGAGTCCGCCGAGCCGGTGAAGACGGTGGCACCACCTCGCGAGGGCGCGGCGGTGCTCGTGGTCGAAGACGAAGCCCTCGTCCGTCGGGTGTCGGTCCGATTCCTGCGCGCGCTCGGGTATCGGACGTTCGATTGCAGTGATGCCACGGACGCCCTCGACATCCTGCGCAGTGACGCTCGGATCGACGTGCTGTTGACCGACGTGGTCCTTCCCGGCCCGCTCAACGGTCCGCGCCTGGCGGCCGAGGCTCAGGCGCTGCGTCCCGACCTCGCCGTCTTGTACACCTCCGGCTACACGGAGAACGCGATCGTGCACCACGGCCAGCTCGATCCGGGCGTGCGCCTGCTGGAAAAGCCCTTCACGCAAGAAACCCTCGCGCGACGGCTGTGTGCCGCGCTCTCGGACCGGCGTCCTCCGACGTAGGCGAGCGAAAACGTCGGCGCTCGGTCGCGCGCCGACGGTGCCGACCTCGCCCATATTGCCGGCGCGTGGTTTCACGGATAGCGTCGCGGACGGGGATTCACACCGATGGCCACTTCGACTCCACGATCCTTGTTCTCCGTGACCTTGGGACTCGCCCTCGCACTCGCGGGCACCATGTCCTTCTCTGCTTGCGACGACGACGACGACGACGGCGGCAGCGGTGGTGACACCGCCTCGCAGGCCGACGGCGGCGGCGACGGCGGCGGTGGCGACGACACGTGCGGCGGCGGCGATGGAGGCGGCGACGGCGACGTCTCGGCCGAGTGCCAGAACTACATCACGTGCGTCGACACCAACTGCGACGACTGTCTCGACGTCTGCTCCGACTACATCGACTGCGCCGCGGGCTGTGGCTGCGGCGCCGATGCGACCCAGTGTCAGACGGACTGCCTGACCAACCAGTCCGCCGACTGCACGAGCTGCTTCACCATGCAGGGCCTTTGCGTCGCGGAGAATTGCTCCGAGGAGCTGATGGCCTGCGGCATGGCCGGCTGACGCGAGGACCTCGACGCCGCATCCATGGCGCCGATCGCCGACGACGTGATCTCGTACGAGCGCGTCGGCCCGCTGGAGGTCACGTCGGTCGCTCGGGTCGGCGCTTCGACGTCGTCGAGACGTTCGGCCCGTGAGCCCGGCATCACGCCGGGACTCGGCGCGGGCCTACCCAGGGGACTGCGCAGAGGCGGAGATCGGCCACGGCAGCGCCGACGCAGCATCGTTCGCGAACGCTCGCATCCGCGCGACCACGGCGTCGAGGAACCGGCGGGCCGTGTCGCGATCGACGATGTCCGCCCGCCACGTCGCCGCGAGGGTGACCACGTCGTGGCTGGCCGTCACGGTGATGCCCACCGCGGGCTTGCGCGGCAGCAGGCTGCAGCACCACATCCGGCGCGGGCGCATCGCGGTGGGCCAGCACGTGCCGTCGGGACGCAGCATCGACAGCAGCAGCGAGTGCGAGCTCCGCCAGCGCTGCGAGTCGACCCCACGAAAGATCGCCCGCGCGAGGCCGGCGGGGAGCGAGCCGACCGCCCCCACCATCGCGGTCGTCGACGCGGCCTGCGGCAGCCGCCGCGCCCGACGAAGGGCGTCGTGCACGTCCTCGGGCGCCGCCGTTGGATCGACGTCGACCTCGACGGTGCCCAGCCAATTCTGCAGCGTGCCGTCGGGCACGCCGAGGGCCGCACGCAGGTCCACCGGGCCGAGGATCCGGATCGGTGCGTCGTCACCCTCGCGGCGCAGGGTGTTCAGGGCTTGGGCGGCCGCCAGCCACGACAGCGTGTTGCGAGAAACCGATCGCGCACGGGCGGCCGCCCCGAATGCACGCCAGTCCTTCGGGGCGAGACGAGCGAGCGTCAACCCGTGTCCCGCCGCGTCGACCTCGGGAGATGCATGGTCGTCTCGCACCTGCGCGGCGGGGCGCCACAGATTGGCGATGCCCCGCATCGCGTCCGCGAGCCGAAGCGGGGCGGGGGGCGGCAGCGCCGGCGACGTGGGGATCAGCCGCGGGCGCGCGTACCCGGTCGCGGTCAGATCGAGCAGCCGGTCGAACACCTCCATCGCGCCGTGGCCGTCCGCGATGCTGTGGTGCAGCGACAGTGTGATCGCGTTCGCAGCCCGGCGCGCCGGCGACAGACGAATCGCGAACGGCAAGCCCTCGTCGACCCGGATGGGCCGCTGGATCCACCGCCGCGTCGCGGCGAAGGCGTCGTCGTCGTCTACCACGACCGCGTCCGCGAGCTCGCGCGCACGGGGTGTTCGAAGGTACCGGCGCGGCCACGGGCCGAGCTCGACCCGCGAGGCGAGCTCCGGATACATGCGCACGAGCGTGACGGTGGCGGCGCGCAACCTCGCCGGGTCGACCAGGGCGTCGCACTCGAGCACGTGGTGCGTGGTCATCGGGCGACCGGGGTAGGTCTGGGCGACGAGCGCCGCGTCGAAAGGATTGAGCGGCCAGGGCGTCCCCTCGGGCGAGCCTGCACGCGCGACGGTCGGGGCAGGCACGTCCACGGCACCGGTCTAGGCACGCCGCGCGCCGCGGCAATCGCCCCGCGCTCGCTTCGCGGAGGGACACGCGCGGGTCGGCGCCTCCGATCGCGGCGGCGAGGTCTTGGGTGAACGTCGCGATGCCGCACTGACGCGGAGGGTAGGTGCCGAGAAAGGCGATCCGGAGGTCTTTGTCGAGGGAACGTCGCACGTGTACCGCCTTCGTCCGCGTTGGCGGCAACGGGCCAGCCTAGGAGCCACGGTCCACCCGCGCAAGGCGAAGCGAGTCGATGCGCACCGCCGTGGTCGCGCGATGTGGACCGCGAAGGTCGAGGCGGTGGCACACCGGTCGTTCTTCGCGATCGTGTCGCGAGCTCGCAGCCGAGTGCGCCGCCAGCGGCCCCGCGGGCCCGGCTCTTGCCGGCACGGGCCATCGTCGGTCGGCGGCCGGATGCGAAGCGAGCCACTCGTCGGTCTCGTCAGGCGTGATGCTCCTGCCTCACCGGCGCCGTCGTAGCCCTCGCGCGCGCTCTCGGCGAGCGACCGAGCGCGTGCACGGTGGCCGCGCGAGTCCCAGCGGTCTCCCGCCCGGTGGGGAAAGTCCCTCGCGACCGGGCATTTTCTCCCTCTGACGTCGGGGTCGTCATGGGGGCCAGCACGCTGCGTGCTGCGGGGTGACGGCACGGTCGGGCAAGCCGTCGCGGGGGTGCAGCGATCGCGCGTTCGGTGTCGGCGCAGCGCTTGCAGAACTCACTCTCCGATGACCACCGCACGTTCCGTTTCGTCGATCGCCACGATAGTGGCGGGCCTTGCCGTCTTCGTGTTCGCGCGACCCGTCGAAGCCGGGATCGGTGCCTGCGGAGACATCCATGTCGAAGCCGGAGCGCAGTGCGAGGTGCTCGTCGAGGGCGGCTGTGAGGTCTCTTGCGAGCCGCTTCGCATGGAGGCCGCCTGCGCCGCCGACCTCTATGCGAGCTGCGAAGGGCAGTGCGACGCGAGCGCTTCCGTGGACTGCAGTGCCAGCTGTCACGTCGAGTGCACGGGGCAGTGCGAGGTCGATCCCGGCAGCTTCGAGTGCAGCGCGGCGTGCCAGGGCGACTGCGAGGGGGCGTGCGATGCGCGGTGCAGCTCCGACGAGTCCGAGTGTCACGCGTCGTGTGTCGCCACGTGCTCGGGCCACTGCGATGCCCGTTGCGAGGTCGAGCCCGCCTCGGCGAGCTGCGACGCGCGCTGCGACGCCGGCTGCGAGGGATCGTGCGAGGCGCAAGCCAACGTCGATTGCCAGGTGCAGTGCCAGGCGGGTGGCTTCGTCGAGTGCGAGGCCGAGCTCTCGGGCGGCTGCGAGGCCGAGTGCCGCGCGCCCGAGGGGGCGCTCTTTTGCGACGGTCAGTACGTCGACCACGGCGGCAACCTGCGCGAGTGCATCGACGCACTCGAGGCGTCGCTCGAGATCGAGGTCCAAGGCAGTGCAATGGTCACGTGCGTGCCGGGTCGTTGCGACGGCACCTCCGACGGCTCGATCTCGTGCGCCGTGGATTCGTCCGGTGGACCCAGCGGTCGCGCGATGGCGCTGTCGGCCATCGTGCTCCTGCTGACCATGGCTGGCTACCGACGACTTGGGTGATCCGATGGGCGCGAGCGCGAAGGTCTTCCTCCACCCCAACCATGCGCTGCAGCTCGATCTGGGCTGGGCACCGCTGCACCACGCCAACGGACGCCTCGGGCTCGATTACCTGTGGCATCCGGGAACCTTCGTGGACAACGACGTGAGGCCGGTAGATCCGGGGCGTGCTCGATGTGATGGCCCGCTCGGTCATCGTCCTCGATCGAGATCACTCGTCGGTTCGAGTCGTAGCCGCAACTCGTTGATTGTACTGCCGCGAACGCGGCGGCCCGCAACGTGTAACGAACTGCGGTGCGGGGCAGTGCGCTCCGACGGAACATCATGCCAACCACCGATACCTCCTCAGACATCTCGACCCCGGGCGCTCGTTCGCTCCTGCCCCCCGTCATCGGCGGAGCTCTCGCCGCGGCCGCGTTCGCAGCGACGTTCGGCGTATCGAGTCAGGCGAACGCTGCCACCCTCGACGCTTGCGGAGGCGTCTGGCTCGAAGGCCTCGCCGAAGGATCGTGCGAGGTCGTGCCCGTCCAAGAGTGTGAGACGCGTTGTCAGACCGTCTCCGCCGTGACCGTCTGCGCCGCGCGGCTGACGACCGAATGCAACTCCTCCTGCACGCTCGAGGCGTCGGTGGAGTGCGAAGGCAGCTGCGGCGAGACGTGCGTCGGCGACTGCTCCACCGATGTCGAGCAGCAGCCGCCCAACTGTATGGGCTTGTGCATGTCCGACTGCCAAATGGAGGCGACGGCGGGCTGCGAGGACACCGACAAGCACGGACAGTGTCGCTCGTCGGGGGCCCATTGTTGTGCCGACCGATGTCGCAACGAGTGCGACCAGGCGACCGAGACGACGACTTGCGAGCCGGTCTGCACCAGTGCGTGCACCGGCTCGTGCGACGCACGCGCGAACCTGCAGTGCCAGGTCGGGTGCCAAGCCGAGCGGTTCACGACCTGCGAGGAGACCGTGGTCGAAGAATGCAACACGGAGTGCGAGCAGACGGGCGCCGCGATCTTCTGCGAGGGGCAGTTCCTCGCCACCGGCGGCGACCTCGAGGCGTGCGCGAACGACCTCGCCGCCAGTTTCGACTTCCAGCTCGACGTAGAGATCGACATCGACGTCGAGTGCAGCGACGGCGGCTGTGAGGCCGAGGGCGAAGGCGAAGGCGACGCCGGGGTCGGTTGCGGTCTGACGATCGATCCGAAGGGCCGTCGCAGCCTCGGCGGCTGGGCCGTCTTCATGCTGCTCGGCCTCGGCGCGTGGCGTATGCGCCGTCGCTGAGTCCCTTCCTGGCCCACGGAGGGCACAAGTTGCCCTCCGTCGCCCGTACCGCGTGGGGCAGAGCACGGTCGGTCGGGTGCAAAGCGTTCCGGGGTACAGGGCTCGGTCTCGAGCGTCGAGTCTCCGAGGAATCCTTCCGGGTCCTTGCGGAATTTTTCGAGGCAGCGGTCACTCGGGACGGCCGTGCAAACGTTCGAGAATGAGAACGTTCGCTCGCCACACACTCGGCACGGTTCTTGAGTGACAGATCCTTCGATGCTGCATCGCGACGACGTCCATGGGCGCCAAACCCCTCGGCCCACAGGTGTGGGCCGCGTGCCGATGCCCCTGATCGTCGTGCTGAGCCTGACCGGGTGCGCCTCGATGGCCTCCAACGTGACCAAAGGTGGCGTCGAAGGGGCTCTGGGGGCGCTGGCCCAGCCCCAAACCCAGGACGAGGTCGAAGCCGTCGCGACGTCCGGCGAGATACAAAACGCGGTCGAGGTCACGACGAAATCGGTGACGCGCGGGGTCGTGGCCGGCCTGAAGGAGATTGTCGACGCCGAAGAGCTGCGCGACACCGTCGGATCCTACATCGATGGCGCGGGCCCCCGCATCGAGACGATGATGCGCGAGGACCTCGCCCCGGGGGTGGCCGCGATCGTGCGACAGAGCGTGGACGCTGCGCTCGCCACCGCCGCGTCCGAGAAGAACCTGGCGCGCACCCAGGAGATCGTCGCCGCCACCACGCGCGCGGCGGTCCTTGCCGCCACCTCGGCGTTGGCCGATGGGATCCGCGAAGACCTCGCCCCGGCGATCGCCGACATCGACACCGATGCGTTCGAGCCCGCCATCGCCGAGGCGGTCGGGTCCGACGCCGTGAAGACGGCATTGGGCGGCATCGCCTTCGAGGTCAGCCGGCAGACCGTGCTCGGCTCCCAAGCGGGACTCAACGATGCGCAGAAGCACGCCGAGGCGACGGACGAACCCGGGCTACTCGAAGGACTCATTGGCCAGATGGCCATAGGATGGGCGGCATTGGTCGCCTTCGTCGTGGCGCTCGCCCTCGCCTTGGTCGTGCTCGTCGTGCTGCTGCTCAAAGGTAACTCCCAGCGTCGCCACCTCGAGTCCGACTCTCGCCAGCGAGAAAAAATTCTCCTCACGCTGGCCCGCTCCTTGGCTTCAGGCAACCAGATGACGGTCGAGCAACAGCAAGACCTGCTCCGCAACGCAGCGGAACGGCCCAATGAAGCGGCCTAGCAGCTCGGCGGCGGCGCACCGGACGGGCGAAGTGCGGTGTCGAGCCCAGCCCCCGCGTCTCGACACCGCGACCCGCGAGCCCGGCACAGACCCGTGTCGATTGACATCTCCGCCGCCAGGTCTAGTCCGCCAGGATGCCGCCTGCCCAATCTCTGCGCGATGCCAGCCCCGGCGAACTGATGTCGCGGGTGTTTCGCGATCTCGATACGCTCCTTCGCGCCGAGGTCGAGTTGGCCAAGCTCGAGCTGGTCGAGGCGTCCAAGAAGGCCGCCGCCCGACTGGCGATCCTCGTCGCGGGCGCTGTGTTGGGGCTGTTCGCGGCCGGGATGCTCAGCGCCACGATCGTGGTCGCACTCGGTTTGTTGATCGGTCCGCTGTGGATTCGACTGCTGCTCATGACCGCACTGCTCACCGCGCTCAGCGCAGTCGTCGTTCGGCGGGGTATCTTGAAGCTGCGGGAGACGGAACTCGCGCCCGTTCGAGCGATCGAAGAAGCCGAACGAACCGTGGCGGCGCTGCAGAGCATCAACGAGAGTGATGAACATGTCTGAGCCTTCCCCGACCACACGCACTCCGGAGGCCGTCCGCGAGGAGATCGACGCCATGCGCGATGACCTGACCGACACGCTCGACGAGGTGATGAACCAACGCCTCGATCTCCGGGGGCAGATCGCCCGTCATCCGATCGCGGCCGTCGCAGTGGCCGCGGGCATCGCTGCCGTCGTTGGCCTGTGGATCGGCGGACGCATCGGTCGACGCAATGCCATCCTCGGCATCGCGGGGATGGCTCGCCTGCGGGCACTCGGATCGTCTTGAGCGCGGGGTGAGACGGCCAGCCGGTGCGGCGGCGGCTCGTACGCTGCCGTCACCGAGCTCTCGGCCGACCTGCGTCGCGCCCAACGACGCTCACGCGGCGTCCCGGGCTGCGTACCGGGCGACGAGCGATTGCAGGCTCGGAGACAGCATCGACCGCCAGTCGCACGGGCGACTCGGACACCGGGCGGTCCGGCGCGACGAAGACACGGGGCACGGCGCGCCGCGGCGGCATCGACACCCGATCCGGCGCCGACGGCACTGCCGCCCAGGCGGCTTCGAAACCATGTTTTGGAGGGGCTCGCGGCGAAGTCGACTTCTCGCGGCGCGGTGACGTTGCCGCAAATTCGATTTGGTTCACGAAATCGAAAAACGACATCTCACGGACGCGTGGGTTGCCATCGACGAGCCCAGACGACAGACCGGTGCCCGAACATGGGTACCAAAGAGGTTCGTGGGCTTGTCCTGTTGGTTTCGATGTCGGCCGCTCTCGCGTGTGGCGACGACACGCTCAGTGGCGACACGGATGCGGATGGATCGACATCCGACGCGCCGGTGGGCTCGACGGGATCCTCCCCGACCACCATGGGTGGCGTGGACGACACGACGACCGACGCGTCCACCACCGCCGACCCGGACACCGGCACCGACACGGGAACCGCGATGCCGGTGTGCGGCGACGGCACGCTGGACATGGACGAGATGTGCGACGACGCCAACACCGAAGACGGCGACGGATGCTCGGCCACGTGCGCGCCGGAGGAGGGCTTTTCGTGCGACGACGCCTCCCCGAGCGTCTGCGGCCCGACGTGTGGCGACGGCGTGACCCTCGGCGACGAGCAGTGTGACGACGGCGACGTCGGCAACAGCGACGGCTGTAGCAGCACGTGTCAGGTCGAGCCCGGCTGGTCGTGCGACGGCGAGCCGTCGCTGTGCACCACCGGCTGTGGCGACGGTGTGATCGCGGGGGCCGAAGGCTGCGACGACGGCGACCTCGAGGACGGCGACGGCTGCTCGGCCCGCTGCTCGCTGGAGACCTTCTGGGAGTGCACGGGCGAGCCGAGCGTGTGCACGACCGAGTGCGGCGACGACAACATCGTCGGCCCCGAGGAGTGCGACGACGGGGAGGCGATCGATGGCGACGGGTGCAGCGCGACCTGCATCATCGAGTCCGGCTGGACCTGCATGGACGAGCCCAGCACGTGCGAGACGACGTGCGGCGACGGTATCGCGGCCGGCGCGGAGACTTGCGACGCGGGCGGCATCGCGTCCGGCGACGGCTGCACGGCCACGTGCGACATCGAGTTCGGATGGACGTGCGACATGATGACGCCCAACCAGTGCACGTTCGGGGCTGTCCTCGCCGACGTCGCGCTCGGCGGCGAGGGCGGCTGCGTGCTGACCACCGGCGGGGACGTGGGCTGCTTCGGCGACAATACCGAGGGCCAGGTGGGCAACGGCACCGACGACGTGGAGACGTACCTGCCGCGCTTCACCATCGCCGGCGCCTCGGCGATCACCTCGGGCGACGAGCACGCGTGCGCGCTCGTTTCCGGCGACGTCTGGTGCTGGGGCGACAACGCCAACGACCAGATGGGTCCGGGCGCCGTGGGCGGTACCGACGAGCTGGTGCCGCTGATGATCACCGGTCTGCCGGCGAACATCGCCGAGGTCGAAGGCGGGTTCGACCACACGTGTGCCATCGACGGCGCGGGCGGCCTGTGGTGCTGGGGCGACAACGACAACCGCCAGCTCGGCCGCGGCGGAACGAGCACGACCGACGATCCCATGCCCGCCCAGGTCGTGCTGCCCGGGGGCCAGACCGCCACCGACCTCGGACTGGGCGAAAACCACAGCTGCGCGGTGCTCGGCGACGCGACGGTCGCGTGCTGGGGCGACGACGACAGCGGTCAGCTCGGCGACGGCACGTCCGGAACAGACAGCGGCGACGCCACCGTCGTCGCGGGGCTGTCGGGGATCGTGCAGGTCGACGCCGGACGCGACACGACGTGCACGATCGATTCGCTCGGCGCGGTCGCGTGCTGGGGTAACAACGACGACGGAGAGGTCGGCAACGGGCTGACCGACGACGTCGCCACGCCGCAGCCGGTCACCCTTCCCGCGGCCGCCGAGGCCCTGTCGCTGGGTACCGAGTTTTCGTGCGCCTTGCTGGCCAACGACGAGATCTACTGCTGGGGCGAGGGCACCGACTTCCAGCTCGGCTACGGCGACGTGATGTCGCAGAGCTCCCCCGTCGCGGTGCAGGGGCTGCCGCCCGGCGACATCGTCGACATCGAGGCCGGCGCCGACAACGTGTGCGCGATCCTCTCGACGAACGAGCGCTGGTGCTGGGGCTACTCCGAGGAGGGCCAGCTCGGCATCGCGCCGCTGTACCAGCTCGAGCCCGGCGGCGTGCTGTCGTTCTCGGGACCCCTGGCGTCGCTGCACCTGGACCGCTTCGAGTACCGCGGCGTGACGTGCGGACTGCTCACCGACGGAACGCTCGAGTGTGCCGGCGATGCCACCTTGGTCTCGTCCAGCCTCACGACCGGCGCGGCCGGATTCTTCGGCCCGATCACCCACCACCTCACCACCCCCACGCCAATCCCCGGGATCAGCGACGTGCAGGACGTGGCGATGGGCGACAGCTTCATCTGCATCCGCACGAGCACCGACGTGCAGTGCTGGGGTGACAACTCCAACCTTCAGCTCGGCCAGGACGGCACCTCCACCGACGACATCCTCACGCCGACACCGGTGATGGGGCTCGGCGCCGTCGACGAGCTCGAAGCCGGCGATCTGTTCGCGTGCGCCCGCACCGGCGGCACGGTGCAGTGCTGGGGCGACAACGACGGTCGACAGACCGGTGAGGACAGCACGACCACCGACCAGAGCCTGCCGGTGACCGTGATGGGACTCGCGGACGCGGTCGACATCGAGCTCGGCGAAGACTTCGCCTGCGCGCTGCGAACCGGCGGCGTCGTCAGCTGCTGGGGTGACGACCTTTCGGGCCAGCTCGGGGACAACGACAACGACACGGCCGACTCCGCGGTTCCGGTCGACGTCACCGGACTGCCGGGACCGGCCGACCAGCTCGCGCTCGGCTTCGACCACGGCTGTGCCCTCGTCGCCGACCAGGTGTACTGCTGGGGCGATGCGGCCTACGGCCAGCTCGGCCAGGGCACCGAAGTCGACTCCGACACGGCCCTCCTCGTGCCGGGTCTGCCCGCGGTGATCGTCGAGATCGCCACCGGTGGCAACTTCTCGTGTGCGATCAGCGACGTGGGCGAGATGTGGTGCTGGGGCTACGGCCTCGACGGCCAGCTCGGCAACGGAGGCGAGACCGTCACCGGAAACGACGAGGAGCTGTCGCCCGTCCTGTTCGGGGTGGCGACCGGAATCACGGATGCGGTGCTCGGCAACTCGCACACGTGCATCGCCACGGCGGCGGGTTGGCAGTGCGTCGGCTTCCGCTCCGCCGGCCAGCTCGGCGACGGGACCACGATCGAGCCGGCACTGCCGAGCCCGATGCCCTTCGGGCTGTAGCGCGGGCCACCGGCGTCTTTGTCCACGGCCGGGACGTCACTCACGCCCGGCCGGCTTGCGCGCCGCGCGGTGGGACCGCACAACCGGTACCACCGTGCAGACCAAAGCGCTCCGTGGGCTCGTGTGGTGGGTGTCGACGTCGGCGACGCTCGCATGCGGCGACGACACGACGAGCGCGGACGGGCGGACCGACGGGTCGACCTCCGGGGAATCGACGGACACGACGACCTCGGCGGCGACCTCGGCCGGCAGTTCGGACGACGCGACGAGCGACGACGCCACCGGCGGCTCGCTCACCACGGGCGATCCGGCGACCACGGCAGACTCGAGCACCGGCATGCCCGGGCCGCAGTGCGGCGACGGTACGTTGGATACGGACGAGACCTGCGACGACGGCAACGACGCGGGCGGCGACGGCTGCTCGGCCACGTGCGCGCCCGAGACGGGTTTCACGTGCGACGACGCCTCCCCGAGCGTGTGCACCGCCACGTGCGGTGACGGCCTGGTCGCGGGCGAGGAGCAGTGCGACGACGGCGATGCGGGCAACGACGACGGCTGCGGCAGCACGTGCCAGGTCGAGCCGGGTTGGTCGTGCGGCGGCGAGCCCTCGCTGTGCACCACCGGTTGCGGCGACGGGGTCATCGCGGGCGCGGAAGGCTGCGACGACGGCGACCGGGAGGACGGCGACGGCTGCTCCGCCCGCTGCTCGCTCGAGCCTCTTTGGGAGTGCACCGGCGAGCCGAGCCTGTGCACCACCGAGTGCGGCGACGCCAACATCGTCGGACCCGAGGAGTGCGACGACGCAGACACGCTCGACGCAGACGGCTGCAGCGCGACGTGTCTCGTCGAGACGGGCTGGACCTGCACCGGCGAGCCCAGTACCTGCGCGACGACCTGCGGCGACGGCATCGCGGCCGGGGCGGAGACGTGCGACGGGGGCGGCCTCGCGTCCGGTGACGGCTGCGCGGCCACCTGCGACCTCGAGTTCGGGTGGGCGTGCGACACGATGGTGCCCAACCAGTGCACGCTCGTTGCGACGCTCGCCGAGGTCACGCTCGGCGGCGAAGGAGGCTGCGTGCGGACCACCGCCGGCGACGTGGGGTGCTTCGGCGTCAATAGCGAGGGCCAGGTCGGAAACGGCACCACCGGCGTACGGACCGACCTGCCCACGTTCGCGCTCGCCGGCGCCTCCGCGATCGCCTCCGGCGACGAGCACGTCTGCGCGCTGGTGGTCGGCGACGTGTGGTGCTGGGGTGACAATCTCAACGAGCAGCTGGGCCCCGGCGCCGCCCCGGGCACCGACGAGACCACGCCGATCCTGGTGACGGGCTTGCCCGCCGACATGGCCGAGGTCGAAGGCGGCTTCGATCACACCTGCGCCATCGACTCGGTGGGTGGCGTGTGGTGTTGGGGCGACAACGACAACCGCCAGCTCGGTCGCGGCGGCACCAGCACGATCGACGACCCCGTACCGGGCCTGGTCGCGCTGCCCGGAGCGCTCGCGGCCACCGACCTCGGCCTGGGCGAAAACCACAGCTGCGCGGTGCTCGAAGACGAGACGGTCGCGTGCTGGGGCGACGACGACAGCGGCCAGCTCGGCGACGGTGCGTCCGGGGTCGACGGCAGCACGGCCGCACTCGTCACGGGCCTGACCGGAATCGTCGACGTGGACGCGGGGCGGGACACCACGTGTGCGATCGACACGCTCGGCACCGTGACGTGCTGGGGCAACAACGACGACGGGGAGGTGGGCAACGACGTCCCCGGCGACGTCGCAACCCCCCAGACCCTCGCCCTGCCGGCCGCCGCGGACGCGATCTCGCTCGGCACGGATTTTTCGTGCGCGCTGCTGACCAACGACGAGGTCTACTGCTGGGGCGAGGGCAACGACTACCAGCTCGGCGACGGCGACCTGATCTCGCGCAGTGCCCCGGTCGCGGTGCAGGGTCTTCCCGCGGGCGACCTCGTCGACCTCGAGGCCGGGGCCAATGGGGTCTGCGTCGTGCGCTCCAACGACGAGCGCTGGTGCTGGGGTCACTCCGAGGAGGGCCAGCTCGGCATGGCGCCGCGCGAGCAACTCGAGCCCGGTGGCGTGCTCGCATTTTCGGGGCCGCTGGCGTCGCTGACCCTGGACCGCTTCGAGTACCGCGGCGTAACGTGCGGCGTGCTGACCAACGGCACGCTCGAGTGCGCCGGCGATGCCACGCTCGTGTCGGCCACCCCCACGACGGGTGCCGGAGGTTTCTTCGCGCCGATCACCCACCACCTGACCACCCCGACGCCGATCGCCGGGCTGACCGACGTGCTGGAGGTCGGCATGGGCGACGGCTTCGTCTGCGTGCGGACGAGCACCGACGTGCGGTGCTGGGGCGACAACTCCAACCGCCAGCTCGGCCAGGGCGGCACCAGCACCGCCGACCTCCTCGTGCCCACGCCGGTGGTGGGCCTCGGCACCGTCGACGAGCTCGAGGTCGGCGACCAGTTCGCGTGCGTCCGCACCGGGGGCACGGTGCAGTGCTGGGGCGACAACGACGACCGTCAGACCGGCGACGCCGGGGCCACCGGAGACCAGAGCCTGCCGGTGACGGTGATGGGGCTCGTGGACGCGGTCGACATCGAGCTCGGCGAAGACTTCGCCTGTGCGCTGCGCACCGGCGGCGTGGTCAGCTGCTGGGGTGACGACCTCGCCGGCCAGCTCGGCGACGACGACGGCGCCACCAGTGACTCGGCGGTTCCGGTCGACGTGACCGGTCTGCCTGGTCCGGTCGACCAGATCGCGCTCGGTCTCGACCACGCGTGTGCCCTGGCCGCCGACCAGGTGTACTGCTGGGGGGACGGCGCGTACGGCCAGATCGGACAGGGCACCGAGGACGACTGGGACACCGCGCGACACGTGCCGGGCCTGCCCGCGGTCATCGTCGAGGTCGCCAGCGGCGGCAACTTCTCCTGTGCGATCAGCGACGTGGGCCAGATGTGGTGCTGGGGCGACGCACTCGACGGCCAGCTCGGCAACGGCGGACCGACGATCACGGCCAACCCCGAGGAGCCGTCGCCGGTGCCCTTCGAGGTCGCCACGGGCATCGGCGCCGTCGCGCTCGGCAACTCGCACACCTGCATCGACACCGGTGCAGGCTGGCAATGCTTGGGCTTTCGCTCGGCTGGCCAGCTCGCCGACGGCACGACCGTGATGCCGTCGTTTCCGACACCGATGCTCTTCGGTCTGTAGCGGCCCCGGCCCTCCATGCGATGAGCTGCGGCGCCGTGGTGCGGCACCGCGCTTCGGTCCCGCCGGCTCGTCCCTGGCCGACACCGGGCTGACCCCCAGCTCGCGTGCTCGGCTCGTGGTGGTCCGTGCTCGCGATCAGCCCGAAGCTCGCCGTCTTCACCCGGCGCAAGCTGCTCGAGGCCCGCATGCTGCTCGCGGAGCTGTCGGGCTTCCCCGCGTACGCCGAACGCACGCGCTGGGGGTCATCCCTGGCCTTTGGTGGGGCTGATTTGACATGCAGCCAAATGGCTGCATATGGTCTCGGGCATGGACGAGGTGTTCAAAGCCCTCGCCGATCCGTCACGCCGGCACCTGCTCGACATGCTGCATGCCGACAATGGCCTGACCCTCTCCGAACTTTGCGAGGGCCTCGACATGGCGCGGCAGTCGGTGACCAAGCACCTCACGTTGCTCGAAGACGCGGGCCTCGTCGTCACGATCCGTCGGGGACGGCGCAAGCTGCACTACCTCAACCCGGTGCCGCTGCTCGAGATCCACGAGCGTTGGATCTCGAAGTTCGAAGAGTCGCGCCTGCGTGCCCTACGTCGACTCAAGAAGGGAATCGAAGAACGATGACGACCCACAAACCCGATTTCGTCTACATGATCTGGATCCAGGCCACCGCACGGGAGGTCTGGGACGCACTGCAAGATGCGGAGCTGACCAAGCAGTATTGGGGCGTCCACAAGAACGTCTCCGAGTGGAAGGTCGGATCCACGTGGGAACACGTCGACTACGACGACGACACGAAGGTCGCCGTGCGAGGAGAGATCCTCGCCTACGATCCCCCGAGCACGCTGCGCATGACGTGGGTCTCCCCGCACATGTGCTCGGTGCCCACGGTCGTCACGTTCCGGCTCGAGGAACAGTTCGGGGCCACCAAGCTCACCCTCACCCACGAGGGGCTGCCCCAAGACGCCCGGCGAATCACCGAGGGCTGGACGGCAATCCTGTCGAGTCTCAAGACGCTGCTGGAGACCGGCACCGCACTGGCGGCCACCCAGCGGCGCTGGGGCGGCTGATCCCGGGCGTTCGTCGTTGTTCGAACCACTTGGACCCCGCCGCGGCGCCTTGCGTGTGGCCCGTCTTGTCGAGATCGCGTCGTGGTCTTCATGCACGGCGATCGGGACGGCCCCACGTTCGGAACACCGGCGCTCACGTGCCGTGACCTGGGCGAGGCCGGCGTCCTGCCCGTCGGTACCGACGCGGACGTACCCCACCACTCGGCTGGGGTCGCCCTTCGGCTGCCGGCGCGATCACGGGCGATGATTCGGAGGACGGTTTCGGTCCACCGCCAAGTGAACCGGGCTGGATGTTCGCAGCGACGGTCTGCCGCTCCGCCTCGATGGTCGAGTTCTGACGATAGGCGCGCGGTGAGCAGCCGACCTCGCGCCGAAATGCCATGCTGAATGCGCTCTCGGACCCGTAGCCCAGCTTGAATGCCAGTTCTCCAATCGCGCAATCGGCCGTGCGCAGTGCGTCCCTCGCGAGCGACATCCTCCACTGGATTGCGTACGCGAGCGCCGGCATGCCGACGAGTTCCTTGAAGCGCGCCGCGAAGGCGGTCCGTGACATGCCCGCGACGCGCGCGAGCTCCGCGAGAGAAGTCCCTTGCTCGACGGTCGAGTGGATGTGACGAAGCGCGGCGCCGGTACGCGGATCGGCGAGCGCCCGTAGCCAACCCGTACGTGCGGGGCTCACACCATCGGCGTCGAGCCAGCGCAGTGCGTACGTGAGCACGAGCTGCGCGAGCTGATCGAGTACGCGCGCGCGGCCGAGATGGGCCGACCGCACCTCGTCGACGAGCAACGGAATCAAGCCACGCAGTGACGTGGCTTCCTCGACAGGAATGCGCACCAGCGGTGGGAGCGCGTCGGCAAGGAGATGCGAGTTCGAGGGGTCGAGGGTGAAGTGCCCTCCAAGGAGGTGCACCAAGGGCCGCTCGCGTGAGCGGCCGAGTCGGATCACACGGGCCGTGTTGTTGCCGAGGAGCGTCTGCGCGCTCTTGCTCGGCGTCTCGAGGTCGCTCGCGATGACGAAGGGCGGTGGGCCACCGAGCAGGAAGATGTCGCCCGCGCGCAGAGTCTCGGGGGGGCGACCCCGGAGTGCGATCAAACACTCCCCCGCGACAACGACGCCGAACTTCACCGCAGTGTCGGGAGCAAACTCGAGGCTCCACCGGCCATGGGCGCGAACCTCCGCGGCGAGCACCGCTCGTGGCCGCAGCAGTGCAAGCACGTCCGCGAGTGGGTCGCGAGCGTCGGAGGACATTTCGTGGACGATACATCAAGTATTTTGGAGTTTACATGATGTCGCGTACCGATTCGGAGCTCTATGTTCGCCCGGGTGGCGACGAGATCGCACCGCGCAGGAAGGTTCGGACGTCATGCAGGTCGCTCTTTGGATCGCCTCTGGGTTTGTCGCGCTGGTGATGATGGCCGCCGGTGTCACCAAGCTCGCCATCCCACGCGTCAAGCTCATGGAGAAGCTGCACTGGGCCAAGAGGTGGAGCGACGGCGGCGTCAAGCTGCTCGGTCTGGCGGAGGTGCTCGGCTCCGTTGGCCTGATTGTTCCCCAGGCCACTGGCATCGCGCCGGTTCTCACGCCCCTCGCCGCGGTGTGTCTGGTCGTGTTGATGCTCGGCGCGGTCAAGACACATGTCGACCTGGCGGAGCCCGTCGTGGCGCCGTTGGTTCTCGCGCTGGTAGGGGCGTTCGTCGCACTTGGGCGGTTCGGCGTTCTTTGAACCGCACCGCATCGAGGCCGAACTGTGAGGGGAGAGGGGAGCTTCGCCCGACCCGCGGAGCTCCCGGTGCTCACCTCGACAAACGGCTCATCGGCGCCACGCCAGTGAGCAACGCTGTCGTGGAGAATCGACGATGAGCTTCAAGATCATGGCGTACGTGATGACCGTGGGGTGCAGTGTGCTCGGCATTCGGTTCATGCTCGGGGGGGCGTCATTGCTCCGAGAATGGGGGCTCGAAGTGGCCGATGGCCCGCTCGTCATCTGTCGCCGACTCGGCGCGATCTACCTCGGCTTTGGCCTTCTCTTTTTCCTCGGACGAACGGCTCCTCCGTCGGACCTTCGGTCGGCGGTTTGTCTGGGCATTGGAGGCGCGAGCGCCCTGCTCGCGGGACTCGGGCTCTTCGAGCTCCGCACCGGACGCGTGGGCTCGGGCATCGTCGTCTCGGTGATCGTCGAGCTCGTCCTGTCGGCGGCGTTTGTCTGGGTCTGGTGGAGCGATCGATGAGCGCGCTCGGAGCGGGGACCAAGTCGGGGACCACAAACGGAGAACGCGAGCGAGGTACGCGCCCGCGCGAGCCTTCGAGCGTGTTCGACGGGCTGTACGCGGGCGGCCTTCAGCGACCCCATGAGCCGTGCGTCCGGGCCGTTTTCGTGGACTGGCTCGTCTGTCGTCGCCCCGCCGCGAGGGAGGCGGCCAGTGGCCCAGGAGACGCCGGTGAGCGCTTGCTGCGTGTCTGCCGACTGATGGCGCTGGAGCCCTGGGCCGAGATGGTCGAGGCACCGATGGGGAGCAAGTTCTTCGAGATCTGCGAGCGAATCGACCCCGAGAGCGAGGCGCTGTATCGCAAGCTCATGCTCGAGTGCGTCACCATCATCTTGGGTGACGAGGTGAGCGCCGAGGTCTTCCTGCTCGCGCTCGACGGGTTGTTCGCAGACCAGCCATCGATGGACGTGCTGGAGCCGCGGACACGGCTCCTCGTGGCGCGGTTCGCCCCGCCCGCGAAACGCAAGAAGGAAGGGCGGACGGACATGAGGAGACTGCCATGGCACGAACCATTCTGATCACGGGTACGAGCACGGGTATCGGCTACGGCGCGGCCAAAGCACTCGCCGCAGCTGGGTATCGCGTCATTGCCACGGTACGCAGGGCACAGGATGCGCAGCGACTGAAGCGCGAGCTGGGCGAGAACCTGTACCCCGTCCTATGCGACGTGACGCAGACGGACCAGGTCGCGGCACTGCCCGAGCACGTGAACAGAGTGTCCGAGAGCGGACGGTTGGACGTATTGGTCAACAACGCCGCCATCGAGCTCATCGCGCCCGCCGAGCTTCAGCCCATGGAGGAGATCCGCGCCCAGTTCGAGACGAACGTGTTCGGGCTGATGGCGGTGACCAGGGCGTTGCTACCGTTGCTCGGTACGGACGCAAACGCAGGGGAACACCGTGGACGCATCATCAACGTCAGCTCCGTCGGCGGTGTGCTGGCGCTTCCGCTCCTCTCGGCGTACGTGGCCACCAAGTTCGCCGTGGAGGGGTACTCGCACAGCTTGCGTCGTGAGCTGCGCGGGTTCGGTATCGACGTCGTCATCCTCGGTCCTGGAGCCGTCAAGTCCGAGATCTGGAAGAAGCACCTCGTCGGCGCGCCCCGGTACGATGGCACGCGCTACCAGGGATCGATGGCGAAGATCGAGACCATGATGCAAGCGTCCGAGCGCACCGCACTTGCTGCGGAGGCTGCCGGAGAGTTCATCCGCACGATCGTCGAGGAGCGCAACCCGAAGGTGCGCTACGTGTTTACGCCCCGAAGGCTGCAGAACTGGACCTTGCCCACCATGCTGCCGCACGCGTGGGTGGATGGTCTCATCGGAAAGATGCTCGCGCCGCAGACGTAGTGGCGGTCGAGTCCAAGGCCATCAAGGGGCGCGATGCGGATCTCAGGACGATGTGGCCGCAAGAGCCGGTCTTCGTCGGATCGGTCGATCTCCTCGACCAACCCGCGCCCTCAGCGGGGACCAAAACGGGGACCAGAAACGAAGAACGCGAGCTAGGTCGGTCCTAGCCCGCGGATCTTGGCGGAGGTGCACAGGAATCGAACCTGCCCGGGAAGCTCCTCGCCCCCCACACCGGAGTTGAAGTCCGGGGACAGCACCAGCACGTCGAGCACCTCCGCGGCGGAAGCTAGCAAAGGCGACCGCGCGTGGACAGGCGCTCGGGCGAGCTCGGCTCAGATACAGGGAGTGCAGCCCGGGCGGCCGTCGGGGTCTTCGAAGACCTGGTCGAACAACAGCGGCGACTTGGTCTGGAAGATGAAGCGCGAGGAGGTGCCATTGCTGCCGAAGACGCCGGCGGGCAGCGGCAGGAAGTTGTACGCGCCGGCGAGGCCGTTGACCTCCGCGACGTTGACCTCGAAGTTGCCGTCGGCGGAGCCGCCGTCCCCGGCATCGGCTCCGGCATCGGCTCCGTCGCCGCCGGCGTCGGCGGTGCCGCCACCGGTTCCGCCAGTGCCGGTTCCACCGGGGGCGGGCGTGTTGCTGCCGTCGTCGGCCGTGTCGAAGCTGACTTCGGGCACCACCGCACCGGCGTCGAATTCGCGCCAGAGCATCTTTTCGTTCTCGAACGCGTACGCGAAGCAGCGGCACTGCCACGACGTCTCCGTCGGGGACGCCCGACACGAAGAGTCGGCCGGCGTGAACTGGCCTTCGCCTTCGTTGACGCATGCGCCGGTGGTCACGACGTTGTTCTCGGAGTCGAACCGCAGCATGAAGGCGTTGTCGCGCGTGGCGGTGTTGACCATCGAAATGTCACCGTCGCCGACGAGGTCGTAGCGGATCAGCGACCACGCCCCCTCTTCTTCGAAGAGCTTCGGGGTCGGGGGGTCCTCCTTACAGCCCACGGTGGCGACGAGAGAGGCGACACCCACGATGGTCAGGATCTTGCGCGCGTGGTTCATGGCGGGACGGCTCGAACGCTACCACAGGGGCTCTGGTGTCGGAGTGCGTCCGACTGCGTCCAAACCGGCCGCCGGGGCGGGTTTTCGTCGAGTGCCGCCACTTGGGGCACGAGTCTGGCGCAGCGTGCCCGAGGGGGCCGGCGCGGGGCTCACGCGGGAGATCGCTTCTTTACGGCGCGGTTCCGATATGGGACAGCCGCGCAACGATGGGCCGTTGTCAGCGCTCGAAAGCGTTCGGCGACCCTGGTTGTCAACGTTCCTCGTATTCGCTCGAATTCGCGCACGTGTATCTTTTGTAACTCGAACTAAGTGTAATACGGGTTGCAAAAGACAGAGCGACGCGCAACTCTGAGCAGGTCGATGGACGATCGGAAACTCGTCGTGCGGGTCGCGTCCGGCCCCGAGCGTGGCCGGACATTCTTCGTCGGTTCCGGCGTGGTGGTGGGTCGCGGGAGCGATTGCGACATCGTGCTCGATTCCGGTTGCGTCTCTCGCAGCCACCTTCGCATCACGCCCGACCGAGCCGGCGGCGCGACCGTCGAGGATCTCGGCAGCTCCAACGGCACCTTCGTTGGCGACGTCAGGGTGGAGCTACGCAAGATCCCGGCCAACCAGTCCTTCGTCGTCGGTGATGTTCGCATGTTCCTCGCCTTCGCGACGGCGGACGAGCTCGTCGAGCTCGAGGCCCGCGCAACCCAGCCGGAGTCGACGCTACTGCGCGCGCAGCTCCATCTGCGCGGTGCCTACTCCGACGAAGAGACCATCCCGGTCGAGGCCGACTCCGGGTCGACGTCGCCTCCGCTGTCGCTCGAGCAGACCGGCCCGCACGCCCGCGGCGAGACCTGATCTCGCGGTTCCGTCACCGCCCCGGCCGAGCGCCGAGCCAAGGGGTGCCGCGCGCGACGAAGGCTCGACTCGCCAGCGCGCGTGGGCCCGTTGACACCGACCCTCGCCGTGCTTAGCTTGCGCGGCGCGGTGGCCGCAAAACGCGATTACTACGAGGTCTTGGGCGTCTCCCGGGACGCCGATCCCTCCGAGATCAAGCGGGCCTATCGCAAGGCGGCGCTTCGGGATCACCCCGACCGCAACCCCGACGACGCCGACGCCGAGGAGCGGTTCAAGGCGGCGGCCGAGGCGTTCGAGGTTCTCAACGATCCGCAGAAGCGGCAGCTGTACGATCAGTTCGGCCACGATGGTCCGTCGCGCGCGGGCTTTTCCGGGTTCTCGGGGACCGACGAGATCTTCAGCCACTTCGGCGACCTGTTCGGCGACTTGTTCGGCAACCTCGGCTTCGGAGGTCGTCAGCAGGGAGGACCGCGACGGGGCGGCGACATCAAGGTCGAGGTGCAAGTCGACCTGCAGGACGTGGTCGCCGGCGCCGAGAAGGACATCACGGTGCCGCGGCGCGAGACCTGCGAGACCTGCGACGGCTCGGGGGCGGCGGCAGGCAAGCCTCCGCAGACGTGTGGGCAGTGCGGCGGCCGCGGTCAGGTCGTGCATCGCCAGGGCTTCTTCACGCTGCAGACCACGTGTCCGGTGTGCCGCGGCGAGGGCTCGGTCATCACCGATCCGTGTGGCGACTGCAGCGGCACCGGGACCGTGCAGCGCAACGGTGAGCTGACCGTTCGGATCCCACCGGGCATCGACGACGGCCAGACGCTGCGGATCCCGGGCCGCGGTCAGGCCGGCGCCAAGGGCGGGCCGGCCGGCAACCTCTATGTCGTGCTCCGGGTCAAACAAGACCCGCGCTTCGTTCGCAACGAGTTCGACATCCACGCCAAGACGCAGATCTCGATGTACCAGGCCGCGCTCGGGTGCACGGTCGAGGTCGAGACGGTCGACGGCACGAAGGACGTCGAGATCGAGCCGGGGACGCAGCCCTCGGAGGTGATCGTGCTGCGTGGCGCCGGCATCCCGGTGCTCGGCGGCCGCGGACGCGGTGACCACCACGTGCACGTGGAGGTCGTGGTGCCGGACAAGCTCTCGGCCGACGAAGAGGATGCCTTGCGCCAGATCGCGGCGGAGCGCGGCGAGAAGGTCGCGGAAGCCAAGACGGGCTTTCTCAGCGGTCTACGCCGGCGTCGTCGCAAGCGCGGCTGATCCCGCGACGCGTCCGGCCAGCGGCCGCGCCCAGCCCTGCTACATTCCGGAGGCTTCGTGCGCCTCATGCCGTCGCGACGCCCGTCTCGCTTTCGCCGGTTGGCCGCCGCTGTCGCGGTGTCGGCCGCCGTCGTCGTGCCGACGCCGGGGTGCTCGCGCAATCCGGCGACCGGTCGCGTGCAGTTCATGCTCATCGACGAGTCGCAGGAGATCCAGATCGGTCGCGACGGCGACGCGGAGATCCAAAAGGCACTGGGCACCTACGACGAGAGCCCCGCTGCCACCGCGCTCGTCAAGGACGTCGGAGCCAAGCTCGCGGCGCAGTCGGAGCGCCCCCACCTGCCGTGGTCGTTTCAGATCCTCGACGACCCGGGCGTCAACGCGTTCGCGTTGCCCGGCGGCTGGATCTACGTGACGCGAGGACTGCTCGCGCACCTCAACTCCGAAGACGAGCTCGCGGCGGTGCTCGGACACGAGATCGGCCACGTCGCCGCCCGTCACGGTGCCGTGCAGCTACGCAAGACCCGGGTCGCGCAGAGCACCGTGGGGCTGTTTCGAGTCGTGGATCCGAACCTGCGGCACGTCGGAGGCATCGCGGCCCGCACCGCCAATCTCGCGCTGCTCAGCTACAGCCGAAGCGACGAAAACCAGGCCGACGACCTGTCGGTCCGCTACATCGAGCGTGGGGGCTACGACCCCAACGCGATCACCGAGGTGTTCGGGGTGCTCGCCGCGGTGACCAACGCCCAGCCGGGCGCACGCACGCCGACGTGGCTGTCGTCGCACCCCGAGCCCGAAGCGCGGGCGAGCCGGATCTCGGCCAATCTGCGGGCCGCCGGCGTGCCCGACGGCCAGCTGCAGCCCCAGCCCGAGTACCTCGAGACGATCGAGGGACTCGTCGTCGGCGAAGACCCGCGGCACGGCTACTTCGTCGGGCGCTCGTTCGTTCATCCGATCGCCGAGCTGACGATCGAGCTGCCCGACAAGTGGGAAGCGGCCCACGACGACGACAACGTGCTGGCGTTCTCGCCGGACAAGAACGCGCTGTTTCTGCTCGCGCCTTCCGAGGAAGAAACCGCAAAGAAGGCGCTCGAGAAGTTCTTCGCCGACACCTCCGTGCAAAAGGGCGCGGACTGGGCGGGCAAGGTGGGGGGCTTCGAGGTCGAGTCGTCGGCGTTCGCGGTCGACGCGGGCAACGGTCGGCTGCCGGGGCTCATCGCGTTCGTCGAGTTCCGCGGGCGGGTGCTGGCGATGGTCGCGATCGGCCCGGAGGACCAGTGGGAGAAGCTCGCGCCCGCGATCGCCGAGACGTTCGGCAGCTTCCGCCACCTGACCGATGCGCGGCTGCGCGACGTCCCGCCGATGCGGATCACGTCGTTGACGCTGACGGCGGACACGACGCTGGATGCGCTGGAAAAGGAGCGCCCTTCGTCGGTGCCGGTGGCCACCATCGCCCGCCTCAACCACGTCGCGCCCGACGAGACCTTGCCGGCCGGGCGCATGGTCAAGCGGGTCAACGGGTTCAACCCCGCGCTGCTGGAGTAGATGCCGTCCCGTGGTGACGTCACTGCAGCGGTGCTAATCTTCGCCACGCCGTGAGACGAAGCAGCTTCATTGCACTGGTTTCTGTGGCCCTCGGCCTTGGCGCGTGCGGCAAGGACAACGCGCCGACGACCGCCCCCGAAGGTGGCGGCGCGGTGGCGAGCACCGAGCAGCCGCCGGCGAGCCCCGAGACGTCCGAGCCCGCGGAGGACGGTACCGACGGCCTCGAGGCCGATCCGGACTCCGCCGCCGACTGGAACCCCGAGGCGGGCGACAGCGACTACGTGGCCGAAGACGGCCCCGTTGCGCCCGTCGAGGATCCCCGTGCCGACATCACCGAGCCGACCGAGATGGCCACGGTCACGATCGAGATCAAGGGCGACGGCGGCAAGGTCCGCAAAAACTCGCCGCAGTACGTGCAGTGGGACCAGCTGACCCGGATCCCCGTCGACTTCCAGGGCCAGATCCACGAGTTCGACGTGCAGGTCGCCAACAAGGGCGGCCAGGTCGGCGTGACGATCTCGTACAACGTGGGCAGCGACGCGGTCTTGGCCGACTACAAGTTCGACACCAAGCCGAAGTTTCGCGAGGTCCTGCGCATCGACAACGGCATGGCCCTCGCGATCACGGTGACGCCGCAGACGGTCAAGCCGTACACGAAGAAGGAACGCGAGAGGCTCGAGGGCAAGGCGGAGAAGGATCCGCTCGCCGGCGCGAGCAAGTAGGGGCTACGCCTCGTTCATGAACGGGTAGCGGTAGTCGCGGGGCGGGTCGAACGTCTCCTTGATCGTCCGCACCGAGATCCACCGCTGCAGGTTCTGCGCAGAGCCGGCCTTGTCGTTGGTACCCGACGCGCGCGAGCCCCCGAACGGCTGCTGACCCACCACGGCGCCGGTCGGCTTGTCGTTGATGTAGAAGTTGCCGGCGGCGTGTCGCAGCGCCGTCAGGGCCTTGTCGATCGCATAGCGATCGCCCGAGAAGATCGCGCCGGTCAGCGCGTACGGGCTCGTCTCGTCGCACAGCTGCAGCGTCTCGTCGAACTTGGCCGGGTCGTACACGTGCACGGTCAGCACGGGGCCGAACAGCTCCTCGCACATCGTGCGGTACTTGGGATCTTCGGCGACGATCGTCGTGGGTCGGATGAACCAGCCCTTGCTGTCGTCGTACTCGCCGCCGAGCACCTCCGTCACGCCCTTGCCCACGTTGCCCTTGGCCTCGGCGATCGCCGACGAGAGCTTGCCGAAGCTGCCCTTGTCGATCACCGCGCCCATGAAGTTGCGAAAGTCGGTGACGTCGCCCATCGGCAGGTTCGCGGCCACGTCGGCGAGCTGCTCGCGCAGCGCGGGCCACAGATTCTTGGGAATGTAGGCGCGCGAGGCCGCCGAACACTTCTGGCCCTGGAACTCGAACGCGGCGCGCACGAGGTTGGCCGCGAGCGCGACCGGGTCGGCGCTCTCGTGGGCGACGACGAAGTCCTTGCCCCCGGTCTCGCCCACGATGCGCGGGTACTGGCGGTAGCTGGCGATGTTGTCGCCGATCTGGCGCCACATGCCCTGAAAGACCTCGGTGCTGCCGGTGAAGTGCACGCCGGCCAGCCGTGGATCGGCGACGACCGGGTTACCGACCTTGGCGCCGGAGCCCGGCACGAAGTTGATCACGCCGGGGGGCAGGCCGGCCTCTTCGAGGATCTCCATGATGACGTGGCCCGAAAGCACCGAGCTCGAGGCCGGCTTCCACACCACCGTATTGCCGCACAGCGCCGGGGCCGTGGGCAGGTTGCCGGCGATCGACGTGAAGTTGAACGGCGTGATCGCGAAGACGAAGCCGTCGAGCGGGCGGTACTCCACGCGGTTCCACACCCCGGTCGGCGACAGCGGCTGCTCCGCCATGATCCGCGCGTAGTACTGCACGTTGAAGCGCCAGAAATCGATGAGCTCGGCGGCGGAGTCGATCTCGGCCTGGTGGGCGGTCTTGGACTGGCCGAGCATGGTCGCGGCGTTGAGGCGGTCGCGCATGCGACCGGTCAGCAGCGCGGCCGCGCGCAGGAACACGCCCGCTCGCTGCTCCCACGACAGCGCGGCCCAGGCCGGGCGCGCGGCTTCGGCCGCATCGATCGCAGCCTTGACCTGATCGGGTCCGGCCCGATGGAACTGACCGAGCACGTGTGCGTGGTCGTGGGGCATCGTCATCGGCGCGACGTCGCCGGTCGTGACGGCCTTGCCACCGATCTTCAGCGGCACGTCGACCTGCGTCGCGGCCTGGCGTGAGAGCTCCGCCTTGAGCGACGCCTTCTCCGGGCTGCCGGGCCCGTACGCGCGCACCGGCTCGTTGACGGCGGGGGGAGGGGTGAACAGGCCGTTTGAGCTCGACATCGTGCGCGCTTGCTCCTACCGGACCGGCGGGTCGCGGTGGCGCAAACGTACGCGTCGGCGTCGGGCGATCGCAATGACGAGCCACAAGCCGAGGCCGGCGACGGTGCCGCCAGGGGTGTGAGCCATCTCCACGCTGCACCCACGCTTGCCGGGCGCGGTGGGCCCGATCGCGGGCGGGGGCGGCTCGATCCGCGGCGGCTCGCGCGGCACCTCGCGATCGAGCTCGTCGTCGTCGTCGTCGCGCGGTCGTGGTCGGACGGAGTGCACTTCCTCGCCGATCCCGAGCTCCTCGAGATCTTCTCCGGCAGCGGCGGACGTGCGCGTGCGCGAGCACAGGCCGTCCAGGAGCGCGGTGCCCGTGCCGCGCCGGGCGTAGACGACGTAGGACTGCCCGATCTGGTACGTGCGTCCGCACGCGGCCGAGCTCGTGGCGGTCTTGATCGTCACGCGGGCGGGCAGCTCGCCCTTCCAGACCCGATCCACCTCGAAGGAAAACTCCGCCATGCTGCCGACGACGTTCGTCGCGAAGGGCCGCCCCTCGAAGACCGCGTCCGACTGCGACAGTGCGACCTTGGGCGGGGGAGGCGGAAGGCACGAGCACGCGCGGGCGGGGCGCGAGGGAATCGCGAGACACGCGAGGACGCCCAGCCACAGGCAGGGCCACGTTCTTCGCAGCACGGCCGCCACGGTAGCAAGTCGGACGCGCGGAGGGAGGCGGGCGCGGCGGGCGCGGTGGCCAAACGCGTCCATCTGGCCTACACAGCGGCCTGCACGCGGGCCCCGGCCTTCCCGCACGGGAGGGGGTCGCCCGGTCAGGAGCGCCAGCCATGTTGACCGTATCTTCCGTAACGAAAGCCTACGGCGGCCGCACGTTGTTCGACGACGTGACGACCACGTTCGAGGCCGGCAACCGCTACGGGCTCACGGGAGCCAACGGCGCCGGCAAGTCGACGTTCATGAAGATCATCGCCGGTGAGCTCGAGCCCGACGCCGGGGAGGTCACCCGCCCCTCGAACTCGCGGTTGTCGATGCTTCACCAGGATCACTACCGCTACGAGCACGAGCGGATCCGTGACGTCGTCATCATGGGCAACAAGCGCCTGTGGGAAGCGATGCAGGAGAAGGAAAAACTGCTCGCGCAGGGCGAGCTCGACGACGAGACGGGGATGAAGCTCGCCGAGCTCGAGGTCACGATCGCCGAGGAGGAGGGCTACAACGCCGAGCCCGAGGCCGAGCAGCTGCTCGTGGGCCTCGGCATCCCGGTTCAAGAGCAGGAAAAGCCGCTGTCGACCCTGCAGGGCGGCATGCGACTGCGGGTCCTGGTCGCGCAGGCGTTGTTCGGCAGCCCCGACATCCTGTTGCTCGACGAGCCCACCAACCACCTCGACCTCGACTCGATCCGGTGGTTGGTCAACTTCCTGCAGAACTACTCGGGGGTGCTCGTGGTCATCAGCCACGACCGGCACTTCCTCAACGAGGTCTGCACCCACACCGCCGACGTCGACTACGAGAACATCATCCTCTACCCGGGCGGGTACGACGCCATGCTCCGGCAGAAGATCAGCTACCGGACCCAGGCCGAGACGAGCAACGCCGCCAAGCAGAAGAAGATCCTCGAGCTCAAGGACTTCATTCGTCGGTTCGGCGCCAACGCCAAGAAAGCCAGCCAGGCCCAGTCGCGGCGGCGGCAGATCGACAAGATCGACCTCGTCGATCTCAAGCGCTCCAACATCCAGCGGCCGTTCATCCGCTTCGAGGTCAAGCGCCCCAGCGGCAAGCTCGTGCTCGAGGTCGACAAGCTGTGCAAGTCGTTCGACGACGAGAACGGCGAGAAGGTCGTGCTCAAGGACGTCACGTTCACGCTGCAGCGCGGCGACAAGGTGGCGGTCGTGGGGCCCAACGGCATCGGCAAGACGACGCTGTGTCGGATCTTGGCGGGGCTGACCGAGCCCGACCGCGGCAGCTTCAACCTCGGCCACGAGGTGACCGTGGGCTACATGCCGCAGCAGCACGAAGAAGGCGTGGACAAGACCGACGGGCGCACCGCCTTCGAGTGGCTGTACCAGTGGGACGAAAAGGCGACCGTGCAGGAGATCCGCGGCTTGCTCGGCCGCATGCTGTTTCCGTCCGAAGACGCGGACAAGGCGGTCTCGGCGCTGTCCGGTGGTGAGACGGCGCGCCTGTTGATGTCGAAGCTGACGCTGACGCAGGACAACCTCATCATCCTCGACGAGCCCACCAACCACCTCGACCTCGAGTCGATCCGGGCGCTCACCGAAGCGATGCAGAAGTACGAGGGCACGCTCATCTTCGTGTCCCACGACCACTACATGGTCGACGAGGTCGCCACGCACATCCTCGAGCTCAAGGGCGAGGAAGGCTACGACTACTTCCCGGGCAACTACACCGAGTTCATGGACAAGACCGGGCGCGCCTGAGCTCGTCCGGTCCTCGCCTCACTCGGGAGACCACGCGCCGATGGCGGGCGGCTGGCCGTAGCAGTCGCCGCCCATGTCACCGCCGACCTCGGCGAGCGCGGTCCCGGCCCCGGCGGCGGGGGAGCTGCCGTCGATGCGAAACTCGTCGTCGACGAAGCCGGGGTCTTGTCCGTAGATCCCGCCGGACTCCGGTGACGACAGCTCGCCCGACGGGTCGGACTGTCCCGGGTCGTCGTGCGCAAACCACAGGTTGGTCGCGAAGGAGAACGTCTCGGGGGCGGTCGCCTCGCCCACGTTGAGGTTCGTGGAGAAGCCGGCGCGCTGAAAGTAGACGACGTTGTTGACGAAGGTTCCGTCCCGCGCCGGCAGGAACGTGAAGCCGCCGCCGGACTGGGTCTCCTGCAGGATCCGAATCGTCCAGCGGACCGGGTCGACGATGGTGTTGTTCGCCGCGAGGCAGTCGACGCAGCCGACGAAGGCGACCGCGGCGTCGCTGCCCACGATGACGTTGGCGATCGCTCGGATATTGCGGGCCTCGGCGTTGTCGCCCGCGCCCAGCGGCGGACGGAAGTACTCGAAGTCGGTCGAGCCCCCGAGGTTGAGCGCGCGCGAGCCGGCGTTGTCGAAGCGGTTGGCGCGGATCTCGATATCCTCGCTGCCGCCCTTGGTCTGCACGGCGTTGCCGCTCTCGGCCATGTCGTGAAACCAGTTGTAGGCCACGACGCCGCGGTGGCAGCCCACGTGGTCGATCCCGCTGCCGGCCAGGCCGCCGCCACAGCCGGACATGTCGTTGTGGAGGACGAAGAAGTCGTTGAGCCCCGACAGCTTGAGGCAGTCGTTGTTTCCGCCCTCGCCGATGTCGTGGATCGTGAGGTTGCGGAAGACCACGTGGTGGGCCGCCGACTCGTTGTCGTAGTCCGAGCCGTCGTCGACATTGATGCCGTTGGCGGTCGTGTTGGCGATCTCGAGGTCGTGCACGATGACGTACGCGGGGCGACGCAGCGTGAAAGCGACGAGGTCGCCTTCGAAGCGTGGGGACGGCTCGCCCTCGGCGCCCCCGATCCAGATCGGTGCGTCTTGCGTGCCCGCGAGCCCTTCGAGCCATGCGCCGCCGGCATACGTGCCGGCGTGGACCACGATCGCGGACCCGGGTCCGGCCTGTGTGGCCGCGCCCGACAGGGAGGCGCAGGGAGCTTCGGCCGCGCCGCACCCACCGGCGTCGTTGCCGTCGGTCGCGACGTGGATTTCGCTCGTCGGGGCGGCGCCGTCTTCGAACGTCGCGACCTGACCGCACACGCCGGGAGGATCGCCGCCCGTCGGACCGTCGGACCCATCATCGGATCCACTGTCGGCCCCGTCGTCGGTGCCGCCGGATCCGGCGGTGGCATCGGTCCCGTCACCACCGCCGTCGGCCCCGTCACCGCCGTCGCCGGCGCTTCCGTCCATGCTCGCGCCGTCGCCCGCGGTCGTGTCGGCGACGTCGTCCGACGACGAGCCGCCGCAAGCGGTCGACATCACGAGGCAGCCGACGAAGGTGAAGGTCCGATTGCGCATGAGTCCTCCCGCGCCGCGCGGCACGGCTCCTGAAGACCGGTGACACGCATCGGTCGAGCATGTCGCACGGTTCCGCGATTTTTTTTGGTGCTATCGTGAAGCGGCGTGGAGCAGGGGTGGTGGTCAAAGCTGGGGGTGGGCGGCCTCACGATGGCGGGATGCCTGGAGCTCAACCCTGGCTTCGTGGAGGAGGACCCCTCGGGCTCCGGCGACGGGTCCAGCGGCGAAAGTGCCGAGACGATGGCGACCGGCGCGGACGAGACCGGCGCGGCCGAGACCGGCGCGGCCGAGACCGGCGCGGCCGAGACCGGCGCGGACGAGACCGCCGGCACGTGCGAGGCCATCGTCGATGCGTTCGAGCCCAACGACGAGGGGGACGGGGCCGACGTGGCGGCCGGCACGCTGTCGGCGGTGCTCGCTCCGGCCGAGGACCAGGACTGGTTCAAGACGCCGCTGGACCCCGGCGGTCCCGCGGAGGTGATCGCGCGTGCCTCCAACCCGGCGTTGCGCGTGTGCATGTTCGTCGCCTGCGACGGCGGGGAGACCACGACGGTGACCAAGTGTAGCGACACGGTTGCGTCGGACCCCTTCGGGCGGCCGGGATGTTGTGGCGGATCGACCGCGTCGCTGGAGTACGACTGCGGTGGAACGTTCGGGATCATCTCCCACGTGCGGGTCGATGCTGCGGCCACGGCGTGCGAGGCCTACGATCTCGAGATCGGGATCGTCGGCGGCTGACCCGGTGGGAGGACTAGAAGCGGCCGACGACCGAGGTGACCGGACCCGGATGGACGCGCAGTCGAGCGCCGGTGCGACGCGTTTCGGGGCGGCTGAGCACCAGCAAGGTCGTCGCGGCCACGAGGCCCGCGACGCCGACCGACGTCCCCACGATTCCACCGGTGAGTGTGTCGTAGCGAAGTCGACAGTTGCCGAGCGCGTCGACGTAGTCGCCGCTGCAGCGGCGTCGGTAGGGGCGCTCGTCCAGCGCCAGCAGAGTCACGCCCGTCGCGGCGATCGGGACCGAAAGTCCCAGCAGCGCCCAGCCCCACGGACGCAGTCGCTCCCGCCGGGGCGTCGGCGCCAGCTCGAACATCAACGTCTCGCGCGTGCCGGGCGTCGCTTCGAGGGGTTGCTCGAGCGTCAGGTGGCCCCGCAGCTGCGCGCGGACGCGATGGCGGCCGACCGGAACCGGATGCTGCACCGGCGCGCGACCGAGCAGCTCGCCGTCGAGGTACACGAGTGCCCCCGCGGGTCGGCTTCGGAACTCGACCACGGGGGGCGCTCGGTCCAGCGCGTCGATCTTCGCGCCCACGATTGCGGCATGCTCGGCCAGCAGTTGCGCCACCTCGGGGACGGCACACACCTCGCAGCTCTCGCCGGTTTCGGCCACCACGGCGCCCGTGGCCCCCTCGAGCAGCTCCAGACGCACGGCGAAGTCTCGGTCCTCGATGGCGATCGACGTGCGCAGCACGTAGTCGCCATCGAGCGCGTCGGCGATGGCGGCGGCACACGCCTCGTCGCGGCAAGACGCTGCGTCCGGCCGCGTCCGTAGCACCGCGTCCGGCTCCACGACACCGTGTCCGCCGCGCCGAAGACCCTCCGCCACCCCGCGCTGTAGCTGCGCGCGCCAGCTGTCGGCGAGCTCGCCATCGAGGTACACCGGAAGGACGACAACCTTCACGTCGTCGGCCTTGGCCACCGAAGACAGCAGCGACAGCGCCAGTGCCACACCATGGGCAAGCGCGACCGTCGGCGCGGCACGGTGTTCTCCCAGCCCGACCACGAAATCGAAGCCGAGGCTAGCAGGCGATCGGAGGGCTCGCACGCGATATAGTGGATCGCGACGGTATGGAGTGCCCGGACGATGCGGAGATCGTGGCCTTCGCCGAGGGATATCTCGACCGCACGCGTCGTGACGAGATTCGAGCGCACGCCGACGCGTGCGCCGAGTGTGCGGGACTCGTGGCCGAAGCGGCGCGACTCGATCCGGACTCGCTGGCAGTGGGCAACGATGCGCCCATCTCGGCGCTCGACGGCGACGCGGCGCCGGGACGCGGCGACGTGGTCGGTCGCTACTGGTTGCTCGACACGCTTGGGGAAGGCGGTCTGGGCCGGGTCTACGCCGCGTACGACCCCGAGCTCGACCGCAAGGTGGCGATCAAGCTCATTCGTCCCGAGGTGACGCGGCACCTGTCCGAGGGCGAGCTGTCGACGCGGCTGGTCCGGGAAGCAAAGGCGCTGGCCCAGGTGCGGCACCCCAACGTCGTGGCCGTCCACGACGTCGGGACCGCGCACGGGCGGGTCTTCGTCGCGATGGAGCTCGTGGCCGGGACCACGCTGCGGCAGTGGTTGGGGCAGGCGAGACGGGATTGGTCGGAGATCCGTGACGTGTTCGTGGCCGCGGCAGACGGCCTGCGTGCCGCCCATGCGGCCGGTCTCGTGCATCGCGACTTCAAGCCCGGCAACGTGCTGCTCGACGAGGCGGGCCGGGTGCAGGTGGCGGACTTCGGCCTCGCGCGTGCCGTCGGCGATTCCCCCTCGGGGCGTGCAGCCCCCCGCGTGCGAGCTTCGGACGTTGCGGAGACGAAGCTCGATGCGACGATCACGGCGTCGGGGGTCGTGCTCGGCACGCCGGCCTACATGGCGCCCGAGCAGCATCGCGGCGCGACGGTCGACGCCAAGGCCGATCAGTTCGCGTTCTGCGTCGCTCTGTTCGAGGCGCTCTACGGCGCGCGTCCCTTCGCGGGCGAGACGATCGACGAGCTACTGGAGGCGATCGCGGCCCGTCGCTTCGCTTTGCCGGCGCGGTCGGCTCGCGTGCCGCGGTGGCTGCATCGCGCCGTCGCCAAGGGCCTGCAGCACGATCCGGCGGCGCGTTTCGAGTCGATGGCCGAGCTTCGGGCCGCGCTGGAGGTCGACCGTCGGCAGCGGCGGCGGTGGGGGGCGGCGCTCGTGGCCGGGGCGCTGACGGTCGTCGCCGGGCTCGGCTGGGCGAGGGCGCTGCAACGCCAGGAGGATCCGGCGGCGGTACAGCAGGTGCAGTCGCTCGTCGCGGCTGCGCGCGAGGCCGCGTCGCGGGCCCACTTCGTGTACCCACCGCGCGAGGATCCGACGGCGCCGACGGCCTACCTTCGCGTGCGCGAGCTCGAGGCGATGACCGGCCCGGGTGAGGCGCTCGCCGATGCCCGTGCGCTGCAGCTGCGAAAGGAGTTCGCGGCGACGTTGGTGCGTCTCGGCGACGAGTACTGGCAGCGCCCGGGCGGTGACCTGTTCGCGGTGGACTACTACGCGGCCGCCTTGGTGTTCGAGCCCGATCATCCGCGCGCCGCTGAGCGGATCCGCCTGACTCCGGGACAGCTGCTCGGCCTCGCCGACAAGGCCGCCCGACTCGCGTTCACCGACGCCGAGCTCGTGGCGGCGGCACCCCTCGTCGCGCTCGCGCGAGCCGACGAGCCGGCGAGACTCGCCGCACTGCGGGCTCTGTACGCCGCGCAGCCGCGTCCGGGAATCGCGACCACGGCGGCGCTCGAGACCCTGCTCGGGGAGGAGGCGGCACGCGTGCTGGGGATCGACGCAGCGCCTGGACCCCCGGAACCGCCGGCTATCGTGGCCGCCGCGCCCATCGTCGACGACGAGCCCACCGTCGCCGCCGTGTCCGAGGCTCGTGTGTCGCCGGCCGTGCCGCGGTCGCCGGTCGTCGCGCCACGGCCGGAGCCGGGAACCTCGGCCGGGTCCGAGGACGAGACGCCGGAGTCGGCCTCTTCGTCTCCCTCGGATCCGGCGGCGGCCCGAGCTCTGGCCGCGCTCGGACACGCGGCGCTGGCGGAGGGCCGACTCGACGACGCGGCGAAGGCGTTCCACGGTGCGCTGCGGGAGGACCGCGGCCACGCGGGGGCGCTGTCGGGGCTGGGCGAGGTCTACTTCCAGCGTCAGGCGCACGACAAGGCGATCGATTTCTACGAGCGCGCGACGCGGGCGGCCCCGAAGAACGGAAGCTATCGGATCGGTCTGGGCGACGCGTACTTCAAGGTGCTGCGCTACGACGACGCGCTGGCGCAGTACGAGCGCGCGCTGGCGCTCGGTCAGTCGCGGGCGCAACGGCGGATCGACAAGCTGCACGCCAAGCTGGGAACGCAGGCGCCTCGATGAGCACTGCATGGGAGTCGTTCGTGGCCGCCGCGCCGCAGGTCGCGGATGCGCCGACGCCCGAGCTGCGCGAGGCGCTGGCGCGGATGGACCGCGAGGGGCGTGACGCATGGCCGGAGCTGCCGGTCGCGGCGGTCGACTTCGCCACGCGACTGGCGGGTTGTCTGGATCCGAGCACACCCGCGCTGCCGCAGCTGCAGCGCATCCCCGCCGCGGACCTGTTTCTCGCGGTCGCGTGCGCGTCCGGAGACAGCCGCGCGATCGCGACGTTCGAGCGCACCCACGCGCGCCAGATCGCGTCGGCGCTGCGCCGCATGAAGAACCGGCATCTGCTCCCCGACGACTTCATGCAGATCTTGCGACGCAAGCTGTTCGTCGGCGACGCGCAGCAGCCTCCCGCGATCTCGCGCTACGCCGGCCAGGGGGCGATCGGCGCGTGGGTGCGCGTCACGGCGCTGCGCACGGCGCTGAACCTGACGCGAGGGCAGCGGCCGCCCGAGCGCGGCATCACCGGTGACGAGGACTTGTTCGACTTCACCGACGACGCGCCGCTCGACCCGGAGATCCACCATCTCAAGACGTTGTATCGCGATGCCTTTCGACGCGCGTTCCTCGACACGCTCGCCGAGCTCGAGCCGCGCGACAAGACGCTGCTGCGGCAATCGGTCTTGCACGGTCTGGCGGTGCAGGAGATCGCGCGACTGCACGACGTCCATCGCGCGACCGTGTCGCGCTGGCTCGGGCAGGTCCGTGCACAGCTCGTGGACGGGACGCGCCGGGCACTGCGCGAGCGTCTCGACGTGAGCGCGGCGGAGCTCGACAGCATCATGGGGCTCATCGCCAGTCGGCTCGACGTTTCCGTGGCGCGGGCGCTGCGTCCGACCGACGAGTGACGCGACCGACGGGTGACGAGCACACGACCGCCGGGACGCGGCGGGGTCGCAAGGCCACGCCCGTCGGCAGCCACGACTTCGCGATGGGCGGTGGAATGCCGTTGGCGATGCGCAGTGGCCTGGTCGCGGGCCGAGCTGGCATCGGTGACCTATGATGACGAGGTGGAGACGGCGCACCCCGCGATCCCGCTGGCGTGGTCGAGTGGTGCGCCGGCGTGGCAGCGCCGGGTGTGGACGCTGCCGCTGTTCTTCGTCGCGGCCGGCGTGTTCTGGGCGATCGGTCCGGCCACGTTGCTCGGGGCCGTGCTCGCCGACCTCGTCCGACCACGCCGGTTCGCACGCACGCGGCTGTGGGCGGTCGCGGGCACGTACCTGACGGCCGAGGTCGTCGGGGTCGTGGCGCTCACGTCGGTGTGGATCGCGACCGGCTGCGGCGCGTTCGTCGATGCGCGTCGGAGAGCGACGTTCGTGGTGCAGTCGTACTGGGTCGCGACGCTGTTTCGCTGCGCGACGTGGATCTACGGCTGGACGTGGCAGGTCGAGGGCGCACGGGCGGCGGTGCCCGGGCCGGTGATCGTGATGATCCGACACACGTCGCTGCTGGACACGATGATCCCGACGACGCTCGTGACCCGTCGGCTGGGGATCAAGCTGCGGTTCGTCCTCAAGCAGGAGTTGCTGCGCGATCCGTGCCTGGACCTGGCCGGCAACTGGCTCCCCAACGTCTTCGTCGACCGCGAGGCGAGCGACTCCACGGAGGGACGCGACAAGATCCGCGCGCTCGCCCGCCACATGGGTCCCGACGAGGGCGCGCTGATCTACCCCGAGGGCACCCTGTTCTCGCCCCGCAAGCTCGCCGCGGCGCAGCACCGACTCGCCGAGTCCGGCTCACCGTGGGCCGATGCCGCCGCGGCCCTGCGGCACACGCTGCCCCCTCGTCCCGGTGGCACCCTCGCGTTGCTCGAGGGCGCGCCGGAAGCCGACGTGGTGATCTGCGCCCACGCGGGGCTCGGCGGCCTGGGCAAGGTCGCCGACCTGACGTCGGGCACGCTCGTCGGTCGCACGATCGCCGTCCGCCTGCAGCGCTTCGCGCGGGCGGACATCCCCACCGATCCGGATGGCGCGACGAGGTGGATCTTCGAGCGCTGGGCCGAGGTCGACGCGTGGGTCGGCGCGCGTGACTCAGATTCGGCCGCGTAGCGTGAGCCCGCCGCCGCCCGGGACGACGAGGGGTCCGACCAGCGGCCGCGTCGCAACGGCGCGGGTGCGACCGTAGGCGTCGGCGGTGCGGAGCATCGCCTGGGGCTGGGTGATGATCATGAGCTCGCCGATCACCATGCCCATCGAGGCGAGGCGGTTGCCGGCGATCGGTCGATCGAAGGCGAGCCCGAGCACCAACCCGGCACCGGCGTTGAAGCCGAGGCTCAGGCCGTGCATCAGCAGGCTTCGCCCGGAACGTTCCCACTTGGCGGACACGACGACGGCGGCTTCCAGCTCTGCCGTACGCGCACAGCCCGTGCTCGTGCTTCGGCGGAGGCGTCGGCGCTCGCGAAAGACCCGGGGCAGGAACACCACGCGGGTCAGCACGCCCACCCCGGCCGCGCCCGCGCCGACCCACCAGTCGGGACGTTCCTCGCTCGGCGACAGCGGGGCGATGACGAGCTGGCCGGCGGACAGAAGGCCCAGGCTCACGCCCCAGCCGAGCGTCCACGCGCGGCTGCGATGGGCGGCGAAATCGATCCGCGCCTGCAGCCACTGCCGGCGATCGTCGTCGTCGGCAAAGCCCGGACCCATCGACAGCTCCTCGTGCACGGGGCACTCGGGGGCGGCGTGGGCCGTCGCGGCCGACGATGCCGCGGCCGCGAAGGCGATCGCGACGAGCCACCGGCTACTCGGCATCGCCCCCCTCCGTCAGCGGGGGCCGGCAGTCGGGCCGGTCCTGCCAGACCGCGAGCGCTTCGAGCAGCGCACGGGCGTCGTCGGGGCGGGTCGAGGCGACGTCGTGCTGCTCGCCGGGGTCTGCCGACAGATCGAACAGCTGATAGACGTTTCGGTCGACGTCGAGGATCAGCTTGTCGTCGCCGCGGCGCACCATCTGCATGGTCGCACGGTGGGCGACGCTGAGCGTACCCGGACGGCGCTCGATCTCGGAGAGGATCCGGGTCGAGGGCGGTCGGTCGGTCGAAAGCCAGTCGTGGCCGAACAGCCCACCGGGATCGGGCATGCGCAGGTAGTGCAGCAACGTGGGCAGCACGTCGAGGGTCGAGGCGACTGCGTCGATGGTGCGGGGCGTCAGGCCCGGCAGCCGGAGCATCAGCGGGACGCGCGTGACCTCGTCGTACAAGGTGCCCCCGTGCAGGGTGCCCCCGTGCTCGCCGAACTCCTCGCCGTGGTCGCCGAGCAGGACGATCACGGCCTCTCGCCCGCGCGCGGTGGCGTCGAGGCCATCGAGCAGTCGCGTGAGCTCGGCGTCGACGTGGGCGATCTCGGCGAGGTAGCCCGCCTTCGGATCCGAGGTGCCCGGGCCGCGGGTCCACGGGTAGTGCGGGTCGTCCAAGTGCAGCCATCGCACGCGGGGTCCGCTCGCGGTGCCGAGCTCGGCGAGCGCGTCGTCGACGATCGCCGCGGTCATCGAGGCCTTGTCCTTCTTGTTCATGGCGAAGTGCTCGACGGTGTGGGGGGCGTCGGCGAGCAACCGCGGACCACCCACGGCGCGCGCGCGGGTGTCGGCGTGCCACAGCGCGACGTCCCACCCCGCTCGGGCGAGCAGCGTGAGGATGTTGTCGCGATCCGCCCCCACGTATCGCCACGGCCGACCCTGGGCGAACGACAGCAGTCCCCGGTACGTGCTGGGGTAGGCGGTGTACGCGAGGGCGAAGTCCAGCGACTGGGCGGCCAGACGCTCGAACGCCGGAGGTCGCGGCCGCCCGCCGTAGTCGGCGCGCAGCGTGTCGACGATCACGATGTAGACGTCGGGGTGCCGACGGTCGGCGGTCGGCCACGCGTAGGTCGGCAGGTCCGGGGCGGTCGGATCGGTCAGGCCGTTGCAGTTGTCGTCACGACCGTTGTCGGCGAGCTCGCAGCGGCCGGGGTGAACTTCGGCGTCGAGGTCGTTGCAGTCGCCGCCGCCGATGACGGAGGAGAACCCGTCACGGTCGAGGTCGGCCAAGCCCCGCGCCAGGCGCAGGAGCTTGGGATGCTGCACGCCGTGGAACACGCCCGTCGTCGCGAGGGCGCGAACGTCACCGAGTACGGCGACGAGGTTGGCCGTGATGGCCGCGGCCGCGATCCAGACCGGTCGCCGTCGACCCCGCCACTGCGGCCACGTGTGCCAGGCGATCGCGGTGGCGGCCGCGATCGCCAGGTACGCGGCGACGTCATGCAGGCGCGCGAAGTGATGACGCTGCACGAAGGTGTCGGCCAGCCACGCCGCGAGGGCCGTCAGGGCGAGCACGGCCAGGGCCCAACGTGGCCGCGCGCGCGCCTGCAAGAGCGTCGCGCTCGCTGCCGTGGCGGTCGCGGCGGTCAGTAGCACCAGGTCGAGACGGTACGGGTCGTAGATGTCCCACGGCCGCAGCACCAGCACGCCACCCAGGCCCACGGCCGCACCCCACGCGGCACCCCGCAGCAGCATTCCGCCCGACCCGGACCGATCCCGATCGCGCGACACGGTTCGCTGCACCACCGTGCCCAGCCCGATCAGCGCGGCGGCGAAGAGGGCGACCACGCCGGCGAGGGCGACGTGTGAGACGAAGTACAGCAGCGGTGCCCGACCGGTGCGCGCCGCCACCAACGGCAGCTCGAGGAGCCCGAGCCCGACCATGGCGACCGTCGCACTGCACCACGCGCGGACCAGCGCGGCGGGCAGAGACGGCGACTGCGCAGCGTCGGCCATGGGCTTGCGGTGGGCGGCAGCTACGGCGCGAGCGCCACGTACGTCGGCCCGACCGCGGCGGTCGGGCTCCAGTCGATGGCGTACGACGACGTGCCATCGAGGGCGACGACGAGCAGAGCGTTGTGACCGGGCGCGTCGACGAGGGCGACGCCGCCGATCCCGTCCACCGCCGCCGACAACGGGAACGTCGGCATGGTCGCGATCTCGTGGGACCACAGCAGCGTCGACGGATCGGTGGCGACGTCGCTGCGCACCACGGTGACCGTGGTGAAGTTGGACGCGACGCACACCACCTCGGTCGTCCCCGGGATCGGGGTCACGGCGTAGGGCACACCGCCGGGCGCCGGCGCGTCCTCGAGCAGGATGGGGTTGGCCGGATCGCTCACGTCGAGGATCTGGTACGTGGATGGATTGAGCGAGCTGGCGACCACCGCCCGCGACGTTCCGGGGACGAAGGTCACGTCCGACGGATCGTCGGCGACGGGCAGCGGCGCGGACAGGGTGGCCGCCGGGTCGGCCGTCTCGAAGACTCTGATCGTGCCGTCGGCCGCGAGGTTGACGATGCCGAGGGTACCGGCGTCGTCGAGAGCCACCTGCTCGGGCCGACCGCCGACCACGATGTCGGTCACGATCGTCGCGGTCGCGAGGTCGACGACCGTCATCGTGTCACCCGGTGCGTCCTCGGTGCCGTAGTTGGCGGTGTACGCGGTGCTGCCGTCGGGGCTCAGCGCGATTCCCATCGGAACATGGGCCGGGGACAGCTCGGCGGTCACGGCTCGGGTCGCGAGGTCGACGATCAGCAGCGTGCCTTCCTGCGCCACGTTCGCCGCGCCGATCGTCGTGCCCACGAAACCGCCGAAGAACCCGGGCGAGACGGTGACCACGGCGGTCACACCGTCGGCGGCGACCTCGACCTGCAGGGGTCCCGGTGCGTAGGCCGAGAGGTCCACCGTTCCGACGACCACGTCCGCGCGCGTCGAGGTGTCGGCCAACGCGTCGAGGTCGACCAGCGAGAGCGTGCCGGCGAGGAAGTCCGCCGTCACCGCGAGGCGGTCGGGCAGCGTGAGGTCCGGCGCCCCGGTGGACGAGTCCGCCGCCGAGGTGCCCGTGGCCATCGACGTGTCGCTCGTCGTCGTCCCCGAGCTCGTGGCGGTGACGGTGGTGTCGCCCGATCCCGTCGTGCTGGTGGTCTCGGCACGCTCGCCATCGTCGCCACACGACGCGAGTGCGAACACGGACGTCGTGGCGAAGAGGAGGGGGCGCAGCATCGCGACGACGAGCGTATCAGGCCGGTCGGTCGGGCGTCGTCGCTCGTGACGATCGCGGCGCTGGGTGTCGGCTCAGCGCAACATCGGCTCGCCGTCGCGCGCGAGTCGAGCGGCCGCGTCGACGAGCGTGCCCGTGTCGGCGACGGGAAGGGTCGAGGTCGACCCCAACCACGTCAGCGCGCTCTCGGCATCGAGGAACACGCGCCAGGGCGGCACGTCCGCTTGCAGCATCGCGATGCCCTGGAACATCGCTCGCACCGCGGCGGCCCACATCCCCGTGCCGCGCAAGACGATCGCGACGGCGCCGATCTTGTCTCGATGGGCGACGAGCATCTGGCGCGCCCGTCGCTGCGCGCTCATCGGCGACAGCGGAACGCCCTGAGGCACGACGAGCAGCATCACGACCTTCCCGTCGACCGGCGACATCGTCGCGAGCTCGGCGTCGACCCGGGCGATGTCCTCGACGGTCGCCGCCCGCGTCCACACGCTCATGTGCACGTTGCCGGCGATGGTGCTGCGCGGCGAAGGCTCGACGGTAGGCGCCGTGTCCCGCCACCGCGTCGCGGAGGTGGAGCGGGTACCGTGCATCGCCGCCCACGGTGTCGTTCCCGAGAACGCCAGCGACATCGAGCCGTCCGGCTCGCAGCGGGTCACGTATGCCGCGAACACGGCGGTCCTCGTGGAGGTCGGACGGACCATCGGGATGGCGAGCCACACCAGATACCCTTGCCGCAGGGTCGTGCAGTCGGTGGTCAGACGGGCGCCGTCGAGACCGAGCGTTCGCACCACGACGCCGTGCTCGGTCCCGTCGTGGAGGCGGATCGTGCCCGGGGCAACGATTTCGAAGCCCGGGCTGCTTCCGCCCGCGCGGCCGCCGAGCTTGGCCTCGAGCTCGGTCGCCACGGCTTGGTCCACGGGATCGAGCGCGTGTCGACGCTGGCGAGTGCGCAGCGCGCGAAGCTGTCGGACGTCGTCGACGAGATCGCCTTCGTAGTCGCCTCGAGCGTGCTGGCAGGCGAGCTGCGCGGCGTCGTCGACGGGGTGCTGCAGCGAGTAGGCGTGCTGCGAGTGCGGCACCGGGGTCCATCGTTCGGCGATCTCGTCGACACGAAACATCGTGTCGCCGATGGTCACTTTCGCTCCCGGCTCGAGCCGGCACCATTCGACGCGCTCGTCGGCGACGAACGTGCCGTTGGCACTGCCGAGGTCGGTCAGCGCCAGCCCACCGTCGTCGAGCGGCACGACGCGCGCGTGCGCACGCGAGACCCAGCTCGCGGTCAGTCGGATGTCGTTCGATTCCGAACGCCCGATCGTCAGACCGGATCCTACGCGGTAGGCCGCGCCGGTCAGCGGTCCTCGCACGACTCGAAACACCAGGCGGCTCGCGTTCCTCACTTCGCCAACCTACCGCGGAACAGCGTACTAGCAAGGAGGACTACGTTTATTTCAATGTGAGCGTCCGATCGGCGCGAGCGACTTCGCTCCGTGCTCGCATTTGCGCGCCGACGATTCACTCAGTGTCTTCGCACCGACCAGATGAAGCCGTCGTACCAAAAGTGCATGAGGCTCACGACGATGGTGAACGCCCACCACGTGCGGACCTCGCCACCCCAGATCTCGACGCACAGCCCGTACGCGAGCGCGAGGCCGACGAACGACAGCCACGTCAGCGGCTTGCCGAGCTTGAACCCGTCCAGTCGCAACAGCCGCTGCAGGTTGCCCTTCTCGGTCGCCCATACGATGCCGAAGTACTGCAGGCCGTGGAACAGATTCATGATGAGGAACGCCTCGCCCCACGAGTTGAATCCCCACGTGTAGATCGAGACGGCGCCGGTGCTGGTCAGAAGCCAGACCTTCTGCCACGGCACCTTCCGCCCGGCGCGATGCAGGCGATACGACGACCAGACGTACCAGGCCAGGAATGCCGCGCCGCCCCACAGGATGACGCGCGCGTACGTGGCCTGCGCGCCCTCCATGTACGCCGGGATCGCCGTGAAGAACGCGGAGCCGACTTCCTCGTACTCTCCGAAGTCCTCGATGTGGTCCATCATCGTGGCCCCGGCCAGAATCGGCCCGGCGTACAGCAGCTGGTTGAGAGCGAAGTCCGCCCAGCGGCCGCGGAGCGGATCGTTGCCCGCTCGGATGTCGTAGATCCGCCCGAACCCGAAGGTCTGCGCGCCGGAGTGGTAGACGTCCCAAAACGTCGCCAGTACGGAGGCGGACACGGCGATCCAGGGCTCGTACAGCATCGCGAAGAACAGGACCGGCGGCACGATCAGGAATCGAATCGGGAACATCGAGCGCACGGCCGAGTTGCCGTGGCTGCGCAGGAACACGATCACGAGGTGGGCGTGGATGAACACACCCATCGCGAGCGTCGTGTACGTGACGTCCGAGCCGGCGAAGTCCCAGACCTCGTCGGCGACCTCGGTCCCCGACAGCGCGATGCCGGCAAGCAGCGCCATCACGGGCGGTCCGAGGAAGAGCAGCCAGTCGTACCGCGGCCCCACGATGTAGCCGGCGCGCTCGGGCGCGGCTTTCGGAGGCGGCGAGGACGTGGACGTACACATGTCGGACGGCGATCCAACGCGCGACGGGGCCGGGTCGGCCTGTCACGGAACGAGATACACGGCGACGGCGACGCCGATCGCGATCGCCGTCAATGCACCCACCGCGATGAGCAGCCAGTTGGGCTTGCGCGCGTAGGGAGCGGGCGACGCGGCCCAGTGGCTCGGCGGTCCCGGCCGGGCCGCCGGCAGCGACCCGGGTGTCTTCGTGGGTAGGTCGAGCACCAGCGGCTGCGAGGCGGGCTCGGGGCCGATGTCGATCGGCTGCGAGGCGGGCTCACGTACCGGCTGCGGGATTGGCAGCTGAGACGCGTGCAGGTCGCCGATCGGAATCGTGGCGCCGGTGCGGTTGTCGGCACTGCCCGCGGTGGCGGAGCCGTCCTCACCGACGGACGCCAATGCTTCGACGAGCTCGCGCATCGAGCCGAAGCGCTTGTCAGGGTCCTTGTGGAGCGCACGCAGCACGATCGCTTCGACCCACGCCGGCAGGTCGGCGACGAGCTCGCGCGGCGGCTGCGGCGGGACCTTCGTGTGCTGGTACAGCACGTGAAAGGCGTTGTCGCCCTCGAACGGGACCTTGCCCGTGAGCGTCTCGTACATGAGCACGCCGACCGAGTACAGGTCCGACCGCGTGTCGGCGGGCAAGCCATTGGCCTGCTCCGGCGACATGTACCGCACCGTGCCGAGCAGCTCGGAGGTACCGGTCAGCGCGTTGGTGTCGGCGCCGGGGTTCTTGGCGATCCCGAAGTCGAGCACCTTGACCTGTCCGGCCGACTCGAGCGCTTCGGAGATGAAGCAGTTGGCCGGCTTGACGTCGCGGTGAATGATGCCGACGTCGTGCGCGGCCTGCAGTGCGCCGGCGATCTGCATGAAGATGTCGCGGGCCCGTCGCCACGGCACCCGGCCCTGGCGCTTGAGGAGATCGGACAGGTCGCCACCCTGCAGGTACTCCATCGCGTAGTAGACCGCGCCGGTCGCGAGCTCACCGAACCCGATGACCTGCACCACGTTGGGGTGATCGATCATCGACAGCGCTCGCACTTCACGAAGGAAGCGCTTGACGGCCTTTTGCCGCGACGCGTGCTCGGGCTTGAGGACCTTGACCGCGACGCGGCGGCTTCCGATCAGGCTCTCCGCCTCGAAGACCGTACCCATGCCGCCGGCGCCGAGCGGGCGGATGATCCGGTACCGCTCGTCGAGGATCTGTCCGACGTCGACGTCGGGCGTCTCGGCGTACGAATGGGTCACGACAGCGGCCCGATCTTACGCGGCCGAGGCCGCCGCTCCTCGTTTGCCGCGTATTTGTGGCGGGCCCCGCGCGGCCGATCCCCCGTGGCCGGAGGCGGGCCGACGCCAAGATCGCGAAATGGAAGGAAAAAATCGCGCTCGACGGCGCCTCAGGCCGCGGCCGTCCGACGCCGTCGCCAGCCCCACAGCAGCACGAACAGCCCCAGCGCCCAGCCGCCGGGGCCGTCGCCACGGTCGCGCCCGGCCGTGCACGCGCAGCCGGTCGCGTCGCCGTACAGGCCGTAGTCGGCCGGCAGTGCCCCCGGCTCGTCGTCGCCGAGCTCGTCGTTGCCGTCGTCGAGGTCGTCGTCGTCGGGGTCGATGTCCCCGTCACCGCCGTCGTCGTCCGCTGGTCCCGCGTCGTCGTTGCCCGCCGGGGGCGGCACGCCGTCGGCGGTCACGTAGAAGGTCACGGGGGTCGACTCGGCTTCGTTGCCGGCGCCGTCGCTCGCGGTGATGTGCACGGTGTACGTGCCTTCGGGAACGTTGGTGACCGGCCAGGGTCCGTAGGGCGGCTCGGAGTCCGCACTCATCAGCTGGCCGTCGAGGAACATCGACACGCCGGTCAGCTGCACGTCGTCGCTGACGTCGACCTCGATGCTGAAGCTGTCACCGGGGCTGAAGGTGTCACCGTCGATCGGGTACAGGATGCGCGCGACCGGAGCCTGCGTGTCGGGCTCGGACGGTCCGAAGATGTCCATGATCATCTGGTAGGAGTTTTGCGTGGACCCGCCGCAGTCGCAGGCGCGCGGGGAGTACTCGCCACACTGGACCTCTTGGTCCTGGAACGTCTTCGGACCGCAGGGCGACAGGTACGTCATCGGGTCCGAGCACTCGAGCTCGTGCTCGAGGCCCCAGGCGTGGGCCGATTCCTGGCCGACCACCTCGGCGAGCCGCTGGGGGTCGTTGCCCATGCTCTCGGGAAAGACGTAGCTGATCGCGTTGTCGATGACCCCGCAGGAGAACGGGGCGACACCGCCGGCTCCGCCGAAGCCGGCGAGGCTGCCCGAGCCGCACACGACGACTTCGTCGTGCGGGGTGTTCCCCGGATCCTGGTCGGTGACGACCACGTTGAACGGCGCGTAGAGCTCGCGCGTGATCTCGACCATCTGGTTCCACTGGCTGTCGCCGAACGGAAACTCCGGAAAGTTCACCGCGCCGCCGAGGATGCTGGACTGGTTGGAGATCGAGTCGTCGGGCCAGCCGCTGGTGACCAGCAGGCCGCCGGCGCAGCGGTTGAGATAGATGATGTGCGGCGCGCTGCCGCCTTCGGCCGTGAAGGGCTCGGCCTGCAGCGCCGACGCCTGGTCGTACTGCGGCACACGGACGTACGTGCCGCGGGCCAGTCCGTCCGGGGACTCGATCGCACCCGGCCACGGCGGGGGCTCGTCGTGGACCGGGGCCTCGGCGCGCGCCACCGTGGCGCCCCAAAGCGACGAGATCGCGGCCACGACGAACACCACGCGGCGTCGCCCCGCATCGAAAACTGCGAGTCCCACCATCGACAAACTCCGCGCCCAACCTACAACCAACCTCCGGCATGCGCCCGCGCTTTTTCGACGTGAAACCGAATCATTTCGGTCAGTTGGGCAAGTTGCCCAGCGGTTGGGCGAGCTGCCTTCGTGCGTTGGTCAGACTGCGCAGCGCGGTGTCAGTTTTCCGGGGTCCGACGGCGCCGATCGATCCAGCCCGCGCCCGCATCGGCGAACGCATCGGCGTAGGGAACGTAAGGCTTGATGTCCAAGATCGGCGTGCCGTCGAGCAGATCCGTACGCGCGACGTGCAGCCGCAATCCGTCGACCTCGAGCAGCCGCACCGCCGACAGCCCGATCGGGTTGGGCCGATGTGGCGCGCGGGTCGACAGCAGGCCACGGCTGCTCGACTCGCCCGGCACCGTGACCTTGTTGCGCCAGCCATGGTTGAGGTGCAGCCACGAGACCACCCACACGTACTCGAACTCGGCGAGGTCCTCGGTGGCGTGGGGCGACAAGATCGTGTCGAACAGCTCGAGCACCGCGCGCTCGTCGGGGCGCAGCGCAGGATCGGCCTCCAGCACGGCCTGCCGCGGCGTGCCGTGTCGTTCCTTGTGGGGGGAGCGCACGACGCCGATCGGCTGCAGCTCGATCCGCTCCGGAAACGACGCGTCCTCGGCGTAGAACTTCGGGGGGATCGGGCCGGCCATCGTCGGCCGATCTACCACGGGTTATCGTCGCGCGATGACCACGCCCCACGAGCGTGTCCCCCTGCACGTCGACGATGACGACGTCGACGTGCGGCTCGACGCGTTCGTCGCCGCGCGCCTGCCGTGGCGATCTCGCGGCTCGGTGGCGGCGCTCATCGCCGAGGGAGCGGTTCACGTCAACGGACGCCCCGCCAAGAAATCGCGGCGGATCCGGTCGGGTGACGAGGTGGTCGTGCTCGCGCAGGCCGTCGACGTCGCCGCCGAACTCGCCGACGTCGAGGTGCCGGTGCTGTACGAGGACGACGACATCGTGGTCGTCGACAAGCCGGCCGACCTCGCCGTGCACGCCGCGTCGACGTGCCGCCATCGCAACTTGCTGACGTGGCTGAGCCACCGGCCGCTGCCCCCGGACGTGCCGCCCTCGGAGCCGCTGCTCGTGCATCGCCTCGATCGCACGACGAGCGGGGTGGTCGTCGCGGTCAAGCGTCGCGAGCTCGTCGCGCCGTACACCGGCCAGTTCGAGCGGCGCGAGACGGACAAGCGCTACGTCGCCCTCGTGCACGGCGTGCCGACCGAGGCGTCCGGCCGCATCGAGCTCGCGCTACGGGTCGTCGACGGCGAGCCCGTCGCGGTCGACCCCACCGGCAAGCCCTCGCACACCGACTGGCGGTGCGTGGATCGGACGGAGGGGTTCGCCCGGCTGGCGATCACGCTGCACACCGGGCGCAAGCACCAGATCCGCGTCCACCTCGCCGCGATCGGCCACCCGATCGTCGGCGACCACGTCTACGGGCCGCCACCGCCGGCCGGCGTCACCGGCGGGCCGTACCTTCACGCCGCCGCGCTCACGCTCAGCCACGGTGGGCAGCGCCGCACGTTCCAAGCCCCGGTCCCGACCGCCTGGGACGAGGTCTGGCGGACCCTCGCCGCGACGAAGGCCGGCTGATACCTTCGGCGCGCCGTGGAGGATCGCATCGTCGAGCTCGAGGTCCGGGTCGCGTACCAGGACAAGGTGATCGCAGACCTCGACGAGGTCATCCGCGCGTTCACCCTGCGCGTCGAGGCGCTCGAGCGCGAGCTCGCCGAGCTCAAGCACTCGGTCAAAGAGGGCTCGCCCGACATCGGGCCGGCCGACGACAAACCGCCGCACTACTGAGCGAGCTCGGCGGCCAGGGCATCGATCTGCCGCTGCCGATCTCGCGGCGGCGCGACCGGGTCGTAGCCTTCGCCTTCGAGCCGCCGGTCCAACACGCGCTCGAGCGCGAACATCCCGAACATGCGGTTGTTGGGATACGGGTCCGACAGCAGCGACAAGAGCTCGGCGGCGAACGCCCGTGGCTCGGGGGCGCGCGCGATCGCATCGGCCGTCACCAGTCTCACGATCGGGGTCTCGTGCTGCAGCCATACCTCGACCATCGGCAGCTCGAGCGCTTCGCCGTACGCGTCCGACCAGTCGTCGCCCGGCTCGATCTTCGCGCCCCAACCCTCGGCGAGCGCGTCGAGGGTCCAGCGCAGCGACTGGTCGAGGTGACACAGGTTGCAC